>DASSHZ010000020.1:0-7136 GCA_035692425.1 Nocardioidaceae bacterium
GGGGCCGGGTCGCGGCGCTGCCTGACCAGCGAGGACCGGGCAGTGATCGTGGCCGGGTCCGCACCGGGTTGTCCCGCCGGCAGATAGGCGAGCTGATCGGCCGGGAGAAGTCGGTGGTGAGCCGCGAGATCAGACGCAACACCGGGCCCGGTGAGCGGTACTGGACGTCCTTAGCGCACCGTGTCGCCCATGAGCGGCGTCGCCAGCCACAACCCTTCAGGCTCTGAGCCGGAGTTGGTGAGCGTGTGTAACGGGCGGTGCTAGCGCGCTCAAGTCCCACGGAAGCCTCAGCGGCGTGAAGGTCGCTCGCTCGCTACGTGAGCTGCGGGCGGAGCGCCACACCTAGGTGCGCAGAAAGTGCGCTGGACTCATTCAGTTCCGTGGCAAAATCTGGCATCATCGGACACTCGTTGTCGCGCAGACACGCAGGTCCGGGGCTATCCTGACGAAAACGCGCAGGGACAAAGGTTCGTTCGGGACGAAGAGGCCGCAGGTTCAAATCCTGTCACCCCGACGCACAGGCCGAGCGGCCGCGCGGGACGCGGTTAGCGGAGGGCTTGGCCGATCATGATGCCGGCGTAGCAGATCGCAGCCCAGACCGCCCACCACAGGGCGAGCCGCAACGGGGTCATGGCTGCGCGCTCCCGATGTGCCACATCAGCCCCCAGCCGACTCGAGGCGCGACCACGAAGGTCGCGACCTCGGCGACCAAGAGCCCGAGGGCCCTGCGCCTTTTCATCTCTGCTCCGAACTCCGGGGCGTCGTCCAGCTAGCCGGACGCGCTCCACCTGTCGACAAACAGGCCTCCGACTCATTCGTACCCACTGCAACGCGGGGCTATCCGCCTCTTTGCGGCCTCGATCGGCCCGCGGTGAACGCTGAGGCGACCCATGTCGTCTACTCGGTTATGGAACAGATCACGACTCTCGCGGCCGCACCCCTAACCCGGCAGGCCGGGCCGCTCCGGAGGCTACTGAGCGAAGCCCCCGTTGGCGGGCGGCAGGGACGTGCCCTCGACGCTGCCCGGGCACTGACGGCCGCCGGCGTTCTGCTGTCGGCGAGCGTGCACTTCGACCTGTACGCCCTGGAGGGGTTCAAGCAGATAGCTGTGGTCGGACCGCTCTTCCTCCTCAACGCGATTAGCGGCCTCGTGATAGCGCTCGGCGTGTTGCTGTGGCGCTCCTGGCCGCCGGGTCTGGCCGCCGCCGGCTTCGGCGTCGCCACTCTGGCCGCCTTCTGGTGGTCGGTGGAGGTGGGGCTCTTCGGCGTACACGAGACTCCCAGCGGTCCGGCCGAGGTCCTGGCCGAGGTCGCCGAGGTCGCCGCCCTCGTCTTCGGCCTGGCCACGGTGCTCCTGGCCATTCCTCGGGGCCGCCGCGGAACCACCCGCCGGTGAGTTGACCGCGTCAGGCGCCTATCGCCCGACAGGCCAGATAGAGCCCATAACCCGCGTACGCCGAGCCGGCGACTGCCAGCCCGACGTCCAGGCCTACTCGCCGCCGCTTCGAAGGGCCGGTGCGGCGGTTGGATCGGCCCCGAAAGTCGCCCCGCTTGCGGGACCGGCCGAGCCACGGAAGGGCGGCGGCCACCACCAGCAGGCTCACCCACAACGCCACCAGGGACGGCGTCTCGAGCAGGTCGTAGAAGCGCCCGGGGTCCAGCAGACTCACCGGCCCGGCGAGAGCCAGCAGCACGGCCAGCCAGCGCGCGAAGGTCGCCGGTGAACGCCCGCTCAGGTAGCTGCCGACGCGGGTGATCGCGAGGAACTCCACCAGGATCACCGCGGTCGTGCTAGCCGCGAGACCCAGCCCGATCGCGGTCCCCCAGGCCGGCCCAGCAAGAACCCGGGCCGCGGTCACGCCGGGCATCGGGTCCAGCAGGAACGCCGGGTTGTCGGTCAGCGGGAAGACGACGGCTAGCGCTCCCAGCGCGGCGAACAGAAACGCCCCGACCACCCAGGTGCGGACGATGCGGCGCGCGGCTGTGTGCGACCCCGCCACCTCGCCGCCGAGGAAGAACGGCAGGGACCCGCAGACGAAGAACAGCGAGACCGAGCCGACACCGAGGCCGAGGCCCGCCGCGCCGGCCCCGTCTCGCGGGAGCGCGAAGGCCGCTGCTGGGGCGGCATGTCGGAGCATCAGCACGGCCAGCACGACGAGCAGCACAACCTGGCCGAACGCCATCACCGCGATCGCACTCAGCGCGATCCGTCGCCCAGCGAGCATCAGGGCCGCCAGCGCGGCCGGCAGCAGCAGTTCGACCACCGTCTGGTGCCCGCGGATCCCCGGCACCGCGGTCGGCAGCACGTCGTACACGATCGAAACCGGCGTGTAGACGACGTACAACACATAGCTGACAAGCCACGGCACCGCCTGGACCAAGGCGAGCCGCCGGCCGCCTACCGCCGCCGCGTACGCCGCGAGACCACCGGAGCTGGTCACCGCCTGGTTGTAGCGAAGCCACCCGAGCAAGGCGGCGAGGAAGCCGACCGCGCCGAGTACGACGACCAGACCGGCCCGCTGCCGCGCATCGCCCAGCGCCGAGGGCACCAGCTGTGCGGCGAGCGCCAGCGGGCCGCCGAAGCTGGCGAGACAGACGCCCGCGAAGAGCCACCGGCCGATGGGCTTCGAGCCGACGACCGGTGGCCTCCCCGCCGGGGGCTCCGCACCGCCCTGCACGAGCAGGGTGCCCCCGGCCGGGCGGCTCATGCCCAGCTGTTGGAGCTGCCGGGGTTGCTGGTGCTGGAGGAGCCGGTGCTCGGCGAGCCGTGCCCGGACGACGCGCCACCGGTGATGGCCGAGCCGCTAGGGGCGATGAGGTACCAGTGGCCGCCGAAGGTCGTCTTCCCCTGCCCAGCAGTCTGCCCAGGCGCGCTGTCAGAGGAGTAGAAGTACAGCGGCTGGCCCTTGTAGGTGACCATCAGCTTGCCGTCAGTCGCCTTGGTGGTGCCCAGCATCGAGGCCTTCACGCCGCTGCCCGCCTTGGGCACCCCGGTCGTCAGGAACGGCTGCCAGATCGCGAGGCAGCTCGTGCTGCAGTTCGACTTGTTGGGCTGGTCGGCGGTGAAGAGGTAGACCGAGCGGCCGGAGGCGTCCGTCAGGTAGCGCCCGAGCGGACCGCTCCGCATGTCGACAGTGGCCGCCGCGCTTCCGTGGCCGGCGGCCGTCGTACCCATGGATGACGCCGGGGAGGTGGCGCCCGAGTTGCCACCACAGGCCGCCACCAGGGCGAGCACGCCGGTCGCTACGACTGCGGCACCTGCCGCCCGTCGGGGGTGAAGACTCGTAAATCCAGTGCTCATGACAACCCTTTCGAGCCGAGTAGGTCGGGCATCTCGGCTCAGCCGCGATGCCCGTCAGCAAGTAGTACGGTCCGCCGGGCCGCCCGGTTCAACCGGCGGGCCCTAGCGGTCCAGCTCGGCCGCCACCAGCTCGGCCACCTCGGCCGCGTTGAGCGCGGCACCCTTGCGCAGGTTGTCGCCGCAGACGAACAGGTCCAGCGTGTTCGGGAAGTCGAGAGCCTGACGCAACCTGCCCACGAACGTGGGGTTCGACCCGACGACGTCCACCGGTGTGGGGAACTCCCCTCTCGCCGGGTCGTCCATCACCACGACGCTGGGCGCCGCCACTAGCACCTGTCGTGCCTCCGCGACGTCGATCGGGTGCTCGAACACGGCGTGTACGGCGAGCGAGTGGGCAGTCACCACCGGGACCCGCACGCAGGTCGCTGACACCCGCAGACCCGGCAGGCCGAGGATCTTCCGCGTCTCGCTGCGCACCTTGAGCTCCTCGCTGGACCAGCCCCCGTCGCCGGTGGAGCCCGCGAGCGGCACCACGTTGAGGGCCAGCGGCGCGGGGAAGGGCGAGTCGTCCTCGAGCTTGTTCGCGATCGCCCCGCGGACGTCGCCGGTCGCCTGCCCGAGCGCCCGGTTCCCGGCGACCACCGAGAGCTCGTCGTACAACCGCTCGATGCCTCGCTGCCCGGCACCCGAGGCCGCCTGGTAGGAGGCCACGACAAGCTCGCAGAGGCCCCAGCGCGAGTGGAGGGCGCCGAGCGCGTCGATCATGGTGAGCGTCGTGCAGTTGGGGTTTGCAACGATGCCGCGGGGGCGGGTGCGCACCTGGTGCGGGTTGACCTGAGGGACCACCAGCGGGACATCCGGCTGCATCCGGAAGGCGCTGGAGTTGTCCACCACGACTGCGCCGGCGGCGGCCGCGATCGGCGCCCAGTGTGTCGCGACCGCCTCCGGTACGTCGAAGATGGCGACCGCGACGCCGTCGAACGCCGCCTCGGTCACCTCCTGGACCAACAGCTCCTCCCCGCGGCAGCGCACTACCCGTCCGGCGGACCGAGCAGAGGCCAGCAGCCGGAGCTCCCCCCAGATGTCCTCGCGGGTCGACAGGATGTCGAGCAGTACGCCGCCGACCGCGCCGGTAGCCCCCAGCACGGCGAGCGTCGGCTTCGCCCCGGGCGGCTTCGGCTGCGCCGCCTCGCTCATCGCCCGGTGCCGCCGTACACGACGGCGGCGACCTCGGAGCTGTCGAGGTCGAACGCGTGGTGCACCGCCGTCACCGCCGTGTCGATCCTCTCCTGGTCGATGACGACGGAGATCCGGATCTCGGACGTGGAGATCATCTCGATGTTGACGCCGGCCGCCGCCAGTGCGGCGAAGAACCGGGCGGTCACGCCTGGGTGGCTGCGCATGCCGGCACCGACGAGGGAGACCTTGCCGATCCGGTCGTCGTACAGCAACTGCTCGTAGCCGACCTCGCCCGCCAGCTGGGACAGCACGGTCATCGCGGCCTGCCCGTCGGCGCGCGGGAGGGTGAAGGAGATGTCCGTCCGGGCCGTCGACGATACCGAGATGTTCTGCACGATCATGTCGATGTTGATCCCGGCGTCGGCGAGCACCTCGAAGATCCGGGCGGCCTGCCCGATCTTGTCCGGTACGCCGACAACCGTCACCTTGGCTTCGCTGCGGTCGTGTGCAACGCCGGCGACGATGGCCTGCTCCACGCTCTCCACCTCCTCGAGTTCTGATACCCAGGTGCCTGGTCGTTCGGAGAACGACGACCGGACATGGATGGGGATGTCGTATCGGCGCGCGTACTCCACGCACCGGAGGTGCAGGACCTTGGCACCCGACGCGCACATCTCCAGCATCTCCTCGTACGAGATGGCCGGGATGTGCCGGGCGGTCGAGACGATGCGCGGGTCGGCGGTGAAGATCCCGTCGACGTCGGTGTAGATCTCGCAGACCTCCGCGTTCAGGGCCGCGGCGAGCGCAACGGCGGTCGTGTCGGACCCGCCGCGACCGAGCGTGGTGATGTCCTTGGTGTCCATCGAGACGCCCTGGAAGCCCGCGACGATCGCGATGTCGCCCATCGCCAAGGCGTCGACGATCCGCCCGGGCGTCACATCGATGATCTTCGCTCGGCCGTGCGTGGAGTCGGTGATGACCCCGGCCTGGCTGCCGGTGAACGACCTCGCCCGCTGTCCGAGGTTGGCGATCGCCATCGCAAGCAGCGCCATCGAGATCCGCTCGCCCGCGGTGAGCAGCATGTCGAGCTCGCGGCCCGGGGGCAGCGGCGTCACTCGTTCGGCCAGCTCGAGCAGCTCATCAGTGGTGTCGCCCATGGCCGAGACCACCACGCAGACGTCGCTGCCCGCCCGCCTGGTGGCGGCGATCCGCTGCGCCACCCGCTTGATGCCGTCGGCGTCGGAGACCGATGACCCGCCGTACTTCTGTACGACGATCGGCACGGCGGCGGCTCCCTTCTCGGGGTACGGCGGCGTCAACGTCGTCTGGGTCGGTCCGGGTCAGTGTAACGATCCAGACCGGTCTCCCCCGGGACCGCTCGCGCCCCGAGCAATCCCCGACCGCTCAGCAGCACGGCCGGCCGGACCGCTGGTCAGGCGTCGGGCATCTCCTCAGCCGCGGCCAGCCGGCTCACCTCGACCGCGTCGAGCCGCTCGGCATCTAGGCGGTCATGTCCGACCACCGACTGCAGTGCCCGCAGCGTCGCGCTGGCCTCCGGCCCCCAGCTCGACACATAGGAGAACTGCCACCACCAAAGCGCCTCCGCGACACTGCCGGCGCGGAAGTGCTGCAGCCCGTGTGCGACGCTGCTGGCAATGGCCGCGATGTCGTCGGACAGCCGCGCAGTCACCAGCGTGGGCGGGTCGGCGTACGGGTCGAAGACCTCCGTGAACTCGTCGACGGCCCCGAGCAGACGCGACAGTCGCGCACGCATCTCGTCCAGGTCCGGGTCCGGTCCGACATCGGGCTCGAAGCGCTCCGCCGGCACGAAGTCGGTCTGCACGCCCAGGCGGGCCCCGGCCAGCAGCAGCTGGCTCACCTCCAGCAGGAGCAGCGGAACGACGGTCGCCTGGTCGCCCTGGCGGGCGATCTCGCGCACCGCCAGCAGGAAGCTCTCGGCCTGGTCGGCAATGCCCTGCGCAAGGTCCTCCAGGTCGGACGACACCTGGTCCCGCGACCCGGGTGTCTCGGTGCCCTCGTCAATCGTCAACGGCGCGTCTCCCCTCGAAAGCCCGGCCGAGCGTGACCTCGTCGGCGTACTCCAAATCTCCCCCTACCGGCAGGCCGCTGGCAAGTCTCGTCACGACCAGGCCCATGGGGCGCAGCAGCCGGGTCAGGTAGGTTGCGGTCGCCTCGCCCTCCAGGTTGGGGTCGGTGGCCAGGATGACCTCCTTGATCTCGCCGTCGGTGAGTCGCTGGACGAGCTCGCGGATGCGCAGCTGGTCCGGCCCGATCCCGTCGATCGGGCTGATGGCCCCGCCCAGCACGTGGTAGCGGCCACGGAACTCCCGGGTGCGTTCGATCGCCACGACGTCCTTGGACTCCTCCACTACGCAGATCAGCGCGGGATCACGACGGGTGTCCCGGCAGATCCGGCAGCGGGTTTCCTCCGAGACGTTGAAGCAGACCTCGCAGAACTTGACCTTGCTCTTGACCTCGATGAGCACCTCGGCGAGGCGGCGGATGTCGTCGGGGTCGGCGGCGAGGACGTGGAACGCGATCCGCTGGGCGGACTTGGGACCGATGCCGGGCAGTCGTCCCAGCTCGTCGATCAGATCCTGGACCGGACCCTCGTACACCTCTTCCCCTTCCCCTG
>DASSHZ010000021.1:0-58106 GCA_035692425.1 Nocardioidaceae bacterium
GCTATGGCGTGCTCGGCTTCTGACAACTCGGAAAGCCGTAGGCGATGACTGGCGGCAGATCCGCCGTCGCCAGGTGCGTGAAGACGAAGCGCTCGTGCGGCACGACCAGCTCGGGGAGCGCTCCGAGGGCGAACCAGCGCAGGTCGGCGGCCTTCTGCGGCTCCGCCAGCCGGGGCTCACCAGACCAGCGTCGGCACTCTAGAAAGAAGTCCACCCGCTCGTCCACCGGGCGGTGGTTTCCATGGGTCCGGTGCATCGCACACAGCGGCACCAGGTCGCTGCCGCGGATCTCGACGCCGATCTCCTCCCGAGCCTCTCGCACCGCCGCCTCGAACACCGACTCGTCGGCCTCGACGTGGCCGGCGGCCGCCGTCGCCCAGTAGCCGTCCCGGTAGCCGGTACCGCTGCGCAGCTGAAGAAGGATCTCCTCGCCCGCCACCCCACGGCGGAAGATCACATAGGCGGCGGGCACCACCCGGAACCGATGCGGCACGCGCCGACAGTACCGGGCCCACGCGACGAGCACTTCCGTCACCCGACACTAGGGTCGACAGCGTGCTCGTCGCCGCCAGCGTGTGCCCGCCGACGCCACTACTGGTGCCGGCGGTGTCCGCCGGCGCGGCGGCCGAGCTCGCCGACCTGCGGGAGGCCTGCCTGCGCTCGGTGGCCGGGCTCGCCGCGGCCGGCCCGGACCGGATCGTCAGCGTCGGGTCGGCGGAGGCAGCCGGGTCGGCCGGTGCATGGGACCGCACCGCCGGTGGCACCCTGCACGGGTTCGGGGTAGACGCGGCGTACGGCGGCGCGAGCCTCGTGCTGCCGCCGGCCCTCACGATCGCCGCCTACCTCCTCGACGTAGCGGGCTGGGAGGGGGAGCGGCGCTATGTCGCGCTGGCTCGGAACGCATCCGCCGGGGCGTGCGAGGGCGTCGGGGCGAAGCTGTCGGGGCGGGCCGACTCCGTGGCGCTGCTGACCATGGGCGATGGCAGTGCCAAGCGCGGCGCGGCGTCTCCCGGCTACCTCGACCCGCGGGCCGAGCCGTTCGACGCGACGGTTGTGGCGGCCCTGGCGGGGCCCGACCCGGCGGCGCTGCTCGGCCTCGATGCCGGGCTGGCCGCCGAGCTGTGGTCCGGCGGCCGGGCTCCCTGGCAGGCGCTGGCCGGAGCCGCGCTCCACGTGCAGCGGTTTGGCGCGCAGGTCTCGGCCGAGGTTCGCTACGACGCGGCCCCGTTCGGGGTCGGCTACTTCGTCGTTGACTGGGTCGTGCGACGCGCCTGAGCCGCCAGGCGTTCTCGTCGACGATCTGCGCCTGGTGGAAGTAGCCTGTCGGCATGTGGTGGTTGGTCGGCGTGGCGGCCGCGCTGGTCGTGCTGGGCGCGCTCGACTGGTGGACCAGCGGTCGGGCCCGGCCGCTGGGTCGCATCTACGGCGACGACCTGGCGGCGGGGGCGGTCGACTCCGATGTCATCGACAGGGCCGCCGGCTACTCCAACCCACCGTTGCGCGGCCTCTGAGCGCGCGCCCCGGACCGGCGAGTCCAGCCTCCGTCGTACCACCGGTAGTTGCCGTCGTCGGGCCGACTGCCGGGGGCAAGAGCGCGCTCGCCGTAGACCTGGCGCTGGCGGTCGGCGGCGAGGTGGTCAACGCGGACTCCGCGCAGCTCTACCGCGGGATGGATATCGGGACCGCGAAGCTGACCCAGGCTGAGCGCCGCGGGGTACCGCACCATCTGCTCGACGTACTCGACGTGACTCAGACCGCCACCGTGGCGGAGTTCCAGGGGCTCGCCCGCAAGGCCATCGCCGCCTGCCGTAGTCGGGGGGCCGTGCCGGTGGTCGTCGGCGGCTCGGCGCTCTACCTGCGGGCGGTCCTCGACGATATCGACTTCCCCGGCACCGACCCGGCCGTGCGGGAGCGGTTGGAGGCTGAGCTGGCCGCGATCGGGCCGGCCGCCCTGCACGAGCGCCTGCGCACGCGGGACCCGGCGGCGGCCGCGGTGGTACTGCCCAGCAACGGGCGCCGCATCGTGCGGGCGCTCGAGGTCGGCGAGCTGACCGGCCGCCCTTATCGGGCGACCCTCCCGGCGCACCGGTACGCCTACGACGCGGTGGTGCAGATCGGCCTCGGCGTCCCGCGCGAGGTGCTCGACCGCCGGATCGAGGAGCGGGTGGCCGCGATGTGGGCGGCCGGTCTGGTCGACGAGGTGCGTTGGCTCGAGCGAGCCGGCCTGCGGGCGGGCCGCACCGCGAGCCGGGCGCTCGGCTACCGCCAGGTCCTCGCCTTCCTGGCCGGTGCGTACGACGAGACCGAGGCCCGCCGGGCGACCGTGGTCGGCACGCGGCGGTTCGCCCGGCGACAGGCGTCTTGGTTCCGGCGCGACCAGCGGGTCCGATGGATGCCCTGGGACGCTGCGGACCTGCTGCCTCGCGCCGTCGACGCCGTACGATCGGTCAGGTGAACTTCCCGTTCGTCAAGGGGCACGGCACCGAGAACGACTTCGTGGTGCTGCCCGACCTCAACGGCTCGGTCCACGGCGACCTGTCCGCCGAGGTGGTACGGCGGCTGTGCAACCGGCGGACCGGGATCGGCGCCGACGGGGTGCTTCGGGTGATGCGCAGCAAGGGCGCGGCGCCGTGGTTCATGGACTACCGCAACGCCGACGGCTCGGCCGGGGAGGTATGCGGCAACGGCATCCGCGTCTTCGCCCGCTACCTGCAGCGCACCAGGCTGGCAGACACCACTCGCCCGCTCCTGGTGGACACGCGCTCGGGCGTCAAGACGGTCACCTTCTGCGACGATGACGAGGTCAGCGTCGGCATGGGCGTGCCCCGGCCGGGCGGGCCGGTGAAGGTCTCGGTGGAGGGCCGCAACTACGACGCCCGCGCGGTCGACCTGGGCAACCCGCACGCGGTCACGTTCGTGGACACCCTGGCCGAGGTCGGGTCGCTGCGGGAGCCGCCGTCGTACTCCGCGGTGGACTTCCCCAGCGGGGCCAACCTGGAGTTCGTCGTCCCGCGCGAGCCGGGGCACCTGATGATGCGCGTCTTCGAGCGTGGGGTCGGCGAGACCAAGTCGTGCGGCACCGGGGCCTGCGCGGCCGTGGTCGCGACCGCCTACGACGAGCCGCGCCCGGTGACCTACACGGTCGACGTTCCCGGCGGGACGCTCACGGTGACCTGGGACGAGGACGGCGAGATCCACCTCAAGGGTCCGGCGGTCCTCGTCGCCGAGGGCATCTGGGTCGACTGACGAGCGTTCCCGCCCGGCGGGCCGGGCTGTCCGGCGCCGCCGCGGCGGGACCGCGACGGACGCAAAACCGGTCGAAGCAGACCCGAGCCCCGACGTACAGTTGGCGACAGATGAGCACAGCTGACCAACACCCAGGGGACGGCGACCCCACCGTGCAGGCGGTGCCTCCCGAGTCCGACCGGACCGCCCCGGCGGGCGAAGGCTCGCCGGCCGACGAGCCGGGCCGCGGCGGCCCTGGCGCAGGGTGGAACCTCGACTCGCGGGCGTCGTTCGACGACGCCTTGCTCTCGGCACCCGCGGTGACCTTCGACTGGGCCGACCGGCCGACGGCGCCGGCGCCCGAGCCCGCCCGTGGCGAGCTGGAGCTGGAGGAGCGCAACGCCCTCCGGCGCGTCGCCGGGCTGTCCACCGAGCTCGAGGACGTCGGCGAGGTCGAGTACCGCCGCCTGCGCCTCGAGCGCGTCGTGCTGGTCGGGGTGTGGACCGACGGCAGCCTCGAGGAGGCGGACAACTCCCTCGCCGAGCTGAAGCTGCTGGCCGAGACGGCCGGCTCCCTCGTGCTCGCTGCGCTGAGCCAGCGGCGCCAGCGACCCGACCCGGCCACCTACGTCGGCCCCGGCAAGGTGGACGACCTGCGTGCCGTGGTCGCCGAGACGGGTGCGGACACGGTGATCGCCGACGGCGAGCTGAGCCCGTCCCAGCTGCGTAACCTCGAGGACCGGGTCAAGGTCAAGGTGGTCGACCGGACGGCGCTGATCCTCGACATCTTCGCCCAGCACGCGCGGTCGAAGGAGGGCCAGGCCCAGGTCGAGCTCGCCCAGCTCTCCTACCTCCGGCAGCGGCTGCGCGGCTGGGGTGGCAACCTCTCCAGGCAGGCAGGTGGCCGGGTCGGCGCCCAGGGCGGCGGGATCGGCGGTCGCGGCCCCGGCGAGACCAAGCTCGAGACCGACCGTCGTCGCATCACGACTCGGATGGCCAAGCTGCGCCGGGAGCTGGTCCAGCTGCGGACCGCGCGGGCCACTCGCAAGGCGGAGCGGGTCCGGCGTGACGTGCCGGCGGTGGCGATCGCGGGCTACACCAACGCCGGCAAGTCCTCGCTGCTCAACCGGCTGACCGGGGCGGAGGTGCTGGTGCAGGACGCGCTGTTCGCGACGCTTGACCCGACCACCCGCCGTACGACGACCTCCGACGGACGCGCCTACACGCTGACCGACACGGTCGGCTTCGTCCGGCACCTGCCGCACCAGCTGGTCGAGGCGTTCCGGTCGACGCTGGAGGAGGTCGCCGAGGCGGACCTGGTGCTGCACGTCGTCGACGGGTCCCACTCCGACCCGGAGGGCCAGCTGGCCGCGGTCCGCGAGGTGCTGGTTGAGATCGGCGCGGACCAGGTGCCGGAGCTCGTGGTCGTCAACAAGGCGGACGTCGCCGACCCGCTGGTGCTCGCCCGGCTGCTGGGCCGGGAGCCGCACGCGGTGGTCGCCTCCGCCCGGACCGGTGCCGGTATCGGCGACCTCCGGTCGGCCATCGAGCGGGACCTGCCCCGGCTCGCGGTCGAGGTGTCCGTCCTGCTGCCGTACTCGCGCGGCGACCTGGTGTCGCGGATCCACGAGCACGGCGAGGTGCTCTCCACCGAGCACAACGGGGCGGGCACGCGCGTGCTCGCCCGGGTCGGGCCGGGGCTGGCGGCCGAGCTCTCGTCGTACGCCGAGGACGCGCCGGCTCGATAGCCGCAGTGGGCCCTGCGGTTCTTGCGCCGACGGGCACCTTGCCGCCGGCCGCACCGGCGATCCACCGGCCGGGCGAGCCTGGTCGTCCGGGTGTCGGGCTGGGCTAGCCTCGGTCGGTGAGCACCACCGAGCGGGTCGCACCCTCCGTCGAGGACGTGCTGGCGGCGGCGGTGGCCGCGGTGGGCGGCGAGGACCGGCCCGGGCAGGTCGAGATGGCTCGCGCCGTCCGCGCGGCGCTGACCGACGGGACCCACCTGCTCGTCCAGGCGGGGACCGGCACTGGCAAGTCGCTCGCGTACCTGGTGCCCGCCGTACTGCACGGCGATCGAGTCGTGGTCGCCACCGCGACGCTTGCGCTGCAGCACCAGCTGGTGGAGCGCGACATCCCGGCCATGCTGGAGGCCGTGGCCGGGGTCCTCGGCGAGCGACCGACGTACGCCGTCCTCAAGGGGCGCAGCAACTACGCCTGCCTGCATCGGGTGCGGTCCGGTGTGCCGGACGACCAGGGCGTCCTGGTCGACGTACCGGAGGGGAGCCTGGGCGCCGAGGTGGTCCGGCTCCGCGAGTGGGCCGAGGAGGAGGCGCGCTCCGGCGGCCCGGGCGACCGCGACGGCGCGCCCAGGCACACGGACCGGGTGTGGGGGCAGGTCTCGGTGAGCCACCGGGAGTGCCTCGGTGCCGCCCGATGCCCGTTCGCCGTCGAGTGCTTCGCCGAGCGCGCCCGTGAACAGGCGATGCGATCCCAGCTCATCGTGACCAACCATGCGCTGCTGGCCATCGACGCCGTGGAGGGCGTGCCGATGATCCCGGACTACGACGTCGTGGTCGTGGACGAGGCGCACGAGCTGGCCGCCCGGGTCACCCAGGCCGCCACCGACGAGCTGTCGGCGCCGATGGTGGAGCGGGCCGCGCGCCGCGCCGGCAACTTCGTGGACGGCTCCGAGGCGGATGACCTCGGCCTCGCCGCAGAGGCTCTCCGCGACGCCATCGACGGGCTGGCGCCCGGCCGGATCGACGAGGCTCCCGAGCAGCTGGCGACAGCCCTCGGCCGGGTGCGCGACACCGCCCGCGCGACGTTCAGCGCGGTTCCGCGCGGTGCCGACGACGCGGAGCCGGACGCGGCGCGACAGCAGGCCCGAGGCCTGGTCGACGAGGTGCGCAAGGTGGCCGAGCGCATGGCGCCGGGATCCTCGACCGAGGTGCTCTGGTTGGCGGAGCGGGACCGGCAGCGGGGCGGCAACCAGCTGTGCGTGGCCCCGATCGAGGTGTGGGGCCTGCTCCGGGGCACCCTGCTCACGGACAAGACCGTCGTGCTCACGTCCGCCACGCTGAGGCTGGGGGGTGACTTCGGCGCCATGGCTGGCTCCATCGGGCTCAAGCAGTCCGAACGAGTTCCGATGGCCTCGGACGAGCCCGACTCTCGTGTTCGCGGGACAGGTCGGCCGGCGGCCGATGACGTCGGCGAGGCCATCGGCGAAACCGCCGTGGCCCGGGCCGAGGGCAGGTTGAGCGCGGGTGACGCGTCGCCAACTGCTCCTGGGCCAGGCGACGGTGCCGGCGGCGCGGCCCGAGTAGCCGGCGCGCGGAGTGGGGAGGCGGCTGCGGTGCTGCCGTGGCGGGCCGTCGATGTCGGATCGCCGTTCGACTATGGCCGGCAGGCGATCCTGTACGTCGCCCGCTCGCTACCCACGCCGGGCCGCGACGGCATCGGCTCGGCCCAGCTGGACGAGCTGGCCGGGCTGGTCGAGGCGGCCGGCGGCCGGACACTGGGGCTCTTCTCGTCCCGTCGGGCGGCGGAAGCCGCGGCCGAGGCGGTGCGGGCCGCCCTGCCGCACCTGCCGATCCGGTGCCAGGGGGAGGGCCAGTTAGCGCACCTTCGCGCGGAGTTCGTGGCCAACCCGGCGGTGAGCCTGTTCGGCACGCTCTCGCTGTGGCAGGGACTCGACGTACCCGGGCCGACGTGCTCGCTGGTGGTCATCGACCGGATCCCCTTCCCCCGCCCGGACGACCCGCTGATGTCCGCTCGAGCACGAGCGGTCAGCCGCACCGGAGGCAACGGGTTCATGGCGGTCGCGGCCACCCACGCGGCGCTGCTGTTGGCGCAAGGGAGCGGCCGGCTTATCCGGACCCGGACCGACCGCGGGGTGGTGGCCGTCCTAGATCCTCGGCTGGCCACGGCCCGTTACGCGGGCTTCCTGCGAGCCTCGCTCCCGCCGATGTGGCCCACCACCGACGGGGCGCTCGTCCGCGCGGCGCTGCACCGCCTCGTCTCGCCCAGCTCGTGAGACACCGCTGAGCTCATGGCCCAGCCGTACCACGGTCAGCGATCTTTGCCTCCGCTGCTCATGGCCCAGCCGTACCACAGGTCAGCGATCTGGGCGGCCGCTGCTCATGGCCCAGCCATACCACGGGCCAGCGAAATGGGCGGCCGCTGCTCCTGGCGCGCCCGAATCGACTTCGGCGCGGCCTTCGGTCAGCCGACTCGCCGCAGCACGGTGACGACCTTGCCCAGGATGGAGGCGCCGGTGCCGTCGATCGGTTCGTACGCCGGGTTGTGCGGGAGCAGCCACACTTTGCCCGCCTTATTCTGCAGGGTCTTCACGGTCGCCTCGCCGTCGATCATGGCGGCCACGATCTCCCCGCTCTCCGCCGTTGGCTGCTGCCTTACGACGACGAGGTCCCCGTCACAGATCGCAGCGTCCACCATCGAGTCGCCCTTCACCGCCAGCAGGAACAACGTGCCCTCCCCGACCAGTTGCCGGGGGAGGGGGTAGGTCTCCTCGACCCTCTCCTCGGCCAGGATCGGCACGCCGGCCGCGATCTCGCCGACGATCGGGACCAGCACCGCCTGCGGGTGGGCGTCTCCCCAGCCGGTCTCGTCGAACGGTGCTGGTGCAGGGGCGGGCGCCACACCGCGCCGGCGCGCCGGCTCTGGCAGCAGCACCTCGACGGCTCGCGGTCGGTTCGGGTCGCGCCGCAGGTAGCCCTTGTCCTCCAGTGCGCGCAGCTGGTGGGCCACCGAAGAGGTGCTGGTCAGGCCGACGGAGAGCCCGATCTCGCGCATGCTGGGGGGGTAGCCGCGCTCGCGCACCGAGTCCCGGATAACGCTGAGCACGCGTCGCTGGCGCGGGGTGAGGCCCGTCTCGTCTGGGGGCCCGTCGGGTAGCTCGCGGACTGGGTTGTCGGCACCGGCGTTGGTCATGAGACCCACCTTCTGTGGACGAAGGCCCCGGAAGGGACCTGATGCCCCGACGATATCGGCCACCAGGGTCCGGACCAAACATTTGTTCGAATCGGTGTGTCTGTGTCACGCCCTGTGCAAACACAGCCGGCGGCCAGCCTCGGAGGGACAAGTGGCCTCCGAGCCCGCGTCCCCGGCCAGGTCGATCGCGGGCAACGCGAGGTCTGGACACCAGTCGGGCGGGGCGCTTCGCGGGCCAGTTCGGGCCGCCATGCCGCCCCGCGGCCCCGATCACCCCACCTGGCCCGGGACAACCGCTCTGGCTGCCGCGGCACCTGCCGAGGTCGATGGCCAACGGCCGCGACCTCACGGCGACACGCCGTCGAACGGTTGTTCGGTCCTTCTCGAAATGGTCGGTCGGTCGTGTTAACTTCTCGTACAGGCGTTCGATCGAACACCCGTTCGACCCCCGGGGGGGAGTGGTCGAGCGAGCTGGAGGCCGGCGCGGGTCGACGACCGATTGGTACTCGAGTGGAGGTAGCAATGAGCACGATCATCGACCGCTACGACGGTCCGTCGACCATGCCCCGCATGACCGGCGGTCGGGTCTGCCGGCCGGCTCCCGCCCCCCCGGCGGTAGCGCCCTGCAGCGGTGAGGCAGTACGACGGACCCGGCCGGCACCGGGCGCGGTTCGGCTCACCAGGCGCGGCCGGCGCGCCGTCGTACTGCTGGTCCTGACCGGGCTCACCGCGGCCGGCCTGCTGCTGGCCGACCCGGCGATCTCCGGTGGGAGAGCCCGGCAGACCCACGTCGTGACGGTGGTGGTGCAGCCCGGTCAGACGCTGTGGGACATCGCCCGTCGATTCGACCCACAGCAGGATCCGCGTGCGGCGGTCGACGAGCTGATGAGCTACAACGGCATCCGGGACGCCGGCGACATCCGGGTGGGGGAGCCGGTGCGGGTGCCGGTGGGCTGAGCCGCTGCCCTCCGCCGGTTGGGCTGCGCGGTACGGCGGGAGTCAGGGCGCGGTGAGCACTGCGCTGGCCTGCCTGACCGGGAGCGCGACGATCGTGCCCGGCACGGTCAGGGCGTCGTGGACCTGCTGCCAGGCGGTTCCGTCGACGCGGTAGCGGGCCGCATAGGTGACGTCCACGCGGGTGGGGTAACCCGGGCGGGTGTGCGTCGCGAGGCGGTAGGTGTGGGTTACGTCGGTGGCCGGGTACGGCCGGCCGGGCGTGCTGGTGGTGGTGGTCAAGCCGTCGCCCCACGACCAGCGGTAACTGGTCGGGGTGACCACTACGTCTACGCGGTAGCCGACGATGTCCAGCGTTCTGGCGAGGCCGGGGGCGTCCGTGAAGAACGTGGTGTCGTAGTTGACCAGGGTGAACTTCGGCCCCTGCACGCTCGCGGCGGGGATGCCTATCCTCCGGATGGCGCTGAGTATGTCGGCCCACGCCAGCCCGCGCCGCCCCTGCTGCCCCACCAGCACCTTCGGATCCCGGCATTCACTATGGTCGACTGCCCACGTGCTCCTTTTTGCCAGCCCAACGTCACGGGTGCGTTCAACCCAAAGCACCATCGGAATTTGCTGAGGATCAGGACAGCTGGCATTCCCGGCGCACCGAATATCGGCTGCACCAGGCCTGCCAGGCACGGCGAGTGGGCACAGCGGCAGCCACCGGTAGAAAACAGACTCGTGACTCGATTCCGCGGATTGCTGCGCACCTTCGATTCCGGTCGAGTTGGTGCGGTCGAGGCAGCGGACGGCGTAATCGCTCCGACCTGTCCCAGCTGAGCAGCCGTCCGCTCCTGCTGAAGGGACCGCCCCGGTCAGGCAGGCCGCTGCGAAACAAAGGACGATCGCGCAGCGACCAATCCAGTCAACGTGGTCAGTAATTAGCGGGTGAGGTCGGCTGCTTGCCACTTAGCTCCCCTCCAAAGCAAGGTGAACGTGTACATAATACGCTGTGCCCGTATCGGCAAGATCCTTGATTCTCGAGACTTGCGCCAATTGCCGGATGCGATGTGAATGAATGCCGCCAGTTTCGGCATATGTAGAGTTTGCGCGGGTAAGAGCACGACATCTAGGACGGACCAAGCGCCCCCGTGCTGCCATCCACCGCGCTGCGCAGTAAGGTCTATGTAATTCGCGAGCCTGCGACAAGAAATGCATTGAGGCGTGGCCAGCCGACGGATTGCCCTGCCCGAGTTCTGGAGCGAAGCGAAGTTCATGACTGCCACGTAGTAGCGAACGAAGGCTGTGGCTCCAGCTAGCGACTTGTGCCGCGCCAGCGGTGGCATGGCGGGCGGCTTCGGCCGGCTGGCCGACGCGCTGGGGGACGTCGCGCTGGATGCCGTGGGGCCGGTAGACGTGGCCGGCCCGGAGGGGCTGGAATGGCCTGCGGCGGTGGGGCCTTCCCCGCCGCCGCAGGCCACCGCCCCCGACGCGCACAGACCGGTCGCGACGATGAACGCCGCGAGCCGGTGGCGCATGGGACCTCCGTGGGTGCGATGAGGTTCGGACAAACCTAGCGACTCGGGTGCGATCTGGCTACCCGCTGCGGCGATCCAGTGGACAACTCCCCCGCAGGGCGACCCACAGTGAGACCCGGGGCGAGCCCAGCCGGACTGCGGGACTCTCCGGCCACCCGCACGGGGTGGTCACAGACAACATGCAGGGCACGCTGGCGGCCGTTGTTGCTGACCACGGACGGTCTTGCGGCCGGTTGCCCGCCGCCGGGCGGCGGCCCCGGTGGCGGGGGGCAGGGGCGTTGTTGCTGACCACCCGCACGGGGTGGTCACGGACAACAAGCAGGGCGGGCTGGTGACTGTTGTAACTGACCACTCGCCCGCCAGGCGCGGGGTCTCGAAGGTCAGGCAGGAGGCGGCAGGTGGCGGGTCGAGGGTCGGGCCGGAGGGCAGGGCGAGCTACGCGCTTGGACCGGAGGGCAGGGCGAGCTCCGCCGCCGGGCCGCAGCTAGCCCGACACGCCGCCTGCAGGACGCTGACCTGGGACTTTGCCGGTGGCGGCGGGAAATTGTCCCGGCACGCTTGCGGGCACGATTCCCTTGAGCGTATGGTCACCCCTAGATATAGTAGTTACAGAGGTGTAGTTCTCCACAGGTTGTGGTTCTGCACCCACAGGACAGCGCGAGTTGTCCCCAGAACTGTCCCCAGCTGGTGGCAGCGTTTGGGTTGAGCGGGGGCCAGACCGGGGGCCCGCAGAGCAGCGATCCGGACCGAGCCGTGAGAGGAGTCGCCCGATGCACTGCCCGTACTGCCCGCACACCGACACCCGGGTCCTCGACTCTCGGGTGGCCGAGGACGGCACCTCGATCCGCCGGCGCCGGGCCTGCCCGGAGTGCGGTCGGAGGTTCACCACCGTGGAGCAGATGCAGCTCACTGTGGTCAAGCGGTCCGGCGCCACCGAGCCGTTCAGCCGCGAGAAGGTGATCACCGGGGTACGAAAGGCCTGCAAGGGCCGCCCGGTGAGCGACGACGACCTGGCCAGGCTCGGGTCGCGGGTGGAGGACGACCTGCGCGGGTCGGGCTGGGCGGAGGTGCCCGCTCCCGAGGTCGGACTCGCGATCCTGGGGCCGCTCCGCGAGCTCGACGAGGTGGCCTACCTGCGATTCGCCAGCGTCTACCGGGCGTTCGAGTCCGCTGACGACTTCGAGACCGAGATCGCGCTGCTGCGTGCCGAGCACTCCGCAGCCGGCGACGTCAACGCCCACACCAACGACGAGCACAGCAAGGACGACCACACCGACCACGCAGACCGGGCTGACCACGCAGAGGCCGGCCACCCAGACGCCGAGCACGCCGGCACCCCGGCCCCCCGCTACGGCGACCGGCGCAACCCATCGGCGTACCAACCGACCAGCGCCCATGCCGACTGAAAACCAACACCGGACAGCTCACCCGCTTGACCACAGATTGAATTCCCACCCGATGGCAGGAGACGACATGACCGAGACCGACAGCCGGCAGCCAACCGGACGGCGGATGCAGGGGCTGAAGATCCAGCGGATCTTCACCACCGAGGGCACCCACCCGTACGACGAGATCAGCTGGGAGCGTCGTGACGTCGTCCAGACCAACTGGAAGACCGGCGAGACGGTGTTCGAGCAGCACGGCGTCGAGTTCCCCGCCTTCTGGTCGGTCAACGCCTCGACGATCGTCACCACCAAGTACTTCCGCGGCGCGGTGGGCACCGACGCCCGCGAGTGGAGCCTCAAGCAGCTGGTCGACCGCGTCGTCGAGACCTACCGGGCGGCGGGCGAGCGCGAGGGCTACTTCGCTACGCCGGCCGACGCGGAGATCTTCGCGCACGAGCTGACCTACATGCTGGTCCACCAGGTCTTCAGCTTCAACAGCCCGGTCTGGTTCAACGTCGGCACGCCGAGCCCGCAGCAGGTGTCCGCCTGCTTCATCCTCAGCGTCGACGACTCGATGGACTCGATCCTCAACTGGTACAAGGAGGAGGGCTTCATCTTCAAGGGCGGCTCGGGCGCCGGCCTCAACCTCAGCCGGATCCGGTCCTCCAAGGAGCTGCTGTCGAGCGGCGGTACGGCGAGCGGCCCGGTCTCGTTCATGCGCGGCGCCGACGCGTCCGCGGGGACCATCAAGTCCGGTGGCGCCACCCGACGGGCCGCCAAGATGGTCGTGCTCGACGTCGACCACCCCGACATCGAGGAGTTCGTCGAGACCAAGGCACGCGAGGAGGACAAGATCCGCGCCCTGCGCGACGCCGGCTTCGACATGGACCTGGGCGGCCGTGACATCACCTCGGTCCAGTACCAGAACGCCAACAACTCCGTCCGCGTCACCGACTCGTTCATGCGGGCGGTCGAGGCTGGCGAGCAGTTCGGCCTGCGCGCCCGCACGACCGGCGAGGTGATCGAGCAGCTCGACGCCCACGAGCTGTTCCAGAAGATCGCGCAGGCGGCCTGGGAGTGCGCCGACCCCGGCCTGCAGTACGACGACACGATCAACGACTGGCACACCAACCCCGAGACCGGCCGGATCACCGCCAGCAACCCATGCAGTGAGTACATGAGCCTGGACAACAGCTCGTGCAACCTGGCGAGCCTCAACCTGCTGAAGTTCCTGCGGGACGACGGCAGCTTCGACGCCGGGTTGTTCACCCGCTGCGTCGAGCTCATCATCACCGCGATGGACATCTCGATCTGCTTCGCCGACTTCCCCACCGAGGCGATCGGGCGCACCACGCGCGACTACCGGCAGCTCGGCATCGGGTACGCCAACCTCGGCGCGCTGCTGATGGCGATGGGGCTCGGCTACGACTCCGACGGTGGACGGGCTCTGGCCGCCACCATCACGTCGCTGATGACCGGGGCGTCGTACAAGCGGTCCGCCGAGCTAGCGGCGGTCGTCGGTCCGTACGCCGGCTACGGGCGCAACGCCGAGGCCCACAAGCGGGTCATGCGCAAGCACGCGGCCGCCAACGACAGCATCCGCACCATCCACCCGTGGGACCGTGATGTGCATCAGGCGGCCACCAAGGCTTGGGACGCCGTGCGCAAGCTCGGCGAGCGCAACGGCTTCCGCAACGCCCAAGCCAGCGTGCTCGCCCCGACCGGCACGATCGGTTTCATGATGGACTGCGACACCACCGGGATCGAGCCGGACTTCTCGCTCGTGAAGTTCAAGAAGCTGGTCGGCGGCGGCTCGATGCAGATCGTCAACCAGACGATCCCGCGCGCCCTGGCCAAGCTCGGCTACCACGAGGAGCAGATCGAGGCGATCGTCGAGTACATCGCCGAGAAGGGTCACGTCATCGACGCACCGGGGCTGCGGCCGGACCACTACGAGGTGTTCGACACGGCCATGGGAGAGCGGGCGATCGCTCCGATGGGGCACGTCCGGATGATGGCGGCCGTCCAGCCCTTCATCAGCGGCGCGATCAGCAAGACCGTCAACCTGCCGGAGTCGGCAACGGTCGAGGAGATCGAGGACGTCTACCTGCAGGGCTGGAAGCTCGGGCTCAAGGCGCTCGCCGTCTACCGCGACAACTGCAAGGTCGGCCAGCCGCTGTCCGACGCGACGGCCAGGCCGGCCGCGGCCAGCGGCCCCGCCGAGGCCCAGCCTGGGCCGGTACGCAAGCGGCTGCCCAAGTCCCGGCCGTCCCGGACCACCTCGTTCTCGGTCGGGGGTGCCGAGGGCTACATGACCGCGGGCTCGTACCCCGACGACGGCCTCGGCGAGGTCTTCCTCAAGCTGGGCAAGCAGGGGTCGACGCTGGCCGGGGTGATGGACGCCTTCTCGGTGGCCATCTCGATCTCGCTTCAGTACGGCGTGCCGCTGGAGACCTTCGTGCAGAAGTTCACCAACATGCGGTTCGAGCCGTCGGGGCTGACCGACGACCCCGACATCCGGATGGCGCAGTCCGTCATGGACTATATCTTCCGGCGGCTGGCGTTGGACCACCTGCCGTTCGAGCGGCGGGCGGCGCTGGGCATCTACACCTCCGAGGAGCGCCAGCGGCAGCTGGAGACCGGCTCCTACGAGCCGGCCACCGAGGACCTGGCCGAGGTGTCCGAAGCCGAGTCGCTCAAGTCCGAGCCGGCGGCCCCGCACGTCGGCACGGCGCCCGCGGCGACCCAGCTCGCGGCGGCGGCCGGTGACGAGACCGTGGCGGCCGCGAAGCCCGCACCGGCCGAGGCCCGTACCAGTGCCGAGCTGCTGGAGGCGATGTCCGGCCGCGAGGTCGACTCGCCGCTGTGCCTCACCTGTGGCACGAAGATGCGGCCCAGCGGGTCCTGCTACGTCTGCGAGGGCTGCGGCTCCACCAGCGGGTGCAGCTGATTCCGCCCACACGGCCCATCAGGAGTGGCGGGCGGTGACGACGCGGTGACGCGACTGGGGCTGCCAGAGTCGATCGCGGCCTGCCTCTTCGACCTCGACGGGGTGCTGACGCAGACGGCCAAGGTGCACGCGGCCGCCTGGAAGGAGACTTTCGACGACCTGCTGCGCACCCGCTCGGAGCGCACCGGCGAGCCGTTCGTGCCGTTCGACATCCGCGGCGACTACACGGCGTACGTCGACGGGCGGCGACGCCTGGACGGCGTACGGGCGTTCCTCGCCAGCCGGCACATCGCGCTGCCGGAGGGCAGTGCGGACGACCGCTCGACCGCCGAGACCGTAAACGGGGTCGGCAACCGCAAGAACGCGCTGCTGCGGGCGCGCATCGGGGCGGTCGGCGTAGCCGTCTATGAGGGCAGCCGCCGATACGCCGAGGCGGCGCGCGCGGCGGGGCTCCGCCTTGCGGTGGTGTCCAGCAGCGCGAACACCGAGCAGGTGCTCGCCGTGACCGGCCTCGCCGACCTGTTCGAGGTCCGGGTGGACGGGGTCGTTGCCAGGGAGAGGTCGCTGCCGGGCAAGCCGGCGCCGGATATGTTCCTGTACGCCGCCCAGCAGCTCGGCGTGGCTCCGGCCGAGGCGGCGGTGTTCGAGGACGCACTGGCGGGCGTGGCTGCCGGGCGCGCCGGTAGGTTCGGTTACGTGGTAGGTGTCGACCGGGTCGGGCAGGCGGACGAGCTGCGTGCCAGCGGGGCCGACGTCGTCGTGACCGACCTGGCGGAGCTCCGGTGAGGGCCCGGCACGTGCTGGCGGTCGAGCCCTGGTGCGTCCGGGAGACCGAGCTCGACCTCGACCACCTCGGCCGCATCGAGTCCCTGTTCGCGCTGTCCAACGGCCACATCGGGCTGCGGGCCAATCTCGACGAGGGCGAGCCCAACGAGATCCCGGGCACGTACCTGGGGTCCTTCTTCGAGCAGCGGCCACTGCCCTACGCCGAGCCGGGCTACGGCTACCCGGAGGTCGGCCAGAGCATCGTCAACGTGACCAACGGCAAGCTCATCCGGCTGCTCGTCGATGACTCGCCCTTCGACATCCGGTACGGCGACCTGCTGGCCCACGAGCGCACGCTCGACCTGCGAGCCGGCGTGCTGCGCCGCGAGGTCGACTGGCGCTCGCCGGCCGGCGTCCGGGTACTGGTGCGGTCGACCCGGCTGGTGTCGTTCGCCCAGCGGGCCGTTGCGGCGATCGCCTATGAAGTGGAGGCCACCGAGCCCGACACCAGGGTCCTGCTGCAGTCGCAGCTGGTGGCCAACGAGGCCCCGCCGGCCCAGCCGACCGACGACCCGCGGGTCGCGGCCGCCCTGGAGCGGCCGCTCGTCGCCGTCTACCAGGAGCTGAGCGACCTCGGCGCCCTGCTCATGCACCGCACCCGCTCCAGCGGCTTGCTGATAGCGGCCGCGATGGACCACCGGGTGAGCGCACCCGGCGACTACTCCCTCGAGAACGACTGCCGCGAGGACCGGGCGGGCACCAGCGTCGTCGCGACCCTGCAACCGGGACAGACCCTGCGGCTGGTGAAGTTCCTCGGCTACGGCTGGTCCGGCCACCGGTCCGAGCCGGCCGTACGCGACCAGGTCGCCGGTGCCCTGACCGGGGCCCGTGCGGCCGGGTGGCAGGGCCTGGTGGATGAGCAGCGGGCGTACCTCGACCGGTTCTGGCGCGGTGCCGACGTCGAGGTCCAGGGCGACCCCGCCGTGCAGCAGGCGGTCCGCTTCGCGCTCTTCCACGTCCTCCAGGCCAGTGCGCGCACCGAGCGGCGCGCCATCGCGGCCAAGGGCCTCACCGGGCCGGGGTACGACGGCCACGCCTTCTGGGACACCGAGGCGTTCGTGCTGCCGATGCTGACCCTGCTCACCCCGCATGCCACCGCCGACGCGCTCCGCTGGCGGGCGTCAACGCTCCCGCAGGCGGTGGCCCGCGCGGAGACCCTGGGGCTGTCCGGCGCGACCTTCCCCTGGCGCACGATCAACGGCGCGGAGTCGGCCGCGTACTGGCCGGCGGGGACGGCCGCGTTCCACGTCAACGCGGACGTCGCCGCCGCGTTCGAGGACTACCGCATCGTCACCGGGGACGTGGAGCTGGAGCGCGAGTGCGGGCTGGAGGTGCTGGTGCAGACGGCTCGCCTCTGGCACTCCCTCGGTCATCGCGACCGGCACGGTGCGTGGCACCTGGACGGCGTGACAGGTCCGGACGAGTACACCGCCGTGGTCGACGACAACGTCTTCACCAACCTGATGGCTGCCCGCAACCTCACCGCGGCCGCCCAGGCATGCGCCCGGCACCCGCGCCTCGCCGAGCGGCTCGGGGTAGGGACCGAGGAGATGTCGTCCTGGGAGGACTGCGCCGAGGCTGTCCACATCCCCTACGACGACGAGCTCGGCGTACACCCCCAGTCGGAGACCTTCACCCGGCACGACGAGTGGGACTTCGAGGCCTCGGACGGGCGGTACCCGCTGATGCTCCACGCGCCGTACGTGCAGCTCTACCGCAGGCAGGTGGTAAAGCAGGCCGACCTGGTGCTGGCGATCCAGCGGTGCGGGGACATGTTCACCCCCGAGGAGAAGGCGCGCGACTTCGACTACTACGAGCGGCGGACCGTGCGCGACTCGTCGCTATCGGCAGCCACGCAAGCCGTCGTGGCGGCCGAGGTCGGCCACCTCCAGCTAGCCCACGACTACCTGCGTGAGTCGGCCCTGATGGACCTGCACGACCTGCACCACAACACCCGCGGGGGCGTGCACCTGGCGGCGCTGGCGGGAGCCTGGGCCGCGCTGGTCGAGGGCTTCGGCGGCCTGCGCCGCCACGGTGGCGGGCTCTGCCTGGCCCCGGCGCTTCCGGACCGGCTCACCCGGCTGACCTTCCGGGTCGGCTGGCACGGGGCCCAGCTCCTGGTGGAGGTCTCGCCGGAGGCGGTCCGCTGCAGCCTCCCGGGTCAACCGGACTCGGCCCTCGACGTCTCGCTGTACGACGAGCCGGTGCGGGTGACCGGCGAGCGGCCGGTCGAGCGCGCGCTGCGGCCCCGGAAGGCGCTGTTGCCGGAGCCCGCCCAACCCCCGGGGCGCGAGCCCATGAGCGGCCTCGACCTGCCCGAGCACGTCGGCACCGGGCCGGCCGCGAGCGCCTTCCGCTGAGGAGCGGAGCAACTTGCCGGCTCGGTGGGCTGGCCACTCGCCGTACTGTGGGGTGATGAGGAGCCCCGCAGAGCTGCTGCCGGGCCACCCGGGCGTCGGGTTGCTGCTAGAGCTCGACCTGACCCGGGGCTTGGCGGAGGCGCCCCCAAGCACCCCGATAGAGGCCGCCCGGACCCGGCACGTGCCGCAGCTGCGGCAGGTGGCCGACATGCTGCGGCGAGCGGCTGCCGACGACCGGGTCGTGGGGCTCATCGCTCACATCGGTGGCCACCAGCCGACGCTGGCGCAGTCGGAGGAGCTGCGCCGCGCCGTCGCCGCTTTCCGGGCCGCCGGCAAGGGGACGGTCTGCTGGACGGAGTCCTTCGGCGAGATGCGGCCCGGGAACGTGCTCTACCACCTTGCGTCGGCCTTCGAGGAGGTCTGGCTGCAGCCCAGCGGGGACCTAGGGCTCACCGGCGTCGTGGTCCAGGCGGTCTTCCTGCGGGGCACGCTCGACAAACTTGGGATCGAGCCGGAGGTCCACCAGCGCAAGGAGTTCAAGACCGCATCCAACACGTTCCTCGAGACCTCGATGACCGACGCCCACCGGGAGATGGCCACCGCGATCGTCGCGTCGGCGACCGAGACGATAGTGCACGACGTGGCGGCTGCCCGCGGGCTGAGCGAGGCGGCGGTACGAGATGCGATCGACCACGCGCCACTGACTCCGGATGCCGCGCTCGACCGCCGCCTGGTCGACCACATCGGCTACCGCGACGAGGTCTACGCGGCGTTGCGGGACCGGTACGGCGAGGTTCGGCTGCGCTATCTCCATCGCTACGGCAAGGGCTTGGCGGGGCTGGCGTCCGGGCCGCAGACCTCGGCCGTCGGCCGCGCGGTCGGCAGCCGGCTGAAGTCGGTCGCTTCCCGGGGCGGCCCGCCGGCGGTGCCCACGGTTGCCGTGGTGCATGCCACCGGTGCCATCCACCTCGGCCGGAGCGGGCGGTCGCCGCTCGGCGGCGCGTCGATCGGCTCGGACTCGCTGGGCGGCGCGCTGCGAAGCGTCGCCGCGGACGACTCGGTCGCGGCGGTTGTGCTGCGGGTCAACAGCGGCGGCGGGTCGTACGCGGCGTCGGACGCGATCCACCGCGAGGTGCTCGCCGTACGCCGGGCCGGCAAGCCGGTCATCGCGTCCATGGGCTCGGTTGCCGGCTCTGGCGGCTACTACATCTCGATGGGTGCCGACGCGATCGTCGCCGACGCGGGGACTTTGACCGGGTCGATCGGGGTCCTCTACGGCAAGCAGGTCATCCGCGGGCTGCTCGACCGCGTCGGCCTGAGCCGGGAGAGCGTGTCCTCGGGGGCCTTCGCCGAGATGTTCTCCACTCAGCGCCCCTTCACTCCAGAAGAGTGGGAGCGGCTCGACGCCTGGCTGGATAGCGTCTATCGGGTGTTCGTCACTACCGCGGCCCGCGACCGCGGGATGGCGGTCGGCGACCTGGAAGCGGTGGCAAGGGGCCGGGTCTGGACCGGGGCCGACGCGTCGAAGCGGGGTTTGGTCGACGAGCTCGGCGGCCTGGAAGAGGCGGTTGGTCTCGCCTGTCGGCGAGCCGGCCTGGACCGGTCGGCCGTCAACGTCAAGGTGCTGCCCAAGCCGAGCATCGTCGAGCGCATCCGGCCCGCGGAGAGCAGCGAACATCCCGCCGCGGGCACCGGACGGCTCGGCTGGCTCGGCTGGCTCGGCTCGAACCTCGGCCCCGGGTCGGCCCGCTGGCTCGGCTCCAACCTCGGCTCAGGCGTCCTGCCCGGCGTAGGTGCGCCCGGCGTACTCTCCATGCCCCTCGGCTTCGAGCTCTCCTGAGATCTCGCGCGCGCCGGTCTAGCTACGCGTCCGTCGAACTATGGGTCAGCAACAACAAGCCGCAGCGCGCTCGACCTGTTGCTGCTGACCACCTCCGCAACGTGATAGCCGGAGCTAGGCGTGCTGGAGGCAGCGGGTGGCCCACGGCCGGGCCTCCAGGCGGCCGGCGCCGATCTCGCCGCCGCACTCGTCGCAGCGGCCGTAGCTGCCCTCGGCCAGCTTCTCCTGGGCTCGGGTGACCTCGGCGAGCATGGCCTGCAGCTTGTCGTGGGCGGGAACCGCCGAGAGCCGCTCGACCGCCTGCGCGGTCCCCTCGCCGACGCGCTTCCCGAAGCCGATCGTGCCCACCTCCTGGGGCGGCGCGGAGAGTACCGCGAGCTCCTCCTCGAGCTGCGCGCGCTTGTCGGCGAGCAGCCGGGCAACCTCGGCGTGGTCGTCAGCCATGCTCACATCCTCCCGCAGCGGGCAAGCGCGTGGCCTAAGGTCGTTGCGTGGGCTACCTAGGCGTCGGCTGAGTCGTGCCGACTCCCGCCATCCTCGACTGCGATCCGGGCCACGACGACGCGGTTGCAATCCTCCTCGCCAACGCGCATCCGCAGGTCCGGCTCCTGGCGATCACCGTGGTCGCGGGCAACCAGACACTCGACAAGTGCACGCTCAACGCCCGGCGGGTGTGCTCGGTGGCCGGCATCACCGAGGTCCCGATCGCCGCCGGGGCTGACCGCCCTCTCAAGCGGCCGTTGCGGGTTGCCGCCGCGATCCACGGCGAGAGCGGACTCGACGGCGTGGACTTCGACGAGCCGACGGTCGGCATCGCGGCGGAACCGGCCGTGGACCTGATGGCCGAGATCCTCTCCACGCAACCGCAACCCGTCACCTTGATCGCGACCGGTCCGCTGACAAACGTCGCGACCCTGCTGCGCCACCACCCGGCGGTGACGGAGCGGATCGGCGGCCTCGTGCTCATGGGTGGCTCGACTGGACGCGGCAACACCACACCGTACGCCGAGTTCAACATCCACACCGACCCCGAGGCCGCCGCCGAGGTCTGGAGCTCGGGCCTGGACATCACCATGGTCGGGCTCAACACCACCCACCAGGCCCGGGTCACACCCGGCGTGCTGAAGCGCATCCGGGCATTCGAAACCCCGGTGGCGCGGATGTGCGTAGGACTCCTGGAGTTCTACGGCGCCGCCTACCGACGCGCGTCAGGGCTCGGCGCACCGCCGATGCACGACCCGGTCGCGGTCGCTCGGGTCATCGACCCTGGCGTCGTCAGGTGTGTCGCCGCACCGGTCTCGGTGGAGACCTCCGGAGAGTTCACGGCTGGTGCGACCGTCGTCGACCTCGATCATGTCACCGGGCGACCGGACAACACCCGAGTTGCCGTCGAGCTCGACTCGGACGGGTTCTGGGACCTGGTGGTGGACGCGGTCGGCTCGTATGGGTGAGAGCTCCGGCGGCGCGGCGGTTCAAGAGGTTGTGGTGGTCGGCAGCGCCAACCTCGACCTAGCCGTCGCCGTTGCGCGTACGCCCCATCCCGGCGAGACGGTCGGCGCCACAGCACTGCGCGAGGGCCCAGGAGGCAAGGGTCTCAACCAGGCTGTGGCTTCCGCGCGGCTGGGCCGGAGCACGGCGTTCGTCGGCGCCATCGGGCGCGACAGCGCCGGACAGCTCCTGGCGGATGCCATCGCGCGTGCGGGCATCCAGGAGGCTCTCATCAGAACGGATGCACCCACCGGCCGGGCGGTCGTCATCACCGACGCGGCGGGGGAGAGCACGATCGTGGTGCATCCGGGTGCGAACGCCGAGCTGGGTCCCCGGGCGGTGGCCTCGTCGGGGCAGCTGGTCCGCGCCGCTCGCGCCGTGCTGGTACAACTTGAAATCCCGGACTCCGCGGTCGAGTCGGCAGCCGGTCTGTGCTCCGGGCTGTTCGTGGTGAACCCGGCGCCGGCGAGGCGGCTCCCGCCCGCAGCCGCGGCCCGCGTCGACGTACTGATCCCCAACCGGCACGAGCTGGGGACGCTGGCCGGCGGCCCGGCGCCGACCGGTTCGGCGGAGGTGTCGGCAGCCGTTGCCCGGCTCGGGCTGCGTGCCGATGTCACGGTCGTCGTGACCCTCGGCGACGCGGGATCGCTCGTCGTCCGCAAGGATCGATCGGAGCCCGTCCCCGCGTGGCCGGTTGCGAGCGCGGTGGACGCCACCGCCGCCGGCGACGCGTTCTGCGCGGCGTACGTCGACGCGGCGCTCGACGGGGCCGACGAGGTCGAGGCGGCGACGTGGGCCTCCCGAGTGGCGGCGATGACGGTCAGCCGGGCAGGTGCCGTGGACGCGCTGCCGCGACGGGCCGAGGTCTTGGCATCGACACTCTTGTGGGGCGGCGATGTCGATAGCATGTGAGCCGAGACGGTCGCGGACGCGGAAGGCGGGTGGCAGCCGGTGCTGGATCGCGTCGTCGTCACGGGGTGGGGGGCGTTGACCCCGGTCGGAAACGACGCACCGGGCACCTGGGAGGCGTTGCTCGCGGGCAAGTCGGGGATCGGCCCGATCACCCGGTTCGACGCGACCGGCCTGCCGGTGCGCATCGCCGGGGAGGTGAAGGACTTCGATCCCGCCGGATGGCTCCCGACCAAGCGGCTCCGCCGGAGCGCGCGCCTCACCCATCTCGCTCTCGCCGCGGCCCGTGAAGCGGTCGCCGACGCCGGCCTCGTCATCGACACGTCGAACGCGAGCCGGATCGGCGTTGCCGTCAACACCGCCGTGGCCGGCATGGGCGAGATCGCGGACGCGTCAGCCGCGGTCCTCGGCGCGGGTCCCGGCGCGCATCGGACGCTCAGCCCGTATTTCGTTTCGTCGGTGATCCCCAACATGGCCGCCTGCGAGGTCGCCATCGACCTCGGCCTGCACGGACCGGTGGTGGCCTCCGCACTGGCCTGCGCCAGCGGCAACTACGCGCTGCTGGAGGGTCTGCGGATGATCCGGTGCGGGGAGGCCGACGTCGTGGTCTGCGGCGGCACCGACGCCTCCATCTCGCGGGTCATGTTCGAGGGACTGTGCTCGATGGGTGCCCTGTCTCAGCGCAACGACGAGCCACAGCTGGCGAGCCGTCCGTTCGACGCCGACCGTGACGGTTTCGTGTACGGCGAAGGGGCGGTCGTCGCCGTACTCGAGACCGAGGCGCATGCGAGCGAGCGAGGTGTGACCCCGTACGCGGAGGTCGCCGGCGGGGCGCTGACCGCTGACGGGTTCCACGTCAGCGCCCCGGAGCCCAACAGCACGTACGCCGCGGAGGCGATCCGGCTGGCGCTGGAGCGCAGCGGTGTGGCGCCCGACGAGGTGGACTACATCTGTGCCCACGGGACCTCGACGCGGGCCAACGACCGGACCGAGACGGCGGCGGTCCGGGCCGCGCTGGGTCCAGCGGCTGACCGGGTCGCGTTGAGCTCGCCGAAGTCGATGGTCGGCCATCTCATCGGCGCGGCCGGTGCCCTGTCGGCCATGGTCGCGTCCCTGGCCATCCGCGACCAGGTGGTACCGCCGACCATCAACCTGGTGACGCCCGACCCCGAGTGCGACCTAGACTACGTGCCCGGCCGGGCACGCAAAATGGAGATCTCGACGACGCTGGTCAACGCCTTCGGCTTCGGCGGCCAGAACTGCGTCCTCGTGCTGCGCTCGTGCGCGTGAACGACACAAGTGCGCCGGAGAGAATCAGGTGCCGCTTCCGATCGCTTGCAATGGTGGGGCCGGCTTAGCTGGGGCGAGGTGCTGCTTCACGGTAGTAGGGGTGCAGCCGGTGAGGCGCGGGAGATCCTTGGCGGAGAATATGCTCGTGGTTATGGACCCGTGGAACGTGCTGCCGTGTATGCGTTCCACGACCACGGTGTCGCCAACGATGTAGATGTCGTTGCCTACGCTGACGGCGACGCCGGTATGGGTGTCGGCGAGCACAGCAGAGCCGGGTCCGCCGCCGTTCTGGTACCAAGCCGCGAAGCCGTTGTCGGAGAGCTGAGGCCGGTCGACGTCCCCGTGACCGTGGTTCTGGGTGCCGGAGGCCGTCCAGACCACTCCTGGCCGGGTAGTCGAGACGGCATGAACCGCCCTAAAGCCGTCGGAGAGCCAGGCGGCGCCACCGTGCGCAACGACGAGGTCGCGGGGGTTGTCGACCCAGCGAAGCAGGCCGGGCAGCGGCTCGCGTTTGAGCGTGTGCAGGTTGAGCGCCGCGAGGTAGATGCCCGCGCCGTGCTGCCAATCGCCGGAGGGGTTCTCGTCGATCAGCAGCCGATGATCGGCGATCACAGGGAAGGCGACGTCACGATATGGCACTAGCCGCGACCTCCCGTCGGAGAGGTTGACGACGTGGGTCTCGAGGCTCAGGTCGGGCAGGGCCTGGGAGAACGCAGCATCACCGTCGCCGGCGGTAGGCACTCTCGCCAGGAGGTCAGTGTGGATGCCGGTCGCCGGGCGCCCGATCACTCGCCATCGGCCGTCGCGCAAATCGACGTCGATCATCTCCCACTTGGTCAGGTCAGAGGAACTCTCCATGACGTTGAAGACGAGGAATTTGCGGGTAGCCACGGTCTCACCCTCGGGCGTCTCGTCCCCGGGCCCGAAAGTGTAGAGGGCGCGGATCCCGTGCAGCCCGAGGATGTAATGCGCGCCCCTTGTGGCCGAGTCGTAGCGCCAGAAGACGGACGTGCCGGTGGACAGGGTGGTCACCCAACTCATGGTCGCAGGCATCTTGACCACATGCTCAACGCGGCGCCGCAACTGCGCGGGAATCTGCTTGAGCATGCAGAACCGGCGCAGAGACCCCTGGTCGGTTCCTGACGTCCGAGTCCCGGCGGGAGACCCCCGGGTCTCCGAAGATGCGCTCGCCGATGTCGGAGCACTGGAACGACTGGCGGACTGGCCGTGCTCGGCTGCAATTCCCGAGCAGTTCGCCAGGGCGAGCAGTGCCACGGTCGACACCAGACCACTTACTGAGCGACGCCGAGAATCTAGCCGCTGTCTCGATACGGATCTGCTCACGCTGGTCATTTGGGTCAGTAGACGTAGCCTCGGCCCGACACCATGGTGACGACTGCTGTGGCCGAGTCGCTCCCGTAGGAGGTGAAGGCGGAGTCCTCGTAGTAGGAGGTGCTCCCGGATCCCGAGTAGCCCCAGATGTTCCACCAGTGGAAGATGGAGTCACCGGGCAGGGGTTGGTACTCGCCTTCCAGCAGGTAGGGGCTGTCGTGATCGACCCACTGGTCGCCGATTACGGGCACGTGCGGGGAAAGGCCCACATCGGCGACGAGGTTGGTCTTGTAGTTGTCGATCTCAGTCGTCGTGACTGAGCCGACTGCGTGTGCCACGTAGTGCACGCCGGTTGGCGTGTTGTGATTCATGACGTCCGGCATGGGGTCACAGACCACGACGGCGAAGTGGCGGTGCAAAGGCCGGCAACCAGCAAGTTGCGCCCCAACCGGGCGGGCGAAATTCTGCCAAGAGTGCTTTGCCTCCGAGTGCTGATCATCTTCGTCGCCCGCCTTCCGAGAAACCGGGGCGACTGGCTCGCCCCCCTGTGGTATACGCCCGCGGGGGGGGGTGTCAAGAGCGAGGTTTGCGTGGATACCTTGCCCTAGGATCAACCGCGAGCAACTGGCGGGAGGAGCGTGGAGATGACCGGTTATCGGTACGACCCGAGCGACTTCAAGGCGGTCTTCGAGCACAGTTTCACCTACCTGGTCGGGTTCCGGCGCAACGCGCACCGGTACGCGGCCCGACCGGCGCTGCGCGACCCGGCCACCGGGCGGAGCTGGACCTACGCCGAGCTCGGCCGCGACGTCGAGCGGCTGGCGGCCGGGCTGGCCGCCCGGGACGTGGGCCGAGGGCACGTCGTGGTGTGCTCGCTGTTCAACTGCCCCGAGCTCGCCATGCTGTGGCTGGCGACGCAGCGGCTGGGCGCGGTGCTCGCGCCGGTCAACTTCCGGCTCGCGGCCGGCGAGACGGCGTACATCCTCGACGACGCCCAGCCGGTCGTGTTCGTGTACGACGGCGGGCTGGCGGCCATGGCCGACGAGGCGCTGCGGCTGGCCGGCCGCCGCCCCCGGCACCTGGTCGTGGTGCCCGCCGTCGGTGCCGGCGGGGGAGTGGCCGCGGCCGGACCGGCCGAGCCGTTCGACGCCCTGCTGGGTGGCGGTGGTGCGGTGCCGGCCCTGCCGGACGTCTCGGCGTACGACGAGACCACCCGGCTCTACACGTCGGGCACCACCGGGATGCCCAAGGGGGTGTCGCTGCCGAGCGTGGTGGAGGTGCTTACGGCGCACGACGTGATCATGCACTTCCCGCTCAGTCCAGAGGACAAGACCCTGAACATGACCCCGTGGTTCCACCGCGGCGGGCTCTACTCGGGCGGCCCGAACCCGGTGTTCTACGTCGGTGCCGAGGCGGTCGCGATGCGGGCCTTCGACGCGGCGACGGTGCTCGACTGGGTGCCGGCGTACGGGCTCACCTATCTCATTGGCGCGCCGACCAGCCTGGCGCTGCTCGCCGCCGAGCAGGAGGCGCGGCCGCGCGACCTGTCGACGCTGCGCGGCATCGTCACGATGGGATCGCCGCTGGAGAAGGCGGCCTGCCTGCGCTACCAGGAGGTGCTGACCCCGCGGATCTTCAACGGGTACGGGACGACGGAGGCGTTCTGGAACACGTTCCTGCGCCCGGCGGACCTGCCGGACCACGCCGGGACCGCGGGGCGGGCCTGCACCGACGACGACGTCGCCGTGGTGAAGCTCTACGAGGACCGGCAGGCCGACCCCGATGACTACGTGGCCAAGGACGGCACCGAGGTGGGGGAGGTGATCGTGCGGTCGGTCAAGTCCGGCTACCGCTACGTCAACAGCCCCGACGAGCAGGCGCTGCGGTTCCGCGACGGTTGGCTCTACATCGGCGACCTGGCCACCTGGGACGCCGACGAGTACGTCACGATCGTCGGCCGCAAGGACGACATGATCATCTCCGGCGGCGAGAACGTCCACCCGGTCCAGGTCGAGGAGGCGCTCAACGCGCATCCAGGCGTTGCCGACTCGCTGGTGGTCGGCCTGCCGGACGAGACCTGGGGCCAGCGGGTGGTGGCCTACGTACGGCGAGCAGACCCCGCGCTGACGGCGGCCGACTGCGACAAGCACTGCCGAGCGCATCCGATGCTGAGCGACTTCAAGCGCCCGCGGGCGTACCGCTTCGTCGACGAGCTGCCCGTGACCGCCACCGGCAAGAAGATGCACTACGTACTGCGCGAGCAGGCCGTCGCCGACGCCACCGCCGGCCTCTTCGAGGGGACCTAGGGCGTAACCAATGGACGACGACGCCGTCGAGGCCGGTGACCGAGTCAGCTTGCTGACGCACGGCGGAACCGACGCGAGCCCCCGACGCCGCGCGCAGCTCAGCGGCAGGTTGGCTGGCGGCGTAGTGCGCGAGGGGTCGGCCTATCTGCGGGTCGAATGGTCCACGGAGGATGTGGTCCTGATTCGGTGGCCGTTGGGCTGGTCGTATCTGCCGGGTTCGGCGACTGTCCTGAACCCCGCGGGGAACGCCGTCGCGGCCGTTGGGGACCTGGTCCACTGGGGCGGCGCGGGTCCGGGGCCCTATCGCGGGCTTGCCATCCCGGGGCTACCCCGCTTCACCATGCAGGCGGCAGCCTTCGACGTCAGGAAGGGGCCGGCCCCGCTCCACTCCCCTCCGCGGTAGGAGAGCGGTCGGAGACCTCGGCTGTTGTCAGGGCGCGACGACACGGGGGATCTTGGGCGGGCCCTGTTGCAGCAGGTCGGTGAGCAGGGCGCCCAGCGCGCGCGGGGAGAAGGTGGCCGGCGCCTGGCGTTGAGCCGCAAGCGGGTCGCCGGTCGTAGCCAGCACCTCGTCGTACGCCGCCTGGGCAGCGAGCAGCTCGGCGTACGCCCACCAGCGGACGCCGTCGACGTGCTCCGCGGCGAGCTCGTGGGTGGAGAAGTGGGGGTGCGGCTCGAAGGCCGCTGTGGGCACCCAGAAGTAGGTGTCGTGCTGGCCGGCCCAGCCGGGCATCGGGAGCCGGTGCTCCTTGACCCAGACGGCTGGCCCGATCACCTCGGCTGCCAGGCCGGTCTCCTCGAGCAGCTCGCGGCGCAGGGCGCTCTCGAGGGACTCGCCGTCCGCCACGCCGCCGCCCGGGCAGGCCCAGAGGCCATGGGGCAGCCGGCCGCCGTCGCGGGCGGAGTCGAAGTAGAAGTGCACCAGCAGGACGCGGCGGTCCGAATCCGTGACGACCGCGCGGGCCGCTTGGCGCAGGGCTAGAGCTTCCGACATCAGGCCCCGACCCTACCGACTTGTCAGAAATAGGACCCGCTATGGCGTGCTGGGCTTCTGTCAAGTCGTGGCTAGGAGCCGTTGGTCTAGCGGCGAGTTGTGCACATGCCAGGACGGCGAAAACGCCGTGCACAGTCCGGCCGCAGGCTGTCGTCGGTGATGGCTGTCGCTCCTAGACTCAAACACATGTTCGCACCTCAAGCCGACTCGCCCTCCGAGAGCCGCTCGCCGCTGTCGGCCGGCCGACCGCGCGGACCCGCCGACCATGACTTGGACCGCACTGCGGCCACCTCGGCGGAGTTCGGCGCCGGCCGTGCCTTGGACCGCGCTGCCGCCACCTCGGCGGAGTCCAACGTCGACCATCACCACCCCGGCTCGTCCCGTGGGGGTGGTGGTCCATTAGCAGACGTGCTCGGTGTTCTCCGGGGGCTCGAGCCGGCCGCTGACGATGTCGCCCGGGTGGACCAGATCCGGGCCCTCGAGGAGGTCAAGTCGGCGGCTGCGGCTGCGCAGGCAACCGTCACCGCAGCGTTCGTTGCCTCGCAGCGGCGGGAGCAGGGCGAGCGCGGCGTGCCCTCCGAGTTGGTCGGGCGCGGGGTCGTCGCCCAGGTCGCGTTGGCCCGCCGGGAGTCGCCGCACCGGGCGGCCCGGTGTGTCGGGTGGGCACAGATCCTGACCGCCGAGCTGCCGCACACGCTGGCGGCCCTGCGTCGCGGGGAGGCGACGGAGTGGCGGGCGATGCTGGTGGCCCGCGAGACCGCCTGGCTGTCGGCGGAGCATCGCGCCCGGGTCGACGCGGAGATGGCCGGCCGCCTCGGGCAGTGGGGCGACCGGCGCACCGAGGCCGAGGCGCGGCGTTGGGCATACCGACTTGATCCGGCTGGCTTCGTCGGCCGGCGCGCTCGGGCTGAGGCCGACCGACGGGTGAGCATCCGACCGGCACCCGACACGATGACCTACCTGGGCGCGCTGCTCCCGGTGACTGCCGGGGTGGCTGCCTACGCTTCGCTGGCCCGGGCCGCAGACACGGCCCGGGCGGCCGGTGACCCACGCGGCCGCGGCCAGCTGATGGCCGACACGCTGGTAGAGCGAGTGACTGGTCGGGCTGCCGCCGACCCGGCCGGGGTGGAGGTCAACCTGGTGATGACCGACCAGACCCTGTTCGCCGGACCGACCGCCGCCGCGCCGGGCGGCGGGCCCGCCCCCGGCCCTGGGCGCAACCCAGCATCTCCGCGCGGCCGAGCGGCAAGCGACCCGAGCGCGGACGGTGGCCCTGCGCCCGCAGACGAGCCGGCCTGGCTGGACGGCTACGGCCCGCTGCCGGCGGCGCTGGCCCGCCGGATCGTCCGCAGAGCAGGTCAGGTTTTCATCCGCCGGCTGTTCACCGCACCGGGCGACGGCGGGGTGGTGGGCATGGAGTCGAGGCGGCGGCTGTTCCCCGCCGGTCTGCGCCGGCTTCTGGTAGTGCGCGACCAGGTCTGCCGCACCCCGTGGTGCGGCGCCCCGATCCGCCACTTGGACCACGTGGTTCCGGCCGCGGCTGGCGGCCCGACCAGCATCGGGAACGCCCAGGGCCTGTGCGCAGCCTGCAACCACGCCAAGCAGGCGCCCGGCTGGGTGAGCCGGCCCGGTCCGAGCGGGTCCGTGGTGACGATCACGCCGACCGGGCACCGCTACCGTTCGGATCTGCCCGACCCGCCCGGGCGGGCTCACCCAAGCTGCCAGGCGGACCTGTCTGCTCCCGCCGGAGTCGGCTCGAGCCGCCGAGGCCCGCCGAGGTCTCGGTCGGGCTGACCGAAAGTACTGCCGGCTAGCAGCTGGCGTAGCTTCCGCCGCCGCCGTAGCGGCAGGTCGCAACGGTCGCGCCGGAGCCGTTGCGCAGCGTTGCGGTGTCGCCGTCGTTGTTCCAGACTGCGGATCCCTCGCCCCAGTAGAGGTCGGTTGCGGTGTCGCGGCCCGACCCCGTGTGCACGCGGACGGTCCCCCCGGCGGGCAACGTGAACCCAGCCGGAAAGGCGAAAGTGTGGATCGAGGCGTCGGAGATGCGCCAGCCGGCAAGGGAGACGGAGCCGCTGCCGCCGTTGCGTAGCTCGATCCACTCGCTGTCAAGCTCGTAGTTGTCGTCGCCGGACGGGTCGTACTCGACACCGACGAAGGCGACCCGCCCCGACGACGAGCCGGGCGGGGGAGCCGACGTCGACGATGAGGTGGTCGGGGCGGGTGGCGGGGGCGCCGTCGCATGCACGGCCACGGTCCCGTGCCCTCCGGGCTCGGCCGGCAGCGGGTAGCGCGGGCAGTGGGACAGGACGCTGGCCATCGCATCGTGCTCCGCGCCGGTCACCCAGAGCCCGTACTTCGCCTTCACGGCCACCTGGATCGCGACGTACCGGCAACGGAAGGCGGTGTTGGGCGGCAGCCAGGAGGCAGCGTCGGAGTCGCCCTTCTGCTCGTTGTTGTGCTCGTCGACCGCGAGCAGCTCGAGGGGGTCGTTGGCGAAGTCAGCCCGCTTGCCGGCGCTCCACCGCTGCGCGCCCGTCTGCCAGGCGTCGCCCAGCGCGACGACGTGGTCGATCTCGACGAGGATCGACGTACTCCACCCCCGCACGAAGTGGATCGCGTTGGCCGAGTACGGATCGTCGAGCAGACCGCGCGAGACCACGCAGCCATAGGTGCCCGGCTCGATGACGGTGTCGACGAGGTCGCGTCGCAGTACGTCGTTGCGCGTGTCGCAGCCGTTGTGACCGAACGGCACGTCGACGTCGTCGGTCCACGCGGGGCCAAAGAGCGCCCGGTCGTAGCCCGTCATCGGGGCACGACCCTTGACGGGCAGCCGAGACAGCGCCGCCATCGTCGACCCGGTCGCCGCTGGTCCGGACTGGGCAGCCTCGGTCCTGGCAGGCCGGGTCGCCGTCGGCTTGGCCCGGTGCCCGTGGGCGTGCCTGCGGTGCCGACGGCGCCGCCGATGCGGGAGCACCGGGCCGACCTGCGCATGGGCCACCTGCTGGCCGGCTTGCGCTGGTTGTCTCCGGGGCCCGGAGCCACCGCCGGAGCAGGCCCCGGCGATGGCGAAGATGACCAGTGAGACCAAGACCAAGGTCAGGCAGCCACAGCCGCCCTTGGATCGCACCCGTTTGCGGCTCGCCATCCCCAGGGCCTCACGTCGTCTGCTAGAGCCGTCAGCAGCGGGTGCGGGAGCGGAGCGGCTTGGTGTCTGTCGTCGTCAGTGTGACGGGCGGGACCGACAAAGTTGACGGAGTCGGTGCGGTTGAAGTCGGGTGCGGGCTTGAGCGGCGGGCGGCGGTGCCGCCGCAGTGACCCCATCCGGGCCGGCGGCCGGGTGAACCTCTGCCAAAGCCCAGCCCGGTCTGTCGTAGATCCGCGTGGTTGCCGCCGCGGAAGCCCCGGCCATACGGTCGAACGGTTCACATCCTCGGAGGTAAACCGATGGCCGCACCTCATCTGCCCGCTTCCAGCCTGCCCAGGTCCTTCTCCGCGATCGCAGCGGCGGCCGTGGTCGGGGCGCTGTGCCTGCCAGCCACCGCGACCGCCTCGCCTAGCCATCCGGCGGCGGACGGTACCGCCGGTCAGAGCACCTGCGCTCTCGGGCCGGGGCATCGCATCAAGCACGTGATCTACCTCAGCTTCGACAACGTGCACTTCCTGCGCGACAACCCGAACGTGCCGTCGGACCTGGAGCAGATGCCTCACCTGCTCGACTTCCTCGAGCACAACGGGAGCTTCCTGACCGACAACCACACGCCGCTGATGAGCCACACCGGCACCGACCTGCTCAGCGCGGCCACCGGACTGTACGGCGACCGGCACGGGCAGCCGATCAGCAACAACTACCGCTACTACCACCCCGACGGCTCCACCAGCCAAGCGAACAGCTTCACCTACTGGACCGCGCCCGTCTACGACGGTTCGGCGTCGCCCAGCGACACGTCGTACAGCCTGCTCGGGCCCGACGGCAGCAACACACCCGCCCCCTGGGTCCCCTTCACCCGGGCCGGCTGCGACTTCGGGTCGGTCGCCTCTGCCAACGCGATGATCGAGAACGTCAGCTCCGACGTGCCGCTGATCTTCGGGGCGAACTCGCCCGAGGCGCAGCAGGTCGCCAACGATCCTGACTACTACAAGGACCCCGAGACCGCGCAGTACGGCGGGCTTGCGGTGCACTGCGCGGTCGGCAGCGCCTTCTGCGCCGACAGCACCCGCCCAGTGCCCGACACGCTGCCCGACGAACCGGGCGGCTACGCCGGACACCAGATGGTGGTCGGCAACAAGTACCTGGGCCCGGAGATCACCGCCGACCACTCCGTCGACGTCCGCGACATCTTCGGCAACGTGATCATGAACCCATACGCGCACCAGCCCGGCTTCCCCGGTTTCGACGGGATGACCGCCGCCACCACGCTCGGGTACGTCGCCGACCTGCAGGAGGCGGGCGTGCCGGTCACGTTCGCCTACCTGTCCGACGTGCACGACCCGCACGCGGTGAAGAACCCGCGCGGCGGCTCGTACGGGCCCGGCGAGGCCGGCATGGAGCAGCAGCTCAGGCAGTACGACGACGCATTCGCTGCCTTCTTCGCCCGGATGCAGCGCGACGGCATCACCCCCGCCAACACGCTGTACGTAGTGACCGCCGATGAGGGCGACCACTTCATCGGGACCGAGCAGACCGGCTGCGACGGCGTCAACGTCCCGTGCACCTACACCAACGGCCAGGACATCGGCGAGCTCAACACAAACATCTCCGGACTGCTGGCCACCCAGCGCGGCAACACGACGCCGTTCGATCTCTACGCCGGCGCCGCGCCTGCCTTCTACCTGCCCGGCGACCCCGCACCGGAGGCCCCCGCGGTGCGCCAGCTCGAGCGCGACACGTTGGCAGTCACCGCCACCGACCCCTACACCGGCGTGACCGGCCCGGTCAACCGCTACTTGGCCGACCAGACGGAGCTAAGGCTGCTGCACATGGTGACCGGTGACCCCGCGCGCACGCCGACGTTCTGGGCGCTTGGCAACCCGGACTTCTATGAGTACGACGGGCCCGCCAACTGCACCAGCGCCTGTGTGGCCATCGACTCGGCGTACGCGTGGAACCACGGCACGGTGGCCCCTGACATCACCCGCACGTGGCTCGGCCTCGCCGGGCCGGGCGTTCGGCGGCAGGGCCTCGACACCACCACCTGGGCCGACCAGACCGACATCCGTCCGACGATGCTGGCGCTGCTCGGCTTGCGGGACGACTACGTAAGCGACGGCCGGGTGCTGGTCGAGGACCTGACCCGGGCAGCCACCCCGCCGGGCACCAAGGTCCCAGGGATGCTCGCGCTGATGCATGCCTACAAGCAGCTGAACGCCTGCGTGGGGCAGTTCGGCCTCGACACCTTGGCCGCGGACACCCGGGCCGCCGAGTCCGGCTCGTCGGCCGACGACTCGACGTACGACGAGGTGACGGCCCAGCTCGCGGCGCTCGGTCGGCGGCGGGACGCTGTGGCCGAGCAGATCCGCTCGGTGCTCGACCAGGCGGAGTTCGGTGGCCGGCCGCCGGCGGTCGCGCAGGTGCGGTCGCTGACGCAGCAGGCCGACGCACTGCTGGCGGAGGCCCACACGCTGGCCTCCTCCTCCTGACGTGACCGGCCGGGTTCTCGGTCCGGCCGGGCGCCTGTTTCTCCACAGCTCGCGCAGCGTTGCTGTGGAGAAACGCGGGCGCTCTGTGTATGGATCCGGCCGTTCTGTGGGTAACTCGAAGCAACTTCGGATCCGGCGAAGATTTCTTGCCGGAGGGGGTTGTGCGGGTCGCCGGGGACGAGTAGAAATCTCTCACGCCCTCTCGCAAGGGAAGGGCGGGATCGGACGGAAACCGAGGGTCCGGGCGGTGAGGCGACTTACCGAGCCAGCCGGTGACGAGGCTGGTGGGCCTGACGGGTCGACCGTGAGGCTGGAGGCGTCACAGCACTCCGGCCAACGGTAGGGCCCCTCAACCTCATACGTTGAGGGGCCCTACATCTATGTCCGGACCGGTGTCCGCGGCGCGCACACCGAGGACGCTAGCTTCGCGCGTGGGTGAGCAGCACGGCGACGGCGGCCAGCGGCATGGCCCAGCACAATGCGCGCAGCGCCAGCTCGAGCGGGCCCAGCAGGACGGCCCGATCCAGGGTCGTGACCCGTCCATCGGCTCGCACCACCTCGCCGGACACCGTGCTGACGCGGCGCCGCAGCTCCCGCGCCGGAGTGCTCAGGGCCCGCTGGGCGTACGCCGACGCCGTCGCGGCCACGACTCCGGCGACCGCGACCGCGGCGTGGGAGAGGGTCGCCGCCGGCTGCTGGGCGAGGTAGCCCACCAGCAGCGGGAACCCGCCCCACGCCGCGGCGAACGTGAGGTCGTTGTGCAGCCGGCCGCCGAACATCTCCAGGTTGTAACCGACTGCCAGCAGCACCCCCGCCGGAATCAGCGGGATCACCGCGACCACCCCCCGCGCCACGACCCACCCGCCTAGCAGCGCGGCCACGACCAGGCAGCCGGCGGCCAGCACCCAGAGTGTGCGGCTGTCGATCCGGGTGCGCAGTGGTCGCCCGTTCAGCTCGTCGAGCGCATGGGCCGATACTCCGACGGCGAGGAGGAAGGCCACCACAGCCAGCCCGAAGTTCAACCAGTCGACCCGCGGCGCGAGCGCGGCGCCGAACACCACGTAGCTGAGGTGCCAGGCCGTGTACGGCGGGTGCAGCAGGCTCCACCAGTCGCCCAGCCTCGATCCGGGCCGGGCGTAGAAGGCCGGCTCCGGCCTCGGGGTCGCCGTCGGGCGGTCGGCCTCAGGAGGCACGCTTCCGTCCCCACATAACCAGGCCGCCGCCGAAGCTCATCGGCCGCGCCCGCACACCCGCCAGGCCCGCGGCCGACCAGGCGCTCACGGTCCAGTCGACCGGGTAGGCCCGGTAGTGCGCCTCGATCGACGGGCCGAGGAAGCGTCCGACCGACCACCACTCCGGGCCGCCGAGGACCAGGCCGCCGAGCGGCAGCCCGGCGCGGGTGTAGGCGCGCCAGGCGGCGCGGGGGACGAGCCGGCCCGGGACGCCGAACTCGAGGCTCGCCACCGCCCCACCGGGTCGCACCACCCGGGCGAGCTCGCGCAGGGTCGCCGCCGGGTCGTCGACGTAGCGCAGCAGGTAGGTGAAGGTCAGCGCGTCGAATGTCTCGTCGCCGAACGGCAGATCGCAGGCGTTCCCGCACACCAGCCGGATCCGGCCGGACTGCCCCCGGGCGCGCACCTGCCGCTGGCCCTCGGCCAGCATCTGCGGGGTGAGGTCGACGCCCGTGATGTCAGCGGCCGTACGGCGGGCCAGCAGCAGCGCGACCCCCGCGGTCCCGCTCGCGACGTCGAGCACCCGGCGGGGCGCCGGGCGGGCGGTCGCCACCGCTCGCACCATGGCGTCCCGCCAGCGTCGGTTCTGGCCGAAGGAGAGCAGCTCCTCGAGCCGGTCGTAGCGATGCGGCAGGCCGTCGAAGAGGTCACGGGCGAAGGCCTGGGGCTGGGACCGAGACTCGGCCACGCGTCGCATCGAAACCCCTCCCTAGGCCCGGGCTGGCGGCTAGTGGCAGTCTAGACAGGGCCTAGTCGTGGGACATCCCTCGCGTCCTGGTGCATAATGACCAGTCGGGGGCCCGACCTGAGTGGAGGCTCGTAATGGTTTCTCGCTGGTCCACCCGTCCGGTCGCGGCCGCCGCGCTGGCCGTCGGCGGCTCCGTCGCACTCGCCGCCGGCGCGGCGTACGCCCTGACTCCGTCCCATGGCACCGTGCCGACCCTGCCCAGCGTCGCGGCGGCGCCCGCCCAGCTGAGCACGCAGACCGGCCACCTCCCACCCATGGCCGGGGCGAACAACTCGGCAGACCAGAGCACGGGCCAGCCGCCGCAGCAAGCGGTCGGGCCCGACGCCACCGGGCCCGCCATGTTCGGGCTCTGTACGGCGGTCAGCCACGGCGGGCTGTCCACGCACTCGGTCGCCTACCGGAACCTGGCCGCGGCCGCAGGTGGGGATACCCAGATCACCACCTACTGCGCCACCGCCACCCCCGGTGGCAAGACGACCGGCTCGGCCACCACGTCGCACCAGCCGCCGACTCCCAACGGGATCGTGCCCGGCACGACCGGTCAGGGACATCGGCCGACGACCACTCCGGGACAGCACCGGGGCTGGACCCACACCAAGCGCTGAGTCACCCCCCGGTCTTGCGGGCCCGGGGTTCGGAGCCGCCCGCAGGGCGGGGTCTCGGCGCCGGGTGGTAGGACTACCCGCCGGGCTGGGGCGCCGGCATCGGCGGGGTCACCTGGCCCTTGTAGGCGCCGGTCGTGGTGACCACGAAGGGCGCCCACGTAAGGGACCCCGGTGCCCCGTCGGCGTACAGCTTGATCCGGTACAGACCGGTGCGGTGGAACGTGGTGACGAACGCGAAGACGCTCCCTGCCGCGCCGTCCTGGTGGCCCAGCAACCGGTCGTGACCGTCGTAGACCTCGATGTGGTAGTGCCGAGAGCTGTCGTTGGACAGCGTGAACTCGATGCGCTTGCCGATGGCGCCGGCCAGGTTGGCCGGCAGCGGCTCGCTGACCAAGCCGGCGTCGGTCACGCGGAAGGCGATCTGCTCGTCGTACGATCCGGGACCGGGCAGCCCGCTGGCCGAGCTCGTGCCAGGGGCCGGAGTGCCGGCCCCGCTGCCCGACCCGCCGCCGGTACAGCCGACGAGGGCGACGGTCAGGACAAGGCCGGCGACGGGCCGGAGGACCCGGAGGATGCGCATGCGGCTCTTTCGAGGTCGACGGTGGATTTAGGACCCCTTGGAGGTCAGGCTTGAAACGTACCTCGCGGGAATCAGCCGAGGCAGTCTGCGAGCGCGGACGCGGTGAGCGCCACCTGCCAGGGCCGCGCCCCGTAGCCGGTCAGCGCCGCGTCGACGGCCTCGACGGTAGCAGGCTCGGGGGGCTCCCAACACAGTCGGCGGACGGCATCGGGTGCCAGCAGGTTCTCCGGCGGCAGCGTGTGCTCCTCGGCGATTGCCTGCACGGCAGCCCGACAGGCCCGTAGTCGCTCAGCCGCCTCGGGGAAGCGGGTAGTCCACGCCCTCGCCGGCGGCGGGTCGAGGCTGGGCACCTTGAGCGGGGGGAGGTCGTCCTCGGCCAGCCGCAGGGCTTCGGCGGCTGCGGCGGTGAACGCCTTGGCGTTGCGCCGCCCGTTGGTCGTCGTGAAGCCGGCGATGCCTTCGAGCACCCCCCGGACCGCGGCGGCGTCCAGGGTGTGCCCGCGGGGCCCCGCGGTGAGTGCAGCCGCCGCGGCCGTGATCGCGTCGTCGCGCAGGATCCGGGTAGGGGTCACGTCATGACGGCGCGCGACCTGGTCGCGGGCCTGCCAGAGCGCGCGTACGACGGCCAGCCCGGCCCGGGTCCGGACCCGGTGCATACCGGAGGTGCGCCGCCACGGGTCCGGTCGACGCGGACCGGGCTGCCACCCGGCCAGGGCGGCGAACTCCTGCTGCGCCCAGGTGTCCTTGTCCGCCACCCGGAGCTGCTCTGCCAGCGCGGTGCGCAGCTCGAGGAGCATCTCCACGTCGAGCGCGGCATAGCGGAGCCACGGCGGCGGCAGCGGCCGTCGCGACCAGTCGACCGCGGAGTGCTCCTTGCGCATCGCGTAGCCGAGCACCTCCTCGACGAGTACGGCGAGCCCGACCCGTGGGTAGCCCAGCAGCCGACCGGCGAGCTCGGTGTCGAACAGTCGTCGCGGACGCAGCCCAAGCTCGGCCAGACAGGGCAGGTCCTGACTGGCCGCGTGAAAGACCCACTCCTCGTCACCGAGGGCAGTCATCAGCGGTCGCAGCGCCGCGTTCGGTACCGGGCCGAACGGCACCGGATCCAGCAGCGCCGTGCCCGCACCGGCCCGGCGCACCTGCACGAGGTAGGCGCGCTGAGAGTAGCGATGCCCGGAGGCCCGCTCGGCGTCGACGGCCACCGGGCCCTCCCCGCCGGCCAGGCTGGCTGCTGCCGACTGGACCAGCGCGGAGGTCCCGATGACCGGCGGCAGCCCGTCCCGAAGCGTGAGCAGCGGCGCGGAAGCCGGCTCCTGGTCCGCCGGCTGCTGGCCCTCTGCCGTCATCGGCCGCGCTGCCCCCGACGGCCCGGCATCATGACGACCCCGGTCGGCAGGGGAGGTAGCCCCCCGGCGGTACACATCAGCTCGCCCCAGGCTTCGACGTGGGCCGTCAGCGAGCCGACCGGCGACCAGGAGGCGCGGATCTCGACCTCGGTCTTCGTGGGCTCATCGGCCATGCCGCCGAAGCCCTGGGACGACACCGTGGTCACCGTGCCGCTCGGGGCCAGCATGGTGGCCCCGTGAGCCGAGAGGGCCTCGACCAGCCAGCTCCAGGCGACCTCACCGAGCAGGGGCTCGCCGGCCATCTCCTGGTCGATGTCGGCGCGCACGAAGGTGACACAGCGGAAGCTGCCCTCCCAGGCGTCGTTCCCGGCCGGGTCGTAGAGCAGCACCAGCCGGCCACCGCCGCAGTCGGCCCCGTCGACGGTCAGGTCGGCCGAGAGCGCGGCGGCGTACGGCGCGATCCGCTGCGGGGCGGGCATCTCCTCGCAGTGCACCTCCGGGCGCAGTACGGCGACCCGGAGCTGGTCGACGGCAACGCGGAACTCCTCCGGCGCCGCGTCGACCTCCCTGTGCGCGGCCATGTGGTCGAGCGTATGTGCTGGCTGAGGCGCCGACCGGGGCGACTCGCCGTGGCCGGCGCCGAGGGGCGGTGCAAGGATCTGCGGGTGAGCCGAGCGGCGCCGGGACCGACCGAGAGCCGGCTGGTCCGGGCCGCCCGGGGCCAGCCGGTCGATCGGGTTCCGGTCTGGTTCATGCGCCAGGCGGGTCGATCGCTGCCGGAGTACCGAGCCGCTCGCGAGGGGGTCCCGATGCTGGCGGCCTGCGCTCGCCCGGACCTGGTCGCGGAGATCACCCTGCAGCCGGTGCGCCGGTACGGCGTCGACGCGGCCATCTTGTTCTCCGACATCGTGGTGCCGCTGCGAGCATGCGGCGTCGATGTCGACATCGTGGCCGGCGTCGGGCCGGTGGTTGCCTCGCCGGTACGGGATGCCTCCGCCGCTGCCGCGCTGTCCCCGCTCGACCCGGCCGCGGTCGACTTCGTCGCGGAGGCGGTGCGGGTCGTGGTCGAGGAGCTAGGGGGGACGCCGCTGATCGGCTTCGCGGGGGCGCCGTACACCCTCGCCTCCTACCTCGTCGAGGGCGGCCCGTCCCGCGACCACCTGCATACCAAGGCGCTGATGCGGGGCGAGCCCGCGGTCTGGTCAGCGCTGATGTCCCGGCTCGCCGCCATCTCGGGGTGCTTCCTCCGCGTGCAGGCCGAGTCCGGCGCCGCCGCCTTGCAGCTGTTCGACTCGTGGGCCGGCGGCCTCTCGCCCGACGACTACCGCCGCTACGTGCTGCCCTACAGCGTCGAGGCACTGGCTGCGGTCGCCGACCTCGGCGTACCGCGGATCCACTTCGGGGTCGGGACCGGTGAGCTGCTGGCTGACCTCGCGGCGGCCGGGGCGGAGGTGGTCGGGGTCGATTGGCGGGTGCCGCTCGACGTGGCCGCGGCCCGCGTCGGCCCGGGGGTCGCGCTGCAGGGGAACCTCGACCCCACCGCGGTTCTGGCCCCGTGGCCGGTGCTTGAACGATCGGCCCTCGACGTGCTGCGCCGCGGCTCAGCCGCCCCCGGCCACATCTTCAACCTCGGTCACGGCGTGCTGCCCGGCTCCGACCCCGAGGTGCTGGCCCGGCTCGTCAGTCTTGTGCACGAGTACGACGGCCACGCCAGCCCGGCCTGACCCGCCGTACGGCTAGCCAGGCGACTGCGGCGACCAGCGCTAGCAGCGCTCCGATCGGGAGGACGGCCCCGAGCACTCTGCCGACGCCGAAGACCAGGGTTACCAGGGCGGCCCAGCCCTGCTCGAGCCCGCCGACCAGACCGGTCCGGTGGGCTGCCGGCTCGACCGGTGGGGGAGGAGCCAGTGGCCGGTTGACGGTCACCGAGATGGTCGACAGCTGCGTCTGGGCGCGGAGGGCCCGCTGCTGCGCCTGCAGCGACTCGAGGTCGGCCTCGCGCATGGCGAGCTGCGACTCGAGCTCGATGACCTGGCCGAGCTTGGTCGCGTGCGTCATCAGCTGGCGGAGCTGGCGGATGGCGAGCTGCGCGCTGGCCACTCGGCTGTTGACGTCCGCGACCCGACCGGTCACATCACGCGTCGACCGCTGCTCGCTGACCAGGCTGCCGAGGCCGGCTACCTGGTCGACAGTTGCGTCGAAGGCGGGCTCGGGGACGCGGAGCGTGATGTCGGAGGAGCTGGGACGACCACGGCGGTCGGTCTGGGTGTCTTCGCGGGCGATGAGACCGCCGCGGGCGGCGGCGATGTGCTCGATGTCGACGACCACGGTGCCGACGTGAGCGGAGCGGAGAGCGACCGTGGCGGTCTTGATCAGCGAGCGGCCAAGGTTGGTGAGGTCGGCGTCCGACGCTCCGGCAGCCTGCCCGGAGCCGCCGGCCGCGGAGCCCGCATGCTCTCCCGAAGGCTGGGGCGCACCCCCGGAGGCGGGCCGCGGCTCGGCCGCGCCCCGGACGGGCGAGAGGCCCACGCCGTTCGCCGCCGCTCCGCTGGTGTTGCCGTTCGTGCCGCCGCTACAGGCGGCGACCAGCAGGAGGAGCGCCAAAGCGGCCGCGCCGCCGAGCGCGGTGCGGGAGTGGGAGTGGGAGCGCGCAGACCTTGTCATGCCGATGTGACGTGCCACCGGCCCCGCCGGTTCCTCCGGACGCCGGGTGCCCGGGTCACGGTCTGGTCACTCCGGCCGCCCGGCACACTGTGAGCGTGCCAGCCCAGTCCACCTCCCGGCTCCGGGTCGCCGTGGTCGGCGGCGGCATCGCCGGCCTCGCCGCGGCCCGCGCGCTGCTGGCCTCCCGGCCCGGCCTCGAGGTCGTGGTGCTGGAGGGCGGCGCGCAGGTCGGCGGCAAGCTGCGCGGCGGGGAGCTGGCAGGTCGGTCGGTGGACCTGGGTGCGGAGGCGATCCTGAACCGCCGGCCGGAGGCGGTCTCGCTGGCCCGCGAGGTGGGGCTCGGGCCGGCGCTCACCCACCCCGTCGCCAGCGGCGCGGGCATCTGGTCGCACGGGCGACTGCGGCCCATCCCGCCCAGCATCCTGGGTATCCCGGGCGACCCGGAGGCGGTTGCCGCGACGGGCCTGCTCAGCGAGGCTGGTATGGCCCGGCTGCGCGCCGAGGAGGCCCTGCCTCCGCTGCGGCTCGCAGGGGATGTAGCGGTTGGGGAGCTGGTCGCGGAACGGCTCGGCGCCGAGGTCCGGGACCGGCTCGTCGAGCCGCTTCTCGGCGGGGTGTACGCCGGGCGCGCCGATCGGATCTCGCTTCAGGCGGCGGTTCCTGCGCTGGCCCCGGCGGTACGGGAGTACGGCTCGCTGCTGGCGGCCGCGCGGGCGCTGCTCGCCGCGTCCGCTGCCCCCCGCGAGCCCCGGCCGCCCGTGTTCGCCGGGCTCGACGGCGGGGTAGCGCGGCTCGCTGGGGCCACGGCGGAGGACATCAGCCGGCGGGGAGGGACGGTGCGGTGCCGAGCCACCGTGCGGGAGCTGGCCCGCGCGGGGGCGGGGTGGCGGCTGACGATCGGCTCGGCCGCGCACCCGGAGACCCTCGACGCCGACGCGGTCGTGCTTGCGACCCCGGCCGCACCGACTGCCCGGCTGCTCCGCGAGGTGGCGCCCGCGGCAGCGGCCGACCTCGGTGGCATCGGCTACGCGCCCGTCGCCGTCGTCTCGCTCGCCCTGCGGCCGACCGAGCCGGCGTCCCTGGCCGGCACCGGCTACCTCGTCCCGCCGGTCGAGCAGCGCGTCGTCAAGGGGGTCACCTTCGCGTCCCGCAAGTGGGGGTGGCTCGGTGGCGACCTCGAGCTGCTGCGCTGCTCGGTGGGCCGGGTGGGCGAGGAGGAGGCCCTGCAGCGGGAGGACGCCGAGCTGGTCGCGGTCGCGCTGCGGGAGCTGCGGGAGGTCACCGGGATCCAGGCGGAGCTTGCGGACAGCTCGGTCACCCGCTGGGGGGGAGCCCTCCCGCAGTACGGCGTCGGCCATGTGGCGCGGGTCGGGCGGATCCGGGCGGCCGTGGCCGGCCTCCCGGGGCTGGCGGTCTGCGGGGCGGCGTACGACGGGGTCGGGATCCCGGCCTGCATCGCGAGCGCCGAGGAGGCTGCCGCCCGGGTGCTCGCCGCCCTCGCCGCGGGGTGACAATGGGGGGGTGAGCACCACAGCGCCCTCCGGTCACGAGCCCGGACGGCCGGCGAACCGCGGTAAGCTCGCCCGCCGCCTGAACGAGACGATCCGCTACCCGATGTGGTCGGTCTTCCGCCTCACCGAGCCGCTCGGCGACGCGGACCGCGAGGTGCTCGCCAAGGAGGTCTCGGCGCTCTTCGACCGCGTCGCAGACGACGACGTCGTGGTGCGCGGCGTGTACGACGTCTCCGCGCTGCGGGCGGACGCGGACGTCATGGTCTGGTGGCACTCCGGGCGCGCGGATGCTCTCCAGTCGGCTTACAACGCGCTGCGGCGCACCGGGCTCGGACGGCACCTGACCGCGGTGTGGTCGCAGGCCGCCCTACACCGGCCGGCGGAGTTCAACAAGGCGCACCTGCCGTCGTTCCTGACCGATGACCGGGCGCGCGACTACGCCTGCGTCTACCCCTTCGTCCGCTCCTACGACTGGTACCTGCTGCCCGACGGTGAGCGGCGCGCGCTGCTGGCGGAGCACGGCCAGATGGCGCGGGAGTATCCCGACGTGCGGGCCAACACGGTCGCGTCCTTCGCGCTGGGCGACTACGAGTGGATCCTGTGCTTCGAGGCCGACGAACTGCACCGGATCGTCGACCTGATGCGCTACCTACGCGGCAGCGAGACCCGCCGCCATGTCCGGCTCGAGGTGCCGTTCCACACCGGGCGGCGGCGCAGCGTGGCGGAGCTCGTCGAGGCGCTGCCCTGACCTGGTCGCGGCCGGGCGGCGGGCCTCAGCCCTGCTTCGGCACCAGCTCCAGCGAGACGCTGTTTATGCAGTAGCGCGCGTCGGTCGGGGTGTCGTAGCCCTCGCCCACGAACACGTGCCCGAGGTGTGAGTCGCAGGAGGCGCAGCGGACCTCGGTGCGATGGGTGCCGAGCGAGTCGTCGTCGAGCAGCCGGACCGCGCCCTCGTCGCCGGGCGCCCAGAACGACGGCCACCCGCAGTGCGACCCGAACTTCTGGTCGGACCGGAAGAGCTCGGCGCCGCAGGCCCGGCACCGGTACACGCCCTCGGTCTTGGTGTCGACGTACTCTCCGGTCCAGGGTCGCTCGGTTGCGGCCCGCCTGAGCACGGCGAACTCCTCCGCGGACAGCCGCGCCTTCCACTCCTCGTCGGTTCTCGTCACCTTGGTCGCCATGTCTCCAGCGTACGGCGGCCGGTGACGCTGGCTACTCTGGCGGGATGGCGGAGCCGGTGGAGGTGGTGGTGGCCGGCCGCCCGGTCCGGGTGTCCAGCCCCGACCGGGTGGTGTTCGCCGCCACCGAGCGGACGCCGGCCGCCTCCAAGCTCGATGTCGTCCGCTACTACGCGGCGGTCGGGGACGCCCTGCTGACGGCGCTGCGGGAGCGGCCCACCACGCTCGAGCGGTGGCCCAAGGGTGTCTACGAGGGGATCAAGCGAGCCACCCGGACGGACCCGCACGGCGACGCGTTCTACCAGAAGCGCCTGCCGCAGGGCGCCCCGCCGTACGTCGAGACGGCCCGCATCGCCTTCCCGTCCGGCCGCTTCGCCGACGAGGTGTGCCCCACCGAGCCCGCGGTGGCGGCGTGGGCAGCACAGATCGGCACTATCACCTTCCATCCATGGCCGGTGCGTCGCGCCGACGTCGACCATCCGGACGAGCTGCGTATCGACCTCGACCCGCAGCCGGGCACTGGGTTCGCCGAGGCGGTCAAGGTCGCGCACGAGGGTCGAGCACTGCTCGGCGAGCTCGACCTCCGCGGCTTCCCCAAGACGTCGGGCAACCGCGGCGTCCACATCTACGTGCGCATCAAGCCGCGGTGGACCTTCACCGACGTACGTCATGCCGCGATCGCCTTCGGTCGGGAGCTGGAGCGGCGGATGCCGATGGAGGTGACCACGAAGTGGTGGAAGGAGGAGCGGGGCGCGCAGATCTTCGTCGACTACAACCAGAACGCCCGCGACCGCACCATCGCCAGCGCCTACAGCCTGCGCCCGCTGCCCGGCGCCCCGGCCTCGACCCCGCTGCGTTGGGAGGAGCTGACCGACTCCCTCGACCCGAGGTCGCTGAACCTGTGGAGCGTGCCCGAGCGGATCGCCCAGTTGGGCGACCCGCATGCGGACATCGACGCGGAGGCGTTCTCGCTGGAGCCGCTGCTGGAGCTGTACGCCCGCGACGAGGCCGCCGGCACCGGTGACATGCCCTATCCCCCGGACTACCCGAAAATGCCCGGCGAGCCGGCCCGGGTGCAGCCCAGCCGCAAGCGGAGGGTCGACCCGGCCTGACCGGCGAGGGTCAGCTGGCGGACCGATCCACCTGCTCGACGAGGTGCAGCACCGGTACGCCGATGTGCCGGCGGGCCTTGGCGGTCCAGTCGATGTGCAGGAACTCCGCGACCACGTGCGGACGAGTCACCACCACGACCTCGGCAGCGTGCTGCTCGGCGACCACCCGCTCCAGCGCCTCCACCGGGTCGTCGGAGCTGAACTCGCCGGCCGCCTCGTGGCCGGCCAAGTTGAGCGCGGACACGCTGCGCTCGACGTCGTTGCCGGCGTGCTCGTCGATCTCCTCCTGGGCCTGCCGGACGTCGATGTCGGTGGCCAGGACCGGCGGCGCGGCCAGCACCTCGCTGGCCGCGATGGACCCGAGCGCGGTCTCCACCCGAACTGCCGCGTTCTCGCAGGGGATCAACAGGTGGTAGCGGCGGGGGCCGTCCAGCTGGTCGTGCAGTGCGACGATTGCGGCCGCGTCGGCGGCCGAGAGCCGCTGTTCCGCGAGGATCACTACGGTGTACATCGCCGCTCCTCTCCCCGAGTTGCCCCCATCATGCCCCGCCGACGGGCAAGCTGCGAGTACCGGACGCGACGGATTCGCTCAGCCGAGGAGCCCGCTCAGGTCGTAGCTGACTGGCTCCTCGAGCTGCGCGTACGTGCAAGACGCGGGGGTTCGGTCGGGTCGCCACCGCCGGAACTGCGTGGTGTGCCTGAACCGGGTGCCCTCCATGTGGTCGTACGCCACCTCGGCAACCAGAACCGGGTCCAGGGGCACCCAGGACAGGTCCTTGCCGGCGTTCCAGCGCGACTGCGCGCCCGGGCGGCGGTCCCCGGCCCCGGCCGCCTCGGCGCCGGCCCAGTCGGCCCATGGGTGCCCGGCGGGGTCGACGACCAGCGGCTGCAGCTCGTCGTAGAGCTCGGCGCGACGGGTGGTCGGGAACGACGCGGAGACGCCGACGTGCTGCAGACCTCCGTTGTCGTCGTACAGGCCGAGGAGCAGCGAGCCGAGCAGCGGCCGCTCCGGGGTGGACGTCTTGTGCGGCCGCAGCCCGGCCACCACGACGTCGGCGGTGCGCTCGTGCTTGACCTTGAGCATGGCGCGCGAGCCCGGCTGGTACGGCGCCGACAACAGTTTGGCGACGACGCCGTCCAGCCCGGCGCCCTCGAACTGCGAGAACCACGCCCGCGCGGTGGTGAGGCTCTCGGTGGCCGGCGTCAGATGGATGGGTGACCCTACTCCGGCCAGGGCGGCGGCGAGTCTGCGACGCCGCTCGCCCTGCGGCACCTCCAGGAGGGAGTCGGCGTCGATGCCGAGCAGGTCGAACGCGACGTACGACGCGGGGGTCTCCGCGGCCAGCCGGCGCACCCTGGACTCGGCCGGGTGGATGCGCTCGAGAAGCCGCTCGAACTGGAGCCGGCCCTCCATTGCGATCACGATCTCGCCGTCCAGCACGCATCTTGGCGGCAGCAGGGCCCGGGCGGCCTCGACGAGCTCGGGGAAGTAGCGGGTCAGGGGCCGCTCGTTCCGGCTGCCCAGCTCGACCTCGTCACCGTCCTTGAAGAGCACGCAGCGGAAGCCGTCCCACTTCGGCTCGAACAGCAGGCCACCGGGGAAGTTCGCCGGGTCGGGAATTCCCTTCACGGCCTTGGCCAGCATGGGTGAGAGCGGCGGCATCACCGGCAGGTCCATGCTGACAATCTCTCACGCCGGCCGATCTTTGCATCCCGGCAAGTGGGCAGCCCCTCGACCCTAGGCGGCCGTGTAGCGGGCGAACAGGACACCGTCTTCGGCCAGCAGGTGCGCGAGCGCCATCGTGGCCGGCGGCTCGACGGCCGCCCCGTTCACTATGCGCAGCCGGCTCCCGGCCACCAGCTGCGGGGTGAGGGTGAGGCAGAGGTCGTCGAGCCGCCCCGAGGCGACGAGCCCGTGCAGCAAGGACGGGCCGCCTTCGCACAGCACCGCGCGGTGGCCGGCCGCCCCGAGTGAGGCGACCGCGAGGTCGAGGTCCACTCGCTCCTCCCCGGCGACCACGACCGGGGCGGCGGCGCGGATCGCCGCGAGCCGGTCGGCCGGCGCCGAGGCCACCGTGACGACGATCGTGGGCGCCTCGGCGCCTCGCACCAGCGCTGGGTCGAGGTCGAGTGAGCGCGACACGACCGCGATCGCCGGCAGCGCCGCGAGTCCGTGTTCCGCGCGCAGGCCCGCGTTCACCTCCTCCTTGCGAACCGGCTGGTAGCCCTCGGCCCGGGTGGTGCCCGCGCCCACGAGGATCACGTCGCAGAGAGATCTCAGCAGCGCGAAGATTCGGGCATCAGCGGGCGGCGAGAGGGTGCCCGACCGGTGGTCGGCACCCTGGGCGGCGCCGTCAAGGGTGGTCACGAAGTTGGCCCGGACCCACGGCCCTTTTGGCCTCGCCGGGAAGCCGTACAGCTCGACGAGGTCGTTGTCGGCGAGCTCTGGGAGGCTGGGGCCGGGTAGGAGCCGCTGCATCGGTCGACCGTACCGCCCGTCGCCCGGGACCGGCCACCGCGCCGCGGGTGGTGTCGTCAGGCCGGGAGCGGAAGGAGCTCCAGCGCGGTGACCGCAAAGCGCGAGAGCAGCAGCCGGCTCAGCTCGGAGTGGGCGCCCAACGGACCAGACACGGCGACGGCGCCGGCTTCCAGCGCCAGCTCGGCGGCGTAGTCGCAGCTGGCTCCCGGTGTGGCGAACAGGGAACCGACGGCAATCTGGCGTCGGCCCTGCCGCCGCCAGTCCCGCACCGCCTCGCCGGTTGTGGGGGGCGACGCGTTCGCGAACGCAACGGCCGTCGGGAGATGGTGCCGGGCGCCCCAACGACGGGCCAGCCGGGCCAGCGACACGTCTGACCGGGCGCTTCGCGAGCCCATCGCGGCCAGGACCAGGGCATCGAGCTCGCGCACCCGGGCCACTCGCAGGGCGGCCCGCAACCGCTCGTCCAGCACCTCGAGGAGCGCGAGGTCCGGGCCGATCGGCTCGGCCAGCCGGACTGTCACTTCTGGGTGGGCCGAATCGGCGTCCATCGCCGCGCCGGCAAGGTCGATGTCGGATCGTGCTTCGGATGACAGCAGCAGCGGCACGACTACGAGCTCGCCGTCGCCACGCGTCTCGGCCCGGCCCGCGACCCCCTCAAGTCCCGCTTCCCCAGCTGCCAGGAACGCCGGCTCGATGCGCAGGTCGGGACGCATCCGCCTGGTCAGTTCCGCGATCTCGGACAGCGCCCGCGCGGCCCGTGGGCAGGGCTCGCCCACGGCGAGGGGGACCAGCACCGGCGCGTTCACTGCAGCCACCAGGGGGCGTGGTCGGGGTGGGTCGTCATGCGGATTCCTCGGAGGACTGGGGCGCACCGGCTGCCTGCCGTCAGATCCCGCCACTGCGGCGGGCCGTCGGGTCGGCGATCGGGCGCCCGACGGGTGGGGCGGGCCGGCTACGCCGACGTGGGCATGAGGCGAATGAGCCGACGGCGTACGCCGTCGAACCGCGCAGGTCTCCACAGCGGGAGCATCGCCCATGTCATGGCAAGCATGTTGCGCCGGGCCGGTCAAGGCGGGCAACCCACGTTCTCGAATATCGAGATGTCGTCTTGGATGTCGAGACGGCTCGATCTGCCTAGAGGGTGAGACCCGGGTACAGCGGGAAGGCTCCGAGCAGCTCCTCAGCCGCGGAGTGCGTCTTGTCCGCGACCCCGGCCGCGATCTCGTACGTCGCCTTGGAGACCCCGCCGCTCCTCGTGCTCCCGGGCGAGGTCGCGGTGAGTACGTCGACCACGAGCCCGGCTATCCGGTCGAACTCCTCCGCGCCGAGCCCCCGAGTCGTGAGGGCCGGCGAGCCGAGCCGTATTCCGGTGGTGTACCAGGGCCCGTTCGGGTCGTGCGGAACGGCGTTGCGGTTGGTGACGATGCCCGAGTCCAGCAGCGCGGCTTCGGCCTGGCGGCCGGTGAGGCCGAAGCCCGAGACGTCGAGCAGGACGATGTGGTTGTCGGTCCCGCCGGTGACCAGAGTGGCGCCGCGGCGCAGGAAGCCCTCGGCGAGGGCCTGCGCGTTGTCGGCCACCTGCTGGGCGTACGTCTCGAACTCCGGACGACGCGCCTCGGCGAGCGCGACGGCCTTGGCGGCCATGATGTGCCCGAGCGGACCGCCCAGCACCATCGGGCAGCCGTGGTCGACCGCCTCCGCGTACTCGCCGTCCGCCAGCACGAGGCCCCCCCGGGGCCCGCGCAGAGACTTGTGGGTGGTGGTGGTGACGACCTGGGCGTGGGCGACCGGGTCCTCGTTCCCGCGGAAGACCTTCCCCGCGACGAGGCCGGCGAAGTGGGCCATGTCCACCATCAGCGTCGCCCCGACCTCGTCGGCAATCTCGCGCATCCTGGCGAAGTCGATCCGCCGCGGGTACGCCGAGTAGCCGGCGATCAGGATCAGCGGACGGAACTCCCGGGCGAGGGCTGCGACGCGGTCGTAGTCCAGGAGACCGGTCTCGGGGTCGGTCCCGTAGCTGCGCTGGTGGAACATCTTGCCCGAGATGTTGGGGCGGAAGCCGTGCGTCAGGTGCCCCCCGGCGTCCAGCGACATGCCGAGCATCCGCTGGTTGCCGAGCCTGCCTCGCAGGGCCTCCCAGTCCTCCTCGCCGAGGTCGTTGACGCCCTTGGCGTCGAGGTCGGCCAGGGCCGGCGCCTCCACCCGGTGGCTGAGGATGGCCCAGAAGCCGACCAGATTGGCGTCGATCCCGGAATGCGGCTGGACGTAGGCATGGTCGGCGCCGAACAGCTCGCGAGCATGCTCGGCGGCGATCGCCTCGACCGTGTCGACGTTCTGGCAGCCGGCGTAGAAGCGGTGCCCGATCGTCCCCTCGGCGTACTTGTCGGAGAGAAAGTTGCCCATCGCGAGCAGCACCGCGGGGGAGGCGTAGTTCTCGCTGGCGATCAGCTTGAGGGAGTCCCGCTGGTCGGCGAGCTCGCTCCGGATCGCGTCCGCGATGCGGGGCTCGACGGAGCCGACGACCGACAGCGCCGCCCGGAAGGCCGTGCCTGCGGCGCCGGCCTGGCCGGCCGACGCGGTCGTTGCAGCGGTGGCGGGGAACACGTCGGAGGGCATGGGCTCAGCCTAGCCGCGGCCGGGTCGCGCGCTCAGGCCTCCGGTGTCGCTCGGTCCATCACTGCGCGCAGGCCGGAGGTCGCCGGCAGGGCGCCGTACACGTCCCTCCGCTCGGGACCCAGGCGGGCGGCGCAGAAGAGGTCCGCGACGTCGCCCGCGCCGGCGGTGAAGAGCAGGGCGGCCGCGAGCGCGACAGCCATCTCGGCGGCGATCGAGCGGGCGCGCGACTCGCCACCGGACAGGTCGCCGAGGGACTCGAGGACGTCGTGGACGGCAGCGTCGAGATGCTGGTTGGCGCCGCGGGCCGCGCCGACCTCGGCGAGCCAGGCGTCCAGCGGGCCGGGGCCGGACGCGAGTGCACGCAGCACGTCCAGCGCGTTGATGTTGCCGCTGCCCTCCCAGATGGAGTTGAGCGGCGACTCGCGGAACAGCAGCGGCAGTCCCGACTCCTCGACGTACCCGTTCCCGCCCAGGCACTCGAGGGCCTCGGCGACGACCTCCGGAGTCCGCTTGCAGATCCAGAACTTCGCCAGCGGCAGGGCAATCCGCCGCAGGGCCGCCTCGTGCGGGTCAGCCGCGCGGTCGGTCGCTGCCGCCAGCCGGAGCGCCAGTGTCGTCGACGCCGACGACTCGATCGCGAGGTCCGCCACGACGTTCTGCATGAGCGGGGCGTCGGCGAGCAGCCGGCCGAAGGCGGACCGCTGGCTCACGTGCCAGGCGGCCTCCGCCACCGCACGCCGCATCAGGGCCGCGGACCCCAGGGCACAGTCGAGTCGGGTGGCGGCCACCATCTCGATGATCGTTTGGACGCCGCGGCCCTCGTCGCCGAGCCGGTGTCCCCAGGTGTCGACCAGCTCTACCTCGGCCGAGGCGTTGGAGCGGTTTCCCAGCTTGTCCTTGAGCCGCATGATGCGGAACGGGTTGCGCGACCCGTCGGCCAGCACGCGCGGCACGACGAAGCAGGTCAGGCCGCCGGGGGCCTGGGCGAGCACCAGGAACACATCGTCCATGGGCGCCGAGGTGAACCACTTGTGGCCGGTCAGCAGGTACTCGCCGTCGTCCCCCAGCGGCCGGGCGGAGGTGAGGTTCGCGCGCACGTCTGAACCGCCCTGCTTCTCGGTCAGCCCCATCCCGGCGAGGCAGCCTCGCTTGTCGGCCGGTGCCCGCAGCCCGAAGTCGTACGCCGTCGAGGCGAGCCGCGGCGTCCACTCCGCCGCCTGCTCGGGGTCGGCTCGCAGCGCCGGCACCGCGGCATAGGTCATGGACATCGGGCAGCCGTGCCCGCTCTCCAGCTGCGACCATGCATAGAATGCCGCCGCCCGGCGCAGGTGCGCGGTGGCTGACTCGCTCACCCAGGGCGCGGCACCGAGGCCGAAACCGGTCGCCCGCGTCATCAACCAGTGCCATGAGGGGTGGAAGCGGACCTCGTCGAGCCGGTTCCCGTATCGGTCGTAGGTCACCAGCTCGGGTGGGTACCGGTTGGCCAGCCACGCGTGCTCGCGCGCCTCCGCCGACCCGGCCAGCCGGCCCAGGTCGGCAAGCTCGCCGACCAGCTGCCGGGCGTCGTACGCGGCGAGTGCGGACACCAGGGCGGGATCGGCGGCGACCACGTCGTAGCCGACCAGCGGGGCGGGCTGGTTGCGCGCGGCGGTCGGGTCGACGGGCACAGCGCCACGGTAGCCGGGATGTCGGCCGACGCCGCCGTCGCGAGCCGGCGCAACTTCCGCCCTGCCCCGCGGGTCGTCGCAGCCGGTGAGCGCGGCGTCGTCGTTACGGTTAGTGCCATGTCGGCGGGCTCCGCGATCGGGCGCTTCTGGGGCCGCCCCCGGGTGGCCGCCGTCCGGGGGGTCGGCTGGCGGCTGCTCGGCTCGACGGTTGGCGCCTGCTTCCGCTACCGGGTAACGGGGCTGGCCGCCGAGGCCGCGTTCTTCGCCATCTTGTCGCTGCCGCCGCTGATCTTCGGGCTCACCGGCGGCATCGGCCTGGTGGCGCAGCACGTCGCACCGGGCCAGGTGACCGACCTGACGACCTCGATCCTGCGGGCGTCCGGTCACGTGCTTACCACCGAGTCGATCGACCGGATCGTGAAGCCGACGCTGGACATAGTCCTCAAGGGCACCCGGTTCGACGTGGTCTCGATCGGCTTCGTGCTGGCCCTGTGGTCGGGCTCGCGGGCGCTGAACGTGTTCGTGGACACCATCACGATCATGTACGGCCTGGGCGGCCGACGCGGGATCGTGCGCACCCGGATGCTGTCGTTCAGCCTCTACGTCATCGGGCTGTTCGTAGGGGTCGTCGTCATCCCGCTCGTGGTCGCCGGGCCCGAGCTGGTGGAGCGGGCGCTGGGCCGGCGGTTCGCCTTCCTCAACGGCCTGTACTGGCCGGTCGTGGTTCTCTTGAGCATCGCGTTCCTCACCACGCTGTACCACCTGTCGGTGCCGGTCCGGACCTCCTGGCGGTACGACGTGCCCGGCGCGGCCTTCGCGTTCGGTGGCTGGGTGCTCGGCAGCTACTTCCTGCGGCTGATCCTGCAGAGCGCCCGGACGTCGATCTACGGCCCGCTGGCCGCGCCGATCGCCCTGCTGCTGTGGCTATACCTGACGGCCCTGGCCGTGCTCATCGGCGCCGCCCTGAATGCCGCCTTCGACTCGGTCTGGCCGGAGAACTCGACCTCGCGGGCCCGGTCGGAGGTCCGCCGGGCGCGCGTCGAGACCGGTGGGCCGGCCGGTGCTACCAGCGCCCGCGACTGACCGGCCCCCGGCCGTGGGAGTGCCGGATGCGCCGTCGCCCAGCCAGGCAGAAGAGGCACGCCGCCACGATGAGTGGCCAGAAGACTCCGTGGGACAGCGCCGCTATCCCGATCGCGAGGAAGACCAGCGGCAGCATCGGCAGGCTGGCGGCCCGTACGGCCCAGCCGCGCGGGCCAGCTGGAGGCGGCGGGGGAGGGGTGGGCGGCTCGGGGGGCAGGTCTCGGAAGAGCGCAGACAGCTGCGAGCCGGTTCGCGCGTGGAAGGCCAGGTCGGTGCGCTCGTCGTACTCCGCCCGGCTCAGCCGGCCGGCCGCGAAGTGCTCGCCCAGGCTGGCGACTGCGGCCTCTCGCTCCGTATCGCCGATGCGGAGCTCGGACTCGATCCTCATTGCTCGTCTCCCTCCGCGAGCAGGCTGTACAGTTTCCGCCGGGTCTCGGCCAGGATATCCCGGGCCGCCTCCTGCTGATCGGGGCTGCCGGAGACGGCCAGCTGCCAGACCGCGGCGGCCACTTGACCGATGGTCCGTTTGAGGTCGGGGACGTCATCCTCGTCGGGAGTGAACGGGCGCCAGGTCTGCTCGACCTCCTCAGCGTGCTCGGCGAGGTAGGCGCGGCCGCTCTCGGTGAGCTCGAAGGTCTTGCGTCCCTCGGTCTCGGTCGATCGCACCAGGCCCTCGTCCTCCAGTTGCTGCAAGGTCGGGTAGACCGAGCCGGGGCTCGGCTTCCACCCGCCCGCGCTGCGCTCCGCGATCTGCTGGATCACCTGGTAGCCGTTCATCGGCTGCCCGGACAGTACGTCGAGGATGGCCACTCGCACGTCTCCGCGGCGTACCCGGGGGCCCTTGAAGCCGCCGTGGCCGTGGGTGCCCGGACCACCGAAGAGGGCCGTGACCCAGGGCGGCGGGCCCGCGCCGAACGGGCTCCCGGTCCACATCTGATGACTCCACGGCCCGTGCCGGCCGGCCCAGGGGTCGCGGTAGCTTCCTCCACCCATGGCTTCCTCCAAACGACAGTCGAAGTAAGTCGACGATATATCGCGTCCTAACGTCAGTCAAGCCTTCACACAACCCGAGCTGGTTGGCTCCGTCGTAGCGTTGCTCCGTGCTCGAGCTGCGGGTCATCACCCCGGACGACTGGCCGCTGTGGCGCGAGTTACGGCTGGCGGCGCTTGCAGACGCGCCGGGCGCGTTCGGCTCGGCGCTCGCGGACTGGCAGGGGGACGGCGACCGCGAGGAGCGCTGGCGCGGCCGGCTCGCCATTCCCGGCTCCTACAACCTGGTCTCGCTGCTCGACGGCATCGCGGTCGGCATGGCGAGCGGCGCGCCCGGAGAGGATGCCGGTGCGGTGGAGCTCATCTCGATGTGGGTGGCGCCGCGGGCTCGCGGCCAGGGGGTCGGGGACAGCCTGGTAGGTGAGGTGGCGCGGTGGGCGAGCGTGCGGCGGGCCAGCCGCCTCCGGCTCTGGGTGGCTGAGGGCAACCCGCAGGCGGCCGCCCTATACCTGCGCAACGGCTTCCGCTACACCGGCGAAGACCCGCAGCGCATGCCCGACGGCGTCCGGCTCGAGGTCGCGATGGAGCGGCCGCTCGCTCCCTAGGTCGAGCGCCGACGATGCCGGTCTCGGCCGGCCAGGTAAGGCGCGAAAGGAGCATTGTGATTTCAGCGTCATATAGGACGAATAGCGTCGTTGCATAGTCAGTGCGGACTAGTCCTGATAGTCATACCGGATCAGTCGCCTCCCATCCACCAACTGCAAAGGAAGCTGCTCTCTCATGGCATCGCCAGCACGCATCAGGACTGCAAGCAAGTTCCAGAACCGCAAGGCCAGTGGCGGGGCGCCGGCGCAGGTGTTCATCCCGCGGCCGGCCCGTGACCGGACCGCCGCGCTGGCGCGGCTCTCGGGGCTGGACACCGCCGGCGCACTGTTCGTCGGCGAGGTCATGCGACAGCCCGCGTTGTCGGTGGTGGCCGTGCGCGGGGACCGAGTCGAGCAGCGCTGGCTCACCGAGCTTCCCGACGACGAGGTGACCGTCATCCCCACCGAGGCCATCTCCTCCGTGGTGTTCGCCAAGGGCACGGGCAGCACCCGTCGGGTCGTTGTCCGGGCGGGTGGGCGCGAGACGACCTTCGAGCTCGACGCCGCCGCTGCGCAGGCCTTCCACATCGCGCTTACCGCCATCCTCGCGTTCGCGAGGTCGCCACTCGGCCTGCGGCTGGCGTCCTAGCCGACCACGACTGGGTGGGCGATACTGGGTTCGAACCAGTGACCTCTTCGGTGTGAACGAAGCGCGCTACCACTGCGCCAATCGCCCCTCGTCGGCCGTCCACCTTAGCGCACCGCTCCTCCTTCGGCGGCCGGGCGAGCGGGCCCGAGCATCGGCCGTAGGGACTAGACCGGACCAGGCTCGCTCGCGCCGACCGCTTGATGGGGTGTGCGGCAAACGTCTGATTTGACCGCGCCTGTCCCTCGTACGGACGGCTCGTTTCGCCAATGCCAGCGTGGAATCCCGTCACGTTCCCCCCAGTGCCGCGTTTCACGGTCAACCGCCCGAGAGAGGCCCCCCATGAACACCAAGACTGTGACCCGCGAGATGACCCTCGAGCTCATCGATGCCAGCGGCACAGCGACCACGCTGCAGGCCCAGCTGCACTATGAGGCGAGCGACCCGTACGCGGTCTCCGCGGTATTCGACACCGGCGAGACCCAGGTGCGCTGGGTGTTCGGACGCGACCTGCTCGCGGAGGGGCTCTTCGACCCGACCGGCGACGGCGACGTGCATGTGTGGCCGTGCCTCGACCCCCGCGGCCATGCGGTGACGGTGATCGAGCTCTCCTCGCCGGACGGCGAGGCGCTGCTGCAGGCCCGCAGCGACGACCTGAGCGACTTCCTGGCCCGCACCGAGGCGCTGGTCCCGACCGGCACCGAGGCCGAGCACCTCGATATCGACGACATCATCGGCAAGCTGCTCGACCGCTAACCGTCTACTCACCTCCCCCCACCCCCGACCGAGGCCGGCGCAGCAGCGCCGGCCTCGGTCGCATTCTCGGGGATCAGGGGTCCTGGTCCTCGGCGGCGTGCTTGCGCCACTGGGCCGCCAGCTGGGAGCCCACCGAGTCCGGGAGTGCGCGGTCGTCGAGACGGTCGACGACCTGGACGTGCCTGGTGGTCGAGGTCAGCAGCACCTCCTCCGCCGCGGCCAGGTCGGCCATGGTCAGGTCGCGCTCGGGCACGTCGCACCAACCGAGGAGCAGCTCCCGCGTGACGCCGGCCAGGCACCCCGAGGACAGCGGTGGCGTCGCCGGCTGGCCGTCGAGGACGCACACGACATTGCTCCCGGTGCCCTCACACAGGGCGCCGACGGTGTTGGCGAGGATCGCCTCGGTCGCACCGCGGGCGGCGGCGTAGCGCAGCGACTGCACGTTCTCGGCATACGACGTCGTCTTCAGCCCGGTGAGCGCGCCTCGCTCGTTGCGTACCCAGGGCACCGTGACGGCGGCCGTGCTCGCTGGCTTGGGCGTGGTCGCGGCGACGGCGACCACGAGCGACGGTTGGACGGTCGGCCCTCGCAGCGACCCGAGCGGCGAGTCGCCGGCCGTGAAGGTCACTCGAAGCACGCCGTACGGAACCGGCTCGGCCGCGAGGACCGCGCCGGCCGCCCCGCGCACCTGGTCGAGGTCGGGCTCGGGGAGGCCTAGCCCGGCGGCCGACCGGGACAGGCGGCGCAGGTGCCGGGTGAGCGCGAACGGCGCGCCACGGACCACCTCCACCGTCTCGAAGACGCCGTCGCCTGTCGTCAGGCCGTGGTCGAAGGGGCTGAGAGCCGGGGCAGCCGGGTCGACCAGCCGCCCGTTCGCCCACGCTCGCATGCTCGACACGCTAGTCGGCGCCAGCCGTCGGCGGCAGCCGGCTGGCCCGCCGCCGGCAGGTTTGTCGGGCCGGACCGATCGGCTAAGGTTCTCTCGCGACAACACTCACGCTGGTGTGACGCGCGGACGTGGCTCAGTTGGTAGAGCATCACCTTGCCAAGGTGAGGGTCGCGGGTTCGAGTCCCGTCGTCCGCTCGGAGCGGGTCTCGGCAGGCCCGACCTCCCGGTGGAGTGGCCGAGAGGCGAGGCAACGGACTGCAAATCCGTCTACACGGGTTCAAATCCCGTCTCCACCTCGAGCCCCGGACCGGGGCCGCGGGCGATTGGCGCAGCGGTAGCGCGCTTCCCTGACACGGAAGAGGTCACTGGTTCGAACCCAGTATCGCCCACCAACGCGTCGCCCCCGGCTGTCGCCGCGACGCCGCATCTGGAGTCCGGAGCGCGAGTGGCGGGGGACCGGGCATGCCGGCCGAAAGATAGCCCGGGTGATTTCGCGTCATTTAGTGCTGATGGGCCGTCTCATGGGTAGTTTGGTCTAGTCCGGTTGGACTAGATGTGGTCCGGGCCGGTTTCGACCGCCGGCAAGAGCCAGGAGACTGCCATGCCACGCATTCGGGGGCCAAGGGCGCACAACGTGCCGCCGGCACCGCGCCAGGCCATGCTGCGCTCGATCAGCAAGCCGTCCGCCGCGCAGGTCTACATAGCGAGCCTCGCCCGACAGCGGACGGCGGCTCTCGCCGAGCTATGCGCGCTCAACGTGACCGGCGCGCTGTTCGTCGGCGAGGTCAAGGCGACCGGCTCGCTTGCCGTCGTGGCGGTCCGCCCAGACCGGATCGAGCGCCGCTGGTTGAGCGCGCAACCGGAAGCCCCGGTCGAGATCATCCCGACCAAGGCGATCTCCGCGGTGAGTGTTACCAAGGGACCCGGTCTGGACCGGACGGTCACCCTGACCGCACTGGGGCGGGGCATCGACTACGAGTTCGACTTCGCTCAGGCCCAGGCGTTCCACCTGGCGCTGGCCACGGTCCTCGACCTACCGCTCGCGCTCATCCCTGAACCCCCGAGCCAACCGGTGGGGCCCGAGCTCGAGGTCCTGGCCCCCGCCTCCGACCCCGCCGGGACGGCGACGCTCACCCAGCCCGAGGTGTGACGGCGGCGACTCGAGCGACCGCCGCCGAGTGCCGCTCAGTCGCCGCGCTTTGGCATCAGCTCCTGCGCCTTCGTCTTGATCCCCTCGCGGAGCACCGCCCAGCGGTCCTCGTCGCCGTGCAGCAGCGCCCCGGCCGTCGCCTTCATCTGGTCGAGCGATGCGTGCGGCGGGATCGGGGGCACGTTTGCGTCGCACAGGACGTCGAGCACGGTCGGCCGGTCGGCGCGCAGCGCCTCCTCCCAGGCCGGCTTGATCTGCTCCGGCTTCTCGACGCGGACTCCGGCGAGGCCGAAGTCGGCGGCCAC
>DASSHZ010000022.1:0-50052 GCA_035692425.1 Nocardioidaceae bacterium
GTAGACGAGGGGTACGTCCGTGGTCGCGCTCAGGGTCAGCGGCGCCTCCTCCCAGTGGGCGCTCACCACGAGCACGGCCGATGGCGCCGGCAGCGCCCTCGACCACGCGGCCAGCTGCGCCGTCCACAGCGGGTCGTCAGCGAGGATCGGAGCCCCGTGGCTGAGATAGACGACCGGCATGGTCGTCGTACCGGGCGCGGATGGGATGGCGGACGGACCCTCGCTGCTCGCCGACGCGGGCTCGGTTGTCATGGCCGCCTCCCAAGCGGTTGAGGCGAGAAGCATATCCAGGTGGCCTGGGGGCGGATCGGCTCGGATCTGGAGCCGGTCACTGAGGCAGCGCCTTTCACCGGCGGACGCACAGCTCGCGGTAGAGGGCCAGCGTCTGCTCGGCGATGGCCCGCCAGCCGAAGCTCTCGACCGCCCGCCGGCGGCCGGCCGCGCCCATCTTCGCGGCGAGTTCGGGGTCGGCCGCGAGCCGGTTCAGCGCGGCGGCGAGGCCGGCCTCGAAGGCGGCTGGGTTCGCCTCGTCGTACGTCACCAGCAGCCCGGTGACCCCGTCCACCACCACTTCCGGGATCCCGCCGACGGCGCTGGCCACGACCGCGGCCCCACACGCCATCGCCTCCAGGTTGACGATGCCGAGCGGCTCGTATACCGACGGGCACACGAACGCGAGGGCGTGGGACAGCACCTGGCGCACGCTCTCCCGCGGCAGCATCTCGTCGACGACGAGGACGCCGTCCCGTTGCGCCAGCAGCGCCTGGATCGCCGCGTCCGTCTCCGCCCGCAGCTGAGCGGTGTCAGCCGTGCCGGCGAGCAGCACCAGCTGCACCTGCGGATCGAGGGCATGCGCGGCGCGCAGCAGATGGGTGACGCCCTTCTGGCGGGTCACCCGGCCGACGAAGGCGACGTACGGCCGGCCCGGCGTCACGCCGAGGGCGCGGAGACGGTCCGTGGCGGGGTCGGGGTGGTAGAAGTCCGCGTCCACCCCGTTGTAGATGACGCGGATGCGCTCGGCCGGGACCTGCGGGTACGCCGTGGAGACGTCCCGGGCCATCCCCCGGCTCACCGCGATCACGGCGTCCGCGTTCAGGTACGCCGTCCGCTCGGCCCAGGAGGACACCCGGTAGCCGGTGCCGAGCTGCTCGGCCTTCCAGGGGCGGCGGGGCTCGAGCGAGTGTGCGGTCACGACGAGCGGTACGTCGTACAGCTCGCTGGCGAGGTAGCCGGCCAGGTTGGTGTACCAGGTGTGCGAGTGGACCACGTCGAGGTCGCGGCAGGCTGCCGCCATGGCCAGGTCCGCGGAGATGGTGCGCAACGTCGGGTTGGCGTCCGCGAGGCGCGGGTCGACGTCGGCGAAGGCGAGTGCGCCCGGCCGCGGCTCGCCCATGCACAAGACGGTGAGATCGACCAGCGACCGCAGCTCTCGGGACAGGAAGTCCACGTGCACGCCGGCCCCGCCGTACACGTCGGGCGGGAACTCCCTGGTGAGCAGCCCGACCCGCATGCGGACGAGCGTAGACGGGCCGGTCGTTCCCGGCTCACCCGAGCGGGCGCGGCGTACTGTCGTGCCATGGCGAAGCCGAGGGTGCTCGCAATCGTGCTCGCCGGCGGCGAGGGCAAGCGCCTGATGCCCCTGACCAGGGACCGGGCCAAGCCGGCGGTTTCGTTCGGCGGCAGCTACCGGCTGATCGACTTCGCGCTCTCGAACCTGATCAACGCGGGGCTCATGCGAGTGGCTGTGCTCACCCAGTACAAGTCGCAGTCGCTCGACCGCCACATCTCGGTTACCTGGCGGATGTCGACCATGCTCGGCAACTACGTGACCACGGTGCCGGCGCAACAGCGGCTCGGCAAGCAGTGGTTCCTCGGCAGCGCCGACGCGATCTTCCAGTCGATGAACCTGATCGTGGACGAGCGGCCCGACGTCATCGTCGTCTTCGGCGCCGACCACGTCTACCGCATGGATGCCGCGCAGATGGTGCAGGCGCACCTCGACGCCGGCGCGGGCGTGACCGTAGCCGGCATCCGGGTGCCGCGGGCAGAGGCGTCGCAGTTCGGGGTAATCCAGACCGCCACGGACGGCGTCGGCATCGAGGGCTTCCTGGAGAAGCCGGCCGATCCGCCCGGGCTGCCCGACAACCCGGAGGAGACGTTCGCCTCCATGGGGAACTACGTGTTCACCGCGGAGACTCTGGTGGACGCCCTGCAGCGCAACGCGGCGGACCCCGCCTCGCGGCACGACATGGGCGGGGACATCATCCCGATGCTGGTCGGCAAGGGCGAGGCGGCCGTCTACGACTTTCGCGACAACGAGGTGCCCGGCGCGCTGCCGCGGGACCGCGACTACTGGCGCGACGTCGGAACACTGGCGTCGTACCACGAGGCGCACCTCGACCTCGTCTCGGTCGAGCCGACCTTCAACCTCTACAACGCCGAGTGGCCGATCTACACGTCCCATCCGCAGCTGCCCGGCGCCAAACTGGTGGAGCGTGCCAGCGCCGACGAGTCGATCGTCTGCGCCGGCTCGATCCTGTCCGGCGCCACCGTCCACTCTTCGGTGGTCGGTACCGACGTCTACGTGTCGCGCGGGGCTCGGCTCGAGCGCAGCGTCATCTTCGACGAGGTGCGGGTCGGCGTCGGCGCGGAGCTGCTCAACACGATCGTCGACAAGTCCGTCGTGGTGCCCGACGGCCTCCGGGTGGGCTACGACCGCGAGGCCGACCTGGCCGCCGGTTTCACCGTGACCGAGGAGGGGGTCACCGTGATCGGCAAGGGTACGACGATCCCCGGCGCCTACACGGGCGAGGGTTGAGCCCGGGCCCTGGCCGACTTCCACCCCGGCGGCCGGCAGGTTGGGCGTCCGGGGTCCGCGCGCGGCGCTCACCCGTCTCGTCCCGGACACCGTGCGCTCTCATAAGGTGACCCCATGTCCAACCGGAAGCGACCCAACAACCCGGCGCTGGCACGGCGGCAGCGGTCCCGGCGGCAGGGGCTGATCGCCGTGGTGGTCGCCGTGGTGGTCGCTGTCATCGGTGCGGTGATCGCCGTACTGGCGGCCACGGGCGGGAGCCCTGGCACGCCGACGGCGGCGGCGACGTCCACTCCGCCGGCGACGACCGGTCCGACCACCCCTGCCGCGGTCAAGTCGACCGGCGCCTCGAAGCTGCACTGCAGCAAGCCGCCGCCGCTGCCCAAGTCGCCACAGTCCTTCCGCCACGCCCCCAGCCCGTCGCTGGCCCAGGATGCGACCTGGGACGCCACCATCCGTACGACGTGCGGTGACATCTCGCTGCAGCTGGACGGCAAGAAGGCGCCGAAGGCGGTCTCGTCGTTCCTGTTCCTGGCCGGCAAGGGCTTCTGGACCGACAGCCCGTGCCACCGCGTGACCACCGCGGCGTCCGGCATCTTCGTGCTCCAGTGCGGCGACCCGACCGGTACCGGCACCGGCGGGCCGGGCTACACGTTCGGCGTGGAGAACGCCCCCAAGAACGGCAACTACCCGGCCGGCACCCTGGCGATGGCCCGCACCAGCGACCCGAACAGCAACGGCAGCCAGTTCTTCATCGTCTACAAGGACACCAAGCTGCCGACGGCCGGTGGCGGTTACACGATCTTCGGCCGGGTCGCGAAGGGCCTCGACATCGTCCGGGGGATCGCCGCCAAGGGTACGGCGGGTCCCGGCGGCAGCGGCGAGCCCAACCAGCCGATCAGCATCCTCGGCGTAAGCACCAAGCACGCCTGACCCGCGCGGCGGTCGACCAGCGAGCTGGTCAGCGGCCGGTGACGGTGAGCGCCCGCAGGAGCAGGGCCAGCGCGCCGACCGCGACGAGCGCCGCCGCCGACGACAGCAGGGTCCCCTGCGACGACACGCCCTGCAGGCTCCGGGCCAGCACCCAGGCCAGCGTGCCGGCGAGGCCGGCGAGCGCCACGTTGCGACCCCAGGTGCGCCAGATCCGATGGTCGAACACACTCTCCGCCGGGGCGGTTGCCGACAGCGCCAGGGCCGCGTGCACGACCAGGAGCAGCCAGCCGAACGCGACGCTCCACCCGGTCAGCGGCTGGTGAACGCCGGCCACCCAGGCGGCGACCATGACTGCCGTCGGGACCCAGGCGGTTCGCTCCATCGTGAGCCACACCCAGGAGGCCACCACCGCCACCACCATCCAGACCGACACCGTCCCGGCGGCGCCGACGAGCGCCAGCGTCGCGACGGTCCCGACGGCTGCGATGCCCAGCAGCACCCACTGCGCGGGTCCGTAGTCGTCCAGCCCGACCGTGAACACCGTCGGCACCCGGGCGCGGATCATGCGTGCACCGGCCGTGGCGCAGTGGACCGTCGGGCCAGGTCCCGCAGCACCTGGTCCAGGCTGCCCGGCCCGCGCCAGGCGACGATCGGGATGCCGACCGACGTCACGCGTCGCATCTGGATGCTGCGCTCGAGGCGACGGATGCGCCAGGCGACCTCCACGAGACCCAGCGGGTCCCCCTCGAGCTCGAGATGCGCGGGCAGCGTGTCGACGACGACGGTCGTGAGCCCGCGGCGGGCGAGCATCACCGTCTGGGCCAGCGCTGACGCCGAGATGCACGCCGAGAACATGAGCACGAGCGTCCCGGCCCCGATGCCGACCCGGAAGGTGCCCGGCTCCGCCGACTCGCGACTGGCGACCTTCGTCTCGGCCAGCAGCTGGAGCAGCTTGCGCAGGTGAGCGAGCCCGGCTGCCGGCATCACGCGAACCCCGTCGGCCGGACCGAACACCCGCATGCCCACCCGGTCGCCGTGCCGGAGGAAGTGCTCGGCCACCGCACCCGCCGCCCGGACGGTCTGGTCGAGGCTGCTCGCGGCGCCGTCGATGCCGCCGCTGGCGCCGAGGTCATTGCTCGCGTCCACGAGCAACATGACCGCGCTGTCCTGGTCGGCGTACGTCGAGGTGACGTGCAGCACGGACGTCCGCAACGACACCGGCCAGTTGACCCGGCGCAGGCGGTCGCCCTGCTGGTAGGGCCGGATCGTGTCGAACTCGGTGCCGTCCCCCGGCCGCGGCGAGCGGTTCAGGCCGACCAGCCCCTGCGGCCGGGGCGCCGGCGCGGCCGCGTCGAACAGCGCTGGCAGCGGCAGCGTCGTGAGCGGACGGGCGGCGAGCTCCACCCGCTTCCATCTGAACGCCCCCCAGCTGCTGGTCGCGCTCGCAAACGCCCGGCCCACCGGCCGGACGCCCCACCTCGTGGAGCGCACGCCCACCGACAGCAGCACCGGAGCCGCGGCGGTCGGGTCGATTGCGACCACCACCGCGCCGCCGGCCGGGCGGAGCTGCAGGTGTCCCGACCGCTCGAAGACAAGGGCTCCCTGGGTCATCCCGGGCACCGGAGAGAGCCGCGCGGTCCAGCGCACCGACGCGCCCTCTCGCACTGGCGCGAGGGCGCGGGGGGCGCTGAGTACCGGATCCTCGCGGGGACGGGTCAGGGCGGACCAGAGCGCGACGACGAGCAGCGGGGTGCCGATGACCGCGAGGTCCGGGCGGTGCAGCAGCAGCGACACCAGCGGCAGGCCGACGGCCAGCAGGCAGGCCCGCACATGTGCCGGAGTCGGCTTCCAGCTGCTCGGCTTGGGCGACGGCGTCGGCGACGACCGACGGGCGGTGGCGGGCAGGCCGCTCATCGGCTCACTGCGCGGGCAGCGCCTCGCGGGCGCTTGGAGTGGGCACCGTGCGTAGGACCTCGGCCACGACGCTGTGGCCCGAGGCGCTGCTCATCCACAGCTCGGGCTTGATCGTGATGCGGTGGTCGAGCACGGGATGGGCCACGGCCTTGACGTCCTCGGGGGCGACGTAGTCCCGCCAGCTTACGACCGCATAGGCCCGGGCGGCCAGCATCAGCCCCAGGGAGCCGCGCGGCGAGGCGCCGACGAGGACGTGCGGATGGCCGCGCGTCGCGGCTGCCAGCTCCACGCAGTACCGGGTGACGGTGGGGTCCACGGTCACCGACTCCACCGCCGCCTGCATCGCGAGCAGCGTCTGCGGGTCGGTGACCGCGGCGAGGTTCTGCTCCTCCTGCCGCCGCACCATTCGGCGGCTCAGTACGTCGACCTCCTCGGCCTCGGTGGGGTAGCCGAAGGAAACCCGCATCAGGAACCGGTCGAGCTGTGCCTCCGGCAGCGGGTAGGTGCCTTCGTACTCGACCGGGTTCGCGGTTGCCAGCACGTGGAACGGCGGGTCGAGAGCGAACGTCTGCCCCTCGACCGTGATCTGCCTCTCCTGCATCGCCTCGAGCAGCGCCGCCTGGGTCTTCGGCGGGGTGCGGTTGATCTCGTCCGCGAGCAGGATCCCGGTGAAGAGCGGGCCGGCCCGGAACGCGAACTCGCCCTCCTTCTGGTTGTACACGAAGGAGCCGGTCAGGTCCGCGGGCAGCAGGTCCGGGGTGAACTGCGCGCGCTTGAAGCGCAGCCCGAGGGTCTGCGCGAACGAGCGGCCGGCCAGGGTCTTGCCGAGACCGGGGAAGTCCTCCAGCAGCACGTGGCCGCCGGCGAGCACGGCCGCCAGGACCAGCGACAGCGGCTGCCGCTTGCCCACCACGGCGGTCTCGACGGAGTCGAGCACCTGCCCGGCCAGCCGGGAGACGCCGGCGAGGTCGAGGTCGGTCACAGTTCCTCCAGCCTGGTCAGCAGGGCCGAGACCTGGCGCCCGAAGCCGTTGCGCGGGTAGGTCGGCGGCCGGTCCAGGTAGTCGCTCAGCGAGTCGCCCAGCACGGCGCGGGCGGCGGCCGGGTCGCGGGCCCGGTCCACACCGTACCGGCTAGCCAACAGGTCGTCGGCGATGACAGCCAGGCTGCGCTGCACCTCGATCGCGACGCCGGCCCGGTCGGAGGACTCGCTCAGCTGCTGGGCGAGCCTGGTGAACCGCGGGTCGAAGGTATGCCCGGCCGACGAGAAGCGCGGTGGCATCGTCCAGCGCACGGTGAGCATCTCCGCCGCCCCGTCCGCGACCAGGAAGAAGACTGCGGACGCCGCTAGCACCCCGAGCACCAGCAGTGCGGGGGCAAACGTGCGCTCGCTGAGGAAGGAGAAGCCGACCAGTACGGCGATGACCACGCCGGCCCCGAGCAGGCGCTTCATCCACCGGCGCATGGTGGATCAGCCTCGGGACGGCAGCCGGATGAGCAGATGCAGGCCGCGTTCGATGCTCCGCAGCGACGCCGCCGCCCGCCGGCGCTGCGCCTCGGTCATCGAGTGCCTGGAGAAGCGGGCCTCGCGGTAGAGGCCGGCCAGTGTCTCGACGGCGGCGTACTCGACGCTGAACCGCGCGAGGACCCGCGCGGTGAACTCCACCGATGTCTCCGCCGGCAGCCTGGCCAGACCCGCATGGGCCGCGGCGTCCTCCAGCGAGAGCCAGCAGGCGACGATGGCGTTGCGGGGCTCCCCGCTCTCGACGAGCCTCGTTCGGGCCGCCATGGCGGCGGCCGCGAGCTCGTCGGGCAGCTCGAGGGCGTCGAGCGCCTCCGGGTCGGGCCCGGTCGGCTGCGCCCTGGGGTACTTGCGCTCGCGCCGTTGCCGAAGCCAGTAGGCGGTGGCCAGGTAGATCGCCAGCCCCAGGGCCAGCACCACCAGAGCCGCCACGCCGATGTCGATGATCCATGGGCCGGCGGAGAGGGGCCCGTGCTGCTGATGCTGCGCGACCTGCCTGGCGGCGTGATGCCCGGCCGGTTGGAGGTCCAGCGGCCGCGGCTTTGGCAGGTGGCTCGCGCCCCAGATCCGGACGGGGTGCGAGGCCGAGACCCAGACCACCAGTACGACGAGGAGCGCGGCCAGCAGTGCCACCGGCGCCACTCTTCGGTCTCGGAGCCCGCCGCTCACGTCGCCACGCTATCGCCGGTGCGCCGCGCCGGTCCGTCATCGCGGTCACAAGTCGGTATCGCCGTGATCGGGAACGGCCGCGTTCAGCGACCTACCAGCGAGTAACATAGAGGTCAGGAGTCGTCCGTTTGCCGTCCTTGAGGGGTATGCGATGAGTACCGACGTTGAGCCGAGCCGGAGCGAGTCCGTGGAGCCGCCGAGCGCCCAGGTGAGCGAGCGGGAGGCTCGCGAGGTGGCGGAGGCTGCCCGAGAGACCGAGTGGAGCCGGCCGAGCTTCGCCAAGGAGCTCTACCTCGGCAACTTCGACTTCGCCCTGATCCATCCGCATCCGAGAGCGGCGGCTGGCGACGAGGCGGCCAGCGGTATGGACTTCCTGAGCCGCCTGGAGGCGTACTGCGCCACGTTGGACGGCCGGCTGATCGAGCGCGAGGACCGGATTCCGGACGACTACCTCAAGGGCCTGGCCGAGCTCGGCGTGTTCGGCATGAAGATCCCCCGCGAGTACGGCGGCCTCGGGCTCTCCACCTTGTTCTACGGTCGGGCGCTGATGCTGGTCGGCTCGGTGCACCCGAGCATGGGTGCTCTGGTGTCGGCGCACCAGTCGATCGGGGTGCCCGAGCCCGTGAAGCTGTTCGGCAGCGAGGAGCAGAAGCGCGAGTTCCTGCCGCGCTGCGCCGCGGGCGCCATCACGGCGTTCCTGCTGACCGAGCCCGACGTCGGCTCCGACCCCGCCCGGATGGCGTCGACGGCGGTGCTCAGCGAGGACGGTTCGGCGTACATCCTCGACGGGGTAAAGCTCTGGACGACCAACGGTGTGATCGCCGAGCTGGTCGTCATCATGGCCAAGGTGCCACCGCACGGGGACAGCCGCGGCGGGATCACGGCCTTCGTGGTCGAGATGGACTCCCCGGGGATCACGGTCGAGAACCGCAACTCCTTCATGGGCCTCAGGGGCTTGGAGAACGGCGTGACCCGGTTCCACCAGGTCCGGGTGCCGGTCGCCAACCGGGTCGGCCGCGAGGGCCAGGGGCTCAAGATCGCGCTGACGACGCTCAACGCGGGACGGCTGTCGATCCCGGCCATGTGCGCGGGAGCGGGCAAGTGGTCGCTGAAGATCGCCCGCGAGTGGTCCAACGCCCGAGTGCAGTGGGGGAAGCCGGTCGGGCGGCACGAGGCGGTCGGCGAGCGGCTGGCCTTCATCGCGGCCACCACGTTCGCGCTGGAGGCCGTCTTCGAGCTGTCGGCGGAGCTCAACGACGCCGGCACGAAGGACATCCGGATCGAGGCGGCGCTGGCCAAGCTGTGGGCGAGCGAGATGGCCTGGCAGATCGTGGACGACCTGGTCCAGATCCGCGGCGGTCGCGGGTACGAGACCGCCGACTCGCTGGCCGCCCGGGGCGAGCGCGCGGTGCCGGCCGAACAGGTGCTGCGCGACCTGCGGATCAACCGGATCTTCGAGGGCTCCTCGGAGATCATGCACCTGCTGATCGCCCGGGAGGCGGTCGACGCACACCTGGCGGCCGCCGGTGACCTGGCGTCGGCGGATGCCGACCTGCAGGCCAAGGCCAGGGCCGCCGTGAAGGCGAGCGGCTTCTACGCCCGCTGGCTCCCGCACCTGGTCGCCGGCAAGGGGATGGTGCCCACGTCGTACGACGAGCTCGGCGTGCTCGCGCGGCACCTGCGGTTCGTCGAGCGATCAGCCCGGAAGCTGGCGCGGCAGACGTTCTACGGGATGAGCCGGTGGCAGGCGAAGCTCGAGTACCGGCAGGCATTCCTCGGGCGGATCGTCGATATCGGGGCCGAGCTGTTCGCCATGGCGGCGTCGTGCGCCCGGGCCGAGATGATCCGGTCCGGCGACCCGGTCCGCGGCGAGGCGGCGTACGCGCTCGCCGACGCGTTCTGCCGGCAGTCTCGGGTGCGCGTCGAGGAGCTGTTCGAGCGACTGTGGCGCAACTCCGACCACGTCGACGGCCGGCTCGCCGCCGGTGTTCTCGACGGCGACTTCACCTGGCTCGAGGCGGGTGTCGTCGACAACTCGGAGGGCACCGGACCTTGGATCGCGCACTGGGAGCCGGGCGCGTCCGCCCGCGACGACGTACATCGCGCCTACCGTTGAGCGGTGGCCGGGTCCGATGAGGTGGTAGCCCGGCGCGTCGTGGTGCACGGGCTGGTGCAGGGGGTGTTCTTCCGCGACAGCTGCCGGCGCGAGGCCCGGCAGCGCGGCGTGGGCGGGTGGGTCCGAAACCGTCCTGACGGTGCCGTCGAGGCCGTGTTCGAAGGACCGGCCACGACGGTGGCTGAGATGTGCCGCTGGTGCGAGCAGGGGCCGCGCGAGGCGGTCGTGGACCGGTTGGACATCACGGAGCAGCCGCCCAGCGGCGAGGCGGGCTTCCACATCCGCACCTGAACCCCGCCTCGCACCTGCCTGTTCGTGAGCCTTGTGCCGGCTGGGTCCTTCCGGTGAACCGCTCCGGCGGCATGCTCCGGTCAGGCCGGCCGGTAGCCGGGGAGCGGCGGCGGGCGGCTCTGGTAGCTGTGGCCGGTCGGGGTGGTGGTCTCGATCACTCCGCCGGGTCTGGTCCGGGTCGACCGCCACCGGCAGGCCGGTGTGTGGGTCGGCGTAGACCCGCCGGACCCAGACCCGGGCCTGCGCCGTGCGACCGCCCGGACCGGCCCGGCCGTGATCGGCCGGGTGCCGCCCGCGCAGCAGGTCGCGGGCGATGCCGGCCGGCACCGGGCCGTAGCCGGGCACCCGGGCCGGGTCGGCGGAGCCGCCGAGCGCGGCCGCGTCGGTCATCACCAGGTCGACGCACACGTCCGGGCCGACCGCCGGGTCGCGCCCGGTGACCGCGCCGACCAGCGCGTCGGCCATCAGTTGCCCGCGCCCGCGGGGGTCCCCGCTCACCCGGGCGGCGTCGGCCGCCCGGCCCAGCGAGCGCCACGCGCAGACCGCGTCGGCGACCGGCAGCAGCGCGGTCAGGTAGGCCATGGTGTCGGGGGCCGGTCGGATGCCGACCCGGCACTCGCCCTGGGCGTGCCGGGCCCGGGCCACCACCGCGGCCGGGTCGAGGCGGTAGGCCGCCCCGCGGGCGGCCGCGGCCACCGCCCGGTCCCCGCGCCCGTCCAGCCCCCCGGCCAGCTCGGCGTCTACCCGGGTGCGGTCGGCGGCGGACAGGCAGGCGGTCTCGCGGGCCAGCACGGTGGCCCGCCACTCGCTGAGCCGGCCGGCCGCCAGCGCCGCCAGCGCCGCCAGCGTCTGGGGCATCTCGTCGACCAGCGCGGCGGCCAGCCCGAGGTGGCGGTCGCCGCGAGCCGGGGAGTCGTGGCGGGCCAGCGCCACCTGCGCGCCCACGCCGCCACCCGGGCCGCCGACGGCGACCGGTGCCCGGGGCCCCAGCGCTCCGCCCGGGGCCTGCTGGACCGGGGCCTGCCGGCCCGACCGCTCGCGCGGGCCGTGGCTGTGCCGGTGGGTGTCCTCGGGCTCGAACATGACCCGAACCTACCGAGGACCACCGACAGTTCCGGGTCCGAGGAACCCCTTGTGGACAAGGAGTTTCGACGTTGTTTGACTGGCCCTGGACGCCGCCTGGCCACGGGCCGGCTGTCGCGCCTCGGGCTCGACCCGTGATCGCGCATGCCGGTGCCCAGGGCGGTACCCAGGGTCGGTCCTCAGCAGAACCGGTGGGCTTTCTCGGGGTCGGTCGGGGTGCGCCAGGCCCATCGGACCGCCTTCCACATTCGCCCGGATCTGACGCGGCCGACCGGATGGCCAGGGGGCCCGCCTTCCGGTGCGCGGCCCGCCTTCGGTCGGGGCTCGGTCTCGCATGCACGGCTCCCGGTTCCGATATCGTCGTGAGTCTAAGGCCCGCAAGCGGGAGGCAGTCCTTCGGGAGCTGCTCTCGAACACCGATGAAGTTGGATTCCGCTCATCGCTAGGCATTCCTGAATGAAGTCTGCAACGACTTACTCTGACTTCGGCGACGAGTTGGGGATACCAGACTCCCCCGACGGAACGGATGCCTTGCAGGGACGGTAGGGGATGGCCCGGCCGGTTCGACAACCGGGCAGACCGGGACCGCTCTTGTCGGGTGGGCCAAGGACTTACCCACCCGCGTGCTCGGTTCCGTGGGGGTGGGCGCGCGCGGCACTAGTGTGCGCACATGTGGCATGACATCTTCACGCTTGGGGAGCCGGCCCTGGACAAGGTGATCCGGGCGGTCCTGATATACGCCTTCCTGGTGCTTGCGCTGCGGGTCGCGGGCAAGCGGGAGCTCGCCCAGCTGAACACGCTGGACTTCGTCGTCCTGCTGGCGGTCGCGAACGCCGTTCAGAACGGTCTGATCGGCAACGACAGCTCGGTGACCGGAGCGGTGCTTGGGGCGGCGGTGCTGTTCGTCGTCAACGGCTCGCTCGCGTTCGTGCTGTTCCGGCAGGCCCGGCTGCGCCGCCTGGTGGAGGGGACCGCGACCGTGCTGGTCCGAGGCGGGGTGATCGACATCCACTCGATGCGACGGGAGGGAATGACCGACGACGACCTTCTCGTGGTGGCGCAGGAGGCGGGTGTGGAGAGCTTGGACGAGATCGACTCGGCCCGGCTCGAGCCGAGCGGCAAGGTGGTCGTCGTACCGCGGCGGCCGGACGCCTCGCAGCAGCGGTACGACGACCTGGTGCGTCGCCTGGACGAGTTGACCGCGCTCGTGCGGGGCCCGGCCGCGGGCGCCTAGCTGCCGGGCCCGGGTTTCCCGCGTTTTCACAAGAAACTCGCGACTACCGGATGCGGTGGCGGGCACCGGCCGTGTAGCGTCAGGACTGCATCGTGCGGACGAGGGAGCCGAGGTGGCAGGTGAGCAACCCAGCCGGCTCCCCCGAGCTCGGTCCCGCCGGCCCCCCCGCGGCGCCCACCGCAACCGGTGAGCTGGCGCCGCTGCTGCCGGCGGGGGAGCCGGTCGAGTCGCTGCTCCGCCGGGCCCAGTTCTTCGTCCCGGGTACGCCGTCCAAAGGCTTCCGCGAGGTGCATCGCACTGACAGCCGCGGGGCCGAGGAGTTCTATCGCGAGCGCTGGCGGCACGACAAGGAGGTGCGCTCCACCCACGGCGTCAACTGCACCGGGTCGTGCTCGTGGAAGGTCTACGTCAAGGACGGGATCATCACCTGGGAGACCCAGCAGACCGACTACCCCTCGGTGGGCCCGGACTCGCCGGAGTACGAGCCGCGCGGGTGCCCGCGGGGCGCCTCGTTCTCCTGGTACACCTACTCGCCGTCGCGGGTCCGCTTCCCCTACGTGCGCGGTCCGCTGCTCGAGCTTTGGCGGGAGGCGAGGGCTCGGCTGGCCGACCCCGTGAACGCATGGGCCGACCTCATGGCCGACCCGCAGCGGGTGGCCAGATACAAGGACGCCCGCGGCCGCGGCGGGTTCGTTCGCTCCAGCTGGCCTGAGGTGGTCGAGCTGATAGCCGCGGCGCACGTGCACACGGTCAAGACCTACGGGCCCGACCGGGTAGTGGGCTTCTCCCCGATCCCCGCCATGTCGCAGGTCTCCTACTCCGCAGGGACCCGCTTCCTGTCGATGATCGGCGGCACGATCTTGTCGTTCTACGACTGGTACGCCGACATGCCGATCGCCTCCCCGCAGGTGTTCGGCGACCAGACCGACGTGCCGGAGTCCGGCGACTGGTGGAACTCGTCGTACCTGATGATCTGGGGCACGAACCTTCCCATCACCCGGACGCCGGACGCCCACTTCATGACCGAGGCCCGCTACCGGGGCCAGAAGGTCGTGGTGGTGAGCCCGGACTACTCCGACCACACCAAGTTCGCCGACGACTGGCTGCCGGCGGCACCGGGCACCGACGCCGCGCTGGCGATGGCGATGGGACATGTGGTCCTCACCGAGTTCTTCCGCGACCGGACCGTCCCCTACTTCGACGGCTACGTGAAGAAGTACACCGATCTGCCCTTCCTGGTCACCCTGCGCCCGGGCTCGGACGGGGCCTACGTCCCCGGCCGGTTCCTCAGCGCGGCAGACCTCGGCGACACCGACGAGGCGGCCGCCCACCGCACGGTGCTGCTCGGCTCCGACGGACAGCCGGTGGTGCCGAACGGCTCGCTCGGCTTCCGCTACTCCGGCAGTGGCATCGGGCGCTGGAACCTGGACCTGGGCGGCGTCGACCCGCTGCTGACCGTGCTCGACCGCCAGGGCGAGGCCGTCGAGGTCGACCTTCCCCGCTTCGACGTGGGCGACACCGAGGGGGGTTCGGCGGTGCGCCGCGGCGTGCCCGCCGTACGCGTCGGCGGACACCTGGTGACGACGGTCTTCGACCTCCTGATGGCGCAGTACGCCGTACCGCGGGACGGCCTGCCGGGGGAGTGGCCAACCGGGTACGACGACCCGGCGCCGTACACGCCGGCGTGGCAGGAGGCCATCACCTCGGTCCCGGCGGCGGCGGCCGTCCGGGTGGCGCGCGAGTTCGCTCGCAACGCCGAGCTGTCCAAGGGCCGCTCGATGATCGCGATGGGAGCCGGCACCAACCACTGGTTCCACTCCGACCAGATCTACCGGACGTTCTTCACGTTGGTCATGCTGTGCGGTTGCGAGGGTGTGAACGGCGGCGGCTGGGCACACTACGTCGGCCAGGAGAAGGTGCGCCCGCTCAACGGCTTCCAGCAGATGGCCTTCGGGCTCGACTGGCAGCGGCCCACCCGGCACATGACCGGGACGTCGTACTTCTACACGCACACCGACCAGTGGCGCTACGAGCGCTTCGGTGCCGCCGAGCTGGCCAGCCCCTTGGGACAGGGTCGCTTCGCCGGCCGGAGCTTCGTCGACTGCCTGGCGCTGGCCACCCGGCTCGGCTGGCAGCCGTCTCATCCCGCGTTCGACCGCAACCCGCTCGACCTGGCCGACGAGGCGGCGGCCGCGGGCCGGTCCGTCGAGGAGCACGTCGTCGCCGAGTTGCGCGCCGGCCGGCTGCGGTTCGCGGCCGAGGACCCCGACAACCCGGTCAATTTCCCGCGGGTGATGACGGTGTGGCGGGCCAACCTGCTGGGCTCCTCGGGCAAGGGCATGGAGTACTTCATGCGCCACCTGCTCGGCATCGAGGACGCGGTCCGCGCCGAGGAGTCGCCGCCGGAGCTGCGGCCGGCCGAGGTGGTCTGGCGAGACCCGGCGCCGCGGGCCAAGCTGGACCTCGTCACCACCATCGACTTCCGGATGACGAGCACCGGCAGCTACTCCGACATCGTGCTGCCGGCGGCCACCTGGTACGAGAAGCACGACATCTCCACCACGGACATGCACCCCTTTGTGCACTCCTTCAACCCCGCGATCGCCCCGCCCTGGGAGGCTCGCACCGACTTCGACGCGTTCCGGCTGCTGGCCGAGGAGTTCTCGCGCCTCGCTGCCATCCATCTGGGCACGCGGACCGACGTACTGGCAGCCCCGCTGATGCACGACACCGCGGACGAGACCGCGCAGCCCGCCGGTCGGGTGCTGGACTGGAAGGCCGGGGAGTGCGAGCCGGTCCCGGGCGTGACCATGCCGCGCCTGGTCAGCATCGAGCGCGACTACGGTGCGGTGGCGGCGAAGATGGCGGCGGTCGGGCCGCTCGTCGAGACGGCGGGTACGTCGGTCAAGGGCGTCAGCTGGAAGCCGGCCCGCGCGGTCGACTACCTGCGCCGGGCCAACGGGACAGTGCGCGCCGGGGTGGCTGCCGGCCGGCCGCGGCTGAGCCGTGACATCCACCTGGCCGAGGCGATCCTCGCGCTCTCCGGCACCACCAACGGGGAGGTGGCCGTACAGGCGTGGCGGGCACTCGAGGAGCGGACCGGCACCAGGTTGGCCGACCTGGCCGAGGAGCGCTCGGGCGAACGCATCACCTTCGCCGACATCCAGGTGCAGCCGCGGGCCGTCATCACCTCCCCGGAGTGGTCGGGCAGCGAGACCGGCGGCCGGCGCTACGCCCCCTTCGTCGTCAACGTCGAGCGCGACAAGCCGTGGCACACGCTGACCGGCCGGATGCACTTCTTCCTCGACCACGACTGGATGCACGAGTACGGCGAGGCGCTGCCGACGTACCGGCCGCCGCTGGACTACGTGCGCCACTTCGGCGACCAGGGAGTGCACGACGAGGGCCGGCCCGAGATCACGGTGCGGTACCTGACGCCGCACTCGAAGTGGTCGATCCACTCGGAGTACCAGGACAACCTCCACATGCTCCGGCTGTTCCGTGGCGGGCCGGTGATCTGGATGAGCCCGGTGGACGCGGCGAAGATCGAAGTACACGACAACGACTGGATCGAGGCCTTCAACCGCAACGGCGTGGTGGCCTGCCGTGCGGTGGTGACGCACCGGATGCCGGCCGGCACCGTCTTCATGTACCACGCCAAGGACCGGCACCTGATGGTGCCGAAGTCGGAGATCTCCGGCTGGCACGGCGGCGGCGACAACTCGCTGACCCGGTTGGTGGTCAAGCCGACGCACATGATCGGCGGCTACGCCCAGTTCTCCTACGGCTTCAACTACTACGGGCCGACCGGCAACCAGCGCGACGAGATCACTGTCATCCGCCGCCGCGCCCAGGAGGTCGAGTACTGATGAGGCCGGTGGGCGAGTCGGCCTTGTGGAGCAAGGCGGGCGCGAGGGGCGTCGAGCGGCGCGGCGTGGATGGGCCTGGCCGCCGAGCGAGCAGCTGCGAGCGAGGCTGGTTGCCGCGTCGACGGCGCCCCGGAAGCCCGCCGTCCGGTGCACGCGAAGGTGATTGCCGATGAGGGTCATGGCGCAGGTGGCCATGGTGATGAACCTGGACAAGTGCATCGGCTGCCACACCTGCACCGTGACGTGCAAGCAGGTGTGGACCAACCGCCCGGGCACCGAGTACGTCTACTTCAACAACGTGGAGACCAAGCCCGGCATCGGCTACCCGAAGCGGTACGAGGACCAGGAGCAGTGGCATGGCGGCTGGACGCTCGACGGCAAGGGCCGGCTGCAGCTGAAGGCCGGGGGCCGGCTGCGCAAGCTGCTGTCGATCTTCTACAACCCAGACCTGCCGAGCATCGACGACTACGGCGACCCGTGGACCTACAACTACGGCGACGTGATCAGCGCTCCCCTCGGCACCCGCAACCCGAGCGCGCACTCCATCTCCGCGCTGACCGGCCGTGACATGGACATGAGCTGGGGGTCGAACTGGGACGACGATCTCGCCGGGGCGCCCGAGATGGCCATGGCCGACCCCAACCTGGCCGGCCTGCAGGACCAGGTCAAGCTCGAGTTCGAGCAGGCCTTCATGTTCTACCTGCCGCGCATCTGCGAGCACTGCCTCAACCCGTCGTGCGTCGCGTCCTGCCCGTCCGGTGCCATGTACAAGCGGACCGAGGACGGGATCGTGCTCGTGGACCAGGACCGCTGCCGCGGCTGGCGGTTCTGCGTGTCCGGCTGCCCCTACAAGAAGGTCTACTTCAACCACCGCACCGGCAAGGCGGAGAAGTGCACGCTGTGCTTCCCGCGCATCGAGTCCGGCCAGCCGACGATCTGTTCTGAGACCTGCGTGGGCCGGCTGCGCTACCTCGGGCTCGTCCTGTACGACGCCGACCGCGTCCTCGACGCCGCGACCACCCCCGACGTCCAGGACCTCTACGATGCCCAGCTCTCGGTGTTCCTGGACCCGAACGACCCGGAGGTGGCGGCCGAGGCGGCTCGGCAGGGGATCCACGCCGACTGGCTCGAGGCGGCCCGCCGCTCACCTGTCTTCGAGCTCGCCGTACGGCATCGGGTGGCGCTGCCGCTGCACCCGGAGTACCGGACGCTGCCGATGGTCTGGTACATCCCGCCGCTGTCGCCCGTCGCCGACGTCGTGTCCGCCTACGGCAAGGACGAAAGCGACCCCGACCAGGTGTTCGCCACCATCGACGAGCTGCGGATCCCGCTGCAGTACCTCGCGAACCTGTTCACCGCCGGCAAGGTCGACGTAGTTCGCACGGTGCTGCGCAAGCTGTCAGCGATCCGGGCACTGATGCGCGCCGCCCAGCTCGGGCTGCCAGCGGACGAGCGACTCCCGGCGTCGGTCGACGCGACGAGCGCCGACCTCGACGACCTCTACCGCCTGCTCGCCATCGCCAAGTACGACGACCGCTACGTCATCCCGAAGGCGCACGCGGAGGACGCCGGCCGCCTGGCGGCACAGCACGAGCAGCTCTTCTGCTCTCTCGACGTCGAGGGTGGCCCGGGGATGGGCGGCGCCCCGTCCGTGGGGGAGTTCCACCCGGCGGGCCCCGCGGGCGGCAGCCAGACGTTCACTGCCGACGACGGCCGAGAGCACTTCAACCTGTTCGGCTGGGACGGCCAGGGGGCGACGCCGCACCTGTTCCCCGAGGGGCCGCGGTGACCTCGGCGGCTCGACCGGTGAGCGCCTACAAGCTCGCCTCGGTGCTGCTGCAGTACCCCTCCACTGGGCTGGTGTCCGACCCGGACCGGCTGCGGACGGCGTCCGAGGGCGTGCCGAGCCGCGCCGGGCGAGCCGCCTTCGGCCGCTTCCTCTGCTGGCTGTCCGAGACGCCGCCGGGCGTCGTGGCGCAGCACTACGTCGAGACGTTCGACCTGCGCCGGCGCTGCACGCTGTACCTCACCTACCCGCGGTACGGCGACACGCGCAAGCGCGGCATGTCCATGCTCACCTTCAAGACCGCCTACCGCGCCGCCGGCTTCGTGCCCTCCGAGGACGAGCTGCCCGACTACCTCCCGATGGTGCTCGAGTTCGCGGACCTGTGTCCGGCCGGCGAACGGCTGCTGCGCAGCCACCGGCTGGATCTCGAGCTGCTGCGGCGCGGCCTGGACCGGGCCGGCACGCCGTACGCCGACGTGGTGGCCGCGGTGTGCGAGCACCTGCCCGGGCTGGGCCGGCGGGAGCTCGCGCTGGTGGCCCGCGCCTGGGAGTCCGGTCCGCCGCGAGAGGAGGTCGGCCTGGAGCCGTTCGCGCCGCCGGAGTACCTGTCCGGCTACGGTGCCGGCGCGGATCGCGGTGAGGTGGCCAGGTGAGCGCCGCCTGGAGCTACTTCTGGTGGGTCATCCTGCCCTACGTCGCGATGGCGGTCTTCATTCTCGGGCACATCTGGCGATGGCGGTACGACCAGTTCGGCTGGACGTCGTACTCGACCGAGCTCCAAGAGCACAAACGGCTGAAGTGGGGCGGCCCGCTGTTCCACTACGGGACGTTCGCAGCCATCGGTGGACACGTGATCGGGATCCTGATCCCCGAGTCGTGGATCAACGCGATCGGGATCAACGAAAGTGTCTACCACCTGTTCGCGGCGGCGGCCGGGCTCCTGGCGGCCGGGCTGGTGATCCTCGGCGTCGGCATTCTCGCCACCCGGCGGCTGTTCGTGCCGCGGGTGCGGGCGCAGACCAGCAAGGTCGACTGGGTTGCCCTGATCGCACTAGGGGTCATGGTTGGCCTCGGCATCGCCGTCACCGCGATCAACGCGCCGATGGGCTTCGACTACCGGTCGACCATCGCGGTGTGGTTCCGCGGCTTGTTCGCCGGCAACGCCAGCGTCTCGTTGGCCGAGCAGGCGCCGGTCGTCTTCCAGGTGCACGCCGTCGCTGCCTGGGTGCTCTTCCTGCTGTGGCCGTTCACCCGGCTGGTGCACGCCTGGAGCTACCCGCTGTGGTACCTGTGGCGGCCGTACATCGTCTACCGCTCGAAGCGAGCCGGCCACCCCAACGAGCCGGGCACCGGCGGCCGCAAGTGGCGCCGCATCGGCACGCCGTACTGACCTCGCCGCCGCTACTGAAGTCGCCGCCGGTCGCAGTGGTTGAGTAGGCCGCGCAGCGGCCGGCTCGAAACCAGCGGCGCTGGTGAACGTCCGGGGACGACAAGCTCAACCGCCTCTTGGCCGGTCACGTTGTTGGATCAGGGTGCCGCCTCGTGGTCTTGGAGATAGTTGTGCAAGTGCTGTTGAGTCTCGCTGGGAAACCGGTAGACCGAGCGTGCAGCCCAGGGCGCCGAGGGCGATGGCTCGTAGAATCGCGCGTACTCGGCTCGGTCCACCGAGTCAAGCATGCGTGCCGTTGCTCGTATGAAGTCGACGCGGCTCGTCTGAACCTGAAACAGTACCGCCGACTCGTCGGGTGCGGTCGAGTTGACGCGCTGGATGGTGAACTCGGTCGCGTCATCGTGAATGCGAATCGTGACGAGGTACACCCGTGTTCTGGTCCAGATAATGTGCAAGTCTCCAGTGAATCCAGGGTCCGCACATGCCTCCGCAGCCTGACTGAGCTCCTGTAGCGGGAGGTTCGGTACCGGACTCGCTTCGTGCGCCCAGATCCTCGCCCCGAAGCTCTGGGAGAGCGACCGAACGCAGAAAACACACCTACGAGCGGACGTCATGTCGAAAGACATTAGAAGCTTCATTGCGTCCGACCTCGTAGCGGCTTGGCTGGGAGCTGTCACACTAGAAGGAACGTACGCCCGGAGTCGTTGCCGTACGTCTTTAGGAAAGTCTCACAGCGGACCGGTCGCATCCGGGTCAGGAGCCGCCTGATCGGGCGCTAAACTCAGCATGTCCGAAACCGCCCGGATAAAGTCCCTCGAATCGCATCTCGCGCGGAGTAGCTCCCGCGGCTCGCTAAACCAGTCGGACGCCAATCGCGTAAGTCTGAGAGTCACCGTTCCGTGTTGGAGCCGGGCGCCGAACTCATACCTGATTGGCTCGGTGTCCCAGACGGTTCGAAGTTCTGGCTCGTCTACGTCTGACCCGGCGGTTGCGTAGCGCTCAGCTATCTGCCCGATATCGCGCAAGAGGGCGTTGGGGTAGAGAATCGGAGCACCGCACAAGTTCTCCGGTGTAGAACAAAGCAATACGTGGTTGGTCAAAGCCAACTGAAATCCGCCCGCGACAGCGGCGGCGGGCGAGTCGGGTGTACCCGCACCGACGGCGGCGTTGCTGGCGTTTGCGGGCAGTGTGTCGTCTCCCATCCTGCAGGTTTCGCATCGTCTCAACGTCCATCTGCTTGGGCTGCGAGGCGACGTCTTCGCCCTTCTCTGATATACGCCCGGGGGGGCGTGTCAAGTGCCGCGCCGGCCCGGGGCGTCTGGTGGTAGCGCTGAGCCTGGCTGCTGGGGGCCTGGTGGCGGCGGAGCGGGGTCAACCGCAGGACTGGCTTCGACCGCCGTACGGTTGGGGGGTGCCCCGGACGTTCACCTCGTCGGTCCTGCCGCCATCCGAGCGCGGGCTGGAGTTCGGCACCGTGCACCGGGCGGAGGTGGGCCGCACGGTAGCGGCGTACGGACGGCTGTTCGAGGCCGCCGCCGGCCACAGCTTCGACCCCATGCCGCTCGGACGGCTGGCCCTCGAGCGCACCCGCGAGTTCGCGCCCGCGCTGGCCGACGAGATTGCCGGGATGGCGGCGGGTGCCCATGTCGACCCCGAGCTCCTCGGGGCGGTCAACGCCCGCACCGAGGTGCTGGCCGTGGCTAACCCGCGGCGGATGGAGTGCTCCACGGTCGTCGTGCTGCCGCCCGCGGCGCCGCCGATCGCGGTGCAGACCTGGGACTGGTACCTGGCGATGTCCGACGGCTGGGTCCACTGGACCATCCCGCACCCCGACGGCCGGCGGGTGGAGACCGTCACCGAGTACGGCGTGGTGGGCAAGATCGGGGTCAGCTCGGCCGGCGTCGGGGTGCTCTTCAATATGCTTCGCCACGAGCTGGACGGGCAGCCGCCGATCGGCGTCCCGCTCCACGTCCTGAGCCGGCAGGTGCTGGACACGGCCGGCGACCTCGACTCGGCGACGGAGCTGGTCACCGGCGCCCCGGTGTCTGCGTCGAGCGCAATCACGCTCGTGGAGGGGCATGCTCACGGCGGCCGGGCGGTGTCGATCGAGGCGTTCCCCGGCGGCCGCGGCCTGCTGCCGCCGGACGGTGCCGGGCTGCTGGTGCGGACCAACCACTTCCTCTCGCCGCAGGGCGCTCCCGGCTGCATCGCGGCGACGATCGGCCCCGGCACCAGGCTCCGGTACGCCGCGCTCGTCGACGGGCTCGCCGGGCCGGTGCCGCCGACCGAGGACCGGGTGCTGGCGGTGATGGATGACCACCCCGGCCACGGCTACGGCGTTTGCGCACACCCCGATCCGGCGACGGCACCGCTGCTGCGGCACGGCACCCTGGCCACCGTCGTCATCCGCCCTGTCGAAGGGCAATTGCAGGTCAGCGAATGGGGACCGTGCCGCCGCGGGCCGGCGGAGGGCCAGACCGACGCCCGACACGTGGCCCGCGAGTCAGCCGCCGGGCAGGCTGGATAGGCGCACGCCGGCGCGAGCGAGGCCGATCCGGAGCTGTTGCTCGTCGAGCGCGCCGATCCGGCGGTAGACGACCTTGCCGGCGGCATCGACGAAGAGCGTGTTGGGGACGCCCGCGAGGTGCAATGAGAGCGGGAACCGGCCGCCCGAGTCGAAGACCTGCGCGTAGCTGACGCCGTAGTAGGCGAGGAACGCCAGCGCCCGCGAGCGCGTGTCCCGTACGTCGACGCCGAGGAAGAGCACCCGGTGCCCGATCGCCGCGTGGACGCGCTGCAGCAGCGGCGTCTCCTGCTTGCACGGCCCGCACCATGACGCCCAGATGTTGATGACCTCCGGCCGTCCGTGGACGGAGGAGACGCTTACATTCGGCCCGGCGGCGGTGAGGCAGGGGAGCATGAGGATCGGGATTCCGACGATCGGCGTACCGTCACCGGACGGGCAGGCCGCCTGGTCCGGCTGCTGCGCTGGCCGCTCCGTATCGGATGCCGTGGGACCCGCCGGCGCAGTGGACCGGCTGCGGGGCGACGCCGGCGAAGTACAGCTGCAGGCGGCGAACACCAGCAAGACAACAACCATCCCGGCCTTTGCGCTCATCGTGCGCCCGTGCCGACGGGGGCGCGGCGCGTCAGTACGGCTGATCGGTACCAGGATCGGGAGTGCCCTCGATTTCAACGGCGCGCGGTCGCGCGGGGGTGTCCACCTTCGGCCACCCTACCGAGGCGGCCGCCGTGGGTGAGGCCAGGCTTAAGGCGGCCCGACGCTCCGACGCGCCGACGCCGTCCGCGGGGGCCGTCTCGGCGGGCGATGGCGCCGGGGCCATACCCCCCGTCTGGCGCGTTGGGGCGGTGTAGCCGAGCTGGAGCCACACTGTGGTGCTCCACAAGACGGTGGCGCCCGCGACGTGCAGCTCGACGACGCTCGGCGGCAGGTTGAGGAAGTACTGCGTGTAACCGATCGCGACCTGGGTGACGACGGCGCCGACCAGCCAGTAGGACCGCCGGCGCACCGTCGGCGGAGCGTCGCTGATCCGGATCGCGACGACGGTGGCCACGATGAGGCCGGTAAGCAGGAGCGCCGAGTCCGCGTGCAGCTGCGTGATACGCAGCAGGGAGATGTGCAGCCGCTGGACATGGGCTCCGGAACCGGCGTGGGGGCCCGCACCCGTCGTGATGGTGCCCAGGATGAGTACGCAACCGGCGACCACCACGAGCAGCCGGCCGAGTAACAGCAGCTCGCGGCGCACCTTGGGCTGGGTGGGCCGCCAGGCGGGGTTGGCGCGGTGCACGAGGACGAGCGCCGCCCACATGAGGAGCATCGAGAGCAGGAAGTGTGCCATCACCCAGGGCGGCGCGAGACGGTAGAGCACGGAGAGACCGCCGATGACGGCCTGTCCGCAGAAGCCGGCGACGAGACTCCACGCGAGCCAGGTGAGGTCCGCCCTGCGTTCCGCACGCAGCAGTGATGCGAGCGCCACGAGACCGACGAAGACCCCCACCAGGATGGTGATGATCCGGTTCGTGAACTCGACCAGGGCGTGGTACCTGGCGGGCGCGACAAGAGAGGTGTCCGTGCACTTGGGCCAGGTCGGACAGCCCAGTCCGGAGGAGGTCAGCCGCACGGTCGCACCCGTGACCACGATGGCGCCGAGGAGGACGGCTGCCACGACCGCGACCTGGCGGAACGCCCGGGGAGAGACCAGGGGGCGACGGATCACGAGGTGTGCGACCGTTCGTGCTCGTCTTGCAACGTCTCGAGCCTGAGCTGCTTGGCCTCCTCCTGCCTGAACCAGTGAACGGCGATGTAGAGGACGGCACCGAGGGTGAACAGCCCCGACGGTATCCACATGATCGCGCCCGCGGCCGCCTGGGTCTGCATGGCGAAGGCGCGACCGCCCCACGGGGCCGGCAGGGCCGGGTAGTAGGGGTACAGGGGGTGGGTGGCGAGGATGAACACGAGCGAGATGATGACCATCACCGGCATGATGAGGACGACCAGCATGATGCGTTGCGGTGGGGACGGGCGGGGGTGGATCGGCTCGACACCGAGGACGACCCCCCAGAAGAGGATCCCGACGACCAAGTAGCTCAGGTGCTCGAGCTCGTGGACGTGCGCATGGTAGAGGGAGAGGTTGTACCAGGCGGTGAAGTGGGTCCCGATCAGGTCGACGGCGTACAAGATGCCGACGACCCATGGTCGCGTGAGCACGTAAGCGGTGCGGCTGTGCAGGACCGGGAGGAGGAACCGGGAGCGGTCCTGGGCGGAGAGCGCCCGCAGCGCCACGGTGACCGGTGCACCGAGCACCGCGAGTGGAGCTACCAGGTAGAGGAGCACCAGGTGCTGCCCCATGTGGGTGGCCAGGTCGACGTCGGAGTAGGTGTCGAACGGGCCATCCACGGCGATCACCGCGAGCGCGAGGCTGGCCAGGAACATCCCCGCCCGGTACGCCGGGAACACTGGTCTGGCCTGCTGTCGGACCCGGGCGTAGCCCATCAGGTAGAGCAGGCCGATGACCACGACCGGGACGATGACGAGCGGCTCGAAGGACCAGCCGTCGAGGAGCGAGCCGAGGGAGAACGGGGCCGGGACCTGTTCTCCCGTGAACATCAGTCCGCCACCCACTGCTGGGTCCTCATCTCATAGGTGGAAGACAGGTGCGGTGAAGACCTGATCGAGGGCAGCGGCCAGGAAGATGATGGCAAGGTACATGAGCGAGTAGCCGAACAGCCGGCCCGCGGCACGTGCATCGAGCCGGCTACGACATGCCCAGGTGAGCTGGCACAGGCGTACGCCGGCCAGGACCGCGACGACGAGGTATGCAACCCCCAGCCCGCCCCACAGGACCGGCAGGATGCTGACCACGAGCGTGGCGACCGCGTAGCGCATCATCCGCAGCGATGTCTGGGAGTCGGGAGCCACCACCGGAAGCATGGGAACGTGTGCCTGCCGGTAGTCGTCACGGAGCAGAGTTGCGAGCGACCAGAAGTGTGGCGGCGTCCAGCAGAACACGACCGCGGCGAGAAGGAAGGCGGTGAGGCTGAGTGACCCGGTGGCGGCGGCCCAGCCGACGAGTACGGGGAAGCACCCGGCAGCGCCTCCAATGACGATGTTCTCCTTCGACCGGCGCTTGAGCCAGATCGTGTACACGCCGACGTACCAGATCGAGCCGGCCAGCGCGAGGCCCGCCGCAAGGGGGTTCGTGGCGAGCGCGAGCCAGATCGCGGCGACCACATTGAGCAGGACGCCGTAGCCGAAGGCCACCGGGCGAGAGATGCGGCCCGACGGGACCGGGCGGCCGCTGGTCCGGGTCATGATCTTGTCGATGTCGCCGTCGAAAGCGCAGTTCATCGCGTTGGCTCCACCGGGGGCGAGGTAGCCCGCGCAACAGAGAGCGACGAGCACCCGCCACGGCACCGGCCCGCGCGCGGCGGCGTACATCCCGCAGATCGCCGTGAGCAGGAGAAGGGAGATGATGCGGGGCTTCGTGAGGCGGACGTAGTCCGCCACGATCTGCCGGGCCGCCGGCAGGCGACCGATCGGCATCGTGACGTCCAGGCCCAATGGATGAGCCGGCGGCACGCCGTAGGTCGTCGTCCGCGCCTGCTCGGTCATGAAGGAACCTCTTCGAGAGGCGGTGCGGGGACCGGGGGAGAGGGCACCTGGGGAGACAGGCCGGGCAGGTAGACACGGAGCACATCTCCGGCGATCATCAGGACTCCGATCGCGGCGATGCAGGCCCCGACGAGGCCGATGGTCGCCATGGCCTCGAATCTCGGAATGGAGACATGCGCGTATCGGCGGGGGATCGACATTGCGCCGGAGGCGAAGAAGGTGAGGACCACGATCCAGCCACCGGTCAGGATGAACCTTGCTCCGATGCTGCCGATCCGTTCGGAGAGCGGCTTCCCTGCGATCAACGGTGTCGCATGGTAGACGCCGCCGAGGAGGAACATCACCGCGCCGAGGGCCATGTACGTGTGGAAGTGGCCCGGCACCCACAAAGTGTTGTGGAAGTACTCGTTCACCGACGGGGTGGAGTCGATGAGTGCGCCGACGCCTCCGATCGTCCAGCCTGCGAAGCCGGCGAAGAGGAACAGCGGTGCCGGAGTCCACTTCATCCCGGACCGGTAGACCAGCAGCACGCCACCGAATATCGTGACCACCGCCGACGGCAGCGCTGAGGCGTACGACGCCACCTGGCCGACGATCGCCAGCCCGGTCGGCTGTGCGAAGTCCATGTAGAGGTGGTGGAAGTACGGGAAGATGATCAGGATCATCGTGCTCAGCCAGGCCAGCACCAGTACTCGGTTGGCCTGCCACGGTCGCTTCGCGTAGGCCGGAAGGACGGCGTACGCGATCGCCGCCCCGAGGTAGATGTCGAAGTTGACTAGCATGTGGCCGGTGAAGTAGATCAACTCCTTCGCGAACAGCGCGGGCATCGTGAACGAGGTGTTCGCGTTGTTGATCAGCATCAGGATGACGATGACCGCTCCGGGGATCACCGTGAAGACACCGTTGACGGCCATGACGCCGGCCGCGATTATCGACGGCGTCGTGGTGTTGGGGTCACCCGGCTTGGAGTGCCCACTCACCAGGTCGAGCCCGAACATCCTGCCGGGGTTGCCGAACCGGACAACGCCTGCGCGCAAGATCTCGGCGCCCCAGAGGGCGAAGGCCAGGGCAACGAGCGCGACCGCGACCTCGTACAAGTATGACCAGGCGGGATTCCAACCGCCCATTGCCGCGGATGGGCCCGGGTGTGAAGGTAACGGGTAGAGGAAGGTCCAACCGGTGCCGAAGTGCCCTGCCAAGGTCGCGATCACGACGAGCACCGCCGCGGTGACCGCGAGGCAGTAGATCGTGACGTTGACGCGGTGCGAAAGTGGGAGTTCGTCACGGACGATGTACCAAACCGTCGCAGCGAGTGCCATCAAAGTGACCGCGACCATCCCAGCGCCGTGCAGGGTGAGGATGGCGTAGAACCACCGGTCGGGGAGAACACCCGTGCTCTGGGTGAGCCGCAGCAGCAGGCCGAGGAGCGCCAGCCCGGCGAGCAGTACGCCGCCGGTGACGACCCAGATGGCGGTCATCCGGCGGTTCGCCTCGTTGGCGTGCGTCGACCACTGTGGTGCAGCCGGGGCCTGTGGTGTGATGGGAATCGTGGTCATGGCTGTCAGCCCTTCGCCGGCTTGACGATGATTGCCGATGTCATGAGTGTGTGATCAAGCCCGCAGAGCTCGAGGCATCGGACCGGATAGGTACCGGGCTTCTTGAACGTCATGTAGAGATGGTTGGTGACCCCCGGCATCGCCTGAACTTGGCCGACGATGTTGCTGTTCGCGTCGTAGATCCCGAAGTCATGGTTCACGTCCTTCGACGTCACCTCGAACTCGACCACCTGACCCGCCGTGACGGTCGACGGGGAAATCGTCCAGTACCACTGCTGGCCGGTGACGTGCACCACCGTGACTGGTGTCGCGGAGGCAGGCTCCCGGACCAAGGGGTAGGGCATGTGCGGCAAGGTGAGCCCGAGCGCGATCAGCCCGAGCGCCATCAGGCCGACGAACCAGTACCGGCGGACGCGGTACCCCGTGTGATGGATCGGCTCGTAGTCGTCGGGACCATGGCGCGCAGCCCGTGCGCTGAAGATGAACCCGGCTCCGAGCACGATGACGCTGGCCAGGAAGACGAAGCCAGCAACGTATTCCGGGGGCATCGGCACCTCCAAGGTTGTGGTCGTCCCACGCCCGACGGGGCGTGGGACTCTTCAGGTTGTGGTCACTGGACGACGAATGTGCCGCTCATCTGGGTCGGGTGGATGTCGCAGCGGAAATAGTAGGTGCCCGCCGATAGGGCCGGCACGTTATAGGTCACGGTCTTGGGTCCGGTCACAATCGCACCCTTGAAGAGGCTCTTCGTCGCGCTCGAGTTCGTGTAGATGTCGATGTTGTGAGGTACGCCGCTGTCCTCGTTGTCGAACGAGATGGTGAATGCCTTCCCCGCCGGGGCGGCAAGGCAGTTCTTGCTGAACTTGATGTTCTTCGCCGAGATCGTCAGGGACGTGCCGCTGGGGCTGCATGCGGCTGAGCTCCCACCCGGGCTGCTACTCGTCGAGGTCGTCGTCGTGGTCGTGGTGGCGTTGTTGTTCGAGCCGCCCCCTCCGCCACACCCGGCCAGGACTCCCAGCGCGAGCACCGTTGTCACGATGGCCGCGGATCGGACGGTCGTCAGGTTCCTACGCATTTTCATGTCCTATCTTCTCGACGTCGGGTTCGGTTCGGCTGAGGGCCACGCTGTCGAGGCGCGCAGCATGCGAGCCCTCAGGCTCCGGGTGGTGGCCAAGCTCGACTCGCTGCAGGATCCAGCCAACAACCGTGGCGAGCACGATCACCGCCCCGATGGCGACGAGTATCGGGGTGAAGCGGACCCCGAGAGCGAGGAGGGCGATCCCCAACGCGAGGACCGGCGGCCACCAACTGGACGGGAACACATGCTCCGGCCCGACCTGCGCCTCGGCCTCGGTCCGGTCGGCATAATCGGTGTCGGCTCCGCGCTGCAGTGTCCATGCGATGTAGAGCATGCAGAGCGCAAACACCCCAAGCATCGTGGACCCCGCGGCCACCTGCAGGATGTGGCGGGTCAAGATCGGGAAGATGATGGCAACGATGATGCCGAAGGCTCCGAGAACGAGCCAGGTTCGTGCTGCTGCTCTCATGCCACGACCTCCAATACCAGGAAGGTGAAGATCGAGAGCCCGACCACGAAGTGCCAGAAGATGACGGCCGCGGTCAGCAGGTCGTGGTTCGATCGCTGGATGCCTCCCGCCCGGGCTCGGCCGATCACGATGAGTCCGAAGATCGCGGCGCCGAAGATGTGTGCGCTGTCGATGATGCTTGTCATCCAGTAGATCGTGCCGAAGCCGTTGGTATGCACTCCGAAGCTCAGGCCGGACAGGTCCAACCCCTGGCCCGCGACCGCGACAAGCGCCACGATGACGGCGGCCCACATGAGCGACTGCATGCCCGGCACGTCTCCGCGGCGGATCAGGTTACGCGCCAGGGAGACCGTGATGCTGGACAGGATGAGCAAGCCGGCGGCGATCGCCCCCAAGGTGGGGTTGACGTGGATGCCGCTCGGTGGCCACTGGGGCGAGCGGCTTCGAGCGGTGAACCAGCCAGCGAACAGGGCCGAGAAGAACACCGCCTCCGAGCAGATGAACAAGACGATGCCCAGGACAACTGGCGGCATCCCGTCAACGCCGCTCGGAGCATGCCTGGCCTCGGTCTCGATGCTCATGAGGTGGACCCCCCTCCCATCGGCGAGTTGCCGGGGCTGCTCGTGCTCGACGCGGCAGCGGCAACCGCGGCCAGCCGTGCATCGCGTACCGGGCGCTCCGAGCGAACCCGCGGCACCGAGTCGAAGTTCCACGCGGGCGGTGGTGAACTTGTGGCCCACTCAAGCGTGTTGCCTCCCCAGGGATCGTCGGTGGCGGTCCTGGGTTTGCGCGCCGTGATGATGACATTGGCGACGAAGACCAGTGCGCCGATGCCGAGCAGGTAGGCACCGATCGTGGAGATGACGTTGAGCGTCTGGAACTGCGGCAGGTAGCTGGCGATGCGGCGCCGCATCCCCTCGAGCCCATCGATGTGCATGGGCATGAATGCCAGGTTGGCACCGATGAACCACAGCCAGAAGTGGGTCTTGCCAAGCCGCTCGTCAAGGAACCGGCCCGTCCACTTCGGCCACCAGTAGTAGAACCCCGTCAAGACGCCGAATGCGGCTCCGCCGAAGAGCACGTAGTGGATGTGGGAGACGACCCAGTAGGTGGCGTGCAGCTGGAAGTCAACCGGGGGTGAGCCGAGGAAGACACCGTCGATACCACCGATGAGGAACAGCAGCAGGAAGCCGATCGCGAAGTACATTGCCGAGGTCATCCGGATCCGGCCGCGCCACATCGTCGCCGTCCAGTTGAAGAACTTGACTCCGGTCGGGATGGCGATCGCCGCGGTCATCACAGAGAAGAACGGTGAGTAAGCGGCACCGGTCACAAACATGTGGTGCGACCAGACACCGAATGACAAAGTGCCAATCGCCAGCGTGGCGTAGATGAACGCCCGATATCCGAAGAGCGGCTTGCCAGAGAAGACCGGGATGACCTCCGAGACGATTCCCATCGAGGGCAGGATCAGGATATAGACCTCCGGGTGCCCGAAGAACCAGAAGATATTCTGGTAGAGGATCGGCCCACCGCCGCCCGGGGCGGGGTCGAAGAAGTGACCCCCGAAGTTGCGGTCGACGAAGAGGGCCATCAGTGCCGATGTGAACGTCGGCAGCGCGAGGACGAGTAGCAACGACGTGACGAGGAACGTCCAGACGAAGATCGGCATCCGGTACATGGTCATCCCCGGGGCCCGCATCTTGAAGATCGTCACCATCATGTTGATCGCACCTAGCAGCGTTCCGACTCCCACTACCACCAGGCCGATGATCCAGACATCCTGCCCCCAGCCAGGTGAGGAGCCCGCCCTGATCGCTTCTGACAGCGGCGGGTAGCTCGTCCAGCCGGCGTCAGCCGCGCCGTTCGGCGACGCGAACCCCGTCAGGACGATGATGCCGCCGAGTGGGAAGAGCCAGTACGACAGTGCGTTGACTCGAGGAAACGCCATGTCGGGCGCGCCGATCATGAGCGGCACCACGTAGTTGGCGATACCCGAGGTGATGGGCATGACGAACAAGAAGATCATCACTGTCGCATGCATGGTGAACAACTGGTTGAAGGTGTCGTAGCTGAACACGCCGTTCGGGGAGAGCAGGTTCGTCCGGACGAACATGGCCAGCAATCCACCGATGAGAAAGAAGACGAACGCCGTGACCATGTACATGGCGCCGATCTTCTTGTGGTCGGTGGTCGTCAACCATTCCAGAACCGCAGATCGTCGCGGCAGCCCGGGTTCCGGTCGAGTCGCCTGGACTCCCGCTTCGCGTACTGCCACGGCTAGCTTCACTCTCCTCGCTATTTGACGACGAATGTGCCGTGCATCGCCGTTGGGTGGACGTCGCATCGGAAGTAGTAGGTGCCCGCGGGAAGCGCCGGTACGTGGTAGGTGACGGTCTTCGGCCCGGTGACGATCTGACCTCGGAACAGGACCTTGCTTGCAGTGGAGTCGCTGTAGATCGCGACGTTGTGGGGCACGCCCTTGTCCATGTTGTCGAACGTGATCGTGAACGGCTTGCCGGCCGGAGCGGCGAGGCAGGAGGTGCTGTAGTGAATGTTGTGGGCAGAGAGCTTTAGAGTGGTTCCCGAGGGGGAGCAGGCGGCGGCCTTCGCCTGTGTCGACTCCTGGCTGGTCAGCCACTGGTGGAAGGCGACCTGCGTCAACGGCGCGAGGGTGAAGCGCATCTGACTGTGCTCCAGGCCGCAAAGCTCCGCACAGGCTCCCGCGTATGTGTGACCCGCTGCGGACCTGTCGATGACCTGGGTGTAGGTGTTCGTGAAGCCCGGGATCGCGTCGCGCTTCCAGAAGAATGCGGGGACGTAGAAGGAGTGGATCACGTCCGCGGACTTGATCACGAACCGGATCTTCTCCCCGACCGGCAGGTACAGGACCGGTCCCTGGGTCTGGCCCTCCGCCTGCTGTGTGACGCCGTATGGCTTGCCGTTCCCGTCGGCGTAGGCGAACGACCACTGCCACTGGTATGCGGTGACGTCAACGGTCAGCCGTGGGTGCGGGTTCTGCTCTATTTGCGAGTACTCGTGCAGTGAGATTCCGAGCAAGGTGAACAGGAGCACCGCCGGAACGATCGTCCAGGTCAGCTCGAGGCGGTTGTTCCCGTGGATCTGCGGTACCGGCTCTTGCTCATCTTGGTGCCGGCGCTGGCGGAACTTGAAGGCGAAGCCGATGATCGCGCCCGCCTCGAGCACGAAGACGACGATGGAGGCGATGAGGTAGACCATCCACAGGTGATGGACCTCGTCGCCGCTTGCGGAGATGGTGTTCGGCTGGCACGCCGTGGCTCCCAGCAGGACTGCCAGCGCGAGGAGGGCGCGTCGGTTCCATCGCGGGAGCCGGCCAGCCAGTGCCCGCACGCGCTGCCGCCGTACGTGCGCCTTCCCACCAGAATGCATACGTCATTCCTCTGTGAGGTCCTCAATATCGGAGCCGCATGGGACTTTAACGGCTCTCGGCCGGTTGTGACTCTAGCCGCGCCAACTGCTTCCGCGGATCTGACCGTTCCCGCAGAATGTCTGCGGGAAGTGGCCCACGCGTATCCGTAAACTCCCGAGTCACTGCCGCGGATAACCCGCATATCTGCGAGGATGCGCCTCGTTGACAACCGCCCGCGTCGGCGTCTTACATGAAGCCTTGAGGGGCGAGTGAGGTCGAGGGCCGATGCCGAACGAGGAAGAAGGCGGGATCGGCGCGTCGCCGACCGTCGAGACGGTGACGCGCCAGCATGCGGTCCCGGTCGGAGTGATCGCGGTTCTCCTCGTCGTCGGTTGCGCCCTCGCCACCTGGTGGCAGGCGAGACGCGCGCTCGGGGGCAACCTGCTGAGCGATTTCTACGTGTTCATGTGGCCTTTCTACGGCTGCTACGTGGCCGTCGTGTGGTACCGGCTCCGACGAGACCAGCAGCGGCCGGCAGGGCGCGAGGGGGCGCCGTCGGCTTCCGGAGAGGAGCCGACGACGGAGGACCTGGCAGCCGCCGAGCGGCTGGCGGCGTACAACCGCTTCCTCGCCGCGCGCCGAGACGATGTCCAGCGTCGTCGACGGTGAGCACCCATCGGGAGCCGCTGCGGTGAGGCGCGCCGTGCCGTGCGCCCCGCGGTGCGCCGGCGCGCTGCTCGCGGCCGTGTTGTTGCTCGTGTTCCTCGCAGGGGCGGCATCGGCGCACGCGGTCTTCGTGTCGGCGAGCCCGGCTCCGGACGCGCGCCTGTCCCACTCCCCCTCGACGGTACGGATCGTCTTCAGCGAGCCTCTCGTTCCGGCGCTGTCGAGTATCGAGGTGGACAGCTCCGCGGGGGTCCCGGTGCGGGAGCGGCGCGGCCGCTTGGACCCCGCGAACCACAGCGCCTACGAGGTCAGGCTGCCCCACTTGCGGCCGGACCGCTATACCGTCGTCTGGCACACCACGTCCCAGATCGACGGACACAGCCGCTGGGGGTCGTACTCGTTCACCGTCCTCGAGCCGGGCGGCGGGCTACCCCACGTCAGCCCGGCCGCAGTCGGTCTGCCCTCGGGACCCCACGAGTTGCCGACGTGGGTCCAGGCAGTCACCTCCTGGGTCGGGCTCGCCGCACTGTTCGCCGTGGTCGGCGCGGTACTCCTGGGTATCCTCGGCCGCGGTCATGAGCCATTGCGCCGGGCGTTCGCCCGGCTTCTGCGGCTGGCCGGGCTCGGCACGTTGGTCGGCGTGGCCGGCCAGTTCGCGGCGACCTGGGCGGGGGCCGGATTCCAGGCGTCCGTGGCCCCGAGTGTCCTGGATGCGGGCGCTGCCCGGTGGTGGTGGCTGCGGATGGCCGGCGTCATCGTGGTGCTGCTCGCGTGGACCGAGCACGGTCGGCGCCTCCCGCGGAGCGTTTGGCGAGTGGTCCTGGTTGCCGGGGCCATGGCGATGGTGGTCAGCTACGGGGCATCGGGTCACGGGGCGGCATCACCCGTGCCGGCCGCAGGGCTGGCGTTCACGACCATCCACGTCCTTGCAGCCAGCGTATGGCTCGGTGGCGTGCTCGCGCTGGCGGCCGTCTGGAGCCTGGCGCGCCGGACCGGTACGACGCGCGCCGAGCTCACGACGCTGCTGCGGCGGTTCTCTGTCGCCGCGGGGCTGGCCGTGCCGGCGGTGGCGGCGACCGGCGCCGCGAGCGCTCTCCTGGAGCTGGGGAGCTTCGACGACTTCGTACGGACGACCTACGGGGTGGCACTCCTGGTGAAGATCGCGGTGGTGGCCATGCTCGGCGCCGCGGCGGCGAGCACGGTGTGGATGCACACCCGCCACCCGGCGGACGCGGTGGCGCGACGTTTCCGCAGCCATCTCTGGCTCGAGGCCGGCCTCGGCCTCGCCGTCCTCGTGCCGACCGCGACCCTGAGTGTCCTCGGGCCGTCGCGGCCCGTCGATGCCGCGCGTGCCACGGCGCAGCGGCTCCAGGCCGCGCCCGGCTCCGCCGCCGCCGCGTTCGCGGCCAGCGGACACCTCGGCCCTCGGGACCTGGAGTTGACGCTCACCCCGGGCACCACCGGGCCGAACGCCCTCGAGGTCGAGGTGGACGGCCGGTTCAGCCCGAGCCGGCTCGGCGTGCAGCTCACCGGTCCCCGCGGCTCATCGGTCAGCACCCTTCAGCGGACCGGCTACGATCACGACCCGAAGACCCACACCATCTACCGGGGCACCACGAACCTCACCGGGCTGGGATCGTGGCAGGCCGTCGTCAGCGGCGCTGGAACCTCGAGCCTTCCTCTCCTGGTCCCCGTGCGTCCCGACGCCCCAGCGCGGCCCGGCTCCGGCTCGGCCCGACTGGACGGTTGGCTGCTGGTGATCGCGCTTCTGGGTGCGGCGGGGGTTGCCGTCGGCGCCGGCCGGAGCGTGCGGCGGCGGGGACCCCGGCGGGCCTCGCTCGCCTTCGGGGCGACGGTCGGCCTGGCCGGGCTTGCGACGGGTGTGGTGCTGTCCCACTCGACCGCACCGGCCGCCGCGGCCACCGTCCCTACGTCGTGGGGCGTCGCTCACCGCGTCGCACCGAACATCGGCACCGGCGCGCGGACCTGGCCCATCGGCGCTGCGGACACCGACCTGATGATGCCGGCAGTGGGACCCGACGGCTCGGTGTGGGTCGGAGAGATGGCCACGAACAGGCTTGCGCGCCTGGACCCCGCGGACGGCGTTCTCCAGCAGGTGCGGCTGCCGGGCGGATACAAGGAGATCATGGGTGTCGCGGTGGACGACGACGACCACGTCTGGGTAGCTGAGGAGCACGCCCAGGCGCTCGGCATGTTCGACCCCGCCACCGGCCACTATCGCCAGTATCAGGTCCCCGGGCATGATCCGGCGCCGCTCGGTATCGTCGTCGACGCCAGGGGCATGGTCTGGTTCACCGCCATGAGCGGGAACTGGGTGGGACGTTTCGACCCGGCCACCGCCAGATTCACCGAGTACCCGATCCCGACGCCGCGGGCCATGCCCTACGGTCTCGCGGTGGCGCCGGACGGTGCGGTCTGGTTCACCGAGTTCGGGGCGGGTCGGTTGGGGGTGCTGCGACCGGGGAGCGACCACATCTCGGAGATCAGGCTGCCGGCCGGAAGCAGCCCGGCCGACGTCGCTGTCGACGACTCGGGCACCGTGTGGGCCACCACCACAGAGGGCCTCCTCGTGCGCCTCCGCCATGGTGCGCGACCGCTGCGCATCGTCCGGGCGCCGGTGGCCGACGAGTACGGCGTGACGACGACGCCCGATGGAACGGTGTGGGTGGGAACAGCGTCCGGTCGGGCGGTCTACTCCTTCGACGCCAGGACGGGCGACTTCCAGCGGCATCCGCTTCCGGGCGGCAGCAGACCCTGGTGGCTGGTGGCGGACCGCGGCCAGGTTTGGGCTGCGCTCGCCGGACCGGCCCAGGGCCGGCTCGGGGAGATCGGTGGATCCGGCCCATGAGATCCCGGTCCCGACGCTCGGCCGGCCCCACAGCATCTGCCGCCCTGCTCATCCTCGCGGCCGCGCTGGCCCTCGCGGGTTGCTCGGGTCAGGATCCCGTGGCGGCGCCGACCGGGGCACGGGTTGCCCCTTCGACACGACCCGCGACCTGTGCGCCGGGCCGTGCTCGGGCAGCATCGGCTGACGGCCTGCCGAGGCTTCAACTGGACTGCCTAGGCCGCGGTGGGCCGGTTGACGTCTCACACCTGGCGGGTCCGGCCATCGTCAACATGTGGGCCTCGTGGTGCTACCCGTGCCGGCAGGAGATGCCGCTGATCCAGAAGGCGTTCATCCGGCACGGGGCGAAGGTCCACTTCATCGGCGTGGACACGAAGGACAGCCCCGATGCCGCCCGGAGGTTCCTCAGCACGGTGGGGGCCACCTATGAGCAGCTGAGCGACCCGAGCGGCGCTCTTGCCGTCGACCTGCATGCCCCCGGGCTGCCCATGACCGTCGCCCTCGGTCCTGGTGGCGCGGTTGTGTGGCGTAAGGCTGGCCTGATGTCCGAAACCGACCTGGCCCAGGCGGTGGCCGCTGCCGAGGGAGGGGGATGAAGATGATGCGCGTGGGACCGGGTCAATGCACCGGTCGCCTGGGCGTAGGGTCGGTGCCCTCACGGGCCATGCCGGCTCCGCGGTTGGGAGGTGGTAAGACGTGAGGGTGCGAGTGGTTCCCTCCAAGGCGAGGTCGGTGGAGGCCGCCGAGGGACCAGGCCTGTCACCCAGGATCAAGCTGCTCCTGGAGGCGAACCTCGCGCTGGCCACCGAGTACGACCTCGATTCTCTTCTCCGCCGGTTCACCGACATAGCCTGCGAGCTGACCGACGCCGCGTACGGCGCGCTGTTCGTCGAGGACATCGGCACGCTGGTCACGTTCGTGACGCACGGTGTGAGCGAGGAGCAGGCGGCGCTCATCGGCGACCCCCCGAGCCGCACAGGCCTTCACGGGCAACTCCTCCGGGAGGGACGCACGGTGGTCATAAACGACCTGCCCAATGACTCCCGGATGACGGGCTATCCCAAGTTCCACCCGGTGATGCGCACCTTCTTGGGTGTGCCCATCCGGGCGGGTGGCCGAGCGATCGGCGAGCTCTACCTGGCAGACAAGCGCAAGGGACGGCCCTTCAACGGCGCCGACGTCGAGATGATCGAGAGCCTCGCTGCCTGCGCGGGAGTGGCGTACCGCAACGCGAGGCTGCTCCAGATGGAGCATCGCTCCGCGGCGCACGCCATCTCGCTGCTCGAGCTGGGAGAGCACGGGCAGGTCGACGAGGTCGTGTTCTGGAGCCAGGTGTGGGCGCGAGAAGAGGAACGCGCGAGACTCGCCAGAGACATCCACGACGAGCAGGGCCAGATCCTGACATCGATCATCCTCTTCGCCAAGCACCTTGAACAGACCGTGGACGCCGAGGTCGCGGAGAAGGTCTCCGGCGTGCGGCAACTTGCCGAGCAGGCGTTGCGGGCCGCCCGGTCGCTGGCGCAGCAACTGCGACCGCTGGAGCTGGACGAGCTAGGCCTCGTACCGGCCCTCACGCGGCTCGCCGAGCACACGGAGCAGCGCTGCGGCGTGGTGGTGGACTTCGTGGCCCCGCCCAAACCGATCCATCTGAACCATGCCGCCGAGATTGCCGTCTACCGGATCGCGCAGGAAGCGCTGACGAACGTCGCCAAGCATTCGCAGGCCCATTCGACCTCGGTGACGTTGAGCAGCCGAAGTGGATGGCTGACGCTCATCATCGAGGACGATGGGGTGGGGTTCGACCCCGATGCCGTGCTCGGCGGATCCGGGCACGGCGGCCACCTGGGCCTGCACAGCATGGAAGAACGAGCCCGCCGCCTCGGCGGTCACCTCGTTGTCGAGTCGCGGCCAAGTCGAGGAGCCCTCCTGCAGCTGAGACTGCCCTTGACCGACCACGCGGGGCGGAGCCGCACCTGGGCCGCTGCACGGAGCGATGAACGGTGATGATGCCCGAAGGGTCGAGCGCGCCCCTCAACGAGGAGCCGAGCGAACCCCTGCTCCTCTTGCTCATCGACGACCATGCCGTGGTGCGGACCGGGCTGCGGCTGCTGCTCGAGCAGCAGAGGGACATGCGGGTGTGTGGCGAGGCCGCCAGCGTCGATGAGGCGGTTCAGCTCGGCTGTACACCGGACGTGATCTTGCTCGACCTGGTCTTCGGTGGAGACCTCCGTGGCCCCGACGTGGTGTCCGCGGTCCGGGCGGCCTTTCCCGGCATCCCGGCGCTGGCTCTGTCGATGATCGACAACCTGGTGGTCGTTGACGCCGTTCTCGCTGCTGGCGCCCGCGGGTACATCTTGAAGGACGCGGCGGCTGGGGAGGTGGTCCGTGCCGTACGTGCGGTGGCCGCCGGCAACGAGTATCTTCAACCGCAGCTCGGGGCTGCCCTGCTTCGCTGGAAGGACCGCCTTGTCACGCCGTCGAGCCAAGATGCCGCCGGGCTGACGCATCGCGAACGAGAGATCCTGCGCCTCATCGCACTCGGCCATACCAACGCGGAGATCGCCGGCATGCTGTCCCTCGCGATCCGGACGGTCGAGACTCACCGGTCCCGGATCGTGCACAAGACGGGCGCTCAGACGCGCGCTCAGCTCGTCCGGCTCGCGCAGCAGGCACAGCTCGTCGAGTAAGGTCCGGCCGCGAGGAGAGCCGAGCAGAGTTGCAGATCATGAAGCCGGTCGGCGACGCGAAGCTCTGCCCGCTCGGGTGCACCGGCGAGGTGGACGCCATCGCCGCGGAGCGCATCTCGGCGGCGATCCCACGAATCCGCAGCGTGCTGCAGACGCTCGCGCTGCCCCTCACCGCGCTGACTCGGGGTCGCCGTGGCGGGGGACCCGTGGCGTGAGCCGGGAGTGGGACGCGGTCGTCGTCGGCGCAGGCCCGAACGGGCTAGCGGCCGCGGTGACGTTGGCTGCCGCTGGCCTGCACTTGCTGGTGCTGGAGGGAGCGGCCGAAGCCGGCGGCGGCTGTCGGACGGCCGCGCTCACCCTCCCTGGCTTCCGCCACGACGTTTGCTCGGCGGTGCACCCGCTGGCCCTGGCCTCCCCGTTCTTCCGCGCCTTCGACCTGCCCGCCCGGGGTGTCCGCGTGCGCACGCCGGAGGTCGCGTTCGCCCACCCGCTCGACGGCGGTCGGGCGGGAGTCGTCGCCGGCAGCGTTGGGGAGACGGCCGAGCGGCTCGGCGCCGACGGACCGGCCTGGCAACGGACGTTCGGCCGCCTCGTCAGGCACTCGGGCGACGTCGTGGCCGGAATCCTGTCGCCGCTGCGCGGACCCACCCGGCACCCACTGCCCATGGCGGAGTTCGGGCTGCCCGCACTGCTGCCCGCGACGCGGCTGGCGGGTCGGCGGTTCGTCGGCGAGGAGGCTCGCGCGCTCTTCGCGGGCGTCGCGGCCCACGCCATGGTGCCCCTCGACCGGGCGACGACCGCGGCCACCGGACTGCTGCTGACGATGCTCGCCCACTCCGTCGGCTGGCCGTTCGTCGAGGGTGGCAGCGACGAGCTGACCGCTGCGATGGCCGCGGCGGTCACCTCGTCCGGCGGCGAGGTCGTCACCGGTACCTGGGTGCGCTCGCTGACCGACGTACCGCCGGCCCGGGCGGTGCTCCTCGACGTGGCGCCGCGGGGGCTGGCGCGCATCGCGGGCGACCGGCTGCCGCCGGGCTATCGGCATGCGCTAGCGCGATACCGGCACGGCCCCGGGGTCTGCAAGGTCGACTTCGCTCTGTCGGGGCCGGTGCCGTGGGCGGCCGGTGGCTGCCGGTCCGCTGGCACCCTGCACCTGGGGGGGGCACTCGAGGAGGTGGCGGCGGCGGAGGCCGAGGTGGCCGACGGCCGGCACCCAGAGCGCCCCTACGTCCTGGTCGCGCAGCCCGGGGTCGTCGACCCGAGCCGGGCCCCCGAGACTCGGCACACGCTGTGGGCCTACTGCCACGTCCCGGCCGGGTCGTCGTACGACATGACCGCCCGGATCGAGGGCCAGATCGAGCGCTTCGCCCCGGGCTTTCGAGACCTCGTCCTGGCGAGGCACACGACCACGGCGGCGCGGGAGGCGGCGGCCAACCCGAACTACGTCGGGGGCGACATCGCCTGTGGGGTGCAGGACCTGCGGCAGACGCTCTTCCGCCCGGTGCGGCGATGGAACACCTACCGGACCCCGGTCGAAGGCCTGTACCTGTGCTCGGCGGCCACCCCGCCCGGGCCCGGGGTGCACGGCCGCTGCGGGCAGCTGGCGGCACTCACGGCGCTGCGGGACCGGTTCGGCGTACGCAACCCACCGTCCCTGGCTCCCGCGGCCACCTCGCTCGGGGGTCGGGCGCGGTGAGCCGGGCACCCATCACGGCCCGTTCCCTGGCCGGGCGGGCCGGATGAGCCGCCGGGTGGCGGGGGCGGCGATCTCCGGCGCGGTGGTGCTGACCGTTGGCGGTGCCGTCGCCGCGGTGTGGGCCGGTACGGCGGCCGGCCAGAGCGTCGTGGATGATGGGCCCGACGTGCTCGTCGCTGCGGCGTTCACCGGCCTCGGGGCCGTTCTCGTCGCCGCCCGCCCGGGCAACCGGGTCACCTGGCTGCTGATGACCGTCGGAGTGACCTGGGCCACCGCTGGCGGCAGCCTCGCCGCGGGGCTGCTGGGCGTCTCGCAGCCCGGCTTGGTCCCGTGGACCAGCGCGTGGCTCCTGGTGGGGTCCGCGCTCCGCACCGTCGCCTGGTATCTCGCGGTGCTGGGCCTGGCGATCTACTTCCCGACCGGCCAGGTGCTCGGCCGCCGATGGCGGTGGCTGCCCTGGGCGCTCGCGGTCTCGGTGCTGGCGACGGTTGCAAACGGACTGGTCGACCCGGGGGCGAACCTCGACATCTCCGGCTGGCACAACCCGGTCGGCCTCCCGCCGTCGTTGGGCTTCGTCGAGACGGTCACGTTCCTCGTCGGACCTCCCCTGGCGGTGGTTGCGGGCTGCTTCGCCGTCGCCCAGCTGGTCCGCCGCTGGCGCCCTGGCGGGCCGGTGGAGCGCCGCCAGCTCGGTCTCTTCTTGGCGGCCGCGGTGCCGCCGGTCGTCGCCGCGCCGGTCGGGCTGGCTGGGGGTGGGCCGTGGGTCTTCTACGCCGCCGTCCTCCCGCTTCCGCTCGCGGTCGCCGTGGCCGTGGGACGGTCGGGGACTTCGCCGCGCGGCTCCGCGAGCAGGTCGACCTGGACGTCGTACGCGACGACCTCCTCGCCGCGGTGACGGCTACCGTGCAGCCGCGGACGGCTCTCCTGTGGCTCCGGAAGCAGGCGAGATGAGCCGGGCGAAGGCGTTCGCGCTGCTGCTGTGGCTCGAGTGCCTGGTCGGCAGTGGTGTCGCCCTCGCCCGACCCGCTCGGTGCCTGCGGTTCGTCTCGACGGCGCCACCTGCGCGCCGAATCCGGTCGGCCACCGGCTGGCAGGATGACAACGTGCCGCCCGACCCGTGGGCCGACCTGGCCGAGCTGTTCGTCGAGGGCGCCTACGCGACCGTCAAGGGCCGGGTGCGCACGGTGGTGTTGCACCGGCAGCTGTTGCGTCACCTGCCCGAGCCGCCGGCCGCCGTCATCGACATCGGCGGCGGGGCCGGGCACCAGTCGGTGCCGCTGGCGAGGCTCGGCTACGAGGTGACGCTCCTCGACTCGTCACCGGAGATGCTCGCTCGGGCCGAGCGACGGCTGGCCGCCGAGACCGTGGACGTCCGGCAACGGGTACGGCTGGTCGAAGCCGACGGCGAGCAGGCGGCTGAGGCCACCGGTGGGGGCAGCTTCGCGGCCGTGCTGTGTCACGGCGTACTGATGTACCTACCGCACCCCGAACGGCTGTTGGACGCCGTCTGCCGCTGTGCGGGGCCGGGCGCGATCGTGTCGCTGATGACCTTGAACGCGGCGACCCTGGCCGTCCGCCCAGCCCTTGAGCGGCGGTGGTCCGAGGCGCTGGCGGCCTTCGACACCACCGAGGAGGTCGGCGCGCTGGGCCTACCCACCCGGGGGGACACCATCGCCGGCCTGTCGACCCAGCTCCGCGAGCGTGGCGTCGAACCGCAGGCCTGGTACGGCGTGTTGCTCTTTACGGACTGGCTCGCACTGCCCCGGGAGACCACCGACCTGGCGCCGGTCGCCGCGGTCGAGTTCCGGGCCGGTCTGCAGGACCCCTACCGACAGCTCAGCAGGGCGTTCCACCTGGTGGGTCGCCGAGCGCGCGCGGACCAAGGCAGCTGATCGGTGCCACCTTCCCCGGAATGGTCCGGGACCGGCGAGCACCGCCAACCTGCCGTCGGGCCCCGGCGCGCCACCGCAGGTGGTCACGAACCACCGGACAGCCGGGCCGCGGACTGTGGTCGCTGACCACGGGCGGGCTCTATCGACCCGGGACGACCACTAGCCTTGGTTCGAACGGCCGGCTTAGCGCCGGTGACCCGACCGTGGGAGGCAGCGAGATGCCCGCCAAGAGCCCCAAGACCGGATCCGGTGGCTTCAGCGCCGACGAGCGAGCTGCGATGCAGGAACGGATCGCCGAGCTGCGCGCCGAGGGCAAGAAGGGCGCCAAGAAGGCGGACGGCCTGCAGGCAGTCCTCGACAAGATCGCCGCGATGGCCCCGGCGGACCGCGAGCTCGCCGAGCGCGTCCATGCGGCCGTAACTGCCACCGCACCGGAGCTGGCGCCGCGGACCTGGTACGGGATGCCGGCGTACACCGACGCCGACGGCAAGGTCGTGCTCTTCTTCCAGGATTCCGGGAAGTTCAGCTACCGCTACTCCACGCTCGGCTTCATGGAGGCGGCGAGCCTCGATGACGGGGACATGTGGCCGGTGTCTTACGCCCTGCAGAAGTGGAGCCCGGCGGTGGAGAAGAGGGTCATCGAGCTGGTGCGGACCGCAGTCTCGGCCGGTTGAACTCGGCCCGACCGAACGGTTGGTAGCCGCCTGGCGAGCAGGCCGGGTGACCGGCGGGTACGTCGACTCGTGCGGGTGTCCGAGGGGGGACTTGAACCCCCACGCCCTTAATCGGGCACTAGCACCTCAAGCTAGCGCGTCTACCTATTCCTCCACCCGGACCGGATGTCACCACTTGCATGGGCGACGCACAACTCTAGCAAAGCGCGCGGGTACCGCCCCCGCGTGCGAGCGGTGTCCGGGCGGCGGTCAAGCGGGCAGGATGGAGCCCATGACAAGCGCCTATGACCCCGCCGCCGAGGTGGCCGAGATCTGCCGGGACCTCATCCGCATCGACACCACCAACTTCGGCGACGGCTCCGGGCCGGGGGAGCGGTCGGCGGCGGAGCACGTCGCGGCCCTGCTGGCGGAGGTGGGCATCGAGTCCCAGCTCTTCGAGGCGGCGCCGGGCCGGGCGTCCGTGGTTGCCCAGTGGGGCGGAGCCGGCACCGGGGACGGCCCGGACGAGCGGCTACTCGTGCACGGACACCTCGACGTAGTACCCGCCGCCGCCGCGGACTGGAAGGTCGACCCGTTCTCCGGTGAGGTGGCCGACGGCTACCTGTGGGGGCGAGGCGCGGTCGACATGAAGGACTTCGACGCCGCGATCCTGTCGGTGGTCCGGGCGCGCGCCCGGGCCGGCGCGCCCCCGCGGCGCCCGCTGACCCTGGCCTTCACGGCCGACGAGGAGGCCGGCAGCCGGTTCGGCGCCCATCGGCTGGTCGACGAGCGCCCGGAGTGGTTCGCCGGCTGCACCGAGGCGATCGGCGAGGTCGGCGGGTTCTCGACCACCGTCGGCGACCGTCGGGTGTACCTCGTCCAGACCGCGGAGAAGGGGATCGCGTGGCTGCGGCTGCGCGCCCATGGCACCGCCGGACACGGCTCGATGCGCAACGTCGACAACGCAGTCACGGCACTCGCCGAGGCCGTTTCCGCCATCGGCCGGCACGAGTGGCCGGTGCGGATGACGCCGGCCATGCACCAGCTGCTCGAGGCGGTTGCTGCGCTGACCGGCCACGAGTCGCCGTACGACGACGTGGACGCCCTGCTGGCGCACTTCGGCCCGGCCGCCCGCATGCTCGCCGCGGTCGTCCGCAACAGCGCCAATCCGACCATGTTGGCTTCGGGCTACAAGCACAACGTGATCCCAGGGGAGGCGACGGCGGCGATCGACGGGCGGTTCCTGCCGGGCTACGAGGACGAGTTCTTCGAGACGCTGCGCGGGCTGCTGCCGGACTCCGTCAGCTACGAGATCCTGGTGCACGAGACGGCGCTGCAGACCACGTTCGACGGGGCGCTGGTCGACGCCATGCAGGCGGCGATCCTGGCGGCCGACCCCGACGCAGACGTGCTGCCCTTCCTGATGCCCGGTGGCACCGACGCGAAGGCCTGGAGCAGGCTCGGGATCCGCTGCTTCGGCTTCTCACCGCTGCGACTTCCTCCGGATCTGGACTTCACCGCGCTCTTCCACGGGGTCGACGAGCGGGTGCCCCTCGGAGCCCTGGAGTTCTCTGCCCGAGTGTTCGACGACTTCCTCGACCGGGCCTGAGCCTCGGGCGGCCGGTCAGACCATCGGTCGAGCCTCCAGGAGTGTGGGCCGACGTAGCCGGATGATCCGGCGGCGCAGGTCCACCCGTCGGCTGCCGTCGGGGTAGAGCCGTACCCGTGCCAGCTCCCACCCGCCGTACTCGGCCCGGTCGGTGAGCAGCTGGCGGACGGCGGACCGGGACACGGCCCGCGGCAGCGAGAGCCGCTCGAACTCGTACTCCATCACGCCTCCTGCACGCCCGCCGTGCGACGCGGTCCGATGTAGTGACCAGCACCCTATCTCCGCAGCCCGGCCGAGGTGGCGGAGTCGCGCGGGTGCCTGCCAGCCCATAGCCTCGGTCTCATGACCCTGCCCATCGAGGACTACGCGGTGCTCGGCGATACCCGGACCGTCGCGCTCGTCGGGCGGAACGGATCGGTGGACTGGCTCTGCCTGCCGAGGTTCGACTCCCATGCGGCGTTCGCCGCGCTTCTCGGCGACTCACGGAACGGGCGATGGCTGCTCGGACCGGTCGGCGCCGCGACCACCACCCGGCGCTACCTCGGCGACAGCTTCGTACTCGAGACGACCCACCGGACGGAGTCCGGCACCGTCAAGGTGACGGACCTGATGCCGGTGGCAGGCGACCGAGCCGACGTCATACGCCGGGTGGAGGGCATCACCGGGACGGTCCGGATGCGGCACGAGTGGGTGGTGCGCTTCGAGTACGGGAAAGTGCGGCCCTGGGTGGCGCGGTCGGAGGACGCCGACGGAAGGCCGATGGTCGTCGCCGCGGCCGGCCCCGACAAGCTGGCGCTCCGGGGCACTCGGCTGCCGAAGGCCCAGGGCGGCAAGCACCTCGACGAGTTCGATGTGCGCGCGGGCGAGACGCTCCAGTTCACCGCCACCTGGGTACCGTCGCACCTACCGGTCCCCGGCCGGCACGACGCGGAAGAGCAGATCGCCGAGTCGCAGCGAAGCACCCAGCACTGGGCTGCCCAGTGCCAGTACGAGGGTCCATATCGCGACGAGGTGCTGCGCTCGGTGCTGGTCCTCCACCTCCTGACGCACGGCGGAACCGGGGGAATCGTGGCCGCCGCCACCACCTCCCTGCCGGAGGAGTTCGGTGGTGAGCGGAACTGGGACTACCGCTACTGCTGGCTGCGCGACGCCTCGCTCACCTTGCAGGCGCTGCTGCTGTGCGGCTACCACCAGGAGGCCGTGCTATGGCGCGACTGGCTGATGCGGGCCCTCGGCGGTGACCCCGAGGACATGCAGATCATGTATGCCGTCGACGGCGCCCGCGATCTCTTCGAGCGGGAGCTCGACCACCTGTCCGGGTACGCCGGCTCCCGGCCGGTGCGCATCGGCAACGGCGCGGCCACCCAGCTGCAGACCGACGTGCTCGGCGAGGTGATGGCTGCGCTGTCGCTGGCCCGCCGGGAGGGCGTCGAGGTTCCGAGCGCCGCCTGGTCGAAGCAGCGGGTGCTGATCGACCACCTGGCCGCCAACTGGGAGACCGCGGACCACGGCATGTGGGAGATGCGCGGGCCCGAGCACAAGTTCACGCACTCCCGGGTCATGGTGTGGGTCGCGTTCGACCGCGCCATCAAGGCCGTGGAGCGCCATGGGCTGCCGGGAGACGCCGACCGCTGGCGCGGAATCCGGGACAAGGTCCGGGCCGAGGTCCTCGACCGCGGCTTCAACCGCTCGCGCGGCTGCTTTCGCCAGCACTACGACACCGACGAGGTCGATGCCTCGCTGCTGCTGATCCCCGTGGTCGGATTCCTCCCCGGCGACGACCCGCGCGTGCTGGGCACCGTCGCGGCGGTGGAGCAGGACCTGATGCGCGACGGCCTCCTGATGCGCTACCGGACGTCGGCCGGCATCGACGGCCTCAAGGGCGACGAGAACCCGTTCCTCGCCTGCTCGTTCTGGCTCGTGATGGCCTACGCCCTCGCGGGGCGTGGCGAGGACGCCCGAGTACTGATGGACCGGCTGGTGTCCCTGGCCAACGACGTCGGGCTGCTTTCCGAGGAGTACGACCCGGCCGGCGGCCGGATGGCCGGGAACTTCCCGCAGGCCTTCTCGCACCTCGCGCTCATCCATGCCGCCATCGTGCTCAACCAGACCGAGGGCGGCGAGGCTCCGGGCGGGGCGAGCAGCCGGGCGTCCGGCTAGCGGCCAACGTCCGGACCGATTCGCCGCGGCCGCGGTCGGGACTGTCAAGCCAGGGAGCCACCAGTGCGGTGCCCCGACACGTCGTCAAGGGCCTTGACGATCTCGTCGGGCAGGGTGACGTCCTCGCTGGGCAGCAGCGCCGCGAGCTGGGCCGCCGTACGTGTCCCGACGATCGGCGCGACCACGCCGGGCCGGTCGCGCACCCACGCCAGCGACACCTCGGCCGCGGACAGGTCCAGACCATCGGCCGCCTTGCAGACCGCCTCGACGACCAGGTTGCACGGGGGCTGCAGGTACGGCGCGACGTACCCCTCCAGCGCAGGGGAGGCGGCTCGCGAGTCGGCCGGGATCCCCGTCCGGTACTTGCCGGTCAGGACGCCCCGGCCGAGCGGCGCCCACGGGAGCACGCCGACGCCGAACGTCCGGGCTGCCGGGAGGAGCGCGCGCTCGGCGGTCCGCTCGACCAGCGAGTACTCGACCTGTGCCGCCGCGATCCGGAAGCGGCCCGGCGCCGACAGCTGGTGCACGGCTGCCGCCGCCGTCTGCCACCCGGCGTACCCGGACACGCCGACGTAGCGGGCCCGCCCGGACATGACTGCGATGTCGAGGGCCGACAGGGTCTCCTCAAGTGGTGTGTCGTCCGACCACGCGTGGACCTGCCAGAGGTCCACGAAGTCCACGCCGAGGCGGGCCAGCGACTCGTCGAGGCAGCGGAGCAAGCTTCCGCGTGAGGTGTCGGCGGCGCGTCGGCCGTCGCGCGACCCGTGGCCGGCCTTCGTCGCGAGGACGAGCTCGTCGCGGGACACCGTGTCGCCCAGCAGCGAGCCGAGCAGCGACTCGGCGGCGCCGTCGCCGTACCCGGCGGCCGTGTCGATCAGCGTTCCGCCGGCCGTCGCGAACAGCCGCAGCTGCTCGGCCGCCTCGTACGGCTCGGTGTGGGTGCCCCAGTCCAGGGTGCCCAGGCCCAGCCGCGACACTTGCAGACCGGTCGATCCCAGCGGCCGTCGCAGCATGGGTCGAGCCTAGGGCTGGCTGGCCGGGCGATCGAGTCCGTCCGCCGGCGGGCGCGTCGCCGGGTCGCGGCGGCGGCCGGCGGGAGACACTAGGGTGCTTGCGTGCGGCTCGGCGTCAGCTTGGGTTACCTGCTCGGGCGGGATGCCGTCGAGCTGGCCGACTACGTTCGAACCGCCGAGGCGCTGGGCTACTCCGTGGCGTGGGCGGCTGAGGCATATGGGTCCGACGCGCCTACCGTCCTCGGCTATCTGGCGGCCGGCACCCGCCGGATCGACCTCGGTGCCGCCGTGATGCAGATCCCGGCACGCTCGCCCGCGATGACCGCCATGACGGCGGCCACCCTCGACCTGCTGAGCGGCGGTCGGCTCCGCCTCGGGCTCGGGGTATCCGGCCCACAGGTGTCCGAGGGTTGGCACGGCGTACGGTTCGCCAAGCCGCTGGCTCGGACGCGTGAGTACGTCGAGGTCGTCCGGCTCGCCATGGCCGGCAAGGCGGTGCGCCACGACGGCGAGTTCTACCCGCTGCCGCTCCCCGACGGCCCTGGCAAGGCCCTCCGCCTGGCGCTGCACCCGGTCCGGCAGAGCGTCCCGGTCTACCTCGCCGCGATCGGTCCGCGGAACCTGCGGCTGACCGGCGAGATCGCCGACGGCTGGCTGGCGATCTTCTTCTCCCCGCAGTACGCCGGCGAACTGCTCGCCAACGTCGAGGTCGGCCGCACCCGTGCCGGCCGCGAGGCGGCGCCGTTCGACGTGGCCGCCACCGTCCCGGTGGCCGTCGGCAGCGACCTCGAGGAGTGCGCCGCGCCGATCCGCCCGTACGCGGCTCTCTACGTCGGTGGCATGGGCAGCCGCGAGCAGAACTTCTACCACCGACTCGCCTGCCGGATGGGCTACCAGGCGGCCGCTGACCGGGTGCGGGACCTGTACCTGGCGAAGCAGCACCGAGAGGCGATGGCGGCGGTACCGCTGGACTTCATCGACGAGACCTCGCTGCTCGGGCCACCCCAGCGGATCGCGGAGCGGCTGCATGCGTACGCCGAGGCCGGGGTCACCACGCTCAGCGTCGCCACCTTCGCGGCGACCGCCGCCGAGCGCTTGGCGACCTTGCGCCAGGTAGCCGAGGCACTCGATGCGAGCGGCCTCGGCGACTGATGCTCCCGGTAGCCCCCCTGTCACCAGTCCCGACGTCCTGCAGATGGTGGCCAATAGCGCCATTGCGCTCGCTCTGCCGGACGTTGCGAAGGCGGACGGAGCGCGAGAGCCAGCGGCGGGCGGCGCCTAGAGCCAGCCGGAGCGCTTGAAGAGCCGGTAGAGGGAATAGCAGGTGAGGGCCATCAGGCACAGCACCGCGAAGTAGCCCCACCACCAGTGCAGCTCGGGCATGTTGTCGAAGTTCATCCCGTAGATCCCGGCGAGCAGCGTGGGCACCGCCGCCATCGCCACCCAGGCAGAGATCTTGCGCATGTCGTTGTTCTGCTGCACCGAGATCTGGGCCATGTGGGCGTCGTGCGCCGTCGACAGCAACGTGTCCAGCGCCTCGACCTCCTCGTTCACTCGGATCGCATGGTCGCTCACGTCTCGGAAGAACGCTGCCGCCTGCTGGGGCATCCCGGCCACCTGGCAGCTCGCGAACCGCGACAGCGGGTCGCGCAGCGGTCCGACCGCCCGGCGGAACTCCGCCATCTCCCGCTTTAGGGTGTAGATCCGCCGGGAGTCCCTAGTGCGCTCCTCGGAGAAGACCGACAGCTCCACCTCGTCGACGTCGGTTTGCAGCTCGATCGCGACCCGCTGGTACTCGTCCACCACCCGGTCGCAGACCGAATACAGCACGGCGTAGGGGCCGTGGCCGAGGACGTCCCGGTTGTCCTCCAGGTCCCGGCGGGTCATCGCCAGCTCCGAGCCGCGGCCGTGCCGCACCGTGACCACGAACCGGGGGCCGACGAAGACCGCGATCTCGCCGGTCTCCACGGCATCGTCGGCATCGACATACCAGAGCGTCTTCAGGACCATGAAGAGCTGGTCGCCGAGGTAGCGCTCCAGCTTCGGCCGCTGGTGAGCGCGCACGGCGTCCTCGACGGCCAGGGCGTGCAGGTCGAAGGTTTTGGCCACCCGCGCCATCTCGCCCTCGTCGGGCTCGTAGAGGCCGATCCAGACGAAGTCGTTGTCCTGGTCCGCCTCGCGCAGCGCAGCCTCGAGGTCCTCGCCGTCGGCCAACGGCACTCGCTTGCCCTGCCGGTAGACGGCGCAGTCGACGATCACCGCGTCATTGTCGCCCATCTGGCCGCTGACGAGCGCCTATCGCAGCCCGCCAGTCGCCGCGCCGGAGGCCAGGCGTGGATAAGGTCGGGCTCGTGGCGACGGTCCTGCTGGTGAGACACGGGCGGTCCACCGCCAACGACGGGGGGATCCTCGCCGGCCGCACCCCCGGTGTCGCGCTCGACGCGGCCGGGCGAGAGCAGGCGACGGACCTCGCCGCACGGCTCGCCTCGCTGCCGATCCGCGCCCTGGTATCGAGCCCGTTGCTGCGGTGTCGACAGACGGCCCGGCTCCTGGCTGACCAGC
>DASSHZ010000023.1:0-65216 GCA_035692425.1 Nocardioidaceae bacterium
CCCCTCCTGCCCGCCTAGTCTGGCAGACCCCGGTACGGCGGCCAAGTCGGCTCACGGTACGCCGGCCGTCCGGCACGGGCGCTGGCGCCCACCCACCGCGGCTTGGAACGCTCTTGTCGAGATCCGGGCGCGCGGGCGACAAGGACGTTCCAACTCGCAGCCGGGAGCTCAGGCGCCGGGTGGCCTCAGGCGCCGGCCTCGACCATCTGGCGGAGCTCCTTCTTGAGGTCGCGGATCTCGTCGCGCAGCCGGGCGGCGATCTCGAACTTGAGCTCGCCCGCCGCGGCGTGCATCTGCGCGGTCAGCTGCTCGATCAGGTCGGCCAGGTCGGAGGACGGCAGCCCGGCCAGCCCGCGGGAGGGCCTGGCCTGGTCGCGCCCGAGCCCGGGCACCGGCGCGCGCCCGCGAGACTGGGTGCGCCCGCTCCCCAGCAGCTCGGCGGTGTCGGCGTCCTCGCGGGCGAGCATGTCGGTAATGTCCGCGATCCGCTTGCGCAAAGGCTGCGGGTCGACGCCGCGCTCGCGGTTGAACGAGACCTGCTTGGCGCGGCGGCGGTTGGTCTCGTCGATCGCCTTGGCCATCGAGTCGGTGATGGCGTCGGCGTACATGATGACCTGGCCGGAGACGTGGCGAGCGGCGCGGCCGATCGTCTGGATCAGCGAGGTGCCGGACCGCAGGAACCCCTCCTTGTCGGCGTCGAGGATGGCGACCAGCGAGACCTCCGGCAGGTCGAGGCCCTCACGCAACAGGTTGATGCCGACCAGCACGTCGAACTGCCCCAGCCGCAGCTCGCGCAGCAGTTCGATCCGGCGCAGCGTGTCGACCTCGCTGTGCAGGTAGCGGGCGCGGACACCGTTCTCCAGCAGATAGTCGGTCAGGTCCTCCGCCATCTTCTTGGTCAGCGTCGTCACGAGCACTCGCTCGTTGCGCTCGGTCCGTGCCGCGATCTCACTCATCAGGTCGTCGATCTGACCCTTGGTGCCCTTGACTACGACCTCCGGGTCGACCAGGCCGGTGGGCCGGATCACCTGCTCGACGACCCTGTCGACCCGCGACAGCTCGTACGGACCCGGTGTCGCCGACAGATACACAGTCTGTCCGATCCGGGCCTGGAACTCCTCCCACCGCAACGGTCGGTTGTCCATGGCGCTGGGCAGCCGGAAACCGTGGTCGACGAGCGTCCGCTTGCGCGACATGTCGCCCTCGTACATGCCGCCGATCTGCGGGACGGTCACGTGCGACTCATCGATGACGAGCAGGAAGTCCTCGGGGAAGTAGTCGAGCAGGCAGTTCGGGGCTGTGCCGGGCCCACGGCCGTCGATGTGCCGGGAGTAGTTCTCGATGCCGGAGCAGCTCCCGATGTTGCGCATCATGTCGATGTCGTACGCCGTCCGCATCCGCAGGCGCTGGGCCTCCAGCAGCTTGCCCTGTCGCTCCAGCTCGGCGAGCCGGTCCGCCAGCTCGGCCTCGATCCCCGAGAGGGCGCGCTCCATCCGCTCCGGGCCGGCCACGTAGTGCGACGCCGGGAAGACGTAGAGGTGGTCGTCCTCGCTCACCACCTCGCCGGTCAATGGGTGCAGCGTCATCAGCCGCTCGATCGTGTCGCCGAAGAACTCCACCCGAACGGCAAGCTCCTCGTAGACCGGGAAGACCTCCAGGGTGTCGCCCCGGACCCGGAACGTCCCCCGGGCGAAGGCCAGGTCGTTGCGGACGTACTGGATCCCCACCAGCCGGCGCAGCAGCGAGTCGCGGTCGACCTCCTCGCCAACCTTGAGGGCGACCATCCGGTCGACGTACTCCTGTGGCGTGCCCAGGCCGTAGATGCACGACACGGTGGACACCACGATGACGTCGCGGCGGGTGAGCAGCGAGTTGGTGGCCGAGTGCCGCAGCCGCTCGACCTCCTCGTTGATGGTGGCGTCCTTCTCGATGTAGGTGTCGGTCTGCGGGACGTAGGCCTCGGGCTGGTAGTAGTCGTAGTAGGAGACGAAGTACTCGACGGCGTTGTCGGGCAGCAGCTCCCGCAGCTCGTTGGCGAACTGGGCCGCCAGCGTCTTGTTGGGCAGCATCACCAGCGTCGGGCGTTGGAGCCGCTCGACCAGCCAGGCCACCGTCGCCGTCTTGCCAGTGCCAGTCGCCCCGAGCAGCACCGAGTCCGTGGCACCGGCCCTGACCCGCTCCTCCAGCGCGGCGATGGCCGTCGGCTGGTCGCCGGAGGGGACGTAGTCGGAGACGACACTGAACGGCGCAACGGTGCGCTCTAGATCGGCGACAGGACGCATGGCTTTGAGCCTACGTGCCCCCTCCGACCATTCAGCGGCCCAGCGGGCTCAGGCAGCCCGCGGTACTGACGAGCGGCGATCAGCGGCAGAGGTCGTGCAGCGCCAGCACCGTCCGCCAGTTGCGCGCCGTACCGTCCACCCCGAGCCGGCGGCGCAGGAAGTCCGGGGTCAGCCGGCTGCCGTGGACGCCCGCGCCGTAGTCGAGGTAGAGATCCTGACCCACCACCCGGCAGCGCTCGGCGGCCAGCGGGTCCGCCATCAGCCGCTGCACGGCGGCTGCGGGCGGGGCCGACACCAGGAACGAGACGTGCAGCATGCGCGGGCGGTCGAGGGCGGCGGCTGGGAACGGGTTGGACGCGACGACGGCGGCCAGTTGCGCAGGGCTGCGCACCAGGACGGGTACGTCGATGCCGAACTCGGCTGCCACCACGTCGTGCACCACCGCCGCGACCCCGCCCGCCGATTCATGGTCGGACTCCGTCACTAGGTTGCCGCTCTGCACGTAGGTGCGCACCGCGTCGAAGCCCACCGCCTCGAGCGCCTTGCGCAGCGCTGGCATCGGCACCTTGTTGTGGCCGCCCAGGTTGATCCCGCGGAGCAGCGACACCCACGTCGTCACCCCCGCAGTCTAGGCAGCCCCGCGGCGCCTCCCGCCGGTTGCGGAGTCACAGAGACCCCCGGCGGTTGAGGAGACCGCAACCATCCACGGCGGTTGAGGAGGCCGCGCAACGGTCGTCTCGAAACCCCGGACGCCGGGTCCTTGATTTCGACTCCGCGCCGGACGGCGCGAGCTCAATCGGCGGACCGGCGGGCGAGGGCACAGCCTACGACGATGACCACGGTCGAGAGGGCGAGCGAAGCGACCACGTCACTCGTCCAGTGGTTGACGGTCAGCACGGTGGTCGCACCCTCGACCACCCCCGCCGCCAGGCCCAGCCCGAGCCCGACCGCAACCGGCGCCGACGGGTGACTCGAGGTCCGGCGACGGGTCCACAGCGCGGCCACCAGGTAGGCCGACGTACCGATGCAGACGGCGGCAGCCGCGGTATGGCCCGAGGGAAAGTAGCCCGGGTAGCCGGGCCGCTCGCCGGGGACCATCCCCGGTCCGATCCGCCCCACCGCCACCTTCATCGCCTCGACGACGCCGGCCATCACGCCGCCGTTGCCGGCCGCCAGCAGCAGTGGCCACACCCGCCAGGTGAGCTGGGCCGCGACGATCGCGACCACGGCGAGGACGACGATGATCACTCGTACGTCGCCCACCTCCGCGACCGCGGTCACGACTCCCAGCGGGTCGACCCCGTGGCCGACGGATCGGAAGACGGAGTGGTCCAACCCGGTGACCGGGTTGCCGCCCACCGAGACAGCCGCGGTCAGCGAGCAGAGGACGACCACTCCGACTCCAACAGCAATCTGCTCCCAGCGATGTAGCCAGCCAAGAGGCCACGCCGTCCGGGCCGGGCTCACCTGCCGGCCCGCGGCGGGGAGGGCGCGGTCGCCGGCCCGCTCATCGCGGCAGGTGCCGGCGCGGAGCCGGGCGGGGCCAGTGGCGGGCGCGACCGGGCATTCGGGTGGTCACGATGTGCTGGATCCGATACCGGTGCGGTCGGTCGGGCTCGAGAAGCTCAGCGAGCTCGTCGTCGGTGGCCTCGTGGCCGAGCAGGGCGAGCCCTAGATGCCGACCCACGTGGTAGTCGCCGAAGCTCACGGCGTCGGCGTCGAGGTGTGCCCGCTGGCGGACCTCCGCGGAGGTCCATGCCCCGACGCCGGGAATCGACCGCAGCCGGCGGTCGACGGCCTCGGCGGGCAGCCCCAAGGTGCGCTCCAGCGAATCCGAGCGGCTGGCGCACCGTACGACGGTGGCCGACCGGGAGCCGTCGACCTGACAGCGCAGCCACTCCCAGGATGGGATCTGGGTCAGCACCTGCGCGGTCGGCAGACAGCGCAGGCCGCGCTGCTCCCCGGGCCCGGGCGCCGGGTCGCCGAAGCGCTGCAGCATCAATCGCCATCCGGTCCAGGCCTCCTGACCGGTCACCCGCTGCTCGAGCACCGCCGCGACCAGCGCCTCCAGCACCAGTCCCGTCCTGCTCATCCGCCAGCGCCGGTCGCGCATCCAGGCGGCGCGCACCCGGGCGTCGTGCGGCTCGAAGCCACTGAGGTCGTCGTCGGCGCCCAGGAGCGCCGGCGCCCGGTCCAACGCCCACGCCCGGCCGTCGCCCCACGCCTCCAGTTCCACCTCGCCGTCGCGCCGATAGGTGGTGACGCGCAAGGTGGCCGTGCCGTGGGGGGTCCGGGCCGCTCGCCAGACCGTGCCGTCAGCATCGCGCTGGAACGCCGGGTCGCGCCCGCCCCGCCGTACGACGCGGATGACGTCGTAGACGTCGAGATCCCAGCCGGGCCGCCATCGCCGTACCTGGGAGCCCTCCGCCACACCGGCCAGCCTAGAGGCGCCCCACCGCAACCCTCCGCCCGCACGCACCTTGTCCGTGCCGCGGGCATTGCGCGCATTGGGCGGGCTAGGCCGTACCGAAATTGTCCCGCTCTGGTTAGACCAGATGTTGGACGACCCGCAAATGCTGGGCCGCCATGCCCGCGCCCGTGGGCACCACGCAGAAGAGGCTCAGGTACGAGCGCCCTGGCAGACCCAGCCCGCGGGGGTCTCCCCCGCCGCCAGGAAAGCCCTGAGCTCCTCACTCGCCGCCCCATTGAGCACGGCATCCGCCTGCGGGTAGAGGATCTGCTCCTCCTTGGAGTTGTGCGCCGCAAGCTCGGCGACCAGCTGCTCGATGGCGCTCAGCATCCCCGCGCCGGCCCCGTCCGCCGCCGCGGCACCGGGATCGGCGCCAACTGCTCCAGCCCCCGGCTCCCCCGACCCCGACACCGACTCGGCTCGGAAGCCGCTCATCTCATCCTGGCCGAGCTGGGCCTGCAGAGTGTCGAGAGTCCGCCACATCTGTCCGTGCTCCCGAATCATGACGAAGACGGGCGCCATCATGCCCGCCGCGCGCAGCGGTGGAAACAGGAACTGCTCCTCTAGATAGATGTGCCTGCGCAGCGCGCTCATCGCCGAGGTCAGCGAGTCGGTCGGAGCCGCCCCTGACGCGGCCGCGGCGGAGTACGCCGCGATGCCGGCGTCGATCTCCTGGTGCTCGCGCTCGAGCGCCTGCTGAAGTGTCTCGGCTGCCATCCGGATCGCCTTCCGGTCAGGAGGCGCCGCCAAGATGGGAGCCACTGCCGGCGGTCGGCGAGGGCTTCGCGTGCTGTGACGGCGACTCGTGGATGTGTCCGGCCGCCCGACTCATGGTACTGCCGGCCCGTCCGGCCGGGCTCGTCCGGGCTGGCCGATGGCAGGATGGCCGGGTGCTGCTCGCCGAGCTCGTGACGACGTCGCAGGCCGTGGCGGCGACCGGGTCTCGGCTGGCGAAGCGAGAGGCGCTCGCCGCGCTGCTCCGCCGCTGCCCACCCGGCGACGTCGAGATCGCGGTCACCTACCTGGCCGGCGACCTTCGCCAGCGGCGCACCGGCGTTGGCTGGGCTGGGCTGCGCGGCTTGCCCGCTCCCGCGGAGTCCCCGACCCTCACTCTGGCGACGGTGGACGCGGCGTTCGAGCGGGCCAGCCGACTGTTCGGCGAGGGGTCGGCGACGGCGCGAGCCGCGGTGGTGGCGGACCTGTTCGGCCGCGCGACGGCCCACGAGCAGGCGTTCCTCCGCGGTCTGGTGTCAGGCGACGTGCGCCAGGGCGCGCTGGACGCGGCGATGCTCGACGCGGTGGCGGCGGCAGCCGTCGTGCCGCTCCCCGACGTACGCCGAGCGGCTATGCTCTGCGGCTCGACTGCCGACGTGGCCGTCGCCGCCCTCACCGGCGGGACCGAGGCGGTGCGCGCTCTCGGGCTGGTGGTCGGCCGGCCGATCCGCCCCATGCTCGCGTCCTCGGCGCCGGACGTAGCCGCGGCGTTTGCGAAGGCGGCCGGCGATGCACTGGTGCTGGACGCCAAGCTCGACGGGATCCGCATCCAGGTCCACCGCGACGGCGAGCAGGTGGCGGTGTTCACCCGCAGTCTCGATGACATCACCGGGCGGCTACCCGAGGTGGCGGACGTGGTCCGGGCGCTGCCCGTGCGGAGCGCTGTGCTCGACGGCGAGGCGATGACCCTCGACGGATCCGGCCGGCCTCGACCGTTCCAGGACACGGCCTCCCGCACCGCCCGTCAGCACACCGCCACGCCGCCTCCAGACCCAGCTCCGACGGCCGAGGCCACCGCGACCCCGATCGGCGACCTGTCGAGCCCTGCGGAGGTACCAGCCGAGCCCGCTCTCGCCGCTCCGGTGCCCGGTACCGTCACGCCGTTCTTCTTCGACGTCCTGCATCTCGACGGGGAGGACCTGATCGACCGACCGCTCCGGGAGCGGCTGGCCCGCCTGGACGCGGTCGTGCCGCCGCCGTACCGGGTGGCCCGGGTGCCGGACGTCGGGGTCGAGGAGGGCAGGCGCTTCTTCGCCGACATGGTGGCCGCCGGCCAGGAGGGCGTGGTGGTCAAGTCATTGTCGGCACCCTACGAGGCGGGCCGCCGGGGCGCCGCCTGGGTGAAGGTCAAGCCGCGCCACACCCTGGACCTCGTGGTCCTCGCCGTGGAGTGGGGCAGCGGCCGGCGCCAGGGCTGGCTCTCGAACATCCACCTCGGCGCTCGCGACCCGGCCAGCGGTGGGTTCGTCATGCTCGGCAAGACGTTCAAGGGGATGACCGACGAGATGCTCGCGTGGCAGACCGATCGGTTCCTCGGTCTCGAGGTGTCGCGCACGTCGTACGTCGTGACCGTGCGACCTGAGCAGGTGGTCGAGATAGCTTTCGACGGGCTGCAGCGGTCCACCCGCTACCCCGGCGGCGTCGCCCTGCGCTTCGCGCGCGTGGTCCGTTACCGCGACGACAAGACCGCCGCGGAGGCCGACACTCTCGACACCGTCCGCGCCCTCCTCTGACAGACGGCGCCCGCCCCGAGCACGCATCCGGCCGGGCACGCGACGGTTGCCTCGGCATCCTGTTGGGAAAACAGTGAGCGGCGCTCGGAGATGTAGCGGCGCGGTCAGAGGACCGGAAAGTCGCGGGGTGCGCCCTCGCCCGTTGTGCCGTCGACCGCTTCGCGGAGCAGGTCCGCGTGGCCGGTGTGCCGGGCGTACTCCTCGATCAGATCGACCAGCAGCCGCCGCAGGTTCATCCCGTCGCGGGTGGCCTGGTCGAGGCCGCCCTTCGGCAGCGCCTCGGCCAGCGCGTCCCGGGACCGGTGCACTGCCTCGGTCCAGAGCGCGCGCAGCCCGTCCGGGGAGTCGTCGGCGGCGGACTGCCACGCCCACTCGTCCCAGTCGGCCTCGAGGTCGCGACCGTCGAACGGCGCCATGGTCGGCCGCCCGGCGAGGTGGTCCTGAAAGTAGAGCTCCTCGACCCAGGCCAGGTGCTTGAGCAGGCCACCCAGAGTCACCGACGACGGCCCCAGGCGGAGGGCCATGCCGTCCGCGTCCACGTCGGAGCACTTCCACGCGAACGTGAGCCGGTTGCGCTCCAGCGTGATCACCGCCGCGTCGACCTCGTCGCCGTGCAGGAAGCGCTCGACGTCCCACGCCGGCGGCTCGCCCGGAGCGAAGCCCAAGGCGCTCGTCATGGCCGCACCCCCTCCAATACCCGAAGTCCTGCGTCCGCTACGCGGCCGGGGAGACGACCTACCGGACTCGCACCACTTGAGTCAGCCATGTCGGGCATCGTAGCCACGCCTGCGGACACGGCACGGCGCAACCGACCCCGGGCGGCGGCGAAGCACTCCGGCTGGTCTCTCTTTGACCGCCCAGCCGCTTCCGGACTGGTTACCGAGCCCATGACGGGCGGGCACTAGGGTCGGGGGATGCGCATCCTCGTCATCGGCGGCACCAGGTTCGTCGGCCGGGCCATCGTCGAGGCGGCGACCGCCCGCGGCCATACGGTCACCCTGCTGCATCGCGGCACCGCCGGCTCGGACGTCCTGCCCTACGCCGAGCACCTGCACACCGACCGCAACGAGGACCTGTCGTCGCTGTCGAGCCGCAGCTTTGACGTGACGGTCGACGTCTGCGCCTACGTCCCCCGACAGGTCGAGACGCTCGCTGCCGCGCTCGGCGGGCGGGGAGGGCACCACGTCTTCATCTCCACCGTCTCGGTGTACGACGACGCCAAGGTCGACGGCCCGGGCCTCACCGAGGACGGCCCGCTGGCCGAGCTCGCCGACACCACGACCGAGCAGGTCACCGGCGAGACCTACGGCGGGCTCAAGGTGCTCTGCGAGCGGGCTGCCCGGTCGGCGTACGGCGACGACCGGCTCACGGTGGTCCGGCCCACCTACGTGATCGGCCCGCACGACCCGACCGGCCGGTTCACCTGGTGGGTGCGCCGGGTGGCCGCCGGCGGCGAGGTGCTGGCACCCGCGCCAGCCGACGCACCGATCCAGGCCGTCGACGCGCGCGACCAGGGCGACTGGGTCGTGCGGCTGGCCGAGCAGCAGACGGCCGGCACCTTCAACAGCATCGGTACGCCGCTGCCCTTCGGCTTCGGCGACCTGCTCGGTGCCACGGTTGCCGCGGTCGGCCCACCCGGGACCACGCTCACCTGGGTCGACGGCGGCTGGCTGGTGGAGCAGGGCGAGAACGGGCAGTCGCTCCCCCTGTGGCCCGAGGGCGGCACCGAGTGGACCCTGGCCGCGGACCCGTCGCGGGCGCTGGCCACCGGCCTCACCCCGCGGCCGATCGGCGACACCGTCCGCGACACGCTCGACTGGATCAGGGCGGAGGACCCACCAATGGTTGACGGCTGGGGCATCACCGCCGAACGCGAGGCCGACCTGCTGGCCGCCTGGCAACGCCGTGGCGACCCCGGCGGCCGGTAGCCTCCTACGTGGCGCTGCATCGGCCAAACGTCCGATCAGCGCAATCCCCCGATCGGCCACATTTCCGCGCCGCGCAGCCGTGCCCGGCGGAGATGCCTGCGTTGCAGCGCCCACCAAGGGGCTGCGAGGGCTAGCCTCACGTTCCGGGGACCACTTCAGCGGGCGGTCCGCAAGTCGCTCGCTGGGAGGCCCCCTTTTCGGAGTGCGCTCCGGGTCCGTCGATTGTCGTGGTGACAACCGCAGATGGTCGCTGCCGGCCACGTTCGATGGCCGCAGGCGGCCGGTGCTGGTTCGCCGTGACGTCGGGTCTCCCCCCGCGCAAGCCGCAGTCAGTGCGGCCGATTGGCGACCGCACATCCCGTTAAGGAGGCTCCTGTGAAACTCGTGAACAGCCGCACGGTCACCGTGCTGAGCGCGTGCGCAGTGCTAGCGCTGGTGGGCAGCGGTGCCGCGGCCAGCGGGCTCATCACCTCGGCGCAGATCAAGAACGGCACGATCCGCCAGGTAGACATCGCCCCGGGTGGCGTCAGCGGTCATGCGTTGACCGGCCAGTCGGAGATCGAGGCCGGCTCGGTCGGTCTCCGCGACCTCTCCAAGTTCACCAGGGACCATCTGAAGACGACGTACGTCGGCCCCAACTGGTCGATCATCGACCGCAACGTCATCGGTGCCGCGGACGCCTACCTGCGGAGCGGGCCTACCGCCTACGACAGCAGCGGAACGGTTGAGAGGCCACCATCTGGCGTCGGCAGCCTCGGCATCCGAACCGCAGACGGCACCAGCAAGACCGAGTTCGGCGACCAGGTCGACTTTGCCGGTGAGAGCCTGTCGAGCATCAGCCATATCGGCTACTGGGTCTACACAACGAACGAGAACAACGCGATCGGTCCGGATAACATGCCGAGCATCGACATCGAGATCAACCCGAACAACGGCAGCGCGACCTACTCGTCGCTGGTCTACGCGCCGGCGAACTCGGCTGGTGACGCCTGGAGCAGGATCGACGCCGCGGCCGACACGACGCCGGACTGGGGGCTGACCGGTTCCGCCTTCAGCACCAACCCCTGCAGCATCAACTCCACCCGGTGCACCTGGTCCCAGATCCAGAGCCTGCTGCCGAACGCGACGATCTACACGGTTGGCATCAGCAAGGGCCGCGACTACGCCTTCTCCGGCGCGGTGGACGACCTCTGGATCAACAACACGACCTACAACTTCGAGCCGTTCGGGGTCTTCCAGACCACGAGCTGACACCTCGCTGCGTTAGCCGGGCTGGGCGTCGGCCGATGCCCAGCCGATCTCGCCCTCGCGCCGCCGACTGCTCAGGCCCTCAGTTCGGCCCGGGCGGCGCCGAGGGGGCGGATCAGCCCCTCCTGGGCCACCGTGGCGATCAGCCGGCCGCTGGCGGCGAACACCCGGCCGGTGGCCAGCCCGCGGGCTCCCGAGGCCGACGGGGAGTGCTGGTCGTAGAGCATCCACGCGTCGGCGTGGAAGCGCCGGTGGAACCAGAGGGTGTGGTCGATGGACGCGGGCTGGATCTCGCGTGCGGTGAGATCCAGCCCATGGGGCACCAGCGCGACGCCGAGCAAGGTGAGGTCGCTGGCGTAGGTGAGCAGGCAGGTGTTGGTGGCCTGGTCCGGCGGAACCTCGCCGGCAACCCGCAGCCAGAGCTGGGTCCGGGCCGGGCGCTCGTCGCCGGCGAGCTTGCCACCGGGACGCGAGTCGCCGGCGTACCGGACGTCGAGCGCCGCCCACTCGCGCTCCCAGCGGTCGTCGTCGCGGCCGGACCGGCGACGCAGCACGTCGCCGACGGTGGGGCAGTCCTCCGGCGGCGGTACGGCGGGCATCGCGTCCTGGTGGTCGAAGCCGGCCTCGTCGCGGTGGAAGGACGCCGTCAGGTAGAAGATCGACTGCCCGTGCTGGCGGGCCACCACCCGACGGGTCGAGAAGGACCCGCCGTCGCGGATCCGCTCCACGTCGTAGATCAGCGGCACCGCGGTGTCGCCGGGGCGCAGGAAGTAGGCGTGCAGCGAGTGCACCGACCGCTCGGCGCCGACCGTGTGGTCAGCGGCAGCCAGCGCCTGCGCGGCCACCTGGCCGCCGAACACCCGCTGCAGTGCGGTGTCGGGCTGGCGCCCCCGGTACAGGTCCACCTCCAGCTGCTCCAGCTGCAGCAGCGCGAGCAGCCCGGCGACGGAGTTCGGCACCGGTCGATCATCCCATCGTCCCGACTTGTCAGAAGTGGAGCACGCTATAGCGTGTTGGACTTCTGACAAGTCGGGTCAGTGGTGCAGCTCAGCTAGCAGGCGGTAGCCACCGGCGGCGGCCCGCTTGGCCGAGATGCCGTAGACCTGCTCGAGCACCTGGTTGTTGTGGCTGTCGGCGTCGAGGCCGTTGTAGGCCTTCTTGTACGCCGAGATGAGCGCCAGCAGGCGGTCGATCCCGAAGCGGTCCACCAGGTAGGTCACTGTCGCCTGCCCCACCAGGTAGTCGACCTGCGGGTAGAGGTAGAAGACGCCCGAGCCGGGGAGCGCGTGCGGCGGCGCCATCAGCTTGCGGTAGAGCCCGGGCCCGACCTGGTAGTCGGCGAAGTCGAAGGGCTGGTAGCCGACGTACTGGGCGGTGCCCTCGTTGAGCCACAGGGGCAGGTACGACGTGTAGTGGCGCAGGACGAAGTGCGTCAGCTCGTGTCGGAGCAGGTGCTGGTCGGACATCAGGGTGCCGATCTGCCGCGGGTTGATCTTGACCCGCCAGCCGGCGATGCCGGCCGGGCTGAACCCGTTGGCCGCGCCCGCCGGATAGGTGACGGCCGCCGCCTCCTGGCTGTCTGTCACTCCCATCTTGACCGCCGACCCGGTGGTCGTCGCGTCGACCAGCACATGCATGTTGACCGGCTGGTGCAGGGTCCTCGAGACGAAGTCGATGTCGGAGACGACCCGGCCGGCCAGCGCAGTGGCCTGCGCGCCGTCCGACTCGTCGACCACCACCAGCAGCGGCCCCCGCTTGACGACGGTGATCGGCGGGCCCGCCCACGGCCGCGAGTAGCCGTTCTCGGTGCCCGCGGACGGCGGCTGTACGGCGCCGACGAGCCAGCGCCCGTGCCGGCGTACGAAGGTGTAGTTGACCGCGTTCGCAACGGCGCGGGCGTCGGTCCCGGCCAGCAGCACGTGCTCCATGACCGGCGGCGCAAGCACTACGCCGAGACCGGCGACCTCTGCCGGGGTGAGACCGTAGTCCTGGACGTTGTAGGTGATGGTCTTGACCGGGAGCGCCCGCAGGTTGGCGAACAGGGCCTTCTGCTGCTGGACCAGCTTCCCGCTCCGGTGGTCGATCGTGTTGAGGAAGGCCCGCCGGCGGCCGTCGAGGATGTCCCTCGCCCTGGTCGCAAGCAGGTGGCGGATGTCGGCGAAGTCGTGCGACGTCGGCTGGAAGTCCCGCCGGCTGACCTGGCCCGACGCGGTGCGCCCGCTTGGCGTTCGCGCGGAGTGGACCGCCGGGCCGGCGGTGCAGCCGCTGACGAGGCCGAGGCAGACCAGCGCGACGCCCGCCCACCACCAGCTGCCCGGGGTTTCGACTCGGCGCCTGCGGCGCCGGCTCAACCGCCGGGAGAACGGGCGCCGGCTCAAGGCGAGGACCATCCGGTCGCTGTTCAGGCCGGGTCGGTGGAGCGACCGGCCGCCCGATCAGACGGCGGCTCGGCGGGGGCAGCGCTCGGCGCGCCCTCGAGCGCTGCCACCCGGGCAGTCACCTCGCGGGCCAGGCCCTGGGGCGACAACCCGACCGCCGCCAGGATGGCAGCGCGCTTCGCATGGGCGAGGAAGCGTTGCGGAACCCCGAAGATGTGCACCGGTACGTCGACCCGGCTGTCCCGGAGTGCCAGCGCCACCGCGGCGCCGCAGCCGCCGACGCGGCCGTTGTCCTCGACCGTCACCACCATCCGGTGCCGGCGCGCGAGGTCCGAGATCGCCGGGTTGACCGGCTTGACCCACCGCGGGTCGACCACCGTCACGCCGATGCCCTGCGCCCGCAGTCGCTCGGCCAGCTCCACGCAGGTGCCGACCATGGCGCCAACGCCGACCACTAGGACGTCCTCGTCGCCGTACCGGGCCATGACATCCAGGCCGTCGACCGTGCTTAGCGGCTCCAGGTCCGGGCTCACCGCACCCTTGGGAATGCGCAGCACGGTCGGTGCGTCGTCGACCGCGACCGCCTCGCGCAGCAGGTCGGCGAGCCGGGCGCCGTCGCGCGGGGCGGCGATGCGCAGCCCCGGCACCACCTGCAGCACAGACATGTCCCACATCCCGTTGTGGGACGGCCCGTCGTCGCCGGTGACCCCGGCCCGGTCGAGGACGAAGGTCACCCCGCAGCCGTGCAGCGCCGCATCCATCAGCACCTGATCGAATGCACGGTTGAGGAACGTGGCGTAGATCGCAACCACCGGGTGCAGCCCGGCCATGGCCATCCCGGCGGCTGAGGTGACCGCGTGCTGCTCGGCGATGCCGACGTCGAAGGTGCGCTCGGGGTATTTCTCCTTGAAGCCGTAGAGCCCGGTCGGGTAGAGCATCGCGGCCGTCACCGCGACCACGTCCGGGCGCTCGGCGCCGATACGCACGAGCTCCTCGCGGAAGACGTCGGTCCACGCCAGGTGCGGCGGGGCTAGCAGCTCGCCGGTCTCCGGGTCGAACGCGCCGGACGGCGAGTGGAGGTTGTCCTCCTCGTTGGCCTCCGCGGGCGGGTAGCCGCAGCCCTTGCGGGTGATCGCATGGACGATCACCGGCCCCCCGAATCCCTTGGCCAGGGTCAGGGCCTGCTCGACTGCGATCCGGTCATGACCGTCGACCGGCCCGACGTACTTGAGCCCGAGGTCCTCGAACATGCCCTGCGGGGCCAGCGCGTCTTTGAGGCCCTTCTTGATGGCGTGCAGCACGTCGTACAGCGGCGGGCCGACCAGCTTGGTACGGCTCAGCCGCCGCCGCACCTGGTCGAGCACCAGCTCATAGCGCGGGTCCGTGCGCAGGCTCGCCAGATGGTCGGCCAGGCCGCCGACTGTCGGGCTGTAGGAGCGGCCGTTGTCGTTGACCACGATCACCAGCCGGCTGTCCTTCGCGGCCGCGATGTTGTTCAGTGCCTCCCAGGCCATCCCGCCGGTGAGGGCGCCGTCGCCGACCACCGCGACGACGTAGCGGTCCTCGCCGGCGACGCGGTAGCCCTTGGCCAACCCGTCGGCGTACGACAGCGCGGTCGAGGCGTGCGAGTTCTCGATGATGTCGTGCTCGGACTCCGCCCGGCTCGGGTAGCCCGACAGGCCGCCCTCCTGCCGCAGGCGGTCGAAGCCGGCGGCGCGGCCGGTGAGGATCTTGTGTACGTAGGCCTGGTGCCCGGTGTCGAACACCACCCGGTCGTACGGCGAGCGGAAGACTCGGTGGATCGCCAGCGTCAGCTCGACCACGCCCAGGTTGGGCCCGAGGTGGCCACCGGTGCGGGAGACCTTCGCGACGAGGAACTCGCGGATCTCGGCCGCCAGGGCGGCGAGCCGGTCGTCCGACATGTCGAGCAGATCCCGCGGTCCCCTGATGGCGTCGAGCTCGCTCATCCATTTCCTCTCTGCCGAGGGGCCACGCGCTTCGGTTGACCTGCTGCGGCGGTCGGGCTGGCTGCCCGCGACGACGTTCGGAGCGGCGGCGCGGCGCTCGTGCGTGCACGTCGTACCCGCCAACCCGCGAGTCTATCCGCCGAGCGCCGCGGTCGGGCCGCAGACCCGGGCTCGGCCTAGAGGCAGGGTCAAAGTCGGGGCCGGAACCGACGACCCCGCAGCGCCTCCTCGACCAGGCCCACCGCGCGCCGCAGGCCCAGCAGGCGGGCCCCCTCCCGCTGCCACATGGCAACCGCGCCCTCGACCGACTCGGTGGGCATCAGGTCTCGCAGTGTCGTCCGCGCCTCTGACAGGCCGCGGTTGGCCGCGGCAAGGCACGCCTCGACGTACCAGTAGGTGAACCGCGCCAGCACGACAGGATGTCGGCGGAGCCCGGCGTAGACCCGGTAGTCCGACGGGCACTGGTCGAGCAGCCAGGCGACCGCGGTGTCCTCCCAGCGGGCGGCACCGGGGGGCCGCACCTCCGCGGGCCAGCCCGGCGGCGCCACTGGCCGAGCCGCCGGCACCACGCCCGTTGCCGCCTCCGATCCCCCCATGGGGTCAGGTTAGCACGCAGATCGAACATATGTTCGGTCCGGCAGCCCCTATCTGGGCGACCCGAGGGCGGGCGCGGCAGGATGGCGGGCATGGGTGAGCCCAGCTGTCTCTTCTGCCGCATCGTGGCCGATGAGGTTGCCGCGCATCTCGTCGGCGATACCGCGGGCGCCATCGCGTTCCTCGACTACCGACCGGTCTTCAAGGGCCACACCCTCGTCGTACCCCGCGCGCACGTCCCGACGCTGCCCGATCTGACGCCCGAGCTGGGCGAGCCCTTCCACGCGCTGGTCCAGGCCGTGGCAGCCGCCGTACCGGCCGCGCTCGGTGCCGAGGGCACGTTCGTCGCGGTGAACAACGTCGTCAGCCAGTCGGTACCGCATCTGCACGCGCACGTGGTGCCGCGCACGAAGGGCGACGGTCTGCGCGGGTTCTTCTGGCCGCGCACCCGCTACGCCGACGACGCGGAGGCCGCGGCGTACGCCGAGAAGCTCCAGCAGGCGCTCCGCTTCCCTCCCGCTAACCCCTCGTCGCGTCCTGCCGATCGAGGGCAATAACAAGGGCAGCGACCTCACCTTGCAGGACGCAGCGGCGGAGGTGGGGTCGGGACGGCCGTGCAGCGGGTCAGCGGGCGCGGAGGCTGCGCAGCACGTACTGCATGATCCCGCCGTGGCGGTAGTACGCCGCCTCGCCCGGAGTGTCGATCCGCACCACGGCATCGAACTCCACCGGTTCCCCGCCGCCCGCCGGAGTCGCTGTCACGTGCACCGTGCGCGGGATCGAGCCAGCGGTCGTTTCCGGGCTGGAACCGGGTCCGGTCCCGGCGTCCGGTGCCGAGCCGGCCTCCGCTGCGGAGGCGGAGCCCACCGCAGAGCCGACCGCCCCAGAGCCGGTCGAGTGCCGCTGGGCCGAGTCTGCGGCTGGGTTGAAGGCGGTGATGCCCGTGATGTCGAACGTCTCCTCGCCGCTGAGGCCTAGCGAGTCGGCCGACTCCCCGGCGGGGAACTGCAGCGGGAGCACCCCCATCATCAGCAGGTTCGACCGGTGGATCCGCTCGTACGACTCGGCGATGACCGCGCGCGCCCCCAGCAGCAGCGTGCCCTTGGCGGCCCAGTCGCGCGACGACCCGGAGCCGTACTCCTTACCGGCGAGGATGACGAGTGGGACGCCCTGCTCGGCGTACGCGACCGACGCGTCGTAGATCGTGGTCACCTCGCCGTCGCCGGCGAAGTTGCGGGTGTAGCCGCCCTCGGTCCCCGGCGCGACCTGGTTGCGCAGCCTGATGTTGGCGAACGTGCCACGCACCATCACCTCGTGGTTGCCCCGCCGCGACCCGTACGAGTTGAAGTCCTTGGCCGCCACCCCGTGCTCGGCAAGGTACTCACCAGCCGGCGATCCCTTCTTGATCGCACCGGCCGGCGAGATGTGGTCGGTGGTTACGGAATCTCCCAGCTTGGCCAGCACGCGAGCGCCGGCGATGTCCGCGAGCGGGTCGGGCTCGGCCGACATCCCCTCGAAGTACGGCGCCTTGCGCACGTACGTCGACGAGTCCTGCCAGTCGAACATCTCGCCGTCCGGAGTCGGCAGCGACCGCCACTGCTCGTCGCCGGCGAAGACGTCGGCGTAGTCCTGGCTGAACATGTCGGCGCTGACCGCGCTCGCGACCACCTGCTGGACCTCCGCGGGCGAGGGCCAGATGTCGTGCAGGAAGACGTCGTTGCCGTCGGTGTCCTGGCCGAGCGGCTCGGTCAGCAGGTCCACGTCCATCGACCCCGCGATCGCGTAGGCAACCACCAGCGGCGGCGACGCCAGGTAGTTGAGCTTCGTGTCGGAGTTGATCCGGCCCTCGAAGTTGCGGTTGCCGGAGAGTACGGCGGCCACGGCCAGGTCGGCGTCGTTCACCGCTTTGCTCACCTCGGGGATGATCGGACCCGAGTTGCCGATGCACGTCGTACAGCCGTAGCCGACCAGGTTGAAGCCGAGCTTCTCCAGGTATGGGGTGAGGCCGGCCTTCTCGTAGTAGTCGGTGACCACCTTCGACCCCGGCGCCAGCGTCGTCTTCACCCACGGCTTGCTGGCCAGGCCCTTCTCGACCGCATTGCGCGCCAGCAGCGCCGCACCGATCATCACCGACGGGTTGGACGTGTTCGTACACGAGGTGATCGCCGCGATGGCGACGGACCCGTGGTCGACCTCGTACGTCGAGCCGTCCCGCCCCTCGACCGTGACCGGGTGACGCGGCCGGCCCGAGTCGGCCCCGGTGCCGGAGGCGGGCCGCCGGGTGTCGCCGCGCGGCGGTGCGGAGCCGTTGCCGCCGTGGTAGGCCGGCGAGTCGCTGGCCGGGAAGGACTCTGCGGACGCCTCGTCGTACCCCTGGACGTCCTGGCTCACGGCGTCGACGTAGCTCGGCAGCACGGCCCGGAACGCCTGCTTGGCGGCGCTCAGCGCGATCCGGTCCTGCGGCCGCTTGGGTCCCGCGATCGACGGCTCCACGGAGCCCAGGTCGAGCTCGACCCGCTCCGAGTAACGCGGTTCGCGCTCGGGGTCGTGCCACAGGCCCTGCTCCTTCGTGTACGCCTCGACCAGGGCGACCTGCCGGTCGTCGCGACCCGTGAGGCGCAGGTACTCCAGCGTCAGGTCGTCGATGGGGAAGATCGCCACCGTCGACCCGTACTCCGGCGACATGTTCCCCAGGGTCGCCCGGTTCGCCACCGGGACGGCCCCCACGCCGGGCCCGTAGAACTCGACGAACTTGCCGACCACGCCGTGCTGACGCATCAGCTCGGTGATGGTCAGCACCAGGTCGGTCGCGGTCGCGCCCTCGGGCAACTCGCCCGACAGCTTCAGGCCCACCACGCGCGGCACCAGCATCGAAATCGGCTGCCCGAGCATCGCCGCCTCGGCCTCGATGCCGCCCACGCCCCAACCAAGGACCCCGAGGCCGTTGACCATCGTGGTGTGGCTGTCGGTCCCCACCAGAGTGTCGGGGTACGCCGCGACGTCGCCCTCCGGCGTCTCCCGGGTGAACACCACCCTGGCCAGGTGCTCGATGTTGACCTGGTGGACGATGCCGGTGCCCGGCGGGACCACCCGGAAGTCTGCGAAGGCCTCCTGGCCCCAGCGGAGGAACTGGTAGCGCTCGCGGTTGCGCTCGTACTCCAGCGCCACGTTCCGGGCGAAGGCGTCGGCCGACCCGAAGACGTCGGCTATCACCGAGTGGTCGATGACCAGCTCGACCGGTGCCAGCGGGCTGATCGCGCTGGCGTCGCCACCGAGGTCGACCATTGCCTCGCGCATCGTCGCGAGGTCCACGATCGCCGGCACGCCGGTGAAGTCCTGCATGATGACCCGTGCCGGGGTGTACTGGATCTCCTGGCTTGGATCGGCGTCGGCGTCCCAGCCGGCCACGGCGCGGATGTCGTCGGCCGTGATGGCGGCGCCGTCCTCCGTCCGCAGCAGGTTCTCGAGCAGCACCTTGAGGCTGTACGGCAGGCTCTCGACGTCCAGGCCCGTGCCGCTGACGGCCGAGAGCCGGTGGATCCGGTACGCCGACTCCCCCACGTCCAGCACCCCGCGGGCTCCGAAGCTGTCAACAGTGGTCATCCGACCGGCTCCTTCCACGACGTACCGCGACTCCATCCTCGCCCTGCGCACCTGGACCCGAGCCACCGCCCCGGTGCCGCGATGCGGCCGACCGTCACGGGTCCGAGCTCGGTTCTGCGCCTCGGGGTATCTTGATGTCAAGATACATGACATCGAGACACAGGTCTAGCGCTACTCGTCCCGGCCAGCCTGCTCCGGCGACGGCGGCACCGGGTCGATGTTGGTCCCGGCGCCCATCGGCCGGTTGTTGAGGACCCGCCGCTTGCCCGGGTCCTGCCGTACCCCGGGCAGCCCGCGGACCAGCGCGGTCGGCCGCTCGAGCCGCTTCTCGGCCGCGGTGGACGACTCCAGCTGGAACGGAACTGAGGTAACCATGACTCCGGGGGTGTACAGCAGCCGGCCCTTCAGGCGCAGCGCGCTCTGGTTGTGCAGCAGCTGCTCCCACCAGTGCCCGACGACGTACTCGGGGATGTAGACGGTCACGACGTCGCGCGGGCTCTTCCTGCGCAGCTCGCGGACGTAGTCCAGGACCGGCTTGGTGATCTCCCGGTACGGCGATGCGAGGATCTTCAGGGGGACGTCGATCCCCGCCTCCTCCCACAGCTCGAGCAGGCTCGTGGTGGCGTCCTCGTCGACGTCGACGGTGACCGCCTCGAGCCGGTTCGGCCGGGATGCCCGGGCGTAGGCGAGTGCCCGCAGCGTCGGCTTGTGCACCTTCGACACGAGGACGATCGCGTGGATCCGCGACGGCGGCGCCTTGTCCTCCTCGAGGGCCTCCAGCTCGCTCGCCACGTTGTCGTAGTGGCGGTGGATCAGCTTCATCACCAAGAAGAGCACCGCCATCGCGAGAATCGCGATCCAGGCGCCCTTGAGGAACTTCGTGATCAGCACGATCACCAGCACCAGACCGGTGACGGTCATCCCGACCGTGTTGATCACCCGGGCCCGGTTGTACACCCGGCGCCGGGACCGGTCGCTCTCTGTCTTGAGGTGCCGGGTCCAGTGCCGAATCATCCCCGCCTGGCTGGTCGTGAACGACACGAAAACCCCGATGATGTAGAGCTGGATCAGCCTGGTGACGGTCGCGTCGAAGGCGTAGATGAGCACGATCGCGAAGGCGGCGAGGATGAGGATGCCGTTGGAGAAGGCCAGCCGGTCACCGCGCGTGTGCAGCTGTTTGGGGAGGAAGCCGTCGCGGGCGAGCACCGAGGCCAGCACCGGGAAGCCGTTGAAGGACGTGTTCGCGGCCAGCACCAAGATGATGCCGGTGGCTGCCGCGACGACGTAGAAGCCGGCCGGGAAAACGTCGAAGACGGCCTTCGCCTCTTGGACGATCGTCGGGTCCTGGTTGAAGCTCGGCGGCACCACGTGCCCCGACGGGCTGATGAGCCGCACCCCGGAGGTGAGGTCCGCGAGCCGGACGTGCATCAGGTTGCCCAGCACCACGATCGACAGGCCCATGGTCGACGCGATCAGGCCGAGCATCAGGAGGGTCGACGCGGCGTTCCTCCCTTTGGGCTTGCGAAAGGCGGGCACCCCGTTGGCGATCGCCTCGACCCCGGTCAGCGCCGCGGAGCCGGAGGCGAACGCGCGCAAGATCAGGAAGACCAGCGCGAAGCTGAGGACTCCGCCGGAGATGCTCTCCGACCCTCGGAGGCTGTAGTGCGCAAGCTCCGAGGGCGGCAGGTTGCCAAGGAAGTAGCGGACGAAGCCCACCAGAGCCATGGCCAGGATCGAGATGATGAAGCCGTAGACGGGTATCGCGAACGTCGTCCCCGACTCCCGCACCCCCCGCAGGTTCATCGTCATCAGGAAGATGGTGGCGAGGATGGCCATCAGCGCCTGATGGCCTTGCAGCGTGGGGATGGCAGAGGCGGCGTACTGGGCGGCGGACGAGATCGAAACGGCCACGGTCAGCACGTAGTCCACCATCAGCGCGCTGGCCACGACCATGCCGGCGGTGCGGCCGATGTTGGTCGTGGCGACCTCGTAGTCGCCGCCCCCCGACTGGTAGGCGCGCACGTTCTGCCGGTACGACGCGACGACGGTCAGCATCACGAAGGCGACCGCGATGCCCACCTTCCAGGAGACGCTGAAGAAGGTCAGGCCGGCCACCGACAAGGCGAGGAAGATCTCGTCCGGGGCGTAGCCGACCGAGGAGAGCGCGTCGCTGGCGAAGACGGGCAGTGCGATCCGCTTAGGGAGCAGCGTCTCCCCGAGCTGGGTGCTCTGCATCTTCCGCCCGAGCAGCAGCCGCTTGCCGACGTCGGCGATTCCCACGCAGGGATGCTACACACGGCATGGGGCGCGGGCCCCCGAGCCGAGCCGAACCGCACGCGCGGGTGCACGCCGGACTGCGCCACCCGCCGCGGTGGGAACCGTGTAGCGTCTGGGAGTCAGACCACTCTGCTGGGAGGGGTGCGCCCGCGTGCATGTCGTCATCATGGGGTGTGGCCGGGTGGGGTCGACCCTGGCGCGCAACCTCGAGGGGCGCCGGCACAGTGTCGCCGTGATCGACGTCAACGCCGACGCCTTCCGCCGGCTCGGCCCGCAGTTCGTCGGGGACCGGGTGACCGGAGTCGGCTTCGACCGCGAGGTCCTCCGCGAAGCCGGCATCGAGCATGCGGCCGGCTTCGCCGCGGTCAGCAGCGGAGACAACTCCAACATCATCTCGGCCCGGGTCGCCCGAGAGACGTTCGGCATCGACAACGTCGTGGCCCGCATCTACGACCCCCGGCGAGCCGAGGTCTACCAACGGCTGGGCATCCCCACCGTGGCCACCGTTCGCTGGACCGCGGACCAGATCATGCTTCGACTGATCCCGGAGGCTATCGAGCCCGAGTGGCGCGACCCGTCGGGCGAGATCCGGATCAGCACCCTGCCGGTCCCGGACGGCTGGGTGGGCGAGCGGGTGAGCGCGTTGGAGGCTACCGGCGCGCGACTGGCCTTCGTCAGCCGACTGGGTCGCGGGCTGGTGCCGACCCCGGAGACCCGGCTGCAGGACGGCGATGTACTGCATCTCATCATGGCCGAGGCCGAGGCCGAGAAGACGGCCGTCGCCATCGCCACCGGTCCAGAGGAGCACTGATGCGCGTCGCCATCGCCGGGGCCGGTGCAGTCGGCCGCTCGGTCGCGAGCGAGCTGGTCGAGAACGGCCACCAGGTCCTGCTCATCGACAAGGATCACCTGGCCATCAAGGCGGAGGCGGTACCGGGCGCCGAGTGGCTCCTAGCCGACGCCTGCGAGCTCTCCTCGCTCGACGAGGCGGCCCTGCAGAGCTGCGACGTGGTGATCGCCTCGACCGGTGATGACAAGGCGAACCTGGTCATCTCGCTGCTCGCCAAGACCGAGTTCGCGGTACCGAGAACCGTGGCCCGCGTGAACCACCCCTCGAACGAGTGGCTCTTCAACGAGGCTTGGGGCGTCGACGTCTCGGTCTCGACACCGCGAATCATGTCGGCCCTGGTCGAGGAGGCGGTAGCGGTCGGCGAGGTGGTCCGGCTGTTCACGTTCAAGCAGAGCGACGCCAACATGGTCGAGCTGACACTGCCGGATGGGTCGCCGTACGCCGGGGCACAGGTGGGCGAGGTGCCCTGGCCCAGCGACTCGCTGCTGGTGGCCATGCTCCGCGAGGACTACATCCACCACCCCACCCCCAATGCCACGATCGAGGCCCTCGACGAGCTGCTCTTCGTGGCCACGCCGGACGCCGAGCGAGAGCTGTCGGACCTGCTGGTGAAGGGCCTGCAGCCGCCCGGCGGGGCGCCGGACGCGGCGGAGGATGGCGGCAACGCCGCAGCCGCCGTCGACGGCGAAGCTGGCGGACGCGGCGGCGAGTCCCGGGGCGTCGGCGCAGACGGCTAGCCGGCCGCCCGCTCGTCGCGGGGTCGGTCGTCGCCCGGCCGGCCGGTCGGGTCCGCCTGGCCGCGGCCGCTGAGCATCCATCCCATCAGCAGCAGCGCAGCGATCTGCAACGGCCAACCCAGCGCCAGCCTCGTCACACCCAGCCAGCCGACCGAGTCCATCCGGTACAGCGGGTACTGCACGAGCACCCGGAGTACGCACGGGGCCGCGAGCACGAGTGTCAACCGGGAGCAGAGCGCGGCCAGGTGCGGGTCACGCCGCCACTCGGTCGGCTGGCCGGTGAGGCCGCCGATCATGAGCCCCACCAGGGGCCAGCGAACCAGGACCGAGATCACCAACCCGACGGCGTACGCGCCGTTGTAGATCAGCCCCGGCAGGAAGGCGTCCTCGGCTCGACCCGACCGCAGGGCGAAGATGGCGGCCACGCCGATCCCCACCAAGGAGTTGAGCACGTACCGGGTGGACGAGCGCTGAAGCAGCCTGGCGAACAGCAGCAGGACGCCGATGGCCGCCGCCAGCGCCAGCGATCCCCGCAGGTCCCTGGTGGCGACCCAGCAGCCGGTGAAGGCGAGCGTGGGCGCGGCCGACTCGACCAGCCCGCGCCGCCCGCCGAGTGCACGACCGAGCTGGGCGCGCACCACCGCCTCCAACGGGCCCTGGGCGCCAGGGATCTGCGACGACGCGCCCGCCGGGCCGGATGCGCCCTCGGGGCCGTCGGGTGCGCCAACTGTCGCGTCCGCCGAGTCGGCCGGCGGTGCAACGAGCGAGCGCTCCGTCGCGGCTGGGCGCGTGGGCTCCGTCATGAGCTGGTCGTCATCGAACGGGCGGCGGTGGCCAATGCCACTACGCAACGAGCTCGTACTGCGGGTTGTACATGATGCGGTCGCCGTTCTGGCAGGACACCCGTCCCCATACGACCAGGGTCGCCCCGGCGCTGATACCACCGATCTTGCGTCGCCCCAGCCACACCAGCCTGACCACGCCGGACCCGTCGTACAGCGTCGCCTCCAGGGTGGGCGTGCCGCCACGGGGCGCGAGCGACACGTTCTTGAGGTGACCGTAGAGGGTGGCCACCTCGCGGTCGCCGACCTCGTCGATCTTCCGGCAGCCCTGGCCGGCAGACGCCTCCTGCAGGTCCTCGGCGTCCAACTGGTCGTCGCTTGCGGCCAGCTTGCGGAGCCTGCGCAGCAGCCTGCCTCCGCCCCCTTGGTTCGTCATGCTTCAAGCGTAACGTCCCCACCGAGGACAACGGACGGCGAGCGAGCCCCCTGGGGAACCGAGCGCCGCGCGGTCAGCGGTCCGGCGGCTGGTCGCCGAGGCTGTCCGCGGGCCGTACGCCGTTGGGGCCCGATGCCGGCTCGGCTGCGGGCGGCAGGCTGAGCGGGATCTGCTCCCGCGGGAGCATGGCGGCATCGCCGCGTACCACGATCGTGTCCCGGAAGACGCGCTCCACCAGGCCGTCCGGGTCCGCCTCCGCGGCACTCCGGCCGTAGAACGTTCCCCGCAGCAGCCACCTCGGCCCGTCGACCCCGACGATGCGCGCCGGTTGGGTGGCCTGCTGACCGTCCTCCAGCTGCACCGGCACCACGCACGCGAGCTCGACCCCCCACTCGCCGTCGATCTCGGTGGCGGTCCCGCCCGCCCGGGCCGCCTCCGCGGCGACCTCCTTGCGCACGTCGTCCCAGATTCCCTCCGTACGCGGGGCCGCGAAGGCCCGCAGCTCGACGGCCGACTCGGGCGCCACCAACAAGATCGCGGCACCGAGCCCCGACTGCTCGTCGAGCTGCACATGGATCTCCAGCTCGGGAGTCGTTGGCACCACCAGACCCCCGAAGTCGACGTAGCCCTCCTCGCGGGCGTCCCGGTCGGTCTCCGCGCGGTCCCAGGGTCCGTGCGGGCGCGCCAGCTCCAGCGAGTCGAGCTCCGCCACCGAGTCATCGGCCTCGGCGCCCGCTGGCTCGACCGCACCCGCCTGGTCGTCCTCGGGGCCCTCGGCCGGCTCGGCCCGATGCCGTCGGAACCTCACGGCAGCCCCTGACCGGTGCCGTTCTCCCGCTGCCGCACCGACCCATTCTCGCCCACCCCGAACCCGCCGGTGGACCCGTGGCCCCCGTCTCCACGGGCCGAGCCCGGCAACTGCTCCACCTCGACGAAGCGAGCCCGCTCTACCTGCTGAAAGACCACCTGCGCTATCCGGTCGCCCCGGTGCAGGACGACCGGTCTGGTCCGGTCATGGTTCACCAGGACGACCTTGATCTCGCCGCGGTAGCCGGCATCGACCGTCCCCGGGGCGTTCACGATGGACACGCCGAAGTGGGCTGCCAACCCCGACCTGGGGTGGACGAGCGCGGCGTACCCATCCGGCAGCGCGATCCGGATGCCCGTCGGAAGCACCGCCCGCTCCCCCGGGCCAAGGGTGGCGTCCACGGTGGTGACCAGGTCGGCTCCCGCGTCGCCCGGGTGAGCGTACGTCGGTAACGGAACGTCCGGGTCGATCCGCTGGATCAGCACGTCCAGCACGCGGACCTCCTTCGCTCGGCTCGTGGTCGGGGCAACCCTAGTCCCGCACGGCGGCGGCATGACAGGCTTGCGGCATGACGGCTCCCGACTCGACCGACTACCGGGAGACGCTGCGGACGCCGGCCAGCTGGTGGGCCGGCGGCGTCGTCCTGTGTGCCGCCCTCTGGTGGGTCTTCTGGCTGTCGGCCGGCTGGCCCGCGGCAGCGGTCGTGGCGGCAGTCGCCGCGGTTCTCGTGGCGCTGGCGCTCGTGCGGTACGGCGGGGTCCGGCTGAGCACCGGCCCGGACGGGTTCCGCGCCGGGCGCGCGACGCTCGGCTGGCAGTACGTCGGCACTGCGGAGCCGCTGCACGGCGAGGCGATCCGGCGGGCCCTCGGAGTGGACGCGGATGCGCGGGCCTTCCTGCTGGTACGGGCGTACTGCGGCGGCGCTGTCCGGGTGGCCGTCGACGACATGGCCGACCCAGCGCCGTACTGGCTGATCTCCACCCGGCACGCGAAGGCCCTGGCGGAGCACCTGAACGCCGGGGCCGTGCAAGACTGACCCCGGAGGGCCCCGCCTCGACGTGACGTTCGACGTAGGAACGGCGCCCAGGACGAGGAGCCCGGTGGCCAGGAAGAAGAAGGCGGAGCATAAGGCTCAGGACAAGGGCCGACGGCTCTGGAGCCTGATCGGCATGGTCACCAAGCTGGTGTCCGGGATTGCTGCCGCCAAGGCCCTGGATGCCGCTTGGCGGACCGCAACGGGGCACCGGCCTCCGTCGTCCGCGGAGCACCCCAGCCTGCCGAACCGAGAGGCCCTCGTCTGGGCGGCCCTCAGCGGCATGGCCGCCGGGGTGGCACGCGCATATGCGACCCGGCGCGCGGCGGACTACTGGGTCAGGTCCACCGGCCGACTCCCCCCGGGCCTGAGTGACCAGGTCTACAAGACGTCCCGTCGGGGGTCCGGCACCCGGGCCCAGCACTGACCGAGTGACGGCGCGCGCGGCGACCGCCGACCTCCAGGTGGGGTGCGACGACGACGAGCCCGGCCGGGAAACGCCTGCGACTGGGGTGCGTTGCCGGGCCTGGGCGGCCACCCGTCGTACCCCCCGTGGGTCGGCCGCCGGGCCCCCGGCTGGCGACAACTCGCCAGGCGACTAGCCAAGTGACGAATTTTGCGGCATGATCTCGACCCCGGTGGGCACAAATGACGCCACCGAGACGTTGAGGGCCGTGACGCCGCAAGGCATTTTCGACAACCGCAGGACAGGTCTGGATGGCAACCGACTACGACGCACCCCGCAAGACCGACGACGACCTCGGCGAAGACTCGATCGAGGAGCTAAAGGCGCGTCGGCACGAGAAGAACTCCGGCACCGTCGACGAGGACGAGGTCGAGGCCGCCGAGTCCTTCGAGCTCCCCGGAGCCGACCTCTCGCATGAGGAGCTGTCGGTGCAAGTCCTGCCCCGGCAGTCCGACGAGTTCACCTGCTCGCGCTGCTTCCTCGTCCACCACCGCAGCCAGCTCGCCTTCTCGGAGGGCGCGGATCTGGTGTGCCGCGACTGCGCCTGACCGCGAACTCCCGTCCTGACCTTCTCTCCGGCCGACCCTCCCCCGCCTCTCGTCCTCCCCTCCCTAGTCGGCGTTGTCCGGCTTGGGCGTGAGGATCAGGCGTACGAGCCCCCCCACGACGGACAAGGCCACCGGAAGGGGACAAGGACCTTGAGGGTCGGGTATGCCGGTCAGGGCCAGTCGGGCAGCGGCCAGTCGGCGAAGCCGGCGGAGACCAGCGCCGCATGGAAGTGCGGAAACAGACCGTCGGGCGCCGCGACCACGATGAGCTCACCCGCCGGCCGGCCATCCATGCCCTCTACCCGTACCCCGGCCTCACGTGCTACCAGGCCGCCGGCGGCCAGATCCCAGGGCTTCAGCCCGCGCTCGACGTACGCGTCGAGCCGGCCCGCGCCCACGTAACAGAGGTCAAGGGCGGCCGCGCCTAGCCGGCGGACGTCGCGAACCACGGGCACCAGCCGCGACACCTCCACCGCCTGCCGGGCCCGCACCTCGGCGCGGTAGTGGAAGCCGATCCCAACCAGCGCGCGGCTCACGTCGGTGCAACCCGAAGGCGACATCCGCTGGCCGTCGCACCAGGCCCCCTCCTGGGCCGCCGCGGTGAACGTCTCGCCCGACGCGGGATGGTGTACGACGCCCACCAGCACCTGCTCCCCGCGGCACGCCGCGATGGAGACCGCGGACTGGCGCAGGCCGTACAGGTAGTTGACGGTGCCGTCGATCGGGTCCACCACCCAGGTGACGCCGCTGCGGGTCGGGACGTCCTCGCCCTCCTCGCCGACGAAGCCGTCGGTCGGCCGTGCGGTCAGCAGCCGAGACCGGATCAGCCGCTCCGAGGCGATGTCGACCGCCGTGACCACATCGGTCGGGCTCGACTTCGTGGCGGCGACCTCGACGCCCCAGGTGCGCTCCGCAAGCATGAGCCGGCCGGCCGCACGCGCCGTCTCCTCCGCGAGCTCCAACAGGTCTCTAGTGGTCATGACGGCCAACCGTGGTCATGCCGGCTCGCCGGTCGAACCGCCGTACGACGGCACCGCCGACGTCTCACCGAGGGAGCCGCGGCTGCCGCGGAGGTTGCGACAGCAACCGGCGTCGCAGGTGTCCCAGCCAGCACCGAGGTGGCCGAGGCTGGCGCGGTGCACCGGCTGGCCCCGCTCCACGGCAGCGCGCTCGAGCAGCAGGTCGCGCACCATGGCGACGAAGCTCGGGTGAGTGCCGGGAGTGGCGGCGCGGGCCCAGGCGATCCCGCGCCGGGTGGCCGTCTCCGCCGCCTCGGTGTCCAGGTCGTGCAGCACCTCCACGTGGTCGGAGACGAAGCCGATGGGCACCGCCACCACCGCCGGCACCTTTGCGGCAGCCAGCTCGACCAGCACGTCATTGACGTCCGGCTCGAGCCACGGCAGGTGCGGCGGGCCGGACCGGCTGCAGTAGGCGAGCCGCCAGGGCACGCGGGCCGTCGCGGTCCGTCCGGCCACCCCCTCGGCAACGAGCGCAGCGGCCGAGCGGTGCTGTTCGACGTACCACCCGCCGTCGGGTCCGGAGGTGTCCGCCATCGCGGTCGGGATCGAGTGGGTCACGAACAGGAGCACGGCCCGCTCGCGGACCTCCGCGGGCAGCGCCTGCCGCGCGTCGCAGGCCGCCTCGACGAACGGGCCGATGAAGCCGGGGTGGTTGTAGTACTGCCGGAGCCGGGCTATCACCGGGGCCCCGGGCACCGCCGCGACGGCATCGAAGAGGTTCTCCCGGTACTGCCGGCAGCCCGAGTACGACGAGTAGGCGCTGGTCACGAATGCGGCAGCGCGCCGAACGCCGTCGGCGCGCATCTCCCGTACTGCCGACTCCAGGAAGGGGTCCCAGTTCCGGTTCCCCCAGTAGACCCCGATGTTGACGCCCGACGCGTCGAGATCTGCCCGCACCGCGGCGAGCAGTGCGCGGCACTGGTCGTTGATCGGGCTGCGCCCACCCAGCGCCGCGTAGTGCTCCGCCACCTCGGCCAGCCGCGCGGGGGGCACCCCGCGACCGCGGGTCACGTTCTCCAGGAACGGCAGGACGTCCTCGGGCCGCTCCGGCCCACCGAACGAGACGAGCAGCAGGCCGTCGTACGGCGAAGCGTCACCCGGGCGGTCGACCACGCCCCCGATCCAACCACGACCGCCTGCGCTCGCCGGCAACCGGATACCGGCGGTTGAGGAGGTCGCGCAGCGACCGTCCCGAACCCCCGGCGTTCGTGAGCCCTCGGTTTCGACACGGCAGCTGCGCCGCCTGCTCAACCAGCGGACAGGGCCGGCGCGAGACGTCCCGCGGCCAGACCTGCGCCGCTTCCTAAACTGCTTGGCATGCTCCGCCCATACCGCGACGTCCTCTCGACGCCGGGGGCGGCGCTCTTCGCCGCGGCGGCGTTCGTCGCCCGCATGCCGATGTCCATGGTGACCCTTGGGATCGTGCTGTTGATCTCGAGCCAGACCGGCTCGTATGGAGCGGCCGGGGTCGTGTCCGCCGTCTACATGGTGGCCGCGGCCGCCTCGGCACCGGTGCTCGGACGGCTGATCGACCGGCTCGGCCAGTCGAGGCTGCTGCCGTGGTCGGCCACGATCTTCGCCGGCGGCATCGTCGGCCTGGTCGTCTCGGTGCACCTGGGCTGGCCCGCACCGGCCCCACATCTGTTCGCCGCCCTGGCCGGGATCTGCTACCCGCCGATCGGCGCCTGCTCGCGGGCCCGGTGGACGCACCTGCTGGGGAAGGGCCCGCGGCTGCACACGGCGTATTCCTTCGAGGCGGTTGTGGACGAGGGGGTCTTCATCACCGGCCCGGTGCTGGTCACCTTCCTGGCCACCAAGGTGGACCGCTGGGCCGGCCTGGCGGCCGTGGTGGTGTTCGCGCTGGTGGGCGGCCTCTGGCTGGCTACCCTCCGCTCCACCCAGCCGCCGCCAACCGGCCGCGGCGGCCGAGGTGGCCGCGACGCCGGCTCCGATCGCGAGGCGTTCGGCTGGGCCGGCGTCGGGCCACTCGCCCTCGTCGCGGTGTGCCTCGGCTCGCTGTTCGGAGCCACCGAGGTCGTCACGGTCGCCTTCGCGACCCATCATCAGCGGCCCGGCCTGTCCGGAGTGCTGTTGGCAGCGTGGTCGCTTGGGAGCCTGATAGCCGGTGCCGTCACCGGCACGCTGCACGTCGGGACCCCGCTCCGGCGGCTCCGCGTCGGCGCGTTGCTGCTCGCCGCGTCGCTGCTGCCGTTGCCGTTCATCCGGTCCATGCCGCTGCTCGGCGTTGTCCTCTTCGTGTCCGGGTTCGCAATCAGCCCAACGCTGGTGGCGTCGATGGCACTCGTCGAGCGCACCGTCCCGGTCGCCCGGCTCACCGAGGGCATCACCTGGGTCTCCACCGGGATCAACCTCGGCGTCGCTCCTGGGGCGGCCGTAGCCGGCTGGGTGGTCGATCGGCACGGGCCGGGCAGCGGGTACGTCGTTCCGCTGCTCGCCGGCTTCCTCGGAGCCCTGCTGACCCTCGCCTGCGGCGCGGGCCGACGTACGGCCGAGGCCTGGCCCGAGCCGACGGCGGACGACCTGGCCGGCGCGACCTGAGAGCTGCCTCGACGGCGGAAAATTGACCGCGCGGCGCGGCGCGCCTGGCCCCCCGACTGCGTGCTTCAGGTGAGACTAGGCGTGAACTCTTGGAGTCGTCCGGACGGCTACCGGACGCAGGCGGTCGCTCAGCCAGCCCCGCCTGCCGGTCGGGGAGGCGGCGAGCGGCTCCGCGGAGCGGACATTGGCCCGACTCGCGCCGACCGTCACGCGACCTCGGCTCGAGGAGGCAGGTGCGGAGGAACGATGCGCAGTCTCAGGCTGGTGGGGTTGAGCGAGGACGGTCAGCGGGTCGTCTTCGTCGACGACGCTGGCGCCGAGTTCGCCTGCCCTGCTGACGACAGGCTGCGAACAGCCCTTCGCGGCGACCGGGTACGGCTCGGCCAGTTGGAGATCCAGATGGACAGCGCATTGCGGCCTCGTGACATACAAGCGCGCATCAGGGCCGGCGACTCACCCGAGACGGTGGCCGCACTCGCACAGGTCGGTGTCGAGAGGGTCATGCCTTACTGTCTGCCGGTGCTCGCGGAACGCCAGCACATCGCCGAGGTGGCCCGCCGATCGCACGTCCGCCGGGGTAGCACAGACGGCGCGGCGCGCACCCTGTCGGCGCTCGTGACCGAGCGGCTTCGGGGCCGGGGAGTGGACCCCGAGTCAGCCAAGTGGGATGCCTGGCGACGCGACGACAGCAGGTGGACGGTCTCGACGACGTACCACTCCGGGGAGAGCGAGCGGACGGCCACGTTCGTGTTCGACGCGATGGGACGGTACTCACTGGCGGACGACGACGAGGCCAAGTGGATCACCGGTGAGCGCCAGTCGAGCAGCAAGGGCCCCCAGCCGCGGGAGGCCGGCCGTCGCCGGCTGGCCGCCGTACCGGCAGAAGATGACCTGCTGCGGCTCTCCGAGGAGGGGACTGACGACCTGACCGCAATGGTGCGGCTGGTTCGCGAGTCCGGCCAGCAGACCACAGCGCACGATCACGAAGCGGCCGAGGTGTCGACAGGGGCCGAAACGGATGCAGGTGCCGCAACCAGCGTGGCCCTCGATGCGGGCTCGGCGGGGCCGGCGACCGGATCTTCCGATGACGTCACCGAGGGGGTCCAGGCGGAGGCCGCGGCGGCGGCCTCGCGGTCGCGACGGAAGGTGCGCCAGCGGCGGGCCAGCGTGCCGAGCTGGGACGAGATCATGCTCGGCACCGGCCCCAAGCGGTAGCGCCGGAGGCTAGCCGTCGCTCCTTGCCGCGCTGAGGTTGCCTGCCCGCGCTAAGTGCCTTGCCCGCGCTGAGGGGCTTTGTGTGCGACGGGGGGCCATTTTGAGCCGATCTGGACCCCTCAGCCAGACAACGCCCCCCAGGGCGGACAAGCGGTGCGGGCTAGCCCGGCAAGTCGCCCGCCGCCACCGGCCGTGCCGGGTCAGTGACCCAGCCGCTCCAGGAGTCGGCGTACAGCGCGGCGCGGAACCCGGCGACCTCCAGGGCAAGCACCGTCTGCGCGGCGTTGACGCCACTCCCGCAGTAGGCCCCGACTGGGCGAGCGTCGGTGACCCCGGCGGACTCGAACCTGGCCCTCAGGTGCGGACGGCGCCAGAAGTGACCTGAGTCGCGGACATTGTCGGAGAAGGGCAGGTTCACCGCGCCCGGGATGTGGCCGGCGACCGGGTCGACCGGCTCATGCTCGCCGCGATAGCGTTCCGGCGCCCGTACGTCGAGCAGCACTCCGACTCGCGCCATGTCCTCGGCGTCGCGCGCATCCAGGAGCGGCAGGTGCCCCGGGCGGGCGACGAAGTTTCCCGGCTGCACCCGGGCCTCGGCCGTCGAGACTGGCTGCCCGGCGGCGAGCCAACCGGCGTACCCACCGTCCAGAACTCGTACGGAGTCGTGCCCGAAGTAGCGCAGCAGCCACCACGCCCGCGCCGCCGAGGACCCGTCGGCGTCGTCGTAACAGACGACCAGCGCGCCCGGGGACACCCCGAAACGCCGCATCGTCGCCTGGAAGGCCTCCGCGGTCGGCAGTGGATGGCGGCCACGCGGGCCGGGTGGGGCAGCCAGGTCTCGGTCGAGGTCGACGAACCGAGCGCCGGGAATGTGCCCCGCCTCGAAGTCGGACCGCGCGGGCGGGCCGAGCAGCCGCCAACGCACGTCGAGAACCACCGTGTCGGACGGCGCTGCGGCCAGCTCACCGACGTCCACGAGCGGGCTGCCCGGCACACCGACCACGACGCCCACTGTGCCACGGTCTGTGGCCGGTGCGGCTGTAGTGTTCCGAGGTGTCACGGGTCATCGGACGCGACCACGCCGCCCCAGGTGGTCACTCGGTCGAGGCGGGAGCACGGAGGAGGCCGGTAGCCATGGAGTCGCCCGCCGAGGTGCAGGCCGGCACCGGTCCGGCGCCGGGATACCGGGTCGGGCGGCGGGTGCTCACCATCTCGGCGGACATGGGCGGCGGTCACAACTCGACCGCGGCCGCCCTGGAGGAGGCACTCGAGGTCGCCTGGCCGGGGAGCGAGTTCCTTCGGGTGGACACCCTCGACGTCCTCGGCCCTGGCATCGGCCGGCTGTTCCGGGGCATCTACGTGACGAACGTCGAGCGAACCCCCTGGCTGTACGAGTTCTTCTACGCGTCGCTGTGGCGGCACCGGTGGTTCGCCAACGCGTCCAAGCGGTTCACCGGCAGCTGGTGCGGTCGCCGGCTGGCCGCCGAGATAGACCGGTTCGACCCCGACCTGATCCTGTCGACGTACCCGTTGGGCAGCGCCGGAGTGGCTTGGCTGCGCCGGCACCGAGGGCTGGCCGTGCCGGCGGCGGCCTGGGTGTCGGACTTCGCGCCGCACCCCTTCTGGGTGTACGGCGAGCTCGACGCCACGTTCGTCATGGACGAGACGGCGGTGCCCATCGCCAAGGCCGCCGACCGGAACCCCAAGGTCGAAGTGTGCGCCCCGCCGGTGGTGAGTGCCTTCTCCCCCGGCGACCGCGCTGAGGCGAAGCTGGCGGCCGGCCTTCGCCCGGATGCCTTTGCGGTGCTGGTCTCCTGCGGGGCGTACGCCTTCGGTGACGTGGCCGGTACGGTGCGGACACTCCTCGGGGCCTCCGACCGGGTGCAGGTCCTGGCCGCCTGCGGGAGGAACGACGTCACGCGCCGCCGGCTCGAGCAGCTGGGCATGAGCGCCGACCGGCTGCTCGTGCTCGGCTGGACCGACGAGATGGCCACCCTGGTCCGGGCCGCGGACGTCGTCGTGACCAACGCCGGCGGAGCCACCGCGCTGGAGGCTCTTGCCAGCGGTACACCGGTGCTGATGTACCGGCCGATCGCCGCGCACGGCAGCGCCAACGCCAACCTCATGGTGCTCGGTGGCCTGGCCGACCTGTGTGTCACCGAGCAGCAGCTCGGACATCACATCCGGGCGGCGATCCGAGACCGGACGTCGCTCGACGGCCTCCGGCTCGGGCGGAGCCACCAACCCAAGGCGGCGGACCTCGTCGGGGGTCTCCGCCGCCTCGTCGAGGCGGGCTCTCGGGCAGAGTCGCCCGCTCCGCGGCCCTGGCGGATGCGACCCGCCGACGCCTTCTTCACCCACGTCGAGACGGCCGCGCAGCGCCAGGAGCTCGGGGCCGTCCTGCAGCTCGGGCCGGTCGCGCCGGGACGCTCGCTCACGCTGGACGAGCTACGCGCTGACCTGCAGCGCCGCTCCCCCGGCCTGTCCCCGATGCGGCGCCGGCTGGTCCGCCGACCCAGGCCGGGTTGGCTGCTCCGCCACGAGATCGACGTGGCAGACCACATCCACGAGCAGCTCGTGGCCCCCGATGCCGTCGACCGGGACGTCTTCGACCTGGTGAGCGAGTTCTGGTCCACCCCGATGCCGGCCCAGTTGCCCACCTGGCAGATGCTGCTGGTGCACGGTCAGGCCGACGGCCGGGCGGTGATGGCCGTCAAGCTGCACCACAGCCAGGGCGACGGGATATCCGCCCTCGGCCTGCTCGACCGGCTGCTGACCCCGTCGGGCACCGACCCCCTGCGCAGCCGCCTGCGTGGGCGCCGGCGACTCGGTGGCCGGCCCGGCTCCGCCGACGGTCGCCTCCGCCGTACCCTCCGCGACAGCGGGCTCGTGGTGCGTGGCGTGGCCAGCTTGGCCACCCGGCGCCCGACCCCCCGGCATCCGCTCAACCGGCCCGTCACCAGCCTGCGCAGGCAGCTGGTGTTCGTCCCGATGCCCGCCGCGGACCTGCGCTCGCTCGCCCGCACCCTGCATGCGCACTCGCACGAGCTCGCGCTGTCGATCGTGATGGATGCCCTGAGCGGCCTCCTGCCGAGCCGGGCCCTGGTCGACCCCAGCCGGCCGCTGCGGGTGATGGTGCCGGTCGCCATGCGAGCGCCAACGCTCGACCGGATCTTCGCCAACTGGACCGGCTCGGTCTCGCTGGACCTGAGCGTCGCTCCGGCCGACCCGCGGTCGCGACTCGCTGCCGTCCGCGACGAGTTGCGTCGCCGGGCTCGGCGCGGTGAGCCGTACGGCGCGCAGGCCGTGATGGGCCTCGCCGGCCGACTCCCCACGGCGCTGCACCGCCGCTTCGCCCGGGCGGTCTACCACCGGCGCTTCTTCAACACAATCGTGTCCTACATGCCCGGCGACCGGGAGCCGCGCTGGCTCGGGACGGCGCCGGTCCTCGCCACCTACCCGGTGCTGCCGCTCGCTCCGCAGGTGCCCCTCACGGTGGGCATCGTGGTCGCCGGGTCGACGGCCGGCTTCGGCGTGACGCTTGACCCGGCTCTCGGCCTCGGCAGCCGGGAGACGGCGGCCGCGCTGGAGTCGGCAATCGAGCGGACCCGCCGGGCTGCCGATGGGCCGACACCGCCGGCCCACGCATCCGGGGACTGACGGTGTCGTCACACTTCGAGTTCATCGTCGCCGTACCGGTCGCGATCGGCGCCGCCGCATCCTTCGGGCTGGCCGGCTTCCTGCAGCATCAGGCGGCCAGGTTGGCGCCGCAGAGCGAGCCGCTCCGGCCGCGCCTGCTCATCGACCTCATGAAGATGCCGAAGTTCCGCTGGAGCATCGTGATCAGCGCTGTCGGCTTCGGGCTGCAGGTCGTGGCCCTGAGCTTCGGGCCGCTCGCCCTGGTGCAGCCACTGCTGGTCACCGGGGTGCTGTTCTATCTCGGTTTTGCCAGCCGGTCCCTGCACCGGGCTCCGGACAGCCTCCTGGTGGCGGGCGCACTGGTCGCCCTTGGCGGGCTCATCGGCTTCCTGCTGGTGGCCCGACCGATCGCTGGGAAGGGGGAGTTCACCGGCGAGGCCGCCCTCCCACTGGGCGTAAGCCTGGTCGCCGTGGTGGCCGCGTGCCTGTACACCGCGTCCAGGCTGCCCGAGGAGTTCCGGTCCGTACCGATCGCCGGCGCCACGGCCGTCTGCTACGGGGTCACCGCCGGACTGATCCGCAGCCTCATCACGGTCCCCGACGTGGCCACCTTGCTCGGCCGCTGGCAGCTCTACGCCGTGATCATCGTGGCTCCGGCCGGGTTCCTGCTGAACCAGAACGCCTTCCAGGAGGGCGCTATCGGGTCCGTCGCCGTGGCCACCATCAACGTCGGGGACCCGGTCGTGGCAATCGGAGTCGGCGCCGCCTGGCTGGGCGAGGACCTGACCACCGGGGTGTGGAACACCGTCGGCGAGATCCTGCTGCTGATGCTGATGGCATCCGGCGTGCTGATCCTGGCCACCCGGGCCCAGCAGGTGGCGGACCGGATGCGCGCGGAGGGCCTGACCCCCTCCGAGGCCGGCCTGGGCGAGGTGGCCGGATGAGGCTGCGCGGGACGCGCGCCGTCGTGACCGGAGCGTCCGCAGGGATCGGCCGGGCTACCGCGCTCGAGCTCGCCCGACGTGGCTGCACCCCGGTACTGGTGGCCCGCGACCGCGCGCGGCTGCAGGCGCTCGCCGACTCGACGGGCGGCGAGGTCACCCCGTGCGACCTCGCCGACGACACTGCCGTCGGCGAGCTCGTGGACCAGGTCCTCAGCGCCGGCGTCCCGGACATCGTCGTCAACAACGCCGGCATCGGCCTCTTCGGCGCCGCGGCCGACCTCACCGACGAGGCGCTCCGGCGGCTGCTCGCCGTCAACGTGACCGCGCCCTTGCTGCTCACGTCCGCATTGCTGCCGCAGATGCTGCAGCGGGGCTCCGGACACCTGGTCTTCGTCAGCTCGATCGCCGCCCGCCTCGGTGTCGCCCACGAGGCGGCGTACGCAGCCTCGAAGGCGGCCCTCGACGTCTACGCAGCCGGCCTCGCCGCCGAGCTGCCCCGGCAGGGAGTCCGGGTGACGACGGTCGTGCCGGGAGTGGTCGACACGGAGTTCTTCGTACGCCGCGGGGCGGCCTACGCGCGGCGGTTCCCCCCGCCGATCAGCGCCGAGCGGGTGGCGCGGCGATTGGCCGACGCGGTCGAGCACGACCGATCGGACGTGGTGATCCCGGGATGGCTGAGGGTGCCCATCGCCGTACGCGGCCTGGCCCCCGGCCTGTACACCGCCCTGGCCGCCCGCTTCACCTGACGCTGCCCGACTTGTCAGAAGTGGAGCACGTTACAACGTGTCCACTTCTGACACGTCAGGCGAGCGAGCTAGTGGCCGCGGGCGGCGCGGAGCGTCTCCTTCAGCGAGCCCATGGTGGCCAGTACGGCGGTCGGCTCGTACCCGCAGTGCGCCATGCAGTTCGCGCAGCGCGGATCGCGGCCCCGGCCGTACTTCTCCCACTCGGTCGTCTCGATGAGCTCCTTGTAGGTGTTCGCGTATCCGTCGGCCATCAGGTAGCAGGGCCGCTGCCAGCCGTACAGCGAGTAGCTGGGGATCCCCCACGCGGTGCAGCCGAAGTCGACCTTGCCCTCCAAGAAGTCCAAGAACAGCGGGCTGTGGTTGAGCCGCCAGCGCTTGCGGTTCCCGCCCGCGAACGCCTTGGAGAACAGCTCGTGCGTCTCCGTGACCCCCGGGAAGTGCTCTTGGTCCGGCGCCTTCTCATAGGCGTAAGCCGGCGAGATCATCATGTTGTCGACCTCGAGCTCGTCGTTGAGGAAGTCGAGCACATCGATGACGTTCTGCGGCGTGTCGGAGGTGAAGAAGGTCGAGTTCGTCGTGACCCGGAATCCCTTGCTCTTCACCCAGCGGATCGCCTCCACCGCCTCGTCGAAGACGCCCTCCTGGCGGACGGACTCGTCATGGCGCTCGCGCAGGCCGTCCACGTGCACGGTGAACGCGAAGTACGGCGACGGGCGGAAGTCGAACTTGTCCCACCACTTGCGCACTAGCAGCGCGTTCGTGCAGAGGAAGACGAACTTCCGGCGCTTCACGAGCTCGTTGACCAGCTTGTCGATCTCGGGGTGCATCAGCGGCTCGCCGCCGGCGATCGACACCATCGGTGCCCCGCACTCCTCCATCGCCGCCAGCGCCTGCTCGACCGGCATCCGCTGACGCAGCTCGTCGGCCGGCTTCTGGATCTTGCCGCAGCCCGCGCACTTGAGGTTGCAGGCGAACAGCGGCTCCAGCTCGACGAGCAGCGGGAACTTCTCGTTGCCGCGGAGCTTCTGGCCAGCCAGGTAAGCCGCCATGCGAAGGGTCTGTCGAAGCGGCATGCTCATGGCTGTCGGACCTCCTTGGGTAGGGTGAAATGCACGTTCTCCGTGGTCACGTCGCGCTCGACGACCGAGACCTCGCCGAGCCCGCCGAGCGCGCTCAGCAGTTCGTCGACCAGTGACGTCGGCGCCGACGCGCCGGCGGTGACTCCGATCGTCGTGGTGCCCACCAACCAGTCGAGGTCGATGTCGCCGGCGTCGTCGATCAGGTACGCCGGGGTGCCGAGCCGCTGTGACTTCTCCACCAGCCGCATCGAGTTCGAGGAATTGCGCGAGCCGATGACCAGCGACAGGTCGGAGTCCACCGCCACCGCCTGCAGGGCCTCCTGCCGGTTCGTGGTGGCGTAGCAGATGTCGTCGGACGCGGGGGCGCGCAGCTTGGGGAAGCGGCGCTGGAGGATGCCGACCACGCCCGACACCTCGTCGGCGGCCAGCGTGGTCTGCACCAGGTAGGAGACGTGGTCGGTGTCGGCCACCTCGACCGTCTCCGCGTCCGCGGCGCCCTCGATCAGCACCGTTCGACCGGGCCGCTCGCCCATCGTCCCGACGGTCTCCTCGTGGCCGGCGTGCCCGATGAAGATCACCGTGTCGCCCGCATCGGCGAATCGGCGTACCTCGCTGTGCACCTTGCTCACCAGCGGGCAGGTGGCGTCGATGACCTCGAGCCGCCGGCTGGCAGCGGCGGCGCGGACCTCCGGCGACACGCCATGGGCGGAGAAGACCACCACCGAGCCGTCGGGCACGTCGTCCAGCTCCTCGACGAACACCGCACCCCGGCTCTGCAGGTCGCGTACGACGTGGACGTTGTGCACGATCTGCTTGCGCACATAGACCGGCGCGCCCCGCTGCTCGAGCGCCTTCTCGACCACGTCGATCGCCCGCACCACGCCGGCGCAGAACGAGCGGGGGCCGGCCAGCAGCACCTGCCGCGCTCCGGTCGCCGCCCCCCAGGCGGCCAGTGCGGGCGCGAGCCGGGGCAGCTTCGTCACCGCCGTACCGAGCCGGCCGACCGTCGCCGGGCGGAGCAGCGGTGCGGCCGCGACGTCGGCGACCACCCGGACGCAGGCCGCGGCCGGCGCTTCGGCCGCACCGAGCAGCCAGGCCGACTCCATGTCGACGGCCAGCGCGCCGCCGGCCGCCAGCGCGGCCCGCTCCGCACCGGTGACCACGTGGTCCGAGCTGACGACCGGGCCCACGTGCACGGTCAGGCCGTCCCGGCGCAGCCGGGCGGCGAGCAGCGCCGCGCTGGGGCACGCAACGGGGTTGGGCCCGCCCCGTACCTCGCTGGCGACCACGACGTCGCCCGGGCGGAGCGACGGGTGGATTCCACCGGCGATGCCCGCGACGATCACCGCGTCGGAGGTGCGCAGCCGCGGGCCGGCACCGGCTTTGGCGGCGGCGGCCTTCCCGACCCCGCACCGTACGACGACGCTCGGGTCGAGCCCGCGGGCCAAGGCGGCGGCTTCCAGCCGCGACGGCGCGCAGACGAAGAAGCTCATGGCGACCTCCTGACGACACGGCCCAGCGCCGTGATGGGGAAGACGAGCCGGTAGAGGTGGTAGTTGATGTAGAAGTCGCCGGGGAACCCGGTGCCGGTGAACTGCGGCTCGTCCCATCCGCCGTCCTCCCGCTGGGTCCGCACCAGGAAGTCGACCCCGCGCGCCACCGCCTCGCCGTCCGCCCCCCCGGCCGCGTGCAGGGCCAGCAGCGCCCAGGCGGTCTGCGACGCGGTGGACTCGCCCACCCCCGCCCAGCGAGGGTCCTGGTACGAGCGCAGGTCCTCACCCCAGCCGCCGTCGGCGTTCTGGTGCTCGACCAGCCATCGGACGGCCCCGCGGACCGCCTCGTCGTCGGGCGACCGGCCGGCCGCGACCAGCGCCGGCACGACCGCCCCGGTGCCGTAGACGTAGTTGCCGCCCCACCGGCCGAACCAGGACCCGTCGGGCTCCTGACGATCCAGCAGCCAGGCGACCCCGCGATCTCGGGCCGCGGCGTAGCGGTCGCCGTACTGGGCCAACATCTCGACCACGTGGGCGGTGACGTCGGCGCTCGGCGGGTCGATCACCGCGCCGAAGTCACAGAACGGCAGCTGATAGAGCAGCTCGCGGGTGTTGTCGGCGTCGAACGCGGCCCAGCCTCCGTCGCGGCACTCCATGCCGAGGACCCAGTCGATGCCGCGCTCGAGTGCTCGCTGCAGCGCCCCGGTCGGGGTGGCGCGCCGCAGCGCCAGCACCACCTCGGCCGTGTCGTCGATGTCTGGGTACCCGTCGTTGTCGAACTCGAACGCCCAGCCGCCGGCCGGGAGCTCGGGACGCCGCACGGCCCAGTCTCCCCGGGCCGAGATCTCCTCGCCGAGCAGCCAGCCCGCGGCCCGGTCCAGTGCGGGGTGCCCGGCCTCCACTCCGGCGTCGGCGAGCGCAATCATGGCCAAGGCGGTGTCCCACACCGGCGACTGGCAGGCCTCGACCCGCCGTACGACCCCGGCGGGCGTCTCCTCGGTAATCGTGAAGCGGTCCCAGCCCTGCAGGCCGCGGGCCAGCACCGGGTGGTCGGTCGGGTAGCCGAGCGCACTGAGTGCCATCAGGGAGTAGACCCAGGGCGGCTGGATCCCGCCCCAGGACCCGTCCGCCTCCTGGCGGGCGACCACCCACTCCGCCGCCCGGCGCAGCGCTGTCTGCCGCAGCGGCTTGCGCGGCAGCCGCTCGTAGGCCCGCAGCGCGGCGTCGAGCGCCCCGAACGCGCGCCCCCACCGAGCGGGGCGCTCCGGCCCTGGCCCGGCGCCCGGCCCGACCAGCTCCTCGACCCCGAAGCCGAGATCGCGGACCGGGCGCAGCGCGGAGAGGATCGTCAGCGGCGCCACCGTCTGCCGGGCCCAGCAGGCGAAGTCGTACAGGCTCAGCGGCAGCCGCGGCGAGACGAGCACCAGCTCCGGGGGCAGCACCGGCAGGCGCTCCCACGGCCAGGCGCCGAACAGCGCCAGCCAGATCCGGGTGAAGACCCGCGTCCCGGCAAGGCCGCCGTGCTCGAGCACGATGTGGCGGGCGCGTCGCATGTGCGGGGCCCTCGGGTCGTCCCCGGCGAGCCGCAGCGCGATGTACGCCTCCGCGGTCGTGGACGGGTCCACCGGGCCGCCGTAGAAGTTGGCCCAGGAGCCGTCGTCGCGCTGCTGGCTGCGGATCCAGCGCGCGGCCTGCTGGGTCTGCTCCTCGGTCCGTACGCCGAGGAACTGCCGCATCATCAAGTCCTCGGCGTCCATGGTGACGTTGGTCTCCAGCTCCCCCTGCCACCAGCCAGCGTCGTGCTGCAGCTCCAGCAGCCTGTCGACAGCCCGACCGAGCGCCTCCGCGGCGGACAGGGCGCCGCGGAGACGCGGGTCCTGCGGGTGGGTGGTGGTCATCGGTCAGTGGTCCCTTCGACTCATCAGGCGGGCCAGCGAGGCGAGCTCAGCGGCGACGTCGGCGGGGACCGCGAGCTCGTCGAGTACGGCGAGGGCATCGGACAGCGCCCGGTCCGCGCGCTCCTCGGTCCAGCTGCGGCCGCCCGCCGCCACCACCAGGTCGGCCGCCCGCTGCAGCCCTGCCTCGTCGAGGCCGTCCGGCGCGGCATACAGGGCCCCCAGCTCGGCGGCCGCGGGAGTCCCGGACCGCAGCGCCGCCACGACCGGAAGCGACTTCTTGCGCGACCGCAGGTCCGAGAGGACCGGCTTGCCGGTTCGCTCCGGGCGCCCCCAGATCCCGAGCAGGTCGTCGGCCAGCTGGAAGGCGAGCCCGACCCCAGTGCCGAACCTGGCCAAGCCGAGGGCGAGCGCCGACGGCGCGTCGGCGAGCACCGCCCCGAGCGAGGCTGCACAGGCCAGCAGCGCACCGGTCTTGTCGTCTGCCATCCGCAGGCACTCCTCGACGGTGACGTCGTCGCGGCTCTCGAACGCCAGGTCGGCCGACTGCCCGGCCACCAGCCGCCGAGTGGTGGCGTTCAGGCACCGGATCGCCCACCCGACAGTCGGGGACGGCGCCTCGGCCAGCACCTCGTTCGCGAGCGCCAGCAGGGCGTCCCCGGCCAGGATCGCGGGCGACTCACCGAACAGCGCCCAGGCCGTGACCCGGTGCCGGCGCTCCCGGTCGCCGTCCATCAGGTCGTCGTGCAGTAACGAGAAGTTGTGCACCAGCTCGCAGGCGACGGCCGCTGGTACGCCGACCTCGGGGCCAGCCCCGGCCGCCCGCGCGGACAGCAGGGCCAGCGCCGGGCGCAGCGCCTTGCCGCCGCCTGCTCCCGGCCGCCCATCCGCATCCCAAAGCCCCAGGTGGTAGCCGCAGATGTGCCGGATCGGCGGATCCAGCCGTCCCAGGGCCTCGCGCATCGGCTCGGTGACGGCGTCCCGCGCGGCGGCCAACGTATCGGTGCGCGTCGCGGTCATGCCGGCACCCCCGTCAGTGCGCCGCCCGACCGTGCCGCCGCGGCCACCGCGTCGGCGGCGGCCAGGCCACTGCGCACGGCGCCCTCCATCGTGTCCGGCCAGCCGGTGGCGGTCCAGGCGCCGGCCAGGGCGAGCCCCGACACTCGGGTCCGAGCCGGGGGGCGGAGTCGGGCCGTGCCGGCGGCTTGGCGGAACGTCGCCCGCGGCTCCCGGGTGACGAACGACGTGACCACCTCGGCCGACCGGGTGGCCGGCAGCAGCTGCGCGAGCGCGGCGCGCTGGCCCGCGAGCACCTGCTCGACGGGCCGGCCAACCGCGGAGTCGGCGGCCGAGACCGACGTCACCAGGTACTGCCCACGGGCGATACCGGCCACCCCGGACTTGTCGAAGAGCCACTGCACCGCCGACTCCGGAGCCGCCGCGAAGCGGTGCGGGAACACCGGCCGGTCGAAGACGAAGTGGGCGTTGACGATCGGCGAGTCGCCCAGCGCCGCCCAGCGCTCGCGCTCGGGGGCGGCGGACGCCGGCGCAAGCCGGGCCGCGACCGCATGCGGCACCGCCAGCACGACCGAAGACGCCGAGATCTCCCCGGCGCGGCTCCGCACGACAAAACCGCCGGCGACCGGCTCGAGCGCACAGACCCGGTCGCCGGTGCATACGCGGACGCCGAGCCGGTCGAGCAACCGCCGGGACGGCTCGCCGTGCAGCTCGGCGAGGCTGACCGTCGGCATCCCGATGTCGCCGGCGTCGACGGAGTCCAGCAGGCCGTCGCGGAAGACCCGGGCCGCCAGGGCCAGCGAGGCATCGTCGGGGTCGATGTTCAGGGCGGCCACCGTCACCAGCCCCCACAGCCGGCGGACCACTCTGGCGGACTGGCCGTGACTCCGCAGCCAGTCACCGAACCGCACGTCGTCCACGGCCGCCTCGTCGGGGTCGACCGCCCGCAGGGCGACCGCGGCACGGGCGGCGGCCAGCCGCTCCCCCGGGGAGAGTGCCCCATAGCGCAGCAGACCCGGCAGCAGGTGCAAGGGCGCCGGCCCGCGGCCCGCGCGCCGCAGCAGGCTCGGCCGGCGGCCGGGCAGCAGCACCGGGATCTCGAGCCTGGGCTGCACCGGGGCAAGCCGGGCCACCCCCATCCGGTCGAGGAGCCGCCGGTACTCGACGTAGCAGCGCAGGAACACGTGCTGGCCGGTGTCGACGCGCAGACCGTCCCGGGTGAAGGAGTAGGTGGCACCGCCGAGCCGCGGGCGCGCCTCGACCAGCACCACTTCCCGGCCCAGGTCGACCAGCCGGACCGCGGCGGCGATCCCGGCCAGCCCGCCACCCACCACAACCGTCGCCGATCTGCTCATGCCGCCCTCCGGAGGAGGGCGCGCGCGGCCGCCGCCATCTTGGCGCCGGTCGGCAGTGACAGCCGGGTTGACCGGACGGCTGCTGGGTCGGCCGCGATCCGGTGGAGCAGCCGCCGGTAGATCCCGGCCATCGCAGCCGTGCAGGCCGCACTGCGGTGGTCGAGCAGTGGAAGCAGCGCGAGCCCATCGGTGTAGCGCCGCTCGGCCCGATCGGCCTCGTAACGCACCAGCGCGTCGAAGCTGGCGGGCGGGTCGGCGATCCGCCCGGCCGCGTCGAGGTCGAGAGTGCAGCCGAATCGCTCCAGGTCTGCCGCCGGCAGGTAGACGCGCCCGTTGGCGCGGTCCTCGCGGAGATCTCGCAGGATGTTGGTGAGCTGCAGCGCCACCCCGAGCGTGTCGGCCAGCCGCTGGGCCCGCTCTCGATGTGGCGGCGCGTAGACGCCGACGGACAGCCGCCCGATCGAGCCGGCCACGCACCGGCAGTACCAGACGAGGTCATCGAAGGTGGCGTAGCTGCGGCCCCGTACGTCGGCCTCGCAGCCGTCGACGAGCTCGCCGAACGCCGGCACCGGGATCGGGAGGCGGCGGGCGGCGTCGGCGAGCGCCACCAGCACCGGGTCGTCGACGCGGCGGCCCAGCGCACCCAGGTCGGCCCGGACGCCGGCCAGCGCCTCGAGCCGGTCGCCGGCGGGCAGCTCGCCGTCGCCGATGTCATCGATGCGCCTGGCCATCGCGTACACCGCCGACAACGCCCGCCGCTTCACCGGTGGCAGCAGGGCGATGCCGTAGGAGAAGTTGCGCGCCTCCCGGCGGGTGATGTCCGCACAGACGGCGTACGCCTCCTCGACGGTCACCCCGCCCATCGGACCACTCCCTCGAGCCAGCAGGCCGCCACGTCGCGCTTGCGGGGCTTCACCGCGGCCGGGTCTCGCAGTGGGTCGTAGTCGACCGCCCGCAGCCGGTACGCCGCCGCGCGGCCACCCGCGACGTACGCCGATACCGCGAGCCGGGACCAACCGCGCAGGGTGGACACCAACACGCAGCCGGCGTCGAGCCAGGCCAGGGCCCGCTCGGTCTCGAACGCGATGAGCGCACGCAGGGCCTCGCCGGCCACGGGCGCGCCGAGCTCGGCCTCGGTGACCTCGAACCGGTGCAGGTCCGCCTGCGGCAGGTAGACGCGGCCCATCGCGAAGTCCTCGCCCACGTCCTGCCAGTGCTCCAGCAGCTGCAGCGCCGTGCAGATGCGGTCCGACAGCGCCACCCGATCCGCGGTGGCGCGGCCGAACACGTGCAGCACGATCTCGCCCACCGGGTCGGCGGACAGCCGGCAGTAGTCGCGCAGCTCCGCGAACGTCGCGTAGCGGCTGACCCGCTGGTCCTTGAGGTTGGCCTGCACCAGCCGGTCCAGCGGGTCCAGCGGAACCCCGCACTGCCGCACCGTGTCGGACAACCCCGCCACCACCGGGTCGCGCACCTCGCCGTGCTCGTAGAGCCGGCGCACGTCGGCGGCAACCTCTCGCAGCAGCAGCACGCGGTCTCCGCTGGCCAGGTCGCCGAGGTCGTCGACGTAGCGGGCATACCGGTACACCGCCAGGAGGTGACGCCGCAGGTGGGTCGGCAGCACTCCGAGGGCTACCGGAAAGTTCTCGCCGCCGAGTGGAGCCCGCCGCCCGGCGGCGAGCTCGCTGGGTACGCCGAGGCGGGCCGCGGTCATCGGCCCCTCCCCGCTGCCGCGACTGGACCGCGCGGGTTAACCGGCACGGCGTGGTCGAGACGCCGGGAGCGGCGCGCATGCAGGGCCGCCTGCACCGCGAAGCAGATCCCGTCGGCGTCCAGGCCGTGCCGCCCCAGCAGCTCCGCCCGCCCGCCGTGGGCGACGAACTCGCTCGGCAGCCCGAGGTTCACCACGCCGACGGCCGACCCGGAGTCGGCGATCGACTGGGCCAGTCGCGAGCCGACGCCGCCCGCGCGCACCCCGTCCTCGACGGTCACCACCAGGGAGTAGTCGTCGGCGAGCCCGACCAGCTCGGGGTCGACGGGAAGGACCCAGCGCGGATCGACGACCGTGGAGTCGACGCCGGATGCCGTGAGCCGCTCCGCCGCCGCCAGGGCCGGCACCGCGGTCGGCCCGACACAGACCAAGAGCACGTTGCGCCGGGCGCCCACCTGCAAGACGTCCAGCCGCCCCCACCGCTCCACGGCGGGCACGGTCGGGCCCAGGGAGCTCTTGGGGAAGCGGAGCATGGTGGGGCTCGGCAGCTCCAGGGCCTCCGCCAGCTCGCCGGCCAGCGTCTGTGGATCGCGCGGCGCCGCCACGGCCAGGCCGGGGACGGCTCCGAACACCGCCAGGTCCCACATGCCGTGGTGGCTGGGCCCGTCCGGGCCGGTGATGCCGGCGCGGTCTAGCACGAACGTCACGGGCAGCCGATGCAGCCCGACGTCCAGCAGGGCCTGGTCGAACGCGCGATTGGCGAACGTGGCGTACAGCGCCACCACGGGGTGCGCACCGCCGAGGGCTAGACCGGCGGCCGACGTGACGGCATGCTGCTCGGCGATCCCGACGTCGAAGCAGCGGGCGGGATAGGCGTCCGCGAAGGGCTGCAGGCCGGTTGGCCCGCGCATCGCCGCGGTAACCGCGACCAGCTTCGGGTGGCTCTCGGCCAGCTCGACGAGGGTGGCGCCGAAGGCGTCGGTCCAGGTACGCGGGGCTGCCCCCGCGGCGCGACCGGTGGCCGGGTCGACGACGCCCACCGTGTGCAGCCGGTCGGCCGGGTCGGTCTCCGCCGGCGGGTACCCGCGGCCCTTCTGGGTCCGGCAGTGTACGACGACCGGCCCGGTGGCGGCCGCGGCTCGGCGCAGCGCCGCCTCGACCGCGGCCACGTCGTGGCCGTCCACCGGGCCGACGTATCCGAATCCGAGCTCGCCGAACAAATTGGCCGGCTCCGGGTGCACGGGAGCCGGGGCCGACCCGCCGCCGAGCAGCTGCTGCAGGCCGCCGTAGGCGCCGCGGTCGCACAGGCGCGCGAGATGCCGGGGCAGCCCTCCGACGGTCGGCGAGTACGACCGCCCATTGTCGTTGAGGACGACGACGACCCGGCGCCCACCGGTGCCGAGGTTGTTCAGCGCCTCCCACGCCAGCCCCCCGGTCAGGGCGCCGTCACCCACGAGCACGACGACTGGCCGGTCCTGTCCGGCCAGCTCGAAGGCCTTGCTGAGCCCGTCGGCGTACGACAGCGCGGTGGAGGCATGCGAGTTCTCGACGAGGTCGTGCTCGGACTCCGCGCGGTTCGGGTAGCCCGACAGCCCGCCGGCCGCCCGGAGCTGCGAGAACCCCGCCGCCCGCCCGGTCAGCAGCTTGTGCACGTAGGCCTGGTGCCCGGTGTCGAAGACCAGCGGAGTGCGCGGGGAGTCGAAGACGCGGTGCATCGCGATGGTCACCTCGACGACGCCGAGGTTGGGACCGAGGTGGCCGCCGTGGCGGCAGACCGACTCGACCAGGAACGACCTGATCTCGGCGGCCAGCTCGGCCAGCTCAGCGGCGTCGAGCCGGCGTAGATCCTCCGGGCACAGGTCAGTACGGAGGAGCCCCATGTCCAGCCTCCCTGGCTAGGCCGCCGACCCGGTGCCCCAACAATATCGGGTCCCGAGCCTTCCTACCCCTTAGTGTTACCACATCGGGGCATGCTATGCAGGCTGGCTCGACACGGTTTCGATGAAGTCTTCGGAAAGCTGGTTGAGGAACTGTTCCGAAATGTGCAGGGTTGCGGCCACCCGCTCCAGTTCGGCGAGGTGGGTGGCGGTGAGCTCGTCGAGAACCTCCCGCCCGCGCTCGGTAAGTCGCAGCCGGACGACCCGCAGGTCGTGCGCGTCGCCGGTGCGGACCACCAAGCCTAGCGTCTCGCACCTGGATACCAGCTCTACCGCGCTGTGGTGGCGGATCCCGAGACAGGCGGCGACATCGCCGATGCTGGGTGCGCCGCCACCCGGGTGGGCCCGCACCGCCAGTAGGAGCTGGTGCTGCTGGGCGGTCAGGCCTACGGCGGCCGCCTGCTGCTGGCTCCAGTGCAGGAACTGTCGCAGCGCACACCGGAAGGTGAGCAGGATGCGGTACTGGTCGTCGCTGACCTGCGCCATCACGGCTCCTGTCCTGGCTAAGTGCCTCCATTGTGACCAATACCCATAACCCGCGCACGTACACGGTGCGAACCGTCACTCGCGGCGCCGTCCGGACCAGGCGGGTCAGCGGTCCACCAGCACCGGGATCAGCATCTCATCCGGGCTCAGCGACCCGTGCAGCCCGACCAGCGCCGCCTCCTTCGGGAACGCGCGGGCGGACATCACGGCGAGGTCTCCAACGCTCGCGACTATCACGTCGCCGAGGCGTGGGGCCACCTGCGGCTCGACCACGCCGAACCACTCAAGCTCGACGGCCTCCTGCCGGGTCAGCACGAGCGCCGACTCCCCGAGTCGCTCGCGGAACCGAGCGGCCACCGCCTCGACCGCCCCGGATTCGCAGTAGAGGTGGCGCAGCCGTGCCTCCCCCCCGACCAGATCGACGCCCCGCAGCAGGTCAGGCTCCTGGTCGAGGTCCAGCCGCCGCTCGGAGGCCACGTCGACCATGCCGTGGTCGGCGGTCACCACCAGTGCACAGTCGGCCGGTAGCGCTGCCCGCAGCTGCTCAGCAAGGCCGTCTACGACGCCTAGCTGGTAGCGCCAGGCGGCCGAGCGGCAACCGTGGCGGTGCCCGGTCGCGTCCAGGTCGGCGTCGTAGACGTACGTGAGAGAGCCCGGCTGGGCGGCCGCCGCAACGGTGGCTGCGATGCGCTCCCCGGCGGAGTCCGCGCCGAGGTAGACGGCGCCCCGCTGCCCGGCACCGGTCAGCCCCGACCCTTCGAACGCCCGCTTGCCCACCACGCTCGCCGTGACTCCCTGCTTCGCCGCGCGGGCGTACACCGTGTCGTGTACCTGCCACTGGACGGGGTCGACCGCCTTCGGGCTCCAGCGCAGCGCGTCCAGCAGCCGGCGGGTGCCCGGGATCCGCGAGGTGAAGCCGACCACGCCGTGCGAGCCGGGGGGCAGCCCGGTGCCGAGACTGGTCAGGCTGGTCGCCGTCGTCGAGGGCACGCCGCAGGCGACCGGCTCGACTCGGCTAGCCAGCCCGGCCAGGTAGGGCGCCCGGTCGGCGTACTCGGTGAGCAGGTTCCAGCCAAGGCCGTCGACGAGCAGCACGACGTACGACGTGGCCGCGGGCAGCTCGAGCGCGTTGGCCCAGCCGGGCACGCCGAGCGCAGCCAGCGCCGATGGAAGCACCGCAGCCAGCGAGCCAGCCTCGTACCGCGGCGAGACGGTGGGGACCGGCACCGGTCAGCCGCCGGTGGTGGCGGCGCTCAGCGTGCGTGCGAACGCCAGCAGCGCGTCCACCGCACCCGGGCCGTCGGCCGTGTCGCTGAAACGCAGCGTGAAGTCGTCGGAGCTGAGCGTCCCGGTGTAGCCGTGGTCTCCGTCGCAGTCGGGGTCGTCGCAGGTGGCCGGCTCGAGGTCGACCCGGGAGACCGCCCCCCAGCCGACCGTCAGTACCGCCTCGGCCACGCCGGGCGCCGCCCGCCGGCCGCGCCCGGCGCCCGGCTCGGCGACCATCCTGGTGACGGCCACGCTGCCCACCCGACCGATCGGGACCGCCTCGGTCGTCGTCGAGGTGTAGGCCGCGGGCAGCAGCTCATCGGCGGGGTGCTCGTCGGTGTGCGTCACGACCAGCCTGGTCGGCGTCAGTACCAGCACCGTGATGTGGCGTCGCACCTCGTCGTAGTCGAAGGTCGGCTCGTGGTGGATCACGAAGTCACGTACCGGCTCGCCGGCCAGCGCGTCGTCGACCGCGTCGGAGACCACCTGGGGGTAGTAGCCGACCCGGTCGATCGCCGTGCGCAGCGCGGTTGACCGGTCGGCGACGGTAGGGCTGCCCATGTCCCTCATCCTCGCACGCTGTCCGGGGTCGACACGGTCGCCGGACCCTCGTCTCTGAGCCGCCGGGTCAGGGGGTCGCCGCGGAGGTCGTGCACCGGCTCCACCCGGCCCCGCGCCCGGAGCACTCGCACGCCCTGCTTCGTCACCAGCACCAGGCCCAGGTCGAGCCGGCGCACCTCCGGGAGGTCGTCCTTGAGCAGTGCCAGCCGGCACACCAACTCCTCCAGGCTCGCTACGTCGACCTTCTCCGAGCCGTGGTAGCCGAACAGCAGCGGCGCCGCGCGGATGTCGCGCACCAGGTCCGCCGCGTCGGAGTCGGTGAGCGGCGGGATCCGGTAGGAGACGTCTCCGAGCAGCTCGGACGAGGTGCCGGCCAGCCCGAAGGAGACGATGGGGCCGAACAGCGGGTCCTCCATGCTGCCCACCGACACCGGGACGCCGGGCGGCGCCATCGGCTGTACCACGAAGTCGGCGCGGGCTGGCTCGTCCACCATGGCGGTCAGCTCGCCCCAGGCCGCCCGCATGCCGGCCGCGTCCGCGATGCTCCGCCATACGTGCGCCAGGTCCGGCCGTTGCCGCAAGTGACGCGCGGTCGCTTTCAGTACGACGTCCCAGCCGTAGCCCGCTCCCGCCGCGAGCGCCGCGTCCAGCGAGCCGACCCGGGTCAGCGGCTCGAGCCGGACCCCGTAGTAGTCCAGCAGCTCGGCCAGCTCGTCGTCAGAGGCATCGGTGCCATCGGGATCTCGACTCAGCAGCCGGCCGACCAGCAGCCTGGCGGCGCCGCGGTCGAGATCGCCGTACGCCGGCAGCCGCCCGGGCGGGCGGCCCACCCAGCGGGCGTACTCAACGACCCGGGCCAGGGCGCGGACGGCGGACTCCGGCGCCGGGTACGACGGCACCGAGCCGCGGCCGGCGGTGCCGGCCTGGTCGGGGACCCGGAGCAGCTCGGGCACCCCCTCCGCACCGAGGAACGTCGACACCAGAGGCTTGTCCGACTGGTCCCCAACCGCGGCCAGCACGTTGGCCACGGCATCCCCGCTGGTGTCGAGCGGCGGGATGAAGACGGCCACGACCGCGTCCACCGTGTCGTCTTCGATGGCCTCGTCCAGGGCCTGCTCGAAGTCGTCGGCGGTGGCGTCGGAGCGCAGCGCCACCGACCGCTGCACCACCAGTCCCGCGGCGACCGCGGAGTCCGCCGCCAGCAGGCCCAGCGCGTCGGAGTTCCCGACCACGGCCACCCGGGGGCCGGCCGGCAACGGCTGGTGCGCGAGCAGCTGGGCCACGTCGAACATCTCATCGAGCGTGCCCACCTGGATCACGCCGGCCTGGCGGAACATCGCGTCCACGGCCGCCTGCGGCGCATGGGTGGGGCGCACGGCGTGCCCGACCGGCACCCCCTGCGTCGAGCGGCCCGACTTGACGGCGACCACCGGTTTGGCCCGGCCCACGCGACGGGCGATCCGGCTGAACTTCCGCGGGTTACCGATCGACTCCAGGTAGAGCAGCACCGCCTCTGTCGCCGCATCCTCCTCCCAGTACTGCAGGAGGTCGTTGCCCGACACGTCGGCCCGGTTGCCGGCGGACACGAACGTCGAGAGCCCGAACCCGCGCCGCGCCACGTTCTCCAGGATCGCCACCCCGAGAGCGCCGGACTGACAGAAGAACCCGACCCGGCCGCGGGGCGGCATCAACGGGGAGAGCGAGGCGTTCAGCGACGTCGCCGGGTCGGTGTTGATCACGCCCAGGCAGTTCGGCCCCACCAGCCGCAGCCCGTACGAGCGGGCCAGCCCGACCAGCCGCCGCTGTCGGCGCCGCCCGTCGGCACCGATCTCCGCGAAGCCGCTCGAGATCACGATGAGCCCGTGCACGCCCTTCCCGGCGCAGTCGAGGACCACCTCCTCGACTGCCTCTGCCGGCACCGCCACGATCGCGAGGTCCACCGAGTCTGGGATGTCGCGCACACCGTGGTACGCCGGCATCCCGGCCACCGCCTCGGCGCTGGGGTTCACGACGTACACCCGGCCGGTGAAGCCGCCCACCACGAGGTTGCGCACGAGCTGGCGACCCACGGTGTCCTCGCGCCGGCTGGCGCCGATGACCGCCACGCTGTGCGCGTCGAAGAAGCCGGCCATCGACCGGGCCTCCGCCCGGTGCTCGCGCGCCCGCATCACGCCGACCGCCGTCTCGGTGGCCTCGATCGGGAACTCGAGCCGCGCCACACCGTCCTCGATGCCGCGGGTCACCCGGTAGCCCGCGTCGCGGAACACCCCGATCATCCGGCTGTTCTCCGGGAGCACGTCGGCTACGAAGCGGGACAGCCCGCGCTCCCGGCCGGCCTGCGCGAGGTGCTCGAGCAGCAGTTGGCCGATGCCCTTGCCCTGCTGGTCGTCCTGCACCAGGAAGGCGACCTCCGCCTCGTCGGCGTCGAGACCGTCGAAGCGCCCGACCGCGATGATCCGCTCGGCGACCGTGACGACGAAAGCGACCCGTTCGACGTAGTCGAGGTGGGTGAAGCGATGGACGTCCCTCGGGGTCAGCACCGGGTAGTGGGCGAAGAAGCGGAAGTACTTGGACTCCGGCGAGACTCGTGCGTAGAACTCGACCAGCAGCCCGGCGTCGTCGGGGCGGATCGGCCGCAGCCGCGCCGTACTGCCGTCGAGCAGCAGGACGTCGGCCTCCCAGTGGGCTGGGTAAGGCGGTGCACCCTCCGTGGCCTCGGTAGCTGCCGACTGGGGCGCACCCGGCGCACCCGGCTCCACTCGCGCACCCGACGTGCCGCTGCCCTCAGCCACAAGGCGAAATCTATCCCGGCCCGGCCCGGACAGCGCCGCCAGACAGTGGTGGACTGGGGTCATGGCCGACCCGGACGAGCCACCGCGGACTGCGCGAAGGGTGCGGTCGGGCTGAGCGCGGAGAGCTGGTTCTTCGCCCCAGGCTGAGTCCTCTCCGGCTGCCTGACTCGTCTGACCGAGGCCACCGTCCGCGCTGTGCAGAACCGCAGGCGAGTCGGGTTCGAGCATCGGATGACACGACGAAGGTGCGGGGCCAGACTCGCAGGTGGGCCCACCCATCGATCCGACATCCAGGAGCTGTAATGCCCGATGCCACCTCCGGAGCTGCCGCCGCCGGTCCCGCCGGAACTGGAGCCGCCTCGCCGACTACGCGGTTCCGGGCGGCCCGGGACTACCTGCTGGCGCATCGGGAGGACTACGCGACGGCGTACCGCGACTTCCGGTGGCCCGAGCTCGAGGAGTTCAACTGGGCGACGGACTGGTTCGACGTACTCGCCACCGAGAACGGAGCGACCACCGCCCTGTGGGTGGTCGAGGAGGACGGCTCGGACACCAAGATGAGCTTCGCGGAGCTGCGCGACCTATCGCAGCGGCTGGCCGGCTACCTGTCTGCACACGGCGTGGGCCGGGGGGACCGGGTCCTGCTGCTGCTCGGCAACTGCGCGCCGCTCTGGGTCGCGATGCTGGCCTGCATCCGGATGGGTGCGGTCATGATCCCGGCCGCCACGCTCCTCTCCCCCGCCGACCTCGCCGACCGGATCGACCGCGGGCACGTCCGTGCGGTCGTCGCCGCGGCGGCCGACACGGGCAAGTTCGGGGCCGACACCGAGTCGCTGGTCCGGCTCAGCGTCGGGGCGGCGGCCGGCTGGCTGTCGTACGACGACGGGGTGGCCGACGGGGTCGAGCCGCTGGTCGGCGGCGGGACGGCGGCGGACGAGACCCTGCTGCTCTATTTCACCTCCGGCACCACCGCCCAGCCGAAGCTCGTCCAGCACACGCACGCGTCGTACCCGGTCGGTCACCTCTCGACCATGTACTGGATCGGCGTGCAGCCGGGCGACCGGCATCTCAACATCTCCTCCCCCGGCTGGGCCAAGCACGCGTGGAGCTGCCTGTTCGCGCCATGGAACGCCGGCGCGACGATCGTGGTCTACAACTACGCCAGGTTCGACCCGGCCGGGCTGCTAGACGTGCTCGAGCGGGTCGGGGTCACCACGTTCTGCGCGCCGCCCACCGTCTGGCGGATGGTCGCCCAGGCGAAGCTGGGCGGACACCGGCTGGCACTGCGCGAGTGCGTCGGCGCCGGCGAGCCGCTCAACCCCGAGGTGATCGAGGTGATCCAGCGCGCCTGGGGCATCACGATCCGGGACGGCTACGGCCAGACCGAGACGACCGCGCAGGTGGGCAACCCGCCGGGCGCCGCGCCGAAGCTCGGGTCGATGGGCCGCCCGCTGCCGGGTTACGTGGTAGCCCTGGTCGATCCGGTCTCGGATGAGGTGGGCCGGGACGGCGAGATCTGCCTGCAGCTGCAGCCACGCCCGGTCGGGCTGATGGCCGGTTACCGCGATGACGCGACCCGCGAGGCAGCCGCCATGCGCGGCGGCTTCTACCACACCGGCGACGTCGCTTCGATGGACGACGACGGCTACGTAACGTACGTCGGCCGCGCCGACGAGGTCTTCAAGGCCAGCGACTACCGGATCAGCCCGTTCGAGCTCGAGAGCGTGCTCATCGAGCACCCGGCGGTGGCCGAGGCGGCCGTGGTCCCGTCTCCGGACCCGGTACGCACCTCGGTCCCCAAGGCGTACGTCGTGCTCGCGGCCGGGCACGAGCCGTCGAAGGAAACAGCCTTCACGATCATGCGCTACGCCCGCGAGCACCTCGCGCCGTACAAGCGGATCCGGCGGCTCGAGTTCGCCGAGCTGCCGAAGACGATCTCCGGCAAGATCCGCCGCGTGGAGCTCCGCGCCGACGAGGCGGCGCAGGTGGCGAGTGGCACCAGGCCCGAGAACGCCTACACCGAGGAAGACTTTCCCGACCTGAAGGCCTGACGCTGACCTGTGGGCCGACTCCCATCCGGTCGCCGAGCGCGCCGACCTCAGCTCGCGTGGTCAGCAGCAACAGCCACCGGGCGGTTTGCGCGGTTGTCCGTGACCACTTACGACCGACCGGCGTCAGACGGGGAGCGTGTAGCCGCTAGGTCGTAGGCCAGCACAGCCACTGTCTCCTTCGGCCGGCCGCCCCGAGACACCCGAACCCGCTCGGTGTCGGCGGGCGCGGTCGCGTCCGACACCCACCAGTCGAGCGCTGGCCGGCCCCAGGCCCGGGCCCGGCCAGCCACCTCGTCGATGAGGTCGTCCGCCGCACGGCTGGAGCGCGACCACTGCACCTGGGTCGGCACCCGCATCAGCTCGTCGGGGTAGTCGACGACGTGGTACTCGTCGGTCCGGGCCTCCCGCGCCCCGTCGGGCAGCCAGACCCAGTCGGCAACCGCGGCCCGGACTCGCGCCGGGTCGACCCCGGCTGCCCTGTCGCCCATCGGATGATCGTATGGCCGCCGGTGGCTGTGGCAGGCTGAGCGCATGCGGGTCGCCACCTGGAACGTCAACAGCATCGGCGCCCGGCTGCCGCGCGTACTGAGCTGGCTGGAGTCCGCCGCTCCCGACGTGTGCTGCCTGCAGGAGCTCAAGTGCACCGATGACGCCTTCCCTCGGGACGACCTGGGCCGGCTGGGCTACGAGGCGGCGGTGCACGCCGCCGGCCGCTGGAACGGCGTGGCGGTCGTGTCCAAGGTCGGGATCGCCGACGTACGCCGAGGACTCGCTGACGAGCCCGGCTACCTGGCCGAGGGGGCGCTGATCGCCGCCGGCGAGCAGCGCGCGCTCGGAGCGACCTGCGGCGGCGTACGGGTCTGGTCCCTGTACGTGCCCAACGGCCGGGAGGTGGGCCACCCGCACTACACGTACAAGCTCGAGTGGCTGTCGGCCCTCCGCGCCACGGCCGCGGCGGAGCTGACCGAGTCCCTGCCGTTCGCGCTGCTCGGCGACTTCAACATCGCGCCGACCGACGCCGACGTCTGGGACCCGTCGCTCTTCACCGAGAGCACCCACGTCACCGAGCCCGAGCGCGCCGCGCTCAAGGACCTAGCGCACGCGGGACTGGAGGACGTCTACCCAAGGGCACTCAAGTACGACGTCCCCTACACCTACTGGGACTATCGACAGCTGTCGTTCCCCAAGAACACCGGGATGCGTATCGACCTCGTGCTCGCCAACAGCGCGTTCCGCGATCGGGTCTCCGATGCGTACGTCGACCGCGAGGCACGCAAGGGCAAGAACCCCTCCGACCACGCCCCGGTAGTCGTCGACCTCACCTAGTGCCTTGGCTGCCGCCGGTGGCGTTGGCCGCCCCACGGGGGTTTGAGCGGCTGAGAAAGCCACCCGCGGCGGACAAGGCCGCCCGCGACGGACAAGGCACTCGCGGCGGGAGGAGAGGGGCGGCGCGCCGGTGCGCCGCACCGTCGCGGCACCGGCGAGAATGACGCCCATGGCCCGCCGCAGCACCCAGACTCCGCCGCCCGACGACTTCGAGGAGCACATCCTCGACGTCGACGTCGAAGACGAGATGCGGTCGAGCTACCTCGAATACGCGTACTCGGTCATCTACTCCAGGGCGCTCCCCGACGCCCGGGACGGGCTCAAGCCGGTGCAGCGCCGGATCCTCTACACCATGCAGGACATGGGGGTCCGGCCCGACCGCGCGCACGTCAAGAGCGCCCGTGTCGTCGGCGAGGTCATGGGTCGACTGCACCCACATGGCGACACGGCGATCTACGACGCGCTGGTGCGGATGGCCCAGCCTTGGTCGAGCCGGCTGCCGCTGGTGGACGGCCATGGCAACTTCGGCTCCCCCGACGACCCGCCGGCGGCGATGCGCTACTCGGAGTGCCGGATGGCCCCCGCCGCCGTACCCATGACCGCCGGGATCGACGAGGACACCGTCGACTTCCGGCCCAACTACGACGGCGGTGAGCTGGAGCCGTCCGTGCTGCCCGCAGCGTTCCCCAATCTCCTCGTCAACGGCGCCAGCGGCATCGCCGTCGGCATGGCGACCAACCTCGCTCCGCACAACCTGGTCGAGGTGGTGCAGGCGCTCCGGCACCTCGTTGGCCATCCCGACGCGAGCCTGGACGACCTGATGCGCTTCGTGCCGGGCCCGGACCTGCCGACCGGCGGCAAGATCGTCGGACTGGACGGCGTCCGGGACGCCTACGAGACGGGTCGGGGCTCGTTCCGCATGCGCGCGACGGCCCGGATCGAGGACGTCGGCCGCCGCCGGCGCGGGATCGTCGTCACCGAGCTTCCCTTCCAGGTCGGCACCGAGCGGGTGGTGGCGCGGATCAAGTCCCTGGTGCAGTCGCGGAAGCTCGCGGGGATCTCCGAGGTGAAGGACCTCACCGACCGCACCAAGGGCCTGCACCTGGTGATCGAGGTCAAGACCGGCTTCCATCCCGAGGCCCTGCTCGAGGAGCTCTACCGGCTCACCCCCATGGAGGAATCCTTCGCCATCAACGCCGTAGCGCTGGTCGACGGTCAGCCGCGCACCCTGGGCCTCAAGGAGATGCTCGAGGTCTACCTCGCCCATCGCTACGACGTCGTACGCCGGCGCACCGACTTCCGGCGCCAGAAGGCGCAGGACCGGCGGCACCTGGTCGAGGGCCTCCTGCTCGCCCTGCTCGACATCGACGAGGTCATCCAGCTGATCCGGGCCAGCGAGAATCCAGAGGAGGCGCGCGAACGGCTGATGGCGGTCTTCGACCTCAGCGGCGTGCAGGCGACCTACATCCTCGACATGCCGCTGCGGCGCCTGACCCGGCTGTCCAGGCTCGAGCTCGAGCGGGAGCGCGGAGAGCTGGAGGCGACGATCGAGGCGCTCACCGCCGTGCTCGACGACGAGGCCCTGCTGCACCGGCTGGTCGCCGACGAGCTCGGCGAGGTGGCCACCCGGCTCGGCACCCAGCGCCGCACCGTGCTGCTCGAGTCGGCCGGCGCCCAGCTGGCGACCGTGGTGCCGCTCGAAGTCGCCGACGAGCCGTGCCGGGTGCTGTTGTCGTCCACCGGCCTGCTCGCCCGTACGGCGAGCGACGAGCCGTCGGCTTCCGACGGCCAGCGCTCCAAGCACGACGCGGTGGTGGCCAGCGCGGCCGCCACCGCGCGCGGCGCGGTCGGGGTCGTTACCTCGGCCGGGCGGCTGCTCAAGCTGAGCGTGCTGGACCTGCCCGCGCTCCCTAGCACCGCCCGGGCGCCGCACCTGCAGGGCGGCGCGCCGGCGGCCGAGTTCGTCGCGCTGGACCCCGGCGAGCGGATCATCACGCTCACCTCGCTCGACCCCGACTCGCCCGGGCTGGCGCTGGGGACCAGGCGCGGGATCGTCAAGCGGGTCCAGCCGGGGGTGCTGGCCAGCAAGGACTCCTGGTCGGTGCTCCGGCTGGAGGACGGCGACGAGGTGGTCGGCGGTCTTGAGCTCGTCGACGCCGACGACGAGCTCGTCCTGATCTCCACCGACGCCCAGCTCCTGCACTTCGCCGCGTCCGCGGTGCGACCGCAGGGGCGCTCCGGCGGCGGGGTCGCGGGGCTGCGCCTCGGGCCCGGGGCCGAGATGATCTTCTTCGGGGCCGTGGGGCGCGGCGACCACAACCTGGTGGTGACGGTGTCGGGCTCCCGGCAGGCGCTGCCCGGCACCGAGCCGGGCAGCGTGAAGGTCACGCCGCTGGGCGAGTACCCCGCCAAGGGCCGGGCCACCGGCGGGGTGCGGTGCCACCGTTTCCTCAAGGGCGAGGACACCCTCATCCTCGCCTTCGCCGGGCCGGCCCCCGCGCGGGCGGCCGCCGCCAGCGGCGCCCCGGTAGACCTGCCCGAGCCGACCGGTCGACGGGACGGGTCGGGAGTGCCGGCCGGCCAGCCGATCGCTGCGGTCGCCGGCGCTCTGCGGCGCTGACCCTCGGTCGCGGGTCGGCTGACCGGGCCGTGGATGCCAGCCACCCGCGCAGGGCGTACGCGCGGGCTGCGCCGTCGCCGTACGACGCGCCAGCTCGCCGGGTGGGGTCCGCCCGCGTCACCGCATGGTTGCGGGCTCGCCGCATGGCAGGCTGGGGTGGTGCGCCGTGTCACCACCCTCCTCGCCGTGCTGCTCGCGGTCGCGGTCGGCCTGCTCGGCTGCAGCTCCGGCTCGTCCAGCCAGACGCCGGAGCAGCGGCTGGCGGCGGCCAAGCATCGGTTCGACCAGGCCCAGTACATCGGCTTCGATCTGCGGGCGCAGCGGCTGCCGAGCGGCTTCGACGGCCTGCAGAGCGCGACCGGGACAGGCACCCATGCGCCCGCTTTTACCGGCAAGGTGCAGGTCAGGGCCGGCCTCACGTTCACGGCCCCGGTGGTCGCCATCGGCGGCAAGGTCTGGGCCAAGCTGCCGTTCGTCGGCTGGAACATCATCGACCCGGCGAAGTATGGCGCCCCCGACCCGTCGACGCTGATGAGCAAGGCAGGCGGCCTGTCGTCGCTCTTCACCGCCACCCGCGACCCCAAGACCGGGTCGTCGCAGCGCCATGGGCGCACCGTGCTGACGACGATCACCGGCACGGTGCCGGGCCGAGCCATGCAGCGGATCTTCCCCAGCGCCGGCAACGGCAGCTTCCAGGCCAGCTACGCCCTCACCGACTCCGACGTGCCCGAGGTGGCCACGTTCACGGGCCCCTTCTACCGGGGCCACCCTGACGTCACCTACGTCACGTCGCTCAACCTCAACGCGGCGCCGGTCTCCATCAAGGTGCCCAGATGACGTCCCGCCCCCTGGGCGGGAGCACCAGCGACTGAGCCGATGCGGGACGGAGTCGGCGCGGCGGGCGCGGCGGGCGCGCCGCGGGCGCTGCTCACGGTCGCGGTGGTAGCGGTCGGGTTCGCGGCCACCGACACCTACGTCGTCGTACTGGCACTGCCCGACATGATGGCGTCGGTCGGGCTCGACGTCGACCAGCTGCAGCGCGCGGCACCGATCGTCTCCGGCTTCCTCCTCGGGTACGTCGCGATGCTGCCGCTGATCGGCAAGGTGGCCGACCTCCGCGGCCGGGTCCCGGTACTGGTGGGCTCGCTGGTCGTGTTCTCCGCCGGGTCGCTGGTGACGGCATCGTCGTACGACCTGGTCTCGATGGTGCTCGGACGGCTCGTGCAGGGCGTCGGCGCCGGCGGCCTGGTCCCCGCCACCCTGGCCCTCGTCGCCGACATCTGGCCGGCCCACCGCCGCGGTGTCCCGCTCGGCGTGGTCGGGGCGGTGCAGGAGCTGGGCGCGGTGGTCGGGCCGCTGTACGGCGCACTGGTGCTCTCGTTCGCCGGGTGGCACCTGATCTTCTGGCTGAACCTGATGGGCGGCATGGTTCTGGCCGGCGTGCTCGCCTTCCTGGGCCGCCACCGGGGCCAGGCCGGGTGGCGACCACAGCGGCATCCCGGCTCGTCAGCGGCGGTCGCCGGCGCGCTCGCCGTGCCGGCGCTTGCCGCGCTGGCGCTCACGATGTCGCCCCCGGCGGGGCTTGCCAGCGGGGTGGCGACGGGGCTGGCCTTCGTCCCGGTGTCCGGCGGCTCGCGCTGGGTGACCCCGATGGCATTCGCGTGCTACCTCCTCGCCGCTGCCACGGCCGGCTGGCTGCTCTGGTCGAGGCGTCGGCGCGCGGACCGGGCGGCTCCGACCGGACCTCCCGAGGTCCCCCGGCGAGCCACCGCCGACGTCGCGGGCGCCTTGTTGCTAGCCGGAGTGCTCGGCGGCGTCGTGGTCGCCTTCGCGACCTCTGACCCCGCAGTGCACGTCTTCTCGCCGGTGGGGCCGTGGGCGCTCGCCGTGAGCGGCTGCGCACTGCTCGGCTTCTCCTGGCGGCAGGCCCGGGCGGCCAGCCCGCTCGTGCCGCGCCGGACGCTGCGTAGCCGCCCGGCCTGGGGCTCGATCGTGGTGAGCTTCTTCGCCGGCGCCGGACTGATCGCGGCCCTCGTCGACATCCCGGTGTTCGCCCGGGTGACCGTCTACCCCGACTCCCAGCTAGACGCCGCCCTGGTGCTGCTGCGGTTCCTGGTCGCGGTACCGGTCGGCGCCCTGGCCGGCGGATTCCTCACCCGTCGGCTGCCGCCCGCCCTACTGGCCGGCCTCGGGATGCTCATGGCCGCCGGCGGCTTCTGGTGGATGTCGCAGTGGGGCATGACGGCGCTGTCCAACCCGCTCGCCACGGTGCCGCTGGTGCTCTGCGGGCTGGGCTTCGGGCTGGCGATCACGCCGGTCAACGCGGCGATGCTCGCGGCCACCCGGTCCGGCGTACATGGTCTCGCCTCGTCCTTCCTCGTCGTCGCCCGGATGGTTGGCATGCTCGTCGGGATCTCGGCGCTGACCGCGATCGGGCTGCGCCGGTTCTACGCGGCGTCCGCGAGCGCACCGTCGGTTCGGGAGGTCTGCCACTCGCCGGTGGTCTGCAATGCTTACCTGGACGTGCTCAAGCGGGCCGGGGTCGTGCAGATGCACGCCGTGTTCGAGGGCGCGGCGGTCAGCGTCCTAGTCGCCGCCGTGGTCTCGGTGATCGTCTTCGCACGCGCGGGAGCCGAGAGGAGGTCCGATGGGCTCGGAGTTCGCTGACCTGCTCGAGGCGAACCGCAGGTACGCCGACCGGGAGCACGTCGCGGACCTCGCCGGCGTAGCCGGCCGCGGGGTCGCCGTCATCACCTGCATGGACGCCCGGCTCGACCCGTTGCGCATGCTCGGGCTGGGCGCCGGCGACGCCAAGGTCCTGCGCAATGCGGGCGGCCGAGTCACCCCCGACGTCACGGACGCCCTGGTGCTGGCCGCCAACCTCCTCGGCGTACGCCGCATCCTGGTCGTGCCGCACACCAAGTGCGCGATGTCGAGCCGGTCGGAGCAGGAGTTCCGCGATGCCGTGTCCGAGGCCAGCGGTAGGGACGCATCGTGGACCTCTTGGGCGGTCGTCACCGATCAGGAAGCGGCGCTGCGCGACGACGTGGCGCAGCTGCGGGCGCATCCGCTGCTGCCCGCCGAGGTCGTCGTCGGCGGCTTCCGCTACGACGTCGACACCGGCCTCCTGACCCAGGTCAGCTGACCCCGCTGCCCAGCGCCGTACCGGCTCTGACCCATCTGCGGCAGGGGTTGAGGGCCTGGGCGGGCCCGTCCGCAACCGCGTCAGCCTGGGGGTGCGCCTCGCCTCAGGCGTCGATCGCGGCCGCGTCGACCTCGTAGGCGCCCTGCACGATGAAGTCGCGGCGCGGTGCGACGTCGTTGCCCATGAGCAGCTCGAACACGGCGTCCGCGCGCTCGGCATCGTCGACCGTCAGCCGCCGCAGCGTGCGGACCCGCGGATCCATCGTGGTCTCGGCCAGCTGCTTGGCGTCCATCTCACCCAGGCCCTTGTAGCGCTGCACCGGCTCCTTCCACCGGACCCCCTTGCGTCCCAACTCGGCGAGCCTTCGCTGGAGCTCGTCGTCGGTGTAGGTGTAGACGTAGCGCGGCATGTCCTTCTTGGGGTTGACGAGCTCGATGCGGTGCAGCGGGGGCATGGCGGCATAGAGTCGGCCCGCTGCCAGCATCGGCGCCATGTGGCGGTGGAACAGCGTCGCGAGCAGGCATCTGATGTGGGCGCCGTCGGTGTCGGCGTCGGCCATGAAGATCACCTTGCCGTAGCGGGCCTGCGCCAGGTCGAACGTGCGTCCGCTGCCGGCCCCGACCACCTGGATGATCGCTGCACACTCGGCGTTCTGCAGCATCTCGCCGGGGGACTTCTTCTGGGTGTTGAGGATCTTGCCGCGGATCGGCAGCAGCGCCTGGTACTCGGAGTCCCGCGCCAGCTTCGCCGTACCGAGCGCGGAGTCGCCTTCCACGATGAAGAGCTCGGTACGGTCGACATCGCTGCTGCGGCAGTCGGCCAGCTTGGCCGGCAGGGCGCTGGACTCCAGCGCGTTCTTGCGGCGCTGGGTGTCCCGCTGCTGCCGTGCTGCTACCCGGGTCCGGGCCGCGTCGACGACCTTCTCCAGTACCGCCCTGGCCTGCGCCTTGTCAGCCTTTCGGGTGGATCCCAGGAACCCCCGCAGCTGGCTCCCGACGACCTGCCCGACGATCCGGCTCGCCGCCGGCGTGCCGAGCACCTCCTTGGTCTGGCCCTCGAACTGCGGCTCGGCCAACCGTACGGCGACCACCGCGGTCAGACCCTCCAGGACGTCGTCCTTCACCACGTCGCCCTCGCCGGACTTGAGCAGCCCGCGCGTCCCGCGGGCTGCCTCCGCGAACGCCTTGGTGAGCGCCCGCTCGAAGCCGCTGACGTGGGTGCCCCCCTTGGGAGTCGAGATCACGTTGACGAAGGACCTGACGTCGGTGTCGTAACCCACCCCCCATCGGACGGCAACGTCGACCTCCAGCTCGCGCTCCACCTCCTGCGGCGTCATGTGCCCCGCATCGTCGAGCAGCGGCACGGTCTCGGTGAAGGACTCCGACCCGCGCAGCCGGAGCACCCGGGTGACCGGCTCGTCGGTGCTGAGGAACTCGCAGAACTCCGTGATGCCTCCGTCGTGGCGGAACGACTCCTCCACCGGCGGGGTCGCCCGCTCGTCGCGCAGCGTGATGCGCAGGCCGGGCACTATGTACGACGTCTGGCGCGCGCGGGTGACCAGCTCATCGAAGGCGAACTCGGCGTCCCGGGTGAAGATCTGCCGGTCCGGCCAGAACCGGACCCGGGTGCCGCTGACGCCCTTTCGCACCCGCCCCGCCTTCCGCAGCCCGGAGCGCGTCGTGAAGCCCGCGGACGGACCAGCGCCGTCGAACTCCCCCGGCACGCCGCGGCGGAACGACATCGTCCAGGTGGCCGGGCTCCGGTCGACCTCCACGTCGAGGCGGGCGGACAGCGCGTTGACCACCGAGGCCCCGACCCCGTGCAGGCCGCCGGTGGCGACGTACGACCCGCCGCCGAACTTTCCCCCCGCGTGCAGCTTGGTGTAGACGAGCTCCACCCCGGCCAGGCCGGTCTTGGGCTCGACGTCAACCGGGATGCCGCGACCGTCGTCACCGACGGCGGCCGACCCATCGGCGTACAACACCACCCCGATGGTGCTGCAGTGCCCCGCCAGGGCCTCGTCGACGCCGTTGTCGATGATCTCCCAGAGGCAGTGCATCAGCCCGCGAGTGTCGGTCGAGCCGATGTACATCCCGGGCCGTTTGCGCACGGCCTCGAGCCCCTCCAGGACGAGCAGGTGCCGGGCGGTGTACGACGAGTCGGCGGCGGGGGGGCGGACGGCCACTAGTGGTGTGTCTCCCAATTCGTCTGCCGAGTGCGGCGCTCCGGGCGGATGGGATGCAAGGCCGAGGAGGAGCCGATGGTGAGTTCTATCGGCGACGACGAGAACGCCGCAGACCGCCGCCTGGGCGGCGCAGGCGGTGAACAGCCAATTGGGAGACAGACCACTTGGCTCCTCGTCGGGGGGTTTGCATCGGTCAACCTACGGCGATGCGACAACGCCGCAGGGGCAGCCAGGGTGGTGGCCGCGGGGCCACCATACCCGCCGGCACCGATCCGAAACGCGGCGTCGACCCGGCGACACGCGGCCACCGGTTCCGCCCAGATGCCATGACACGGGCCCGATCCGGGTAACCATGCGTCATAGGGTCCTACCGTGGGCGTCTCACCAGGCGACGGCACTCCGCGACGGAATCCCGGCCCCTGGTTTGATGTTGCACCTCACGGAACGCGACGAGGGAAGCGAGGCGAGCGGTGAGCACTGCAGTTGCCCAAGGTACCCAGCTGACGGCGCTCGACCGCTGTGACCGCTGTGGGGCGCAGGCCTACGTCCGGGTCGAGCTGCCCAACGGCGGGAGCCTGCTCTTCTGCGCCCACCACGCCCGCGAGCACGCCGACCGGCTCGAGCAGATCTCGGCCCGCATCTTCGACGAGACCCATCTGCTCGCCGACACTCCCCCAACCGCCCCGCCCGACGAGCACTGACCTTCGGACGGGCCGACCAGACTTAGCCGAGGTAGTCGCGCAGTCCGCTACCCCGGGCGCTGGCGGTCCGCCACCCCGGGCGCTGGAAGCCCGCAACAATCGGCCGGCGACCGTGACCCCCCGGGTGGTCACCGACAACAGCGCAATCGCTCCGGATGGTGTGGTACCTGACCACTCGTGTTCGCACTAATGGTGCGAACGCCGCAAAAGCCCTCTCTGACCGGTCAGCTCCGACGAGGTACGGCGACGAAGCGGCCGGTTCGGGCCGCGATGGGTGAGCGCTCTACCCCACCGGGACGTCAGTCGAGGTAGTCCCGCAGTGGGCACGCCTGGACGCTGTTCGGCTACACCTGGCAAACGGGCAGGTCGGGAGCGGTGTAGGTGGAAATATCCCCGACTGAAGGGACAGCATCATGACCACAACAAGCAGCGATCGCGACCTCGAAGAGCTTAGTCCGAACGTGGCCGTGCTGCGGAACGGCGCGGCGGTCACCATCGTGACGCGCTCGGGCGACGTCGACCTGACGGGACAGCAGGCGGCGCAGCTGGGCGAGGCGATC
>DASSHZ010000024.1:0-43208 GCA_035692425.1 Nocardioidaceae bacterium
TGGCCGCCCTTGGCCCCGGTTCTGACCCGCCGCCATTGCCTCTGAAGCAAGACGACCGGCGTGTCATGGCGACACGCCGCGCGGGTCGAGGAATCTTGCGCCGACGCGTCCGAGCCGACCCCCGGCTGACCTGGGACTACCGGCAAATAGCCAGGTCATGGGGTGCTTGACAGTGGCGGGCAGGGTTGGCAAAGTCTCCGAGGTTCGCTGCGGAGGCTCGGGGACGAGCCGGTGCCCGTGAGGTCGTGAGGTTCTGGGTTACGCTCCAAGCCCAGGGATGTTGCGGCTCCTCGGGCCCACGGTTCGTCGTACGAGAGCGGACACAGAAGGAGCCCGACACCCAGTAGACAACGGGCGCTGACGCCACGGCCGGTGGCGGGGCGCTCGGTCCGAAGGGGGCCGGGCTCTTCTGTGTGGAGCCGTCGCCGGCCGGCTGCCGACAGCCTGCCGCCCTGGCGGTCGGCGGTGACGGCACCGAGACAGCGGCGAGACATGCCCGACACTCTCGGCCGGTAGGCTCGCGAGCATGGCAGCCTCGGTCGATGTCAGCGGCCGACCCGAGGCAATCCGCCAAACACCGTCTCGGCCCGGCGCGGTGCCGACCTCCCGGTCCCGCTTCCTGCTGCTCGCCCTCGGCTGCGGCCTCGGCGGGCTCGCGGTCGCGCTGGCGTTCCCGCCGTACGACCTGACCTGGCTGCTGCCCGTCGGCCTGGCGGTCCCGATGGCCGTGGTAGTCGCCACCCGGCCGTCCGGGCGCGCCGGGTTCGGCTACGGGTTCGCGTTCGGGCTCGGCTTCCTGCTGATGCTGCTCAACTGGAACCGGGTCGTCGGGGACGACGCCTGGATCGGGCTCAGCGCCTTCGAGGCCCTGTTCTACGCGCTGCTGGGCCTGAGCTGGGCCTGGCTGCGGGGCTACCGCTGGTGGCCGGTCGGCTTCGCCGTCACCTGGGTCGGCGCGGAGTACCTGCGCGGCACCGTGCCGTTCGGCGGCCTGCCCTGGGGCTGGCTGGCGTTCGGCCTGGCCGGGACGCCGTTCGACCGCTACGGGCGCGTCGGCGGCACCGCACTCGTGGCGTTCGTCGCGGTGCTCGCAGTCGCGCTCGCCCTGGCCGCGGCGGCGACGGTCCTGCGTCGCAGCCGCCGCTGGCCGGCCCTCGTGGCGGCCGGCTCCGCCGCTGCGCTCGTCCTCGTGAGTGCTGCCCTCCCGGCGACGGCCGCCGGGCCGGACGGTCACGTCAGGGTCGCCGCCGTCCAGGGCGACGTGCCGGGGTCCGGCCTGCAGCCGTTCGCCCAGCGCTGGGCGGTCCTGGACAACCACGCCAACGCGACCATCGACTTCGCCCGCAGGGTGGCCGCCGGCGAGGCGGCCCGACCAGACCTGGTCATCTGGCCGGAGAACTCGACCGACATCGACCCCTTCGCCGACCGGCAGGCGTACAACAAGATCAACCGGGCGGTGCGCGCTGTCGGGGTGCCGACGCTCGTCGGCGCCGTCGTCGACGGCCCCGACCCCGAACACGTCGAGAACATGGGGATCGTGTGGTCGCCTCGCACGGGACCTGGGGCCTTCTACGTGAAGCGGCACCCGGTCCCGTTCGGCGAGTACATCCCTTTCCGCAGCGTCCTGACCAAGTTCATCAAGCGCCTCCAGGACATCCCCAAGGACTTCTACGCCGGCAAGCGGCCCGGGGTGCTCAAGGTCGGCCCGGTGACGCTTGGCGACGTGATCTGCTTCGAGGTGGCGTACGACGGCTTGGTGCGCGACGTCATCGAGGGCGGCGGGCGGTTGCTCGTCGTACAGACCAACAACGCAACCTGGGCCCGCACCTACCCCGGCCAGCTGTCGCAGCAGTTCGCCATCTCGCGCTACCGGGCGGTCGAGACCGGACGGACGGTGGTCATCGCCTCGACCGACGGGATCAGCGGCATCATCGCGCCCGACGGGGAGGTGCTCGAGCAGGCTGCCCCGCGGACCCGCAAGGTCCTGGACGCGCGCATCGAAACGGCCGGCGGGGTGACCCCGGGCGTCCGCTACGGTTTCGCCCTCGAGGTGCTCCTGGCGGCCTTGGCGCTGCTCTGCACGGCGGGGGCCGGCATCCACCGGGTCATCCGGTCCACAACGCCCGACCCCGGCCCGCCGTCGGGCACAATTGGTCCATGACCTCGCGCCGGGCCCTCGTGGTGATCCCCACCCTCAACGAGGCCATGAACGTCGAGGCGATCGTGGACCGGGTGCGCACCAGCGTCCCCTCGGCGCACGTGCTGGTCGTCGATGACTCGTCTCCCGATGGCACCGGGGAGATCGCCGACAAGCTGGCCGAGCACGATACGGCCGTGCACGTGCTGCACCGGCAGGGCAGGCGAGGCCTCGGCACCGCATACCTGGCGGGGTTCGGCTGGGGGCTCGACCGGCGGTACGACGTGTTCGTCGAGCTGGACGCGGACGGGTCGCACCTGCCCGAACAGCTGCCGCGCCTGCTGGCGGCGCTCGACGACGCCGACGTCGCGTTGGGATCCCGGTGGGTCCCCGGCGGCCGGGTCGTGAACTGGCCGCTACCTCGGCAGGTGCTCTCCCGCGGCGCCAACCTCTACGCGCGCACCGCCATCGGCCTGCCGGTGCACGATGCGACCGGCGGCTTCCGGGCCTACCGGCGCGAGGCGCTGGAGGCGCTGGACCTCTCGGGGGTGTCGTCGCAGGGCTACTGCTTCCAGATCGACCTCGCCATGCGTGCCGTGCTCGCCGGGCTGTCGGTGGTAGAGGTTCCGATCACGTTCGTCGAACGGCGGTTGGGCGAGTCGAAGATGAGCCGGGGCATCGTCTGGGAGGCGCTGGTCAGCGTCGCGCGCTGGGGGAGCGAGCGCCGGCTGGCCCAGCTGGGCGCTGCCCGATCCGCCGCACGCAACCAGGCGGCTACCCGCCGGCGAAGGGGCTGAGATGCCGATCTCGTTGCTCATCGGGCTCTTCATCGCGGTACCGCTCGTCGAGATCTACGTGATAGTGCTCGTTGGCCACGCGATCGGCGTGGTGCCCACGATCGCGCTGCTCCTGGCGGAGTCGCTCTTCGGCGCCTGGCTGGTCAAGCACGAGGGCCGCCGGGCCTGGCGAGCGCTGGCCGAGACCTTCCGGTCCGGGCAGCTGCCCGAGCGTCAGCTCATCGACGCCGCACTGGTGCTGGCCGGCGGCATTCTCCTGCTCACCCCGGGCTTCGTCACCGACGCGGCGGGCTTCTTCTGCGTCATCCCGCTGACCCGCCCGCTGGCTCGCCGGCTCCTCACCTATGTGCTGGCGCGCCGGCTGGCGCGTCGTACCCAGCGGTATGCCGCACAGCGCCGCAGCGCTTACCAGATCTTCCACGACCAACGCCCCTAACTGGTGGGGCGCGTTCAAAAGGGTCAGGCGGGCGGGTCTGGCTCCGCTCGACCTAGAGCCAATCTCTCAGGCCGACTTCTTGGCCTTCGCCTTGGCCGACTTCTTGGCCTTCGGGTGGCCCGAGCGCTTCGAGGACGAGGCCGCCTTCGCCGGGCGGCGCTGGTGCAGGTGCTCGGGGCCGATCGCGCCGCTGCGCAGCAGCTGCAGGCGCTCGGACAGGATCTCCTCGAGCTCGGGGATGGACCGCCGCTCGAGCAGCATGTCCCAGTGAGTGCGGTTTGGCTTCTCGGCCCTGGCCTCGGGCGCGTTAGCGTCCCGTCGACGGGCGTCCGCACCGCAGCGGGGGCACTCCCAGGTGAACGGGACCTCGGCGTCCTCCGCCATCGGGATCTGGAACTCATGGCCGTTGGGGCAGTCGTAGGAGACCTTCTGCCGGGGAGCGAACTCGATGCCGCTCTCGTCCTCGAAACTGGTCCCGCCCAGGCGGGATCCTCGAAGGGTCGATCGCTCTGCCATGCCGTCTCCCCGAACTCTCCGTAGTGACCCTCGGGTGGAGGGGCGAGCCCACCACCGCTGGCGACCCGCACCGGGCCGACAACGGTTGCGAACGAGTCGCCGGCTCCAATGATTCCAGAAATGATCCCAGACTCCCCTGAGAGCCCCCTGAGCCACGCCCGGGCCGGCCCGACCCGCGCTCCTGTGCACCCGCTTTATCGCAATAATCGCGACAAAATACGCACTGACGTCAGGCGGCGGCCGAGGGTGCGTTCCCGGCAGCCGCGATGCCGCGGCCGGCGTCCACCCGGGCCAGCAGGGCACCACCGACGACGAAGAAGCCGACCAGCGCGAAGATCGACGGCCGGTACGACCCGGTCACCTGGTGGACCACGCCGAAGACCAGGGTGCCCAGCCAGCTGGTGCCGCGTTCGCAGGCCTGGTACAGGCTGAAGTACTCCGCCGCGCGGTCGCGCGGGATCAGCTGGCTGTAGAAGGACCGCGCCAGGGCCTGGGTGCCGCCGAGCACCAACCCGATGAGTACGGCGAGGCCGAGGAACGGCACCAGCGCCCCGCCGGGCAGGAAGTAGGCGACCACCACGACCACCATCCACACGACCAGGCCCCCGAGGATGGTGTGGTGGCTCCCGGCCCGGGCCGCGACGCGCCCGAAGAGGAGCGCGCCGAGGAACGCCACGAACTGCACCATCAAGATGGTGGCGATGAGGACCGAGGTCGAGAACCCGAGCTGCTTCTCGCCGTACGTCGAGGCTGCCGAGATCACGGTCTGGATGCCGTCGTTGAAGAACAGGTAGGCGACCAGGAACAGCAGGGTCACCGGGTAGGCGCGCATCCCCCGCAGCGTGCGCCACAGCTGCCCAAAGCTCCGGTGCACCACGCCGCCGGACGCCGGCACCACGCCGGCCGGTGGGCGGCGGCGGATCCCGAGGTATGGGATCCACGTGAAGCCGGCCCACCAGACCGCGGCGGAGAGCAGGCAGATCCGGACCGCCGTGCCCTTGCCCAGACCCAGCTCGGCGTGGCCGAGCACGACGCCCAGGTTCAGCGCCAGCAGGATGCCGCCGCCGAGGTAGCCGACGGCCCAGCCGCGCGAGGAGACCCGGTCTCGTTCCTCGGGCGCCGCCACCTCGACGAGCAGGGCGTCGTACACCACCAGGCTGGCGGCCAGGAAGACGGTCGCGCCGAGGAGCAGCCAGGCTCCCAGCGCCCACCGGCTGCCGCCGACGAAGAACATCGCGGCGTTGCAGAGGCTGCCCGCCCAGGCGAGCCCCGCGAGCAGCTCGCGCTTGTGAGCGGACCGGTCCGCAATCGCCCCCACCACCGGCAGCGCGAATGCGGAGAGGATGGTGGCCGCGGTCGCCACGTAGAAGACGAGCGAGCCCGGCGAGACGCCGACGCCGAGCACATGCAGGTTGGTGGTGCAGGGCCGGCTGACGGTGCCCGGCCGGCCGCAGGCCGCGGTCTCCGCGACGGAGATGAGGTACGGCGCGAAGAGCACGGTGCCGACGGTGGTGACGAATGCCGAGTTGGCCCAGTCGTAGAAGTACCAGGCCCGTTGTTCTCGCCGACGCTCCGCCGCCGACCGGTCGTCGATCCGTGGCTGCAGGCGCGACCGGGTCACGGGGCGCGCTCCGGCCACTGGCCGCGGGCCAGGAGGACGTCGCGCAGGATGTCGATCCGGTCGGACATGATCCCGTCCACGCCGAGGTCGAGCAGCCGTCTGATCTCGACCGGGTCGTCGACGGTCCACACATGCACCTGCTTGCCGAGCTCGTGCGCCCGCGCGACGAACTCGGCGGTCACCACCTCCAGCCGCCCTTGGCGCGCCGGCACCTGGGCCACCTCGCCACCGCGGGCGAGCAGGGTCCGACGGGCCCCCCGGCCCGGCACGAGCCGCAGCGCCGCGACCCCCAGGACCGTGTGTGCCGTCGCCACGCGCGGCCCGGCGGCCCGCCGGAGCCGGTGCAGCAGGCCAGGGGAGAAGGACGCGAGGCAGACCCGGTCCCAAGCGCGGTGGCGCTCGATCGCATGCAGCAGCGGCCGGACCGCCGCGGCGGTCTTGCAGTCCACGTTCAGGTGGACCTCGGGCCAGGTGGCGAGGAGCTCGTCGAGGGTGGGGATCGGCTCCTGTCCGGCGATCCTGGCCCGCCGGACCTTTGCGTAGGGGAGCGCGGCGATCACCCCGCTACGGTCCGTCGCGCGGTCCAGCCGGGCGTCGTGGAAGGCGACCAGGACCCCGTCCGCCGTGGTCCGCACGTCGGTCTCCAGGTAGCGGAAGCCCAATCCGACCGCGGTCTCGAACGCGGACATCGAGTTCTCCAGCGGACGCAGCGCCGCCGTCGCCGCCCCGCCGCGGTGGGCGAAGGCGAGGGGATGGCCCGCGTTGTCGAAAAACGGACGGTCGGCGGCGCGGCGCTCCCGGATCACCGCAGCAGTATGTCGGGCCAGGTCGCCCGTCGCAGGCGGGCGACCTGCTGTCGCTCGAGGCGCCCCACTAAGTTGGCCGTATGGACCAGATGACCTGCCCGCAGTGCCAAGCCGACATGGTGACCCATCGGCGCGGGGGTTCCACCGTGGTGCAGTGCACCGCATGTGAGGGGATCTTCCTGGCCGGAGCCGAGCGCGGACAGCTCATCGAGCAGGAGAACGACTGGCACCTGTCGTCGGGTCCGAGCACGCAGCCGATCCCGCGCATCACCACCGACATGACCGCCCCACACACCTTCGCCAGCGCCGAGCAGGCGCGGTCGTACATCGACGCCCTCTTCGGCTGAGCCTCCCTCGCCCCGGCATCAGGGTGGCGCCGACGACCGGGCGACCGCATCCTGGACGCGCCCGGACGGCGTAGTGGCGCTCAGTACCCGCTCGTGCCGTAGCTCGAGGTCGAGCTCGCGGTGGAGCCTGGCGCCGCCGGGCCGTTCGCCGGAATCAGCTTCGGGATGATCTTGCCGTTCGGGGCGATCATCCACCAGGTGGCGCCGGCGATCTTCTGGTCCTGACCGTTGGTCACGCCCGCCTTGCCCCCGTCGAGAGCGAAGTAGTACAACGGCATGTGGTGATAGGTGACCTGCACCGTTCCATCGGGTCGCTTCATGGTCCCGAGCAGGCCGGCGTTGATGCCGCTACCCGCCTTCGGGGTTCCGGAGACCAGTACCGGCGGCCAGACCTCCGCACACAGCCCGGTGCACTTCGAGGTGTCGGGCGAGTCCGCGTCGAAGTGATAGACGGTCTTGCCCGAACCGTCCGTGAGGTAGGTGCCCAACGGGCCACTGCGTGCCCGGATCGTCACGCCGGCCGGAGCGGCCGGCGGGCTGGCGGCGGGCGGGGCCGGCGGCGTGGCGGTGATCGGCTGGCCCGACGTCGGGTCGACCATCCACCACGGGCCACCGAAGGCCGGGAGATCCTGGCCGAAGATGTCACCGGGTTTCGCGTCGAGCACGAAGTGGTACAGCGGCATCCCGAAATAGGTGACCTGCTTCGTCCCATTCGCCCGGGTGATGGTGCCCAGCTTGGCTGCGTTCGCGCCGTGACCGGCGGTCGGCGTGCCGTTCACGGCCAGCACCGGCCAGCCCTCGGCGCACACACCGTAACAGTTCGACGTGCCCGAGGTGTCGGAGGCGAAGTAGTACAGCGTCTTCCCCGAGCTATCCACGAGGTATGCCCCGAGCGGTCCGCTGCGGACGCCCACGGTCGTGCTGGACGAGCCGGACGTGGCCCCCGACGATGAGGCCGCCGGCGCCGGGGTCGAGGCCGCGGACGAGGCACCCGGCGACCCGCCGGTGCTGCACCCCGCGACCAGGACGAGGGCGCCGCCGGCGGCCAGCGCGAGTGATGTGGACCGAATGGACATCGCGAAACCTCTGCTTCCTGACCTTCACACGGCCGAGTTCCCACAACGGCAGGCCTTGTATCGAGTACTCTTATGTACGCTAGACCGGACGGACTAGTTCCGTCAATACACGTGTCCGATACAGTGCTCGAACCTCAGGAGGTGCCGTGGCCCGACCACCGAGCACGGACGGGTTTGACCGAGATGTCGGCCGGGTCGCCCTGCTGGGCGACCCGGTCCGGCGCGCGCTCTACCGGTACGTCGTCACACAGGACGCCGCGATCAGCCGGGAGCAGGCGGCCACGGCGGTCGGCGTGCCCTTGCACGTCGCGAAGTTCAACCTCGACAGGCTCGAGGCCGGCGGGCTGCTCGAGTCCGAGTACAGCCGCCCGCCCGGCCGACGCGGGCCCGGGGCCGGCCGGCCGGCCAAGCGCTACCGCCGAGCGAGGACCGAGGTGTCGCTCAGCCTCCCGCCACGCCGCTACGACCTCGTCGGGCGAGTCTTGGCCCGCGCCGTCGCCGTCGCCACCGAGTCCGACGACCCGGTGGGGGGCGCCCTGCGGGACGCGGCGCGCGCCGAGGGCGGTGAGCTGGGCAGCCAGGTCCTGGCCCGGCTCGCTGCCGACGCGAGCGCGGCCGAGCGAACCCGCGCGATCAGCGATGTCCTTGCCGAACAAGGCTACGAGCCGCGCGACGCCGGAGGCACCGTCACGCTGGCGAACTGCCCGTTCCACGCTCTGGCCCGCGAACATCCCGCGCTGGTGTGCGGCATGAACCTCGACCTGATCCGCGGGCTCCTCGGCGCCGTCAAGCACACCGGGCTGCTGGCCAGGCTCGACCGCGCGCCCGACCGCTGCTGTATCTCGTTGGACCGGGCTCGCCCGTCCGCCGCGCCCTGACACCCACCCGGACTCCCGCCGACAGGCCTTCCGGGCGACGACCGAGGCTCAGATATCCCGAAACGTCTGGATCTGCGCGCCGAGGCTGTTGAGCCTGTCGGCGAGGTCCTCGTAGCCGCGGTTGATGACGTAGACGTTCCGCAGGACGGACGTCCCCTTGGCGGCGAGCATCGCGAGCAGGATCACGACGGCGGGCCGCAGCGCCGGCGGGCAGATGAGCTCGGTGGCAGACCATCGGGTTGGCCCCTCCACCAGCACCCGGTGAGGGTCGAGCAGGGTGATCTGGGCCCCGAGCTTGTTGAGCTCGGTGAGGTAGATCGCCCGGTTCTCGTAGACCCAGTCATGGATCATGGTCTGTCCCTCTGCCACCGCGGCGATGACCGAGAAGAAGGGCAGGTTGTCGATGTTGAGCCCCGGGAACGGCATCGGATGCACCTTGTCCAGCGGTGCGTGCAGCAGGGAGGGGCGGGTGACGATGTCCACCAGCCGGGTGTGTCCGTTGCGGGCCAGGTACTCCGCCCCGCGGTCGTAGCGGAAGCCCATCTCCTCGAGCAGGGCGAGCTCGATCTCGAGGAACTCGATCGGCACCCGCTGGATCGTGATCTGAGACGACGTGACGATCGCCGCGGCGAGCAGGCTCATCGCCTCGATGGGGTCCTCCGACGGTGCGTAGTCGACGTCCTCGTCGATCTCCTCGATCCCGTGGACGGCCAGCGTCGTGGTGCCGATGCCGTCGATCCGCACACCGAGCTTGGTGAGGAAGAAGCAGAGGTCCTGCACCATGTAGTTGGGGCTGGCGTTGCGGATGACGGTGACCCCGGGCTGCCGGGCGGCCGCCAGCAGGGTGTTCTCGGTCACCGTGTCGCCGCGTTCGGTCAAGACGATGGGGCGGTCGGGGACGACGGTGGGGTCGACGTGGGCGTGGTAGCTGCCCTCGGTGGCCTTGACCTCCAGCCCGAAGTGGCGCAGGGCCGACATGTGCGGCTCGACGGTGCGCCGCCCCAGGCTGCACCCGCCGGCGTACGGGAGTCGGAACTGCTGCTGCTCGTGCAGCAGCGGCCCGAGGAACATGATGATGCTTCGGGTACGGCGGGCGGCCTCCTGGTCGATCGCGGACAGGTCCAGCCGGTCGGGCACGCAGATCTCGAGGTCGTTCTCCGCGTTCAGCCAGGTGGCGCGCACCCCGACGCTGGCCAGCACCTCGAGGATGCGGAGGACCTCCTCGATCCGAGCCACCTTGCGCAGCCTGGTCCGGCCCTTGTTCAGCAAGGAGGCGCAGAGCAGGGCGACCCCGGCGTTCTTGCTGGTCTTGACCTCGATCGAGCCCGAGAGCGGCGTGCCGCCCACCACGCGGAGGTGCATGGGGGCGGACGTACCCAAGGTCACCAGCCCGGAGTCCAGCGACGCGCCGATCCGAGCCAGCATCTCGAGCGTCAGGTTCTGGTTGCCGCGCTCGATGCGGTTGATGGCCGACTGGCTGGTGCCCAGCTTGTCGGCGAGCTGGCCCTGGGTCCACCCGCGGTGCTTGCGCGCATCCCGGATGAGCGATCCGATCCGGCGGAGGTAGTCATCGGTCACCGGACCACGCTATCTCATATCTGAGATACCACCAATCGACACGCCCGGGCGAGCGGGTGCCGATCCGGGCCCCTCAGGCCGGACGGGACATCTCCAGCGGGCTGCTACCGGCTGGCACGGCGGCCGGCGCGGGGCCCGGCCCGGCCGGCGCGCACAGCGCCGCGCAGTCGCAGATCGCCTCGACCAGGAGGTTCCGAAGCGTCTCGTCGGAGTCGGGAAGCCCAGCCTCGACGAGCCCGGGAACGGCGCAGGCCACCGCGGTCGGTGCGCTGAACCGACGGAAGTTGCGTGGGGTGGGCGCGGACCGGCGGGAGAACCGCGCCGCCCACCGGGCGGCATGCGGCACCTGGTCGAGCACCCCCCGGCTGGCCGCCGAGATCCGGTCGGGCTGGTCGCCGTCGAGGTCGGCCAGCAGCCGCTCGGTGGTGAGGATGCCCACCGCCATCACGTCCTGGCGGTCGGAGCGAACGAGCGGCAGCGCGGTCCGCGCACAGCGCAGCGCGATCGCGGCGTCCACGCGCACGTCCTCGCTGGTCAGCCCGATGACCGATGGCACCAGCTCGACCAGGCGGGCCCGACCGGCGTCCGACGTGTAGTCGTTGACCAGGCGGGCGAGGCTGGCCAACAACGGGTGGGTGCAGTGTGGATGATCGCTCCACCGCTCGCCGGCGAGGCACGAGGCCAGCTCCATGAAGCAGCCGCCCTTGCGAGGGTTGCGATGTCTACCCCGAGACAACACCGGGATCAGGTCCGGGGTGACTGTCAGTGTCTGCTTCCTGAACATCGCAACGCTCCCGTTGGCTCGCTCCTCTCCAGTCTGCGCCCGATGGGCAGCGGGTTCAACCGCAGGTCCCGGTAGGCCAATAGGCTCGACGCCGTGCGTGGCCACTGGACTCTGGACGAAGACGTGCTCCACCTCAACCACGGCTCGTTCGGCGCGGTTCCGCTGGCGACCCAGCAGGTGCAGCAGCACCTCCGCGAGGAGATGGAGCGCAACCCGATGGCGTGGTTCCGTGCCCGCGCCGAGCGACTGGCGGAGGTCCGGGCATCGGTGGCGGGCTTCCTCGGCGTACCCGGCCCGGACATCGCCTTGGTCCCCAACGCCAGCTCGGGTGTCTCCACCGCACTGCGCGCGATCGACCCGAGTCCGGACCAGCGGCTGGTCGTCACCGACCATGTGTACGGGGCGGTGCGCTTCGCAGTGGAACGTACGGCGGCTACCAGCGGTTGCGCCGTCGAGGTCGTCGCGCTGCCGCTCGCCGCCGCCGATGCCGAGGTCGTCGCCGCCCTGGGCTCCGTCATGGACGCTCGCACCGCTGCCGTGGTGGTCGACCAGGTGACGTCGCCGACGGCGAAGGTCCTCCCGGTCGCGGAGATCGCCGCCCTCGGCCGGCAGCGCGGCATCCCGGTGGTCGTGGACGGGGCGCATGCGCCGGGGCTCATGGACGACCCGGTGACCGGCGACTTCTGGACCGGGAACCTCCATAAGTGGCCGTGCGCGCCGCGGGGGACGGCGGTGCTGTACGTGGCGCCGGACTGGCAGTCCCGGGTGCCGTCGCCAACGGTGTCCTGGCAGGAGTCGGCCGGCTTCCCCGCGAGCTTCGACATCCAGGGGACGGTGGACGACACCGGGTGGTTCGCGGCACCGACCTCGCTGGCGCTGCTGGCGGAGCTCGACTTCGCCGGGCGGCGGCCGGGGCTGTCGGCCATGCTCGATGAGGGCGCCGAGGCCATCGCCGGCGCGCTCGGCGAGCGGGTGGTCGACGTGGGAGCCGCCGCGCCGACCATGCGGCTCGTCAGCCTGCCCGGCGGGCTGCTGGCCGGGGGCGGGCCGGTGGGCGCGGTCCAGGACCGGCTCGCCCGGCAGACGGGGGTCGAGGTGGCGCTCGTCCGGTGGCGCGACAGCGCCTTCATGCGGGTGTCCGCCCACCTGTACAACACTCCCGACGACTACCGGGCCGCCGCCGGCCGCTACCGACAGGCGCTGCGCGGCTGACCGCGGTCGGCCGCAGCGTTCCCCGTCATGCCTGCCCCGTCGGTCATCGAGCGCTCCCTGATCTTCAGCGTCCACGATGCCGACCGGGCCTGGGTCCGCGTCAGCCTCGACTGTGACGACGCCGTCTTGGGCCGGCGCCGGTTCCGCCGTACCGCGGGCGGTTGGGGCCTGGTGCTGCCGCGACCAGCCTTGGAGCGGCTGGAGTACCGCCTCGTCGTGACCGCCGCCGACGGGACCACCGCGGTCATCTGCGACCCGGGCAACCCGAACCGAGTGGCCACGGTCTTCGGCGACCGCAGCGTTGCCCTGCTGCCGGGCTACCGCGCCCCGGCGTGGCTGCGGACCCCCGCGGGCCGCGGCCGGCTCACCTCGGTCCGCTTCCGAGCCGACGGCCTGGGCGAGCTGCCGATCACCGTCTGGTCGCCGACCGGCCTGACCCGGCGGACCCCGGCGCCCCTGCTGGTCGTACACGATGGACCCGAGTACGCCCGGCTCGCCGCGCTCACGACGTACGCCGCGGCGGTGGTAGCCGACGGCCGGCTGCCGCCGTTCCGCGCCGCGCTGCTGCACCCGGTGCAGCGCGACGCGTGGTACTCGGCGAACCCCGAGTACGTCGGCGCGGAGATCGGCGCGCTCGGCGCTATCGGCGCCGCGTTCGCGGTGCGCGAGCCAGCGGTGGCGATGGGGGCGAGCCTGGGCGCCCTCACCGCCCTGCTGGTCGCCCTGGCGGCGCAGCCGAGGTTTGGCGGCGCCTTCCTGCAGTCTGGCTCGTTCTTCACCCCCGAGCTCGACGAGCAGGAGCGGTCCTACCCCTACTTCTCCCGGATCGCCGCGGCGGTCGCCGACGTGGTCGGCGGCCCTCCGACCACCCACCCGCTGGTGGTCGGGCTGACGTGCGGCGCATTGGAGGAGAACCACGCCGACAACCTCGCCATGGCCAAGGCACTACGGGCGCTCGGGCACGGCGTCAGCTTCGACAGCCGGGCCGACCTGCACAACTACACGGCGTGGCGCGACGCCCTGGACCCCTGCCTCACCGACGTGTTGCGGGAGGTCTGGAAGCGATGATCATGATCGGTGTGATACGCCACCACGTCGACCTGCCGCTGGCCGGGCACGACCACTCACTGGCGGTGGTCTGCTTCGGGCACTGCGGGAGACCGGTCCTGGTCTTCCCCAGCGAGGCGGGCCGGGCCTGGGACTTCGAGAACAACGGGATGGTGGAGGCGGTCTACCCGCTCCTCGAGGCGGGCCGCGTCAAGCTGTACTGCGTCGACAGCCTGGACGCCTACAGCTGGTCGGACCGGACCGCGCCGATCGACGAGCGGGCCCGCCGCCACGACCTCTACACCGGCTGGCTGGTCGACCAGGTGGTGCCCTTCGTCGCCGCGGACACCGGCGGGGGAGCGGAGCTGATGGCCCTCGGCTGCAGCCTCGGCGCCTACCACGCCGTGCACTTCGCCTTGCAGCGCGCCGACCTGGTGCCGCTCGCGATCGGGTTCTCGGGCAACTACGACGTTGACACCTGGCACGCGTGGGGCGACCGAGGGGACGCGACCTACTTCGCCAACCCCGCCGACTACGTGCGCAACCTCAACGGCGACCACCTGGCATGGCTGCGCGAGCGGCTGTCTCTGCTCCTCGTCTGCGGACAGGGGCAGTGGGAGACCGAGCCCACCGGCTCGCTGCCTTCGAGCCGCGAGCTGGCACGGCTGCTGGGGGAGAAGGGGATCCGCTGCGAGCTCGACCTCTGGGGGAGCGACGTGAGCCATGATTGGCCCTGGTGGCGGCGGCAGATCGCCCACCATCTGCCCCGATTCTGTTGAGGTGAGGACGTGACGTCGGAACCGCACCGACACCTGGTCGGTCTGCTGCTCGGCACCGAGGAGGACTGGCCGCGCGCGTTCGAGAGCCTGGTACGGCGGCTGGGGGTGTTCGAGCACGGCGGGGGCGGGCACGTCCTCGACGCCGAGCGGGTGACCATCGAGCCGTTCGACCTGCGTGCCCAGGTGCGGCACGAGCTGGTCATCGACCGGCTCGCGCACTGGTACTACCACCCGCGCGAGTGGCTGAAGAAGGCCTCGCTGCTCAACGAGGTGTACCTGCTCAACAGCCCGTTCACGTTCCAGGCGATGGAGAAGCACTCGGCGTACTGCGCGCTGATGCGGCTCGGGATGCACGTCCCGGAGACCGTCCTGGTGCCCTACAAGCACCCGGTCGACAACGTCCGGTGGGCCTACACCGCCGAGCGTTACAACCTGCCCTTCGACCTGCCGGAGATCGCCCACTCGATGGGCTATCCGCTCTACATGAAGCCCTTCGACGGCGGCGCCTGGCGTGGGGTGTCACGGGTGGCGGACGACGGCGACCTCTGGGCGGCCTACAACGACTCGGGCGAGATGCTGATGCACCTGCAGAAGGCGGTCGAGCCTTACGACGTGTTCGCCCGGGCGCTGAGTGTGGGCCCGGAGACGATGGTGATGAGGTTCCGCCCCGAGGAGCCGATGCACGACCGGTACGCGGTCGACCACGCGTTCCTGTCGCCGGAAGTTGGCCGCGAGGCGGTGACCATCGCGCAGACGGTCAACGCCTTCTTCCGCTGGGAGCTCAACTCCTGCGAGATGCTGGTCGCCGGCGGCACCGTGCTGCCCATCGACTACGCCAACGCCTGCCCGGACGTCGCGGTCACCTCGCTGCACTACTACTTCCCCTGGGCGATGGCGGCCCTGGTCCGCTGGACCGCGTTCTGCCTGGCGACGGGTCGGCGATGCCGGCCGCACATCGATCCCGCCGACTGGTTCGCCGTCGCCGACGACCCCGACACCTCGTACGACGAGAAGCTGACCGCCTACCAGGTGCTGGCCGATCGCTACTTCGACACAGCTCGGTACCGGGACTTCTGCGCGGCGGCCCTGCCGCACCTCGACGAGATCGTGTTCGACTACGTCGACTCCGCGCAGTTCGACGACCTGCTGGTCGAGACGGTGGTGACGACCTACCCCGCCCACGAGGTCGAACGTTTCCTGGCGCACTTCCGCGGCCTGCTGGGCCTGTGGGTGCGCGACCACAGCGCCCTCGCGCCGCCCGGCTCGTGACCGGCCCGGGCTAGGGTCGGGTCCGTGACCATGCGCTACGGCCAGCTCGGCCGCTCGGGGCTGACCGTGAGCCGGGTCGGGCTGGGCTGCAACGCGTTCGGCAGCCGCATCGGCGCCGATCAGGTCCGCAAGGTGGTGCATGCCGCGCTCGACTGCGGGATCACGCTCTTCGACACCGCCGACATCTACGGTGGCGGCGCAAGCGAGGAGCTGCTCGGCGCCGCCCTGGCCGGTCATCGCGACGGGGCGGTGGTGGCGACCAAGTTCGGCGGGGACATGCAGGGTCGCAACGGCGCGGACTGGGGAGTCCGCGGGTCGCGCCGCTACGTGGTACGGGCCGTCGAGTCCAGCCTGCGCCGGCTGGGCACCGACTGGATCGACCTGTACCAGCTCCATTGGCCCGACCCGCACACCCCGGTCGCAGAGACCCTGGCGGCGCTCGACGACCTGGTGCGCACCGGGAAGGTCCGCTACGTCGGCTCGTCGAACTTCGCCGCGTGGCAGGTGGCCGACGCCGACTGGACCGCCCGGACGGCGGGCGGCGTCCGGTTCGTGTCCGCTCAGAACGAGTACTCGCTGTACGACCGCTCCGCCGACGACGAGCTGGTTCCGGCGCTGGCCCACCTCGGGGTCTCCCTGCTGCCCTACTTCCCGCTGGCGCGCGGGCTGCTCACCGGGAAGTACCGCCGCGGCGAGCCCGCGCCACCAGGTACCCGACTCGCCGGCCAGGACCGGCTGCTCTCGAAAGCGAACTTCGACCGCATCGAGGCGATAGGAGCCTTCGCCGAGCAACGGTCCGTCGGCATGCTGGAGGTGGCAATTGGGTGGCTCCTCGCAAGCCCGGTCGTCAGCGCGGTGATCGCCGGGGCGACCTCTGCGGAACAGGTGGCCGCCAACGCGGCCGCCGGGGAGTGGACCCCGAGCGCCGAGGACGTCGCTGCACTGGACGAGCTCACCGCCGGCCACGGCGGTTGAGGGTGGCCGGCGTCGACGAGCTGGCGGCCCCCTCGGAGCGGCTGCGGCGGCAGGCGAGCCATCACCGCGGCGACCTCTACGGGCACCTGATGCTTGCGATGGCCGACGACTACGAGGCGGGCGGCCCGGTGGCGGCCGTCTACCGCGGTCACGAGCGCGCGCCGTCCGGGTCGCTGTTGAGCCTGCGGGTCCTGGCCGGCTTGTTCCGGCTCGTGCTGACCGGTCGCGCCCAGGAGCTGGCCCGGTTCTACCCCTGCCTCGGCGGCACCGCCGATCCGGCCGAAGCCTGGCCCGCGGTCCGGGAGGTGATGGCGGCCCACGTCCCCGAGCTGCGGGCGGCCCTCGACGTACCGCCGCAGACGAACGAGGTGGGTCGGTCGCGCGCCCTGCTGGTCGGCGTCTGCGAGGCCGTACGACGAACCGGGCGCCGGCGCGTCCGGCTGTTCGAGGTGGGCGCCAGCGCCGGTCTGAACCTGCTGGTCGACCAGATCCGCTTCGAGACGGCCAGCTGGTCTCTCGGGCCACCCGACTCTCCGCTGGTGCTCCGGGACGGGTTCGAGGGCGACTTCCAGCCGGCCCGGTTTGACATCGTGTCCCGACGCGGCTGCGACCGGGTGCCCGTCGACGTGTCGTCGCCGGAGGGCCGGCTGCGACTGCGCTCGTTCGTCTGGCCGTGGCAGGTGGCCCGCCATCAGAGCCTCACGGCCGCCCTCGAGCTTGCGCTGAGGGCTGGATCCAGGCTGCGCCAGCCGGTCAACGTCGAGCCGGCCGACGCCGGGGCCTGGCTCGAACGAGTGTTCGACGCGCTGCCCGAGCCGGGGGACCCGGCGGAGGTCTGCGTCGTATGGCACTCGATAACGCGGCTGTACTGGGAGCCGGCCGAGCAGGCTCGGGCGGCGGCCGCGATTGCCGCGGCGCGGAGTCGTCGGGCCGTCGTGGAGGTCGCCATGGAGTATCCGCAGAGTGCGCCCGGCGCGCCGACCGGCTGGCCGGCCGAGCTGACCGTGGACGGCGACCGGCTCGGCACGGTCGGCGACCATGGGATCCCGGTCAGACTGGATCGCCGATAAGGCACATTATGTCAATCCGCGGGCTGCCGAGCGAGGCTGGAACGTGATTAGGAGACCGGGCGGCGGGACAGGACCAGGCTGGAGACCGCGCAGAGGATGCCGATCGTGAAGATCGCGCTGCCGAACACGAAGACCTGCGGCGGGATGCCGATCCGCACCGCGCCGTACACCCACACCGGGAACGGCACGGAGTTGCCGCTAACGAAGTTCGAGGTGACGAAGTCGTCGATGGACAGGGCGAACGACATGAGCGCGCCGGCCATGACCCCGGGCATGATGAGCGGCAGGGTGACCTTCTGGAACGTGACCCACGCATTCGCGCCTAGGTCGGCCGCGGCCTCCTCCAGCGAACGATCGAAACCGGCCAGCCGGGCCCGGACCGTGATCGCCACGTACGCGATGGAGAACGCCACGTGCGAGAGGACCAGGGTCAGGAAGCCGCGGTTGAGGTTGATGGTTACGAACAGCCCGAGCAGGGAGGCACCCAGGACCACCTCGGGAGCGGCGATGTTGAGGAACATCACCTGTTCCACGATGACCTTGCCGCGGAACCGCGGCGGGCGGTAGCGGACCAGCGCGAGCGCCAAGATGGTGCCCACGATGGTCGCCAGGATCGTGGAGACGACCGCGAGGCGGATGGACAGCCAAAACGAGGCCGTCAGGCCGGGTACGTCGCGCCACTGTTGGTACCAGTGGGTGGTGAACCCGTTCCAGGCGAAACTGACCTGTGGCAGGCCGGTCGAGACCCGGTTGAAGCTGTAGATGATCATGACCACGATCGGGAAGACCAGGTAAGCCACGACCACCGCGGAGTAGGTGGGCAGCAAGAACCTGCCCCAGTGCCGCGGGCGGCGGCGCTGAGCCGCCCGCGGCAGCCGAGCCACCTTTTCGGACGTCGCGCTCACCCGCGGCGCCCAGTCACAGGTACTCCTCCACCGACCGCGAGCCGAGCACTCGTGCGTAGGCGAAGATGCCGATCAAGGCGATCGCCAGGAGGATCGCCGACAGCGCAGACCCACTGGCGTAGTCCAGCGTGGTCAGGAACGCATTCTGGATGACGGTGCCGATCATCGTGTTGTTCGCCCCACCGAGGACCTGCTGATTTATGTAGTCGCCGAGGGCCGGGATGAACGTCAGCAGGAATGCGGCGAACAGCCCCGGTACGGACAGCGGCAGGATCACCTGCCGGAAGATCTCCACCCGGGACGCGTACAGGTCCCTGGCGGCCTCCAACACCCGCTTGTCGATCCGCTCGATCGCCACGTACAGCGGGAGCGCGGTGAACGGCAGGTAGTTGTAGGCCAGCCCCGCCACCACCGCGTAGCCGGTGGCAAGAACGTGGAACGACGGCGGCAGCACACCGGCATGCTTCAGACCGCCGAGGATCACTCCCTGGTCCGACAGGATGAACTCCCAGACCACGGTGCGGATCACGAACGACACGAAGAACGGCACCAGCAGCATCATCAGGAAGAAGTTCTTCCATCGCCCGCCGTACATCGCGATCCAGTACGCGATCGGGAAGGACACGATGATGTCGGCCACGGCCGCGCAGCCGGCGTAGAGCAGGCTGAGCAGGAACTGCGCGTGGTAGATGCTCAACTGCTGGCCGAACTCGCCCCAGTGCCAGGTCATCACGCAGCTGGCGGTGGCGCTGTTGCAGGTCTGCAGCGACAGCGACAGCATTACGACCAACGGCACCAGGAAGAGCACCAACAGCCATAGACCGCCGGGCAGGCTCAGCAGGTAGGGCGCAAGCCCCCTAGCTAGCCTCCGCCGACGCCGGCCGGCTACGCGCCCTGCGTGATCGGCAGGAACAGGTTGTTCCATGCGTCGAGCTCCGCCTGGCTCTTGTACGTGTAGTACGGCCTCGAGAGGTTTACGTACTGCTGGTCGGGGAACACCGTCGGTGCGTCGGCCGTGACGGAGGGCGACAGACCGATCTCCGGCTTCATCTCCTTAAGCGCGGTCTTGGCCCAGCCGGTGGGATGCTGCAGCACCTGCTTGGCGGCCGGTACCGGGCAGACATAGTCGTTGTAGTACTCGACGACCGCCTGGACCTGCGGGTTGTAGAAGAAGTCCATCACGGCCATGGCATCCTTCGGGTTCTGCGCGTACATCGGGATGCACATGTTGTCGGTCCAGAACATGCCGCCCTCTTTAGGCATAAGCAGCTTCAAGTCGCGGTACTTGCTGTTGAGGTCGGCTTGGAAGATGTCGCCCGACCACGCCTGGGAGACCACGATGTCGCCGTTCTTCAGGTGGTCGATGTAGCTCTGGTCGTAGTACGCTCTGGGGATTCCGTCGCTCTTCTGCCTCTGCAGCAGCCTGGCCGCCTTGACCCAGTCGGACTCCTTCGAGGTGGCCGGCTCGATGTCGAGGGCCAGCAAGGCCACGCTGCCCAACTCCTGGAGGTCGTTCATCATGCCGACCCGGCCGGCGTACTTCTTGTCGAACAACACCCCGACGGAGCTGCCCGGGTTCTTGACCACCGAGGAGTTGTAGCCGATCGCGGTCCAGCCGGACTGCCAGGCCATCGTGTACTTGTTGCCCGGATCCCAGGATGGGTTCTTGATGAGCGGTCCGGCGTGCTTGTCGAAGTTCGACATCATCGAGTGGTCCAGCGGGATCAGCCAGCCGAAGTCGATCAGATAGCCCAGCGGCGGGCTGTTGTTGGTCATCACGATGATGTCGTATCCGGTGGATTGCTTGGCCTGCAGTGACGGCCTGATCTTGGCGTAGAAGGGGATGTTGTCGTTGATTGGCTCGGTGTAGTTGACGGTGATTCCCGTGAGCTTGGTGAGGCGTTCCAGCGACAGATGCTTGCCCTTGAGTACGTCGATGTAGTACGGCCAGTTGGCGAAATTCACCTTGTGGTGCAGTTTCTGTGTCGCCCACCAGGACGCGCTGCCCACGGCCCCCGGTGTCGGCGACGACGAGCCGCCACCCGAGGGTGTCGCGCCTCCCTGCGGAGAAGTCCCCTTGACGCCGCATGCGGCGAGGAACGCGGAGAGGCCCACTGCGCCTGCGCCACCGAGCAGGCCGCGCCGCGAGATCCTGGACTGCGTCATCCCTCGCCAGACTGACGGATCAACCACCGGACCATCGCTTGGATCCCCGCCGGAGACGCCCGCCGGGTTCGGGCCGTCATGGTCGCTCATAACTCCTCCTCTGTCCCGACAGGTACGCCGGTTTCTCTCGCCGGTCACGCATCAACGTGCGGACCGATCGGGTATGAATGCGCTGGCTGCCAAGACAGCCAGACGCTATCACCGCGGGCAGCCGGACTGCCCGAGGACGATGAGTTCTGCTGGAAGACCACCACCTCTGCGCCGGTGCTGGTGCTGACCGAGAAGCTCGTGGACGTGCCCAGGTAGACCACCTCGTTGACCTTGCCGCGTAACGCACAGCCGGCGGTGGGCCGCACCGTGCTGAGCTCGATCTTCTCGGGGCGCACCGTGAACTCGATCTGCTGACCTGGCGTGAACGGAGCTCCGTCGGCGGCTCGGGTGGGCACGACGATCTGCTCGTCCGGGCTGACCTGGATCACGGCGCCGCCATCCAATCGGGTCACGGTCCCCGTGATCAGGTTGGAGGTGCCGATGAACCCGGCGACGAACCGGGTGCGGGGATGTTCGTATATCTCCTCCGACGGGCCGAGCTGTTCGACCACGCCGGCGTTCATCACCGCGATCCGGTCGCTCATGGTCAACGCCTCACCCTGGTCGTGCGTGACGTAGACGAACGTGATTCCGACCTCGCGCTGGATTCGTTTGAGTTCGACCTGCATCGCCTGCCGGAGCTTCAGGTCGAGTGCGCCAAGAGGTTCATCGAGGAGCAGCGCCTTCGGGCGGTTCACGAGTGCTCGAGCCAGCGCCACTCGCTGCTGCTGACCGCCGGACAGCTCACGCGGCCGACGCTGCCCCCTCCCGGTCAGGTCGACGACCTCGAGCATCTCGCCAACCCGCCGCATCGCCTCGCTCTTCGGGACCCCCTTGCGCCGTAGCCCGAAGGCGACGTTGTCTGCGACGTTCATGTGTGGGAACAACGCGTAGGACTGGAACACCATGTTCACATCTCGCTTGTTTGGCGGTTGTGCGGTGACGTCCACGCCCTGCAGGCTCACCCGACCGGCGGTCGGCTCCTCGAACCCCGCGATCATTCGCATCGTGGTCGTCTTGCCGCAGCCCGACGGCCCGAGCAGCGAGAAGAACTCCCCCTGGTGGATGGCCAGGTCGAGCCCGCGCACCGCGGTCACCAGCTCACCGCCGGAGTGGAACTCCTTGACGACCCCGTGCAGCTCGATCGCCGGGACTGGAGCGCCGTCCGGCCCGACACCATCGGTGTTCCGACTCGGGCCTGCGATACCGCGATCCTCGGCACGTGCCCCGGTCATCCTTGCCTGTCTCCCTCGCGAGTCGGGCAGTTCCTTCGGTTCTCGTGGAAAAGTACCTCATGCAAGCGCGATCCGGTAGCCTCTCCCCCGTATCGCAACTGAATCGGAACTAACGGGCGGGTAGCCGGTTCGGGCCGGCGTTGTCTCGCGCTCATCGGGTGTCGTCGACTCGTTCCGCGTCGGCGGACCCGGTTTGCGCCGGGGCCCAGTGCCTCCCCCCCGGCGATCCCTTCCGGCGACGGGCGAGCCCGATTCGCTCGATGATGTCGGCGCCCTCCGTCAGGCCGTCGCGTTCGCGGATCCGCCGGCCGACGCCGTCGAGGCGGCGCCGCAGGGAGGTGTCGGCCAGCAGCCTGTCAACCGCGGCGTTCAGGTCCTCGGGTGTGAACTCATAGGTGGCGAGGCGGATGCCGAAGCCGAGTTCATCCATGCGCTGGGCGTTGTCGTACTGGTCCCAGAACAGCGGCAGCAGCACCATTGGCTTGCCGAAGTGCAGGGCCTCCGTGGTGGTGTTGTTGCCGCCGTGGGTGATCACCAGGTCTACCTGGGGAATAACGGTGGTCTGCGGGAGCGCCTGCTCGCCGGCCATGTTGTCGGTCAGCTTGATCCGGTGAGCCAAGGGGCCTTTGCTGACGATGAACCGGTGCGGGCTGCCGGCGAGCGAGTCGACGAGCCGCTGCATCAGGTCGATGTCGGCGCTGCCGAGGGTGCCGAGCGATATATAGATTAGAGAAGATCCCTCGGGGCCGTCGGCGATCGCCTCGGGGATCTGGTAGTCCTCATCGGTGCGGCGGACGCTGGAGTCGATCCGATGCCAGGAGTCGTCGAGTGGCCGCTGCGCGACGTAGTCGGCCTCTCGAGGGTAGAGGTAGATGTTCGCGGCGTTGTCACGCGGCATGAACTCCAGGTAGGGCAGCGGCGCCGCTCCCTGGTCCACAACCCACGCGTTGAACGTCTCCCAAATGGACTTGTGGGTGCGCTCGAACTCGCTGCGGAACGGCGCCCACAATGCGGGGTCATCTTGCGCCAGACCGGAGAACGCCGGAGCGATCCGGTCGCCTGGAATCTCAAGCGGGTTGCACGAGACGATGCGGACGAACGGTGCGCCGCTGGTGGTCAACGCCGGGAAGAGTACGACGTTGTCCTCGACGAGGACGTCGGGCCTGACCTCGTCGATCAGCTCCTTGAGCTGCCGCTCGGCGTACATCGCGCCGTCGATGAGCGCCTGGTAGGTCGGCTTGATGAAGGTCTCGAGTTGCTCGATCGTGCTTTTGCGGAACTCCGGGGCCGTGTTGGCGATGAAGTCGATCCAGAACTGCCCCGCATCATCTCCGGCCGCCTCGGGATCCGGCTCGGCGAGGTCTACCAGGCGCTCGTCGAAGCCGAGTGGCGCGAGCCGGCCCTCCCAGGAGGCTTCGGCGGCTAACACGACGCGGTGGCCGCGCTTGAGCAGCAGGTGACCGAGCCCGATGCATTGGTTGGTCGGACCATGGGCCGACTCAGGCAGGAACAGCACGGTGAGTTCTGCTGACATCGGAGTTCCCCGGGGCCTCGTGGACACGCTCGCGAGCCGGCTGGAAGGCTGCTTGGCAGTCGCCGAGAGTAGCACCCGGAGGAACCCGAAGACGCGGCCGTCGAGTGACGTTCGGCGGGACGTCGCGGCCGCCCCGGGATGTTGGCGCTGGCTGCACGACGGCGACCGCGGCGGCTGCGCCGGGCTGGTTCAGCTTGAAGCTGGATGCGGGTTCAGCCGGCGCCAGTGCGACGGCGACCGGCGGGGGCTCTCAACCCGTCCACCTTCGGAACGTGCGAGACCCGCCGTCCGTCGAGCTCCGAGGCCCCGCTCGCGGCTGCTGGGGCGGTCGCCGCCGGACTGGCGGCAGCGGCGGGCGAGGCGCCCGCCGGCGCCGAAGCAGGCGCCACGACGAGCCGCCGGGAGTGGAAGGGGATCGCCAGGTCGATCGCGACCAGCAGCGCCAGGACCGCCCCGCCGACGAGGTACCCGCCCACCAGGTCGCTGAACCAGTGCCAGCGGAGCAGTAGCGAGGTGGCGAACATGAGGCCGGACAGCACGGCGACCACGCCGATCAGGATGTTGCGGACCCGCCTGGAGACACCGCCGTACTGACGCAGGAGATAGACGCACAGCCCGTACATGACGATGACGTTGGCAGTGTGACCGCTGGGGTACTCCTGGCCGCCAGCGAAGAAGGAGGGCATGCGGGCCAGCGGCTCCCCCCTGGCCAGCCAGACCTTGAGGACGAGGACCAGCAGGTTGAGCCCGATGAGCGCGACCACTCCGAGAAGCAGCGGCCGCACCGCGCGGTGTCGCCAGCACATGACCAGCACGATGATCGCCAGCACCGGGACACAGACCGCCCGCTGCCCTACCCGGTCCACGACGTGCAGCACCGGAACGAGGACTCCGAGGTTGCGGCGGGCGTCGAGGGTGGTGTCGAACCAGGTCATCGGCGGCCACTGCACAACCGCCCATGTGTAGACCACGAAGGCCGCTGCCAGCAGCCCGGCCGGCCGAAGCGCCGCCAGGATCGGACGGGTTCGCGCCCGCGCACGGCCGTCCCGGTGGCTCGCGGGCTCGGTCCCGGAGAAGTCAGCGTCCATCGCAGCCGTAATCTACCCATCCAGTCTGAGAAGCATGCAGTCGCACGCTCCCGGGCGGCCCGTCAGCGGTGGGTGGGCTCCTCGTGCGCGCGGTGGCCCACCGGCTCCAACTGGAAGGTGCAGTGCTCCACGTCGAAGTGCTCGGCCAGGCACTGCTGCAGCCGGTCGAGCGTCTCCCCGCACCGGGCCAGCCATTCGTCGGCGAGCACGACGTGGGCGGACATGACTGGGCGGCCCGAGGTGATTGTCCAGATGTGCAGGTCGTGTACCTCGACGACGCCCTCCACGGCGCCGATGTGCGCGCGGACGAAGCCCAGGTCGAGTCCTCTCGGGGTGGACTCCAGCAGGATGTTCACCGCCTCGCGGAGCAGCAGCCAGGTCCGCGGCACGATCAGCATCGCCACCAGCAGGGAGATGGCGGGGTCGGCGACCAGGTAGCCGGTGGTCAGGATGGCGATCGCGGCGACCACGACTCCGGCCGAGCCGAGCAGGTCGCCAAGCACCTCCAGATACGCGGCGCGCACGTTCAGGCTCTTCCCTTGGGCCGGTTGCAGCCAGCGCAGGGTGACCGAGTTGGCGACCAGCCCCAGCAGCCCGACGCCGAGCATCACGGGCGCATCGACCGCCGGCGGATGCTGCAGCCGGCCGACCGCCGCAAAGCTGACCCAGGCCGCGACACCGAGCAGGATCACGGCGTTCAGGGCGGCCGCGAAGATCTCCAGCCGGTACAGACCGAACGTCGACCTCGACGAGGCTTCCCGGCGGGACGCCGTCAGGGCCGCGAGCGCCAGGGATAACGCCACTACGTCGCTGAACATGTGCCCGGCGTCGGCGGCCAGCGCCAGGCTGCCGGCGACCACGGCGCCGACGACCTCCGCGACCAGCACTGCCGTGGCCATCGCCAGCGCCAGCGCCAAGCGGTGGCGGTGGCCGGCAGCGGTCTCCCCGGGTGTCTGCGGCGTACCCATCGCGGCGTCAACTGTAGGTGGGTGGCGCCACGCCGGCCCCGCGGCACCGTCGATGGGGGCTCCCGGTCCTGGCCACTAGCATCGGGGGCATGGGTGCGGCTCGCCGACCGGGACCGACCACCCGGCGATCCGTCGAGGTGGCTCAAGCCGGCGACGTGGTGCGACGCTTCGACACCGTCGTCACCGAGGAGCCGCTAGAGGTCCGCCTGGCCTGGCCCGGGCGGCCGGCTCGGCGGGTGGCCGTCGTCATGCGCACTCCAGGCAGCGACTTCGAACTCGCCTGCGGGTTCCTGCTCACCGAGGGGGTGCTCGGACTGGCTGAGTCGCCGCGCCGAGTGGCCTACTGCACCGATGAGGAGCTGACCGCCGAAGAAGCCTTCAACGTGGTCACGGTCGAGCTGGCCTCCCCTCCCCCGCGAGAGCCTGCCGTCAGGTTCACCACGGTGTCGGCTGCCTGCGGCGTCTGCGGGACGGAGAGCATCGCCGACGTGGCGGGCCGAGACTTTGCGCCGATCGCGGTCACCGGGTCGCTGGAGGCCAAGCAGCTGCTCCTCCTGCCCGACGATCTGCGGCAGCACCAAGCACTGTTCGCCGCTACCGGCGCGATCCACGCCGCCGGCGTCTTCTCGCTCGGCGGCGACCTCGTCGTCGCTCGCGAGGACGTCGGACGGCACAACGCCGTCGACAAGGTGCTGGGGGCGCGCACTCTCGGTCGAGCGTCGTACGACGAGTGCTCGGTGCTCTGCGTGAGCGGCCGGGTTGGTTTCGACATCGTGACCAAGGCCGTCGCGGGCCGGGTGGGCATCGTCGTCGCTGTGGGCGGCCCATCGAGCCTCGCCCTACGGCTCGCCGACGAGGCCGGGGTCACCGTGGTCGGCTTCACCCGCGGCGACCGTTTCGTCGTCTACACCCACCCCGACCGCATCCGCGTCTGAGCGATCCGAGCGCGAGCCACGGCCGAGCCCGCCTGAGCGGTCTTGGCCACAGACTCATAACAACCCCACCGGAGTGGCCCGCTTTCCGGAATTGTCGTTGCCCGGGGTGCACACTTGTCACCGTGAGACTTTCGCACAACCGATCGCAGGGCGGGGCTCGCCAAGGCGACCCCCGTCGTATCGCCTGCCCCCACCACCCCACCTGTCCGCCCGCGTCCGCACCGGATCGGGAGGCCGCCCGTACCGTGGTGACCCATCCCGAGCAGGGCTGGAGCCTCCTGTGCAACGGCGTGGTCCTGTTCGAGGACACCGGCGAGGTGCTTCCAAACGGAGATGTCATCGGCCCGCACCGGCCCACTGACACCCACCCAGAGGCGTTCGGGCACCTCGTCGGCTGACCGCAGCGGTCGTCGCGCTTCTTCCGCAGTCTGCCAGATTTGCACCGGGGTTCAGCGCGGCCTCGGGCAGCGAGCGCCCCGGCCGAGCCAGCCGCTGTTGGTAGGGTCGCGCCATGGCCCCGTCGCACCCGCGAACAGATCCCGCGTTCGCCGACCTGCCGCTGCAGCGGCTCGCTGCTGCCGCTCTGCAGCGCGCCACCGACTTCGGGGCCGAGCACGCGGACTTCCGGCTGGAGAACATCCAGCGCCAGAACCTCGACCTGCGTGACGCCAACCTCGTGGACGCGTCCACCAGCACCGATCGGGGGTTCGCGGTTCGCGTGATCGACCAGGGCACCTGGGGGTTCGCCGCGGGTGCGGTGCTGAGCGTCGACGAGGTGGTCCGGGTCACGGAGGCTGCGCTGCTGATGGCGCGCGCCTCGAGGCCGATGACGACCGAGCCGATTGCCTTTGCCGACGAGCCGGTGTACCCCGACGCAGTCTGGAGCTCGGCGTACGGGGTCGACCCGTTCTCGGTCGCCACCGCCGACAAGGTTGCGCTGCTCGCGGAGTGGAGTGCCGCGCTGCTGCGAGCCCCCGCCGTCCGGCATGTGCAGGCAAGCGTCCGCCAGGTCCGGGAGGCGAAGTTCTACAGCGACATCCACGGCACCACGACGACCCAGCAGCGGGTTCGCCTGCATCCCCAGCTCGAGGTGTACGGCCTCGACGAGACTCGCGGCCTCCTGGCATCGATGCGCACCATCGCGCCGCCAACGGGTCGGGGCTGGGAGTATCTGACCGGCACCGGCTTCGACTGGGACCGCGAGCTGGCCGGGCTCGCGGAGCACCTCGCCGGGAAGCTGGTGGCACCCTCGGTGGAGCCCGGCCGGTACGACCTCGTCATCGACCCGAGCAACCTCTGGCTGACCATTCACGAAAGCATCGGTCACGCCACCGAGCTGGACCGCGCCCTCGGCTACGAGGCCAACTACGCAGGCACCTCCTTCGCCACACCCGACCGCCTCGGTGAGCTCAAGTACGGCTCGGGCTGCATGCACATCACCGGCGATCGGACCGTCGAGCACGGGCTGGCGACGGTCGGGTACGACGACGACGGGGTGGCCGGCCAGCAGTTCGACCTGGTGCGGGAAGGCGTCTTGGTGGGCTTCCAGACCGACCGACGGATGGCCGCGCTGCGTGGCGACGAACGATCCACGGGCTGCGCCTTCGCCGACTCGCCGTCACACGTGCCGATCCAGCGGATGGCGAACGTCTCCCTGCAGCCGGCGGCCACCGACACCACCACCGAGGACCTCATCGGCGGGGTCGAGCACGGCATCTACGTGGTCGGCGACGGGTCCTGGAGCATCGACATGCAGCGCTACAACTTCCAGTTCACCGGGCAGCGATTCCTCGAGATCCGTGACGGCCGGCTGGCCGGCCCGCTCCGCGACGTCGCCTACCAGGCGACGACGACGGACTTCTGGGGGGCGATGGAAGCCGTGGGCGGCCCCTCGACCTGGCAGCTCCAAGGTGCGTTCAACTGCGGCAAGGCCCAGCCGAGTCAGGTGGCACCGGTCAGCCACGGCTGCCCGTCGGCCCTCTTCCGCGGGATCCGCATCCTCAACGCTCGGGCCGAGGCCGGCCGCCGATGAGCTCCCCGCAGGCACTGGCCGACCGCGCGCTGCAGGCCACCAGCGCCGACCGCTGCATCGTCGTAGTGCGGTGCTCCTCCCAGGTCAACCTGCGGTGGGCGAACAACACCCTGACCACGAACGGCGTCATGACCAAGTCGATCGTGACCGTGGTCTCCGTCCTGGACGGGCCGGGCGGCGCCGCCGTTGGCGTTCGGGGCTCGGCCGTGGCCGACCGCGCGGGCGTCGAGCAGCTGGTCGCAGCGACGGATGCGGCAGCGCGAGCCGCCGGCCCCGCCGCCGACTCGATGCCGTTCGCCAGCGGTGGCGAAAGCGCCGACTGGACGGCGGGCCCCGGGTCCACCTCGGTCGCGGTCTTCGACCAGCTGGCTCAAGACCTCGGGTCGGTCTTCACCAGGGCCCGCAAGCAGGACCGGCTCCTCTACGGGTACGTCGACCACCGGGTCGACACCACCTACCTGGCCACCTCGGAGGGGCTGCGGCTCCGCCACGAGCAGCCGACCGGATACCTGGCCATCACCGGCAAGCCGACCGGCCTCTCGACCTCGGCCTGGGTAGGCCGCCCCACGGTCGACTTCACCGATATCGAGGTGGCCGCCCTCGATGACGAGCTGGCCCGCCGGATCGGCTGGGCCGCGAACCGCGTGGACCTGCCCGCCGGCCGCTACGAGACGCTGCTGCCGCCGACCGCCGTGGCGGACCTCATTCTCTACGCGTACTTCGTCGCCTGCGGCCTCGACGCCGCGGACGGCCGAACAGCGTTCAGCGACCCCGCCGGCGGCACCCGGGTCGGACAGCAGATCGTCGACCCGCGGGTGACCTTGGTGTCGGACCCCGGGCTGGCCGGCCTGGGCGCCACTCCGTTCCTCGTCGCGCCGGCGACGACCACGGCCGACAGCGTCTTCGACAACGGCCAGCCGCTGGACCGCACACCCTGGATCGAGAACGGCATCCTGCGTGCGCTCGTCACCTCGCGCCATACCGCCGAGACGACCGGGCTGGGGTTCCACCCCCGGATCGGCAACCTCGCGCTCTCCGTGGGGGACGGGACGGCATCCCTCGACGACCTGGTCGCGAGCACGGAGCGGGCCCTGCTGGTCACGTCCTTGTGGTACATCCGCCAGGTGGACCCCCAGGAGCTGCTCCTCACCGGCCTCACCCGCGACGGCGTCTATCTGGTGGAGAACGGCAAGGTGACCGGCGCCGTCAACAACTTCCGCTTCAACGAGAGCCCGCTCTCGTTGCTCAACCGGTTCACCGAGGCCGGGGCGACGGTGCGATCGCTCTCCCGGGAGTGGGGGGACGGCTTCTCCCGTACGGCGACCCCTCCCCTGCGCATCCCCGATTTCAACATGTCGTCGGTCAGCCCGGCGAGCTAGCTAGCTGGACGAAAGACCATCGGCAGCCTCGAACGCCTCTGGTGGCGGGCAGGAGCAGACGAGGTGGCGGTCGCCGTACGCCTGGTCGATCCGGCCGACCGGCGGCCAGTACTTGTCGGCCTGCGGCCCGGCGGGGAACGCCGCCCGGGCGCGCGAGTACGGGTGCTCCCACTCCCCCGCCAGCGAGCCGGCTGTGTGCGGAGCGTGGGTGAGCGGGCTGGCAGCGAGCGCGGTCTCGCCGCTCTCCACCGCCGCCACCTCCGCGCGGATGGCGATCATCGCATCGCAGAACCGGTCCAGCTCGGCCAGGCTCTCGGACTCGGTCGGCTCGACCATGAACGTGCCCGGAACCGGGAAGCTCATGGTCGGGGCGTGGAACCCGTAGTCTATGAGCCGCTTGGCGACGTCCTCGACGGTCACCCCGCTCGAGTGCGTCAGCGGGCGCAGGTCGAGGATGCACTCGTGCGCCACCAGCCCGGCCCGGCCGGTGTAGAGGACCGGGTAGTCCGGACCGAGTCGGCGGGCAAGGTAGTTGGCCGACAGCACCGCGACCTCGGTTGCCGCGGTGAGCCCGTCGGCGCCCATCATCGCGACGTAGGCCCAGGAGATCGGCAAGATGCCGGCCGAGCCGAATGGCGCCGCGCTCACCGGCCCCACGCCGTCGCGTCGGTCCGGGTCCGGATGCAGCGGATGGCTCGGCAGGTACGGCGCGAGATGCGCGGCCACGGCGACCGGGCCGACGCCGGGACCTCCCCCGCCGTGCGGGATGCAGAAGGTCTTGTGCAGGTTGAGATGCGACACGTCGCTGCCGAACTCCCCCGGCTCGGCCAGGCCGAGGAGGGCGTTGAGGTTGGCCCCGTCGACGTACACCTGACCGCCGTGCTCGTGCACGACCCGGCAGACCTCCCTGATCTCGTCCTCGTACACCCCGTGGGTCGACGGGTAGGTCACCATCAGGGCGGCGAGCCGCTCGGCGTTCGCGAGGCAGGCTGAGCGGAGGTCGTCGAGGTCGACCGAGCCGTCCTCGGCGGCCTTCACGACGACCACCCGCATCCCGGCCAGCACGGCGGACGCGGCGTTGGTGCCGTGTGCGCTGGAGGGGATCAGGCAGACATCGCGCTCGGCCTGTCCGTTTGCCCGGTGGAAGCCGCGGATCGCCAGCAGGCCGGCCAGCTCGCCCTGCGAGCCGGCGTTGGGCTGCACCGACACCCGCGCGTAGCCGGTCATCTCAGCGAGCCACGTCTCCAGCTCGCCCACCATGGTCAGGTAGCCGGCGGCGTCCTCGGCCGGGGCGAAGGGATGCAGGTCGGCGAACCCGGCGAGGCCGATCGATTCCATCTCGGTAGCCGCGTTGAGCTTCATCGTGCACGAACCGAGGGGGATCATGCCGCGGTCGAGGGCATAATCGCGGTCCGCCAGCCGGCGCAGGTAGCGCATCATCTCGGTCTCCGACCGGTGGGTCGAGAACACCGGGTGGGTAAGGAATCCAGTGGTACGCCGGAGCTCGGCCGGCAGCGCGTCCGGCGTGGACGCGTCGAGCCGGTCGAAGTCCACGGGGGCTGCCTCGAAAGCCGTCAGCACTGCGTCGAGGTGCTCCCGGGTCGTCAGCTCGGACACGGACACGCCGACGACGTCCGGGCCATCGGTACGTAGCTGGATGCCCAGGTCGTGGGCGCGGGCTCGCACCGCCTCCGCCTGGCCGGCGACGCGCACCGAGACAGTGTCGAAGAAGTTCTGGTGCTCCAGCTGCCAGCCGCCGTCGCGCAGCGCGCGGGCGAGCAGGGCCGCGTAGCGGTGTACCCGGTTGGCGATCGCGGTCAGCCCCTCCGGCCCGTGGTACGCGGCGTACATCGCCGCCACGACCGCCAGCAGGACCTGAGCGGTGCAGATGTTGGAGGTCGCCTTGTCGCGCCGGATGTGCTGTTCCCGGGTCTGCAGGGCCAGCCGGTACGCCGGCCGTCCCGAGCTGTCGACCGAGACGCCGACCAACCGACCCGGCAGCTGACGCTCGAACCCGGCGGCCACGGACATGAAGGCCGCATGCGGGCCGCCGTAGAACAGCGGGACACCGAAGCGCTGGCTCGAGCCGACCGCGACGTCGGCGCCGAGCTGTCCGGGCGCCTCCAGCACGGTCAGTGCCAGCAGGTCGGTGGCGACCACCACCAGCGCCCCGGCCTCGTGCGCCGCCTCGACCACCGGCCGCGGGTCGCGAACTCGCCCGCTGGCACCGGGGTACTGGACCAGGACGCCGCAGACATCCTCGGCGGGGAGGTCGTCGTACACGTCGACCACTTCGACGTCGAGCCCGACCGCGGCGGCCCGGGTGCGCACCACGGCGATGGTCTGCGGCAACGCGTCGGCGTCGACTACCAGCCGCCGCGACCGGTTCGCACGGTTGGCCCGCCGGATGAGCAACAGCGCCTCGGCAGCGGCGGTCGCCTCGTCCAGGAGCGAGGCGTTCGCCGTGGGCAGCCCGGTCAGGTCGGCGACCATGGTCTGGAAGTTCAGGAGCGCCTCGAGCCGGCCCTGCGAGATCTCAGGCTGGTACGGCGTGTACGCCGTGTACCACGCCGGGTTCTCCACCACGTTGCGCCGGATCACCGCCGGCGTGATCGTGCCGTGGTAGCCGAGCCCGATCATCGGCACCAGCGGCCGGTTGGCGGCAGCCAGGGCCTGCAACCGTCGACGCGCCGCCTCCTCGGTCAGTGCGGCGGGCAGGTCGGGCCGAGCCGAGCTGCGGATCGACGCAGGTACCGCGGCGGCCACCAGGTCGGCCCGGGACCCGTACCCGAGCACGTCGAGCATGTGCGCCTGCTCGGCTGCATCCGGGCCGATATGCCGGCGGGCGAAGGTCGCCGACTCCAGCTGCGAAAGGGATGGGCTCATCCGAGGCTCCTCGTCGTCGTACCGACCGAGCCTCCCCTCTGTCGCGTCGAGGCTCCAGAGCCGCCAATGCGCACGGTCCGTTGGCCTGAGAGGTTCCGGGGAGGAGTTGCCCCTTCGGCGCCGGCGCATGGCCGGGCTCTCCCGTGCGTGGTTGTACGGCGGTGCCACCCTACCAGCGGGCAATAGCGGGGGCGGCGCGAGTCAACTGCCCCGCCAGGCCCGACAGCCGAGGCCAGGCCTAGCCGATCACGCGGGCGCGACGTCGGGCGGCGAGCTCATCGTGGGGGTGGTCCACCTCGTTGGCGGCGCGCTCGCTGGGCAGCTCATGCAGGCTGCCCTCGAGCTCGCGCCAGACCCCGCCGATGGCGATCCCGAACACACCCTGACCACCCTGCAGAAGGTCGATCACCTCGTCGGCCGACCGGCACTCGTAGACGCTCGCGCCGTCGCTCATCAGCGTCACCTCGGTGAGGTCGTCGGTGCCGCGCTCGCGTAGGTGGGAGATGGCCGCTCGGATCTGCTGCAGCGACACCCCGGCGTCCAGCAGCCGCTTGATCACCTTGAGCAGCAGCACGTCGCGGAACGAGTAGAGGCGCTGGGTGCCCGAGCCGCCGGCGGTCCGCACGGACGGCTGGACGAGCCCGGTGCGGGCCCAGTAGTCGAGCTGGCGGTAGGTGATGCCGGCCACGCTGCAGGCCGTCGGGCCGCGGTAGCCGACGTCATCGGGGACCGGGGCCACGTCGTCGTCGAAGAGCAACCCCTGCCGCTCCGCAGCCTCCGTCGCGTCGGCCACCGCGGTGTCGGCGCGCTGCGACTTCGCCTTCGAGCGCTCCTGGTCTCCGGTCACTCCACCGCTCACTCCGACCTCCTCGTCCGGCAGGCCGTCCCGGCCCTGCAACCGCATCCCCGCGTCGCCGTGTCCGGCCCGGAGCGAGACTCCCAGCGCCGACACGAAGTTACAGCGAAGATGTTCACGCTCGACGGTAGGGCCAGCCGGTGCCCGAGGTCAACGACAGCCGCGGTCCGCGGGCCGGCGTGTCGTAACCCTAAAGTAGAGGTCTAGGGTCAGCCACCGTGCGCCGGCCCGAAGTCCTCGGGGGTGATCTGGTCGAGGAACTCGCGGAACTTCTCGACCTCCTCCTCCTGATCGGTCGGTCCGGCCAGCCCTGCCTCGTCCAGCACCGTCTCGCTGCAGAGAATCCGGCTCCCGGTCCGCAGGGCCAGCGCGATCGAGTCGGAGGGCCGGGCGCTGACCTCGATGCCGCCGCCGAGGACGAGCACGGCGTAGAAGACGTTGTCCTTCACCTCGGTGATCTGGACCTCGGTGAGCTCATGCCCGGTGGCCGCCAGCACGTCCTTGAGCAGGTCGTGGGTGAGCGGGCGCGGCGGCACGATGCCCTGCTGGGCGACGGCGATGGCGCTGGCCTCCATGGCCCCCACCCAGATCGGCAGATAGCGGTCGCCCGCGGACTCGCGCAGCAAGACGATCGGCGTGTTCGACGGCATCTCGACCCGAACCCCCACGACGTCGACCTCGCGCACTTTGACAGCGTACCCCCGGCTGCGGCCCCAGCCGGGCGCCCCGCTGAGGGCGGGCGGTCAAGGCGCCGTGCGCAGGCCGATCCGGACGAGCGTCGCGTGCAGCTGGACCGACAGCCGGGCCAGATCGGCGGCAACGTGATCGGCGCGAGCCCGGCTGGCTCCGTCCCGCTGCCGGGTCAAGGGGCTCACCACCTGCTCGACCAGGCCGACCTCGCGGTCGGCGGCCGTCTTGAAAGCGCGCAGGTGCCTTGGCTCCAGGCCGTACGCCGCCATCTCCGCCACCGTGCTGGCCACCGTGAAGGCGTCGGAGTCGAAGTACCTGGTGCCCGGGCAGGGCCGCACCAGGCCGAACCCCTCTAGCTGGCTCAGCTGCTGGTCGGTCAGCCCCGTGTTGGCGAGCAGCTCTTCCCGCGACATGCGGATGTCGCGCGGGGCACGCGTGGTAGCCCTCGGTGGGTCAACGGCCGCCGGGTCGGGGACGGCCCGGAGGGCCCGCGGTGGGCGGGCCGGCTCCCCCGCTGCGGCGGGCGGCTCCAGGCCGCGGGAGATCGCGTCCAGGTGCTCGCGGATCACCCGCAGCGGAAGGTAGTGGTCTCGCTGCGCGGCCAGCACGTAGCGGAGCCGTTCGACGTCTGCCCGGGAGAACTTGCGGTAGCCGGACGGCGCCCGCTCCGGCTCGACCAACCCCTCGCTCTCCAGGTATCGGATCTTGGAGACGGTGACGTCAGGGAACTCGCTGGCCAGCTCGCTGAGCACCGCGCCGATGCTCAGCCGGCCCCCGGACCGAGCGGGCACCGCTCCGGTCATGACCCGGAGCCGTCGCGGCTGTTGAAGTAGACGAGCCGGTACTTGCCGATCTGCACCTCGTCGCCCCCCGAGAGCAGGACCTCGTCGATGCGGTCGCGGTTGACATAGGTGCCGTTGAGGCTGCCCACGTCGCTCACGAGGTAGCCGTCAGAGGTACGGCGGAACACCGCGTGCCGGCGGCTAACCGTCACGTCGTCGAGGAAGATCTCGCTGTCGGGGTGCCGTCCCGCCGTGACCTCGTCCTTGTCGAGCAGGAACCGGCTCCCCGCGCTGGGCCCGCGCTGCACGACGAGCAGAGCGGTGCCTACCGGCAGCGACTCCACCGCGGCCATCTCGTCTGCGCTGAGCCGGCGGTCACCCTCCTCGACCCGGTCCGGTCCGCCGAACTTCAGGGTCGAGGTGGTGTCAACCGGGTGCTCGACCACCAGGCGGTGCCCGCACTGGGCACAGAACCGTGCACCGTCGGGGTTCTCATGACCACATTCGGTGCAATACGGCATCGGGCCTCCTCCAACTCCCCTCGGCGCCGTCTACGACGCTGCAGACGTCGTCTCGACGCCGCTAGGCGTCGTATCCGACGCCCTGATGGCGTCGTACGCTTCGTGGCAACGACCGGCCGTGGTCCGGCTCCCCCAGCGCAAACCCTCAACCTTCACTCAGAGGTTACCCGGGACTCGTAGTCGGCGGAACTCAACAGGCTTTCGAGCTGGTCGCGGTCGCTGGGCTCTATCTCGACGAGCCATCCCTCGCCGTACGGGTCGGTGTTGCAAAGCTCCGGAGTGGTCACCAGCGCCTCGTTGCGTGCCGTCACGACGCCGCTCACCGGCGCGAACACGTCGCTCACGCTCTTGGTGGACTCGAGTTCCCCCATCGGGTCGCCTGCCGTCACCTCGTCGCCCACCGCGGGCAGCTGCAGGTAGACGATGTCGCCCAGGGACTCCTGGGCGAAGTCGGTGATCCCGACGCGAACGCTGCCGCTGCCCTGGTCGGCGCCGCGCACCCACTCGTGCTCGTCGGTGTAAAGCAGGTCGTCGGGGTACAACGCGGACCTCCTCCGCCAGCGATCAACTTCCGGTCGGCTGAGCGTACTCAGGTGTCACCGCGCGGTGCAACGCGGAGACGACCACCTTGCCGGCCTGCTGGACCGAGACCTTGCCCCCGAGGGCGGACACGTCGTCTGACAGCCCACCGGGGAAGACGACCGCCTGCCCGAGCGTGTGCGCCGAGCCGATCGCGTCGATCACGTACGGCGGAGCCAGCTGGTGCCCGTCGACGATGATCCCTCCGTCGCCGTCGGTGACGTACGTCGACGCGACGACCCGGACGCGGTGGTTGATCTGGATGGCCTCGGCACCGGCGTCGCGCAGCTCCTCGATCCCGTTGAGGATGGCGGCCGCCGAGACGGTGCCCCGCGGGTCGTCGATCGTCACTATCACCCCGGGGCCGGTTGCCGGCAGGGTGCCGGCCAGGATGCCGAGCACCTGCAGCCGCCGCCGGTCCTCGGCCAGTGCTGCCGCCTTGGCCCGCGACTGCGACTGCAGCTTGGACCGGGTTCGCTGCAGCTCGCTGATCTGGGCGTCGGCCCGGTCGGCGGCACTGGACAGCGAGTCGAGCAGGTCGACGAGGTCCTGCCTGCGCTGGCCGGCGAAGTCGTTGCTGGTATGGGTGATGTGCATCTGCACCGCGGCAGCGAAACCCAGCAGCATCACGAGGACCGCGACGATGACCTGACCTCGCGACGGCCGCCCCAGCAGACCATCCAGCAGCCGGGACCGGCCGGTTGGCGGTGCCGGCGGGGCTTGGGTGGACAGCTCAGGCATGGAAGATGTGCCGCCGGATCGCGGCGACGTTGGAGAAGATCCGGATGCCGAGTACGACGATCACACCGGTCGAGAGCTGACCGCCCACGCCGAGCTGGTCCCCGAGGTAGACGATCAGCGCCGCGATGAGGACGTTGGAGATGAACGACACCACGAAGACCTTGTCGTCGAAGATCCCGTCGAGATGCGCACGAAGACCTCCGAAGACGGCGTCCAGGGCGGCCACGACGGCGATAGGCAGGTACGGCTGGAGGCCGGTCGGGACGGTCGGCTCGAAGAAGAAGCCGGCGACGATCCCGATTGCCAGCCCGAAGAGGACGATCATCGAGCCCCCGCCGGTACGGCGTAGCGCAGCCGGTCTGTCACGTCGGCCGGGATCACCACGCGCTGGCTCCTCGCCAGGTGGAACCTGATCCCGAAGTTCGAGCGAAGGGCGGTCCAGAGCTGGCCTCCGGGGGTCTCGAGGAGCTGGGCGGGCAGCGCGTCGGGGTTTCCGATCGCCGCGATGATGTACGGCGGTGACAGTGACCGGTAGTCCACGGTAATCGCCTGGCCGGCGTACCGAATGGACGTGAGGGCGGTGAGCCGGTAGCCGTTGATCGAGATCGCCTCCGCGCCGGCCTGCCACAGGCCGTTCACCAACGCCTGCAAGTCGGTGTCGAGGATGACCCCGCCGGTGCCCGCTCCGGTCGACCCTTCGGCGTTGTCGGCGCGGATGACGACCCCCGGCCCAGTCGCCGCCACGTCGCCGGCGAGCGTCGACAGAGTGCGGATCCGCAGCGCCGCCCGGCTGCCGGCGGCCGTGGCGTTCCCGAGGGACGTCTGCGCGTCGGAGATGTCGGTCTGGAGGGTGCCGAGCCGGCCGTGGAGTGCGGTCAACCGTGCCTGGCGGTCGTGGATCTGGCTGATCAGAGCGGCCCGCTCCGCCGCTGCCTCCGGGCGCGACCGTTCGGTGCGCAGGGCGGACACCCCGACCATCAGGCCGAAGACGGCCAGCACCACCACCACCGCGAGCCGGTTCCGGCCGTGCCGTGAGGCCGGCTCACGCTCTCGCCGAGCCGCGACCACCTGGTAGTCGGCGTCGAGCGTGTCGTTCATGATCTGGGTCAGCAGCCCGCCGTAGCTGCTGCTCGGCGGCCGGGTGGTGCCGGCAGTGCCGGTCATGGCGGTCCCCCAGCCAGGGGTGCGGTGGTGCGCAGCAGCTGCCGGACCTGGTAGGCGTACAGCAGGCCCGCCCACCAGTACAGCCCAGTCCCCCAGATGGCGAACGCCCAGCCCATGACCCGGGCCAGCGTGTGCCACGGCCCCGGCCCGTCACCGAGCAGGAGTAGGGGGAAGGCGTAGAGAAGGTTGAAGGTGGCCGCCTTGCCGAGGAAGTGCACCGGTAGCGCACTGTAGCCCCGGGTGCGCAGCAGGGGAACCAGGGCGGCCAGAAGGATGTCCCGCAGTGGCAACAGCACAGCAAGCCACCAGGGGATGATGTCGCGGACTGCTAGCCCGAACACCACCGCGAGGATGTAAAGCCGGTCGGCCACCGGGTCGAGCACCTGGCCGAGCCGCGAGGACTGGTCGAGGGTGCGGGCCAGCTTTCCGTCCAGATAGTCGGTCAGGCCGGAAAGGGCGAGCACCAGCAGGGCCCAGCCGTCCCACTCCGGCCCCAGGACGAGCCAGAGGAAGACCGGCACCCCGAACAGCCGCGCGACGCTGAGCGCGTTCGGCCAGGTGGCGATGCGATCGCTGATCACCACCGCACCCTTCGCCACGAAGATGCCCTTCCGCTCCGCAGCCCCGGGCACCCTCGCGACCCGGGGTCAACGAGCAAACCTTAGTGGTCGCGGCCGGCGCACGCGCCCGCGTGCTGACCGGCGATCCCCTGCCGGTCCTTGACGTGACTGCGGGTCCTGGTTCTTCCCCGCCGGGATCAGCCGCTGGCGTCGGGCTGGCCGTCGGCGGACCGAGCCCACGACCAGGCGTAGGCACCGTCGTCCGCCGCGACTCCGGCTTCGCCCAGCTCGAGCGGTCGGAAGGTGTCGACCATGACCGCGAGCTCGTCGAAGTAGTGCACCCCGATCGACTTCTCGTAGGCCCCGGTCTGGGGGCCGTGGGCGTGGCCGCCGGGATGCAGGCTGATCGAGCCCTTGCCGATGCCGGACCCCTTGCGGGCCTCATAGTCGCCGTCCACGTAGAACATGACCTCGTCGCTGTCGACGTTGGAGTGGTAGTAGGGGACGGGTATCGAGAGCGGGTGGTAGTCCACCTTGCGCGGTACGAAGTTGCAGACCACGAAGTTGAAGCCCTCGAAGACCTGGTGTACCGGCGGCGGCTGGTGGACCCGGCCGGTGATCGGCTCGAAGTCGCCGACGTTGAAGACGTACGGGTACAGGCAGCCGTCCCAGCCGACCACGTCGAAGGGGTGGAACGGGTAGGTGAAGACCGTCCCGACCACGCCGCCGGGACCGCTCCCCCGATGCTTGATGAGGACGTCGGTGCTGGCCGCCGGATCGAGCCCCAGCTCGTCGGCGAGCAGTGGACCGACTGGAGTCCGGAGGTCCCGCTCGCAGTACGGCGAGTGCTCCAGCAGCTGACCGAACCGGGACAGATACCGCCTCGGCGGAGTGATATGCGAGTTGCCCTCGATGCAGTAGACGCGCAGCGGCTCCGCGCCAGCGACCGGGATCCACCGATGGGTCGTGGCCCGCGGGATGACCACATAGTCGCCCTGCCCCACCTCGTAGGCACCGAAGACCGTCTCGACCCTGGCGCGGCCACGCTCGACGTAGAGGCACTCGTCGCCGATCCCGTTGCGGTACAGCGGCGACATGGCTGCGGCGACGACGTAAGAGATCCGGACGTCGCCGTTGCCGAGCACCAGCCGACGGCCCCGGACCACGTCGACGTCCTCGATGTCGTCGACCTTGAACAGGTCGTGGAGCTTCAGGTGCAGCGGTCTCATCGGATGGTTGGGCCTGGTCGCCAGGTCGCCCAGCTCCCAGACCCGGGAGTCGGTGATACGCGACGGCAGGTTGCGGTGGTAGAGCAGCGAGGAGTCCGAAGAGAACCCCTCCTCCCCCATCAGCTCCTCGTACGCGAGCTGGCCGTCTGGCAGGCGGTGCTGGGTGTGTCGCTTGTGCGGGACCGACCCGACGGCGAGGTAGTGGGCCATGACCTGCCTCCTTCGAACCCAGCCAGGTTGGTGTTCCGACCCGCGGCACTAGAGTCGACGTGTGCCAGCGGTGCCCACCTTATCTCCGGCCGCCTTCGGTGGGCTCGTGGACGACGCGGCCATCTTTCCGCCCGGCGACCAGCCCATGCCGGACGCGGTCGAGGCGCACCGGCGGCACCGGGCGTCGTGGTACGCCGACCTGGTGGGCCCGTTCGCCTGCTCCGACCGGCGGCTCCCTGAGCTGCTGGCCGCCCTGCCGCGAGACCTGCCCTCGGACCCGCTCCCGCTGACCGTGGTCGTCACCGGTGGTGCGGGCGCGATAGAGCCGGCCGTCACCTGGGCCGGTCGCGACGAGCGACTGCGCCTGGTCGGGCTCGAGGTGGCCTTGCGGGACGAGGAGGACCTCGCCCACAACGCAGCCCGCATGACCACCATGTTGGACGCCACGCTGCCCGACGGCGTACGAGTTTCGGTCGAGCTCCCGAGAGCCGCCGACGCTTCGATTCCCGCGGGCTGGCTCTCCGCGCTCGACGCCGTGGCGGCCGCGGGCCACCAGGCGAAGTTCCGCACCGGCGGCGTGTCGGCCGAGTCGTTCCCGGCCGCCGCCGAGCTGAGCGCAGCCATCTCCGCCGCCCTGGACCGCGAGGCTCCCTTCAAGTGCACGGCCGGGCTGCACCACGCGGTCCGGCACCGTGCGGACACGGGGTTCGAGCACCACGGGTTCCTCAACGTGCTGCTCGCCACCCGGGCCACCCTGGACGGGGCCGACCCCCCGGCGCTGGCCCGTCTCCTCGACGAGCGCTCGGCTGAGCGAGTGGCGGCGGCGGTGTCGGCGCTGGGAGACGACCGCATCGCGTCCACGCGCCGCTGGTTCGTCTCGTTCGGCAGTTGCAGCGTGGCTGATCCGGTGGGGGATCTGGTCGCCTTGGGTCTGCTGTCCGGCGACAGTCTCGGTGCGACGGCGTCATGACTGCCTGCTGGGTCGACGGAGCGGCCGGGTCGGCGTACGACGTCAGCAACCTGCCTTACGGCGTGTTCGCCGCGGGCCAGGACGATGAGCCCCGGGTGGGAGTGCGGATCGGCGACTTCGTGGTGGATCTCGCCCCGCTGGCGGCGTCGGAGATGGTCGACGGAGGCCACGTCTTCTCCGAGCCATCGCTCAATGGCTTCATGGCCCTCGGTCGCGCCGCGTGGGAGAGCGTCCGCGGCTGGTTGGTCCAGCTGCTGTCCGACGTCACCCAGCGAGCGGCGATCGAGCCCTTTCTCGTTCCGATCTCCGAGGTCACCTTGCACCTGCCCTTCGAGGTGGCCGACTACGTGGACTTCTACTGCTCGGTCGACCACGCCTCGAACGTGGGACGGATCTTCCGGCCGGACGCCGAGCCGCTGCTGCCGAACTGGCGCCACCTGCCCGTGGGCTACCACGGCCGCGCTGGGACTGTGGTGTGCTCCGGGACCACCGTCACCCGGCCGGTGGGACAGCGCCGCCCGGCGGATCCCGGTGGAGAGCCGGGGTTCGGGCCGTCGGAGCGGCTGGACCTCGAGGCCGAGCTCGGGTTCGTCGTCGGCACCCCGTCGGGGCTCGGGAGCCGGGTCCCGACCACAGCGTTCGCCGACCATGTCTTTGGCGTCGTACTCGTGAACGACTGGTCGGCGCGCGACATCCAGTCCTGGGAGTACGTGCCGCTGGGGCCGTTCCTGGGCAAGTCCTTTGCGACCTCGGTCTCCTGCTGGGTGACCCCGCTCGCCGCCCTCGACGGGGCCCGCTGTCCGCTCCCGCCCCAGCAGCCGACCCCGCTGCCGTACCTGGCGGTGGACGAGCCGGCCGGCTACGAGATCGACCTCCAGGTCGAGGTCAACGGCGTCGTGGTGAGCCGGCCGCCGTACGCCTCCATGTACTGGTCGCCGGCCCAGATGCTGGCGCACCTGACGGTCAATGGGGCGTCGCTGCGTACCGGCGACCTCTTCGCCTCCGGTACGGTCAGCGGTCCTGAGCCCGACCAGCGGGGGTCGCTGCTGGAGCTGTCGTGGGGCGGCGCCGAGCCGCTCCAGGTCGGGGCCGCCACCCGGACGTTCCTCGAGGACGGTGACGAGGTGGTACTCCGCGCCAGCGCGGCAGCCAGCGGTGGTCGCGTTGCGCTCGGCGAGGTACGCGGCCGGGTGGCTCCGGCCCTGACGCCGCCGGACCACCGCTAGTCGGCACCACTCGGCAGGTGGCGGGCTGGTCGGCGGCCCCGGCTATTCGAAGGGCTCTCGCCGGAACTCATCGCTCGGCCGCGGAATGCGCGCCTGAGATAGGCTGTCGTGGCTCCGGCGCGCTCCGGAGCGTCGCGGGCTGTGGCGCAGTTTGGTAGCGCACTTGACTGGGGGTCAAGGGGTCGTGGGTTCAAATCCCGCCAGCCCGACCGAACCGCAAGGCCGGAAGTGGCCTCTGAACTGCGGAAGCAGGCCCGGTGATCCACGGATCTCCGGGCCTGGAAGGTCTCTGGAATTTGATCCGGTGTCCACAAACTGTCCACAAACCCGTCTCGAACGGGGTTCGGCGATCGAATCTCCACGCCGGATGCGGGCGTGTGAGGTCTGGTGCGGTCCCGCTCGGAGTGGGCCGCGCACCTGAGGTCCATGGAGACCTCATCACGCACCGTCGGCGGCCTGGAACGGATGCTGAGCATCGACGAGCTGGCCGAGTACCTGGCCGTCCTCGTGATCGCTGCCGCAACCTGGCCTACGAGGAGCGACTCGAGGAGCGGTACGAGCGAGAGCCGGTCGAGCCGCCCCCGCCGGTACCCGGCAGCATCCTCGACCAGTGGGTCACCGAGGGCGCCAAGTTCGACGACATCGTCCAGGACCCGTACCTGCCCGGCCGGTTCATGGACGACCTCATGTGCCGGATCTCCGTCGACCACATCCTGGAGAACGACGCCTATCAGCACGGGGTCAACCAGCTGATCGTCATCTTCTTCATGATCGGCCGCATGTCCAACGGGACCTACCAACTCCCCATCGTCGTGTGAGCAACGGGGGACGTCCACGTCGCGGCCAGCTCTCGCGAGCGCTCACGGAGAGCGGCATGACAGTGCATTCCCCTTGTCAGGCGCGGCTGGGGTCGAGAAGTGATCTGAGGATGTCTTCCATCTCGTCGAGGCTGTCTTGCTGGCCGTCGAAGCTGGTCATGTGGTCGCGTCCGGCCTTGTCGCGGAACGCCAGTCTCCAGGTGAACGTCGTGACTCCGTCACGTTCCTGCAGCTCCATCGTTTCGACTGCCTCGACATCCGGCCAACAGTTGAAGTGCCACGTCTCCACAGTTCGGACCGGCGGCTCGACCTCCAG
>DASSHZ010000025.1:0-19471 GCA_035692425.1 Nocardioidaceae bacterium
GTAGGCCCCACCGGCGCCAACCTGGCCACCGCGCGGCCCACTCAACCGCCGGCAGGGCCCGCCGGCCCGGACGAGTAGCCTGTCGCCCGTGGCACCAGACTCCCAAGACGTCCGCGATCCGCACGGCCGGCAGCCGCACGGTGCGGTAGAAGCGTCCAACGGCAGCGCCCCGGCAAGTCGGCAGGTTCCTTCCGCCCCCCGCGACCTCGTGGAGGCCGTGGGCGGGCCGGGGTTGCCGCAGGTACGCCGGCTGGTCACCGAGGTGCCGGGGCCGCGGTCGCGGGCGCTGCACGAGCGCGAGCGGGCGGCGGTGTCCGGCGGCATCGGCGTTGGGCTGTCGACGTACGTCGTCGCGGCGGGCGGCGGGGTGGTGGTCGACGTCGACGGGAACAGCCTCATCGACCTCGGCTCCGGAATAGCCGTGACCGGGGTCGGCAACGCCGCGCAGGCCGTCGCCGAGCGGGTCTCGGCACAGGCGGCCAGGTTCACCCACACCTGCTTCATGGTTACGCCGTACGAGGGCTACGTGCGAGTCTGCGAGCGCCTGGCGGAGCTCACCCCCGGCTCGCACGCGAAGAAGTCGGTACTGCTCAACAGCGGCGCCGAGGCGGTCGAGAACGCGGTGAAGATCGCCCGCGCGGCCACCGGACGGAACGCGGTGGTCGTCTTCGACCACGCGTACCACGGCCGCACCAACCTCACGATGGCGATGACGGCCAAGAACCTGCCCTACAAGGACGGGTTCGGCCCGTTTGCCGCCGAGGTCTACCGCGCGCCCATGTCCTACCCGTTCCGGGAGCCGGTCCCGATCAAGGGTCCGGAGGCTGCCGAGCGCGCCATCGCGATGATCGAGAAGCAGGTCGGCGCGGCGAACGTCGCCGCCGTCGTGCTGGAGCCCATCCAGGGGGAGGGCGGGTTCGTCGTACCGGCAGAGGGGTTCCTGCCCGCGATCGCAGACTGGTGCCGCCGAAGCGGAGCGGTGTTCGTCGCGGACGAGATCCAGACCGGGTTCTGCCGAACCGGTGACTGGTTCGCCTGTGACGACGAGGGCGTGGTGCCCGACCTGGTCACGACCGCGAAGGGCATCGCGGGCGGCCTACCGCTGGCGGCGGTCACCGGCCGCGCGGAGCTGATGGACGCCGTCCACGCCGGCGGTCTGGGCGGCACGTACGGCGGTAACCCGGTCGCCTGCGCGGCAGCCCTGGGGGCGATCGACACCATGACCGACCTGGACCTCTGCGCCCGTGCGCGGCACCTCGGCGAGCTGATGGGTGCCCGGCTGGCTGACCTCGCGGCGCGCCACCCGGCCATCGGTGAGGTCCGCGGTCGCGGGGCGATGATGGCGATCGAGCTCGTCCGACCCGGCAGCACTATCCCCGACGCGGAGCTCACCGCGGCGGTCAACCGAGCCTGCCACGCCGCGGGGGTGCTGACCCTCACCTGCGGCACCTTCGGCAACGTGATGCGCTTCCTGCCACCGCTGGTGATCGGCGACGAGCTGCTCGAGGAGGGCCTGGCCGTAGTCGACGACGCGCTGTCCGCCTGAGCGAGGACCGGGCTCCGACGCGGCGTATGCGCCGCCTGCTCATCCGGCAGCTGCGTCGTAGACGCGCTCGCCGCCGACGAAGGTGAGCACGACCTTCGCGTCGGCGATCTCCGCGGCGGGGTGCTCGAAGAGATTGCGGTCCACCACCGCGAGGTCGGCGTACTTGCCGGGCTCGATCGAGCCGGTCAGGTCGTCGACATGGTTCACGTACGCCGATCCCATCGTGAAGCCGTGCACAGCCTCGGCCAGCGTGATCGCCTGGCCGGGCAGGAACGGCTCGACGTCCGACGCACCCGGCGGCGTCCGGTTCACCGCGACGTGCATCTCGGCCAGCGGGTCGGGGGTGCTAACCGGCCAGTCGCTGCCGCAGGCCAGCCGGGCGCCGGTCCGGAGCAAGCCGGCAAACGGGTACTGCCAGCCGGAGCGCTCCGGACCCAGGAACGGGAGAGTCAGCTCCCGCATCTGCGGCTCGTCGCAGGCCCACAGCGCCTGCGCGTTGGCCACCACGGCGAGCTCGGCGAACCGCCCCAGGTCAGCGGGGTGGATGACCTGGATGTGCGCGATGTGATGGCGCCGGTCGTTCATCCCATTGGCCCGCCGGGCCGCCTCGATGGCATCCAGCGCCTCCCGAACCGCGCGGTCGCCGATCGCATGGAAGTGCACCTGGAAACCCTCGGCGTCGAGCCTGGTGACATAGCCCTTGAGCAGCTCGGGGTCGACGAAGCTCAGGCCCCGGTTGGCCGTCTGGCGGCCCTCCGCATCCAGGTACGGCGACGTCATCCCCGCCGTGAAGTTCTCGCACACGCCGTCCTGCATGATCTTGACGCTGGTGGCCCGGAACCGGCGGCCCGACGCGGACGAGCGTCGATGGACGAGCTCGGCAATCTGGTCGCCGTCGCGATCCTGCCGCCACCAGAGCGCGCCAACCACCCGGGCGGTGAGCTGACCGCTCTTGTCGAGCTCGCAGTACGCGTCGAACGTGTCCGGGCCGACGGTCGACTCCCCGACGATCGCGTCCTGCCAGCCGGTGATGCCGAGCGAGTGCAGGTACTCCTGTCCGGCGAGCAGGCCGGCGACCAGCTCGGCCGGCGAGGGAGGTGGCACGTGTCGCCCGACCAGCGCGGCGGCCCCTTCGTGCAGCGTGCCGCTCGGCTCGCCGGCGCTGTCGCGCTCGATGCGGCCGTCGGCGGGGTCGGGTGTGTCCCTGCTGATGCCGGCGAGCCGCAGCGCAGCCGTGTTGACCCACGCGCCGTGCCCGTCCCGGTTGGGCAGGTAGGCCGGCCGGTCGGGCAGCACCGCGTCGAGTACGTCCTTGTCAGGTACGCCGCGCGGGAACGCCTCCATCGACCAGCCGCCGCCGAGGACCCACGGCACGTCGGGATGCCCATCGGCGTACTGCCGGACCGCCTGGAGGTACTCGGCCCGCGTGCCCAGGTCGTGCAGGTCGCACCGCTGACGCGTCAGCCCGCCCTCGCCCGGGTGCACGTGCGCATCCTGGAAGCCCGGCAGCACCAGGGCACCGTCGAGGTCGACCACCTCAGTAGCGGCCCCGACCCAGTCCCGCAGCTCGCGGTCCGAGCCGACGGCGACGATGCGGCCCGCCCGGACGGCCACCGCCTCCGCCCATGGGCGATCGCCCGCCACCGGGTAGACGGCGCCTCCGTGCAGCAGCAGGTCGGCTCGGTCAGCGTCGCTAGTGCTCACGCGCGCTCCTCGGTCCTCTCGGCCGGATCGATCGGCCGGAGGCAGGCTACCGGGTGCTCAGACCACCGACTGCACCGCGGACCCAGCCCGCGGCGGACAGGCGAGCGGCTGTCCGAGGTATCCGCGGGCCACCATCGTCACGAACTGGTAGACGGCGTCCTCCTCGGCCGCCAGCGGGCCGGGGACGGCGTGCTCGGAGGCCAGCCCGCGCTGCACGGACTCGCAGGCCGCCCAGTCCTCGCGATTGGTGATGTCCCAGAAGTCCACTGCGTACGCCGGGTTGAAGTCGGGCCGCTCAATTGCCTCCGGCGCGAACCACCAGCTGCACTCGATGTGGGTGCGGTCGACCGCCAGTGGTGTCAGCCGGTGGACCATCGCGTAGTCGGGGTGCAGGCTGACCAGGACGTTGGGAAACACGTTGACGTAGACGACGGTGCGCAGCCCCTGCTGGTCGAGCCCCCGGAGCGGTACGCCGTCGCTGTGCCCGTCGAGCGACATCGTGTCCATGCCATCGCGCAGGTCCATCCAGCCCCCAATCCAGGCGCCGCGCGAGTCGTAGTTCTCGCCGCTGGCGGGCGGGCTCACCCGGCACAGCTCGGGATGGATCATCGGGCAGTGGTAGCACTCGTGGTAGTTCTCGGTGAGCGTCTTCCAGTTCGAGGCCACCTCGTACGAGTGGCTGTCGGCGACGCGGAGCCGCTCCATCTCGTACGGCGCCACGATCGCCTCCAGCGTGGCCACCCCGTCGTCGAAGGGCCCGGCTCGGCCCGAGCCGTCGACGAACACCAGGCCGTGCCACTCCCGGACGGGCAGCTCGGCGAGGCCCCAGCACTCCGGGCGGAAGTCCGGCTGGGCAGCGAGGCTCTTGCTCGTGGCGCTGTGCAGGCGCCCGTCGAGCTGGTAGGTCCAGGAGTGGTAGGGGCAGATGATGGCCCGGCGGTTGACCGACTCGCCGCAGGCCAGCAGCTCATGACCGCGGTGCCGGCAAGTGTTCGCAAACGCGCGCAGGCGGCCGTCGGCCCCGCGCACCAGCAGGACGCCGGCGTTGCCGGCGGACTCGGCCCGCTGGTCGCCTGGCTCGGCTACGTCGGCGCTCCGCCCCACGCACATCCACCCGCCGGCGAAGAAGTGCCGCTGCTCCCAGGCGAAGACCGCTGGGTCCACGTACGCCGCGCGCGGAAGCATGCGGCTGTGCCCGAACGGCCGCAGAGTCGGCTCGAGCTCGGCCGGGGAGAGGGGGTGCGATCGGGCCTCTTCCGAGCCCTGACTGATCATACAGTCAAGGCTAGACCCAGGGGTCGGCACTGTCCAGAGCGCACCGCGGTGGGCTGTTGCACATCCGTGCTCTGGGGTCTAGTTTGAACATTCAGTCAAACGGGTGAGGAGAAGGCGCATCGTGTCCGCGTCCACAGACGTCGAACGGGACCTGTCCACCACTCTCGAGCGGGAGATCGCCGCGCAGGAGCAGCTCTTCGTCGAGCGGCAGCCGGCCTCGACCGCCCTGGCGGCGCGCGCTCGCGACGTACTGGCCGGCGGGGTCACCTCCAGCTGGCAGATCACCAAGCCGCAGCCGGTCTGGCTCAGCCGCGGAGCCGGCTCCAAGATCTACGACGCGGACGGCAACGAGTACGTCGACCTGCACGGCGGCTACGGCGCCGGCCTGGCCGGCCACGCCCACCCGGCGATCGTGGCCGCGGTCCGAGACCAGGTCGGCCGCGGCACCCACTTCGCCCAGCCGACCGAGGACGCGATCACCGTCGCCGCCGAGCTCGGCCGGCGCTTCGAGCTGCCGCTGTGGCGCTTCATGAACTCGGGCACCGAGGCGACCATGGATGCCGTCCACCTGATGCGGGCGGTAACCGGGCGCGACCTGATCGTCAAGGTCGAGGGCTGCTACCACGGCCACCACGATTCAGTGCAGGTCTCGGTGGCTCCCGATGCGGAGGACGTCGGCGACCCGCGCCGGCCGAACCGGGTCGCGGCGAGCACCGGCATCCCGGCAGCGATCACCGACCTCGCCTTGGTGGTCGGCTACAACGACCTCGACGGCCTCGAAGCGCTGCTCACCGAGTACTCCGGCCGGGTCGCGGGGATGATCCTCGAGCCGATCATGATGAATGCGGGCATCATCCTGCCCCAGCCCGGCTACCTGTCTGGCCTGGCCGAGCTGCTGCACCGGCACGGCGCGCTGCTCTGCTTCGACGAGGTGAAGACCGGCCTCACCGCCGGGCCTGGCGGCGCGACCGGGGTGGTCGGCGTGGTCCCGGACCTCGTCTGCCTGGCGAAGGCGATCGGCGGCGGAGTCGCCGTGGCGGCGCTTGGCGGCACGGCGGACCTGATGTCGCACGTCGCGAGCGGTGACTACGAGATGGTCGGCACCTTCAACGGCAACCCGCTCGCCTTGGCCGCCGCCCGCGCCATGCTCACCGAGGTGGCGACCCCGGACGCCTACCAGCGGCTGGCGCGGCACCGCGGCCGGGTGGTCGCGGAGTTCGAGCGGATCATCGCCGACACCGGCCTCCCCGCCCACGTGGTGTCGGTTGGCGCCAAGGGCTGCGTCGTCTTCCGCGATAGCCCAGTGAGCGACTACCGCGGTTTCCTGGAGATCGACGACCGCTTCAACCATGCGCACTGGCTCTACCAGCACAACGGTGGTGTCTTCCTGCCGCCGTGGGGCAAGGTCGAGCAGTGGCTGGTTTCGGTCCAGCACGAGGACGCCGACATCGACCTGTTCATCGCCAACTTCGAGCGCTTCGCCCGTGCCCTGGCGCGGGAGACACACCACTAGCCGGGGCAGCGGCGCCCCGGCTGGACCCGGCACACCAAGGAGGTCCGTTCGATGGTCTTTCATCCAAGAGAAGGGCGGTCGGAGGAGGGCGGGTGGTCGCCGGCCATCTCTCGGCGGGACCTGCTGAAGGGGGCCGCGGGGGTCGGGGCGGCCATGGGGCTCAGCTCGGTGCTGGCGGCCTGCGGCGCCGGCGCCTCCGGGAAGCCGACTGCCTCGCTGCCGTCGGACCTCGCCCGACCCAACCACCCGGTGAAGTGGCCGATCTACTCGGCCGACAAGCCGATCGCCAGCGGGCTGTCGCCGGAGCGCAACGCGACGCTGAAGCTCTACAACTGGACGGCGTACATCAACAAGAAGGTGGTCAAGAACTTCGAGAAGAAGTACAACTGCACCGTCCAGATCACCACGTTCAACACGATGGACGAGGCGCTGGCCAAGCTGCAGACGGGACAGCTGGACTTCGACGTCTTCATCCCGACCGTGGACGTCCTGGGCCCGCTCATCGAGTCCAAGCAGCTCCGCCCGCTGAACCACAGCTACATCCCGAACATCACCCAGGCCTGGAAGGAGTTCCAGAACCCGTTCTACGACCAGGGCTGGCGCTACACGGTTCCGTACACGATCTACACCACCGGCATCGCCTGGCGCAAGGACAAGGTCGCCGGCGAGCCGAGCGACATGTCCAACCCGTGGGCCTTCCCCTGGCAGGGAAAGTACAAGGGCCGGGTCGCGATCCTCGACGACTACCGCGAGAGCATGAGCCTCGGGCTGCTGAAGAACGGCATCACGAACCTCAACACGACCGACGTCTCCCAGCTCACCGCCGCGAAGAAGTCGCTGCTGAAGCTCGCGGCCCTGACCGACGTCCACATCGACAACAACGACTGGCGCAACGTCCCGAGCGGCCAGATCTGGATCCACCACGCCTGGTCCGGCGACATGGCGGCGGCCGAGTACTACATGCCCAAGGGCACCCCGGTCTCGGTCGTCGGGTACTGGTTCCCGTCCGACGGCAAGGGCCCGGTGGCCAACGACACCATGGCCGTCCTAGCTGGCGGGCAGAACCCGGTGCTCGCTCACCTCTTCCTCAACTACTTCCTGGACCTGCACAACGCGCTCGAGAACATCGGCTGGAACGGGTACATGCAGCCACTCAACAAGGTGACCCCGGCGCTGCTCATCAAGGAGCAGATCCTGCCGAAGGCCCTGTCCTCGACAGTGGTCCGCGAGTCTGATTTCAACACTGGGCTCCAGGAGCTCGAGCTGCCGGCGTCGGCCCGCGCGGTCTGGCAGCAGGACTGGCTCGAAGTCAGTCAAGGCGGATAGTCCTAATGTGGGGGAGAGCCGACCGGTCGGCTCCGGTCGACCGCGACCCGCTCCGTCATCGGGCCTTCTGGGCCGGGCTGTCGGCACCGGGAATCGCCTGGCTCGCCGTCTTCGTGCTGGTGCCCTTCTATGCGGTGCTCGCGGTGGCCGGCGGCCAGATCAACGAGGTCCTCGGAACGCCGGTACCGGCCTGGAACCCGCTCTCGTGGGGCGGCGCGGCGTACCAAGGGGTCTTCGGCGACATAGTCGGCGCCGGTGCCTTCCTCGGCCCGGTCATCGTGCGGACGCTGGTGTACGTCGCCGTCGCGTCGACGCTCGCGCTGCTCATCGGCTACCCCGTCGCCTACTACGTGAGCCGCTTCGCGGGCAAGCGCCGCGGTCTGCTGCTGGCACTGCTGCTCGCCCCGTTCTGGGTCAGCTACATGATGCGGATGCTGGCCTGGATCGACCTGCTGCAGAGCGACGGCTACGTCAACCGGGTGCTGCAGGGCCTGCACATCATCGGCTCGCCGGTCAACTGGCTGGGCGGTGAGTCCGCGACGGTCGTGCTCGGGCTGGTCTACGGGTACCTTCCCTACCTCATCCTGGTGCTGTTCGCCGGGCTCGACCGGATCGACCCCAGCCTGATCGAGGCCGGTCGCGACCTCGGGCTGAACCGGGCCCGCACCTTCGTGCGCATCACGCTGCCGCTCAGCCGCCAGTCGATCGTCACCGGCCTGCTGATCACCGTGCTGCCGATGATCGGCGACTACTACACGAACACGATGCTGTCCGGCACATCCGGTACGTCGATGATCGGCAACGTGATCGACGGCCAGCTGCAGGCCAGCTCCTTGCAGACGCAGGGGGCCGTGCTCTCGCTGCTGCTGCTCGGCGTACTGCTCCTCCCGATGCTCTACTACGTCATCGTCACCAACCGCGCCTCCGTGGTCGCCTCATGAGCGGCACCCGAGTCGGCACCCGCGAGCTGCCGCGGGCCGCCCCGACGACCACACGAGCGCAGCGGCTCCGGCCACGGCGCAACCCGTGGCGCCGGCCGGTGTTCCTGGAGGGCTTCACCTGGCTTTACGTGCTGTGGTCGCTGGCTCCGATCGCGATCGCGGTGCTCTTCTCCTTCAACAACGGCAAGTCGCAGAGCGTGTGGCAGGGGTTCTCCATGCGCTGGTACACGACGGACCCGCTCAACTCGGTCCTGCACGACCCGACGCTGCATGCCGCGGTGGCGCAGACCATCCGGCTGGCCGTGCTCACCACGGTCATCGCGATCCCGCTCGGCGTCGCCTTCGCGATCGGGATCGACCGCTGGCGCGGCCGGCCGGCGAAGGTGGCGAACTTCGTGATGGTGTTCTCGTTCGTGATCCCTGAGCTGATCTTCGCGGTGGCGCTGTTCTTCGTCTTCAACACGCTGTTCGTGACCGTGCACCTGGGCACGACGGCGGAGGTGCTGGGGCTCGTCACCTGGAACGTGAGCTGGCCGGCGATCATCGTCCGCGCCAGGCTGGTGACGATCGGCCGGCAGTACGAGGAGGCGGCGGCCGACCTGGGCGCCTCCCGGCTGCAGGCGGTACGTCGAGTGCTGCTCCCGATGCTGATGCCGGCGATCTTCGCGTCGGGGGTACTCGTCTTCTCCGGGGTCATCGACGATTTCGTGCTCGTCGACCTGCTGTCGTCGACGGCCCCCACTCAGCCGATGTCGGTGATCATCTACTCCAACACCCACGGCGGCAACAGCGGACCCGCCCTGAACGCGCTCGCGACGCTCATGCTGCTGGTGTCGTTCGTGGCCGCGGGCACCGGCTTCCTGGCCTACCGCTGGATGACTCGCGGCGAGCGGAACTCTCAGGACGAGGCGCTCTCGACTTTCGCCGGCGTCTGAGCCACCCGACTCTGCGCCACCGCAACGGCCGGCTCGGCACCGGGCGGTTCGGGATCGGGCAGGATCCGCAGCGCGGCCGGCGGCAGATGTACGTCGACCGGCGTGCCCTGCGTCAGCGCGACCGCCGCGCTCCCGTGCGAGAGCAGGGCCTGCACGAGCGGTCCCGCGGCGAGGCGTACGTGCACCTGCGTCGCCGGGCCGACGAAGACGGTTCGGTCGACCATCCCGGGTGCGCGGTTGGCGCCTCCGCCGCCGTGCGGTTCGAGAACCACCCGCTCCGGACGCACACACAGCCGCACCGGACCGGGTGCCTGTGGCCCGCTGCCGTCCACGGTGAGCAGCGTCTCGCCCATCCGCACCATGACGGCCGTACCGGCGCCGGCTCCGAGCACCTCGGCCGTCATGAGGTTGGAGACCCCGAGGAAGTCAGCCACGAACGTGGTCGCCGGGTCGTCGTAGACCTCGCGCGGGCGGCCCACCTGCGCCAGCCGGCCGTCGCACATCACGGCCAGCCGGTCCGACATGGTCAGGGCCTCCTCCTGGTCGTGGGTGACGTAGAGGAAGGTGATCCCGACCCGCTCCTGCAGGGCCTTCAGCTCGATCTTCAGCGAGCGGCGGATCTTGGCGTCCAGGGAGCCGAGCGGCTCGTCCAGCAGCAGGACCGAGGGGTTGAGCACCAGTGCCCGCGCCAGTGCCACCCGCTGCTGCTGTCCGCCGCTGATCTCCGCCGGTCGGCGCTTGGCATAGCTCCGCATCTGCGTCAGCTCGAGCGCCTCCATGACCTTGCGGCCACGCTCCCGCCTGGTCAGCTTGTGGTAGCGCAGCCCGAAGCCGACGTTGTCGGCCACCGTGAGGAACGGGAAGAGCGCGTAGCTCTGGAAGACCGTGTTGACCGGCCGCTTGTCCGGCGGCGTGTGGGAGACGTCGGCGCCGTCGAGCAGGATGCGTCCACTCGTCGGCCGCTCGAACCCGGCGATCATCCGCAGGGTCGTGGTCTTGCCGCAGCCGGAGGGGCCCAGCAGGGAGAAGAACTCGCCGCTGGCGACGTCGAGATCGATGGCATCGACGGCGGTCTCGATGAACCGCTTCGTCAGGGCCTCCAGCTGGACCCGGCCACCGGCCACCGTCGTCCTCCTCGGTCAGGAGCTCTGCCGCGAGCCCGCTCGCCGTCGGGCCGAGCGCCCGCCTCGCCCACTCGGCTCGGGCCACCTGAAGCCTAGTTGCGACGCGGCGAACCGCATGCAGAGCCGGAACGCCCGGTCGCTGCCGACCGCCGGGTCGCCCAGCGCACTCTGTACGGCGAACCCGTCGATCAGCGCCGACATCGTGATCGCGAAGTCCTCGGCGTCGAGGGCCGCGAACTCGCCCCGCTGCTGGCCCTCCGCCACCAGCTCGGCGATGGTGGTGCGCCAGTGCCGGTCGAAGTCCTGGCGGACCCGACCCACCTCCGGGCTGCGCGCCGCCTGCGCCCAGAGATCGAGCCAGATCACCCACGAGGTGGCGTCGGCACCCTCCTCCTCGGGCAGGCAGCTCATCGCCACCAGGGCTTCCAGCCGCCCCGCCGAGGTCGGGATCTCCGTGATGCGTCGCTGACCTGCGGCGTACCAGCGGTCCTCCGACAGCCGGATCGCCTCGGTGAGCAGCTGGTCGCGGGTCTTGAAGTAGTAGATGACGAGTGCCGGGCTCGTGCCGGCCTGCTCGGCCACGTCGGAGATGCGCGTCTCCGGGTAGCCGCGCTCCACGATCACCTTGAGCGCGGCGTCGAGGATCTGCTCGCGGCGGCTGTCGACGGCATCGGTGGCCTCGACCACTCTCATCGCCGCCCGCAGCCACGGGGGCTCGGGACCGGCAGTGCTGACGGCATCACACCACCCTCGGTCGGTCTTGTCGGGGGAGTCTAGCAGGTCCTAAACTGAACCTTCAGTCAAACACCTGGACCGACCGATGTCGAGGGGATCATGGACGCGAACCGGTACGACGCGATAGTGGTCGGCGGCGGGCACAACGGGCTGGTGGCAGCCGCCTACCTGGCCCGCTCGGGAGCCCGGACCGTCGTACTGGAAGCCCGCTACAAGACCGGTGGGGCGGCGACCACCGAGGCGCCGTGGCCGGACGCCCCGGAGTTCAAGGTGACCCGGCTTTCGTACGTGATGAGCCTGCTACCGCCCAGCGTCGAGCGCGAGCTCGACCTGGCCCGGCACGGCTACCGGGTGCATCCGATGGGCCCCTACTACCAGGCGTTCCCCGAGGGCGGGTCGATCAAGATCCTGGCCGATGACGCCCGCCGCAACTACGACGAGATCTCGAAGTGGTCGCGCAAGGACGCCGACGCGATGGTCCGCTGGGACGCCTGGATGGGCGGGCTGGCGGACGTGCTCGGCCCGCTGCTGCTTACCGTGCCGCCCAGGCTGGGCTCGCGGCGCCCCGGCGACCTGGCCGACACCGTCCGGCTGGCGTGGCGAAACCGCGGCGTCGACGTACGCACCGTCGCCGACGTCACCAGGCTGATGACCATGAGCATCGCCGACCTGCTCGACGACTGGTTCGAGTCGCCGCAGGTGAAGGGCGCGATGGCGGTCAACGGCGTGATCGGGACCTGGGCCGGGCCGTGCGAGCCGGGGACGGCCTACGTGATGGCGCACCACTCGATCGGCGACATCGGCGACGGGCATCTCGGCAACTGGGGCTTCCCCGAGGGCGGCATGGGCGCGGTCGCGGCGGCGATCGAGGGTGCCGCCCGCGGGTTCGGGGCCGAGATCCGCACCGACGCCCGCGTCTCGCGGCTGCTGGTCGAGGGCGGCCGGGTGGCCGGGGCGGTGCTGCCCGGCGGCGAGGAGGTCCGGGCCCCCGTGGTCGTGACCAGCCTGCACCCTCGCACGGCCTTCCTCGACCAGCTGGGGCGCGAGCACCTGCCGGACGACTTCGTACGCGACATCGAGACCTGGAAGACGCGCAGCGGCGTCGTCAAGATCAACCTCGCCCTCGCGGAGCTGCCCGACTTCATCGCCGACCCCGGGACCAGCCTGCAGGAGCACCACACCGGCTCGGTCGAGATGGCCCCGACCGTCGAGTACATGGAACGCGCCTTCCAGGACGCCCGGGAGGGCAAGGCCGCGCTGCGCCCGTTCAGCGACGGGGTCATCCCGTCCTCGCTCGATCCGACGCTGGCGCCGGAGGGGCGCCACGTGATGTCGCTGTTCACCCAGTGGGTGCCGCACACCTGGAGCGAGGAGCCGCACACCGCCGAGCTCGAGGCGTACGCCGACCGGCTGATCGACTGCTACGACGAGCTGGCGCCCAACTTCAAGTCGTCGATCCTGCACCGCGACATCGTCGGGTCGTACGAGATGGAGCACGAGTACGGTCTCGTCGGCGGCAACATCTTCCACGGTGAGCTGTCGCTGGAGCAGCTCTTCCACATGCGGCCGGCGCCGGGCTACGCCGACTATCGGACGCCGGTGCCCGGCTTGTACTACGCGAGCTCTGCCACCCATGCCGGCGGCGGGGTCTGCGGGATCCCGGGCTGGCAGGCGGCGAAGGCGGCGATCCACGACCGGGCTGCCGCCAAGCGCCGGAGGCCGGCCCTGCTCGCCGGCCGGCGGTGAGCGCCGCGGCCGCCCGCGAGCCCCGGGCTGCGGTCCGGACCATGCTGGAGGCCCGCCGGGTGGCCGTGGTCGGTGCCAGCGCCCGGCCCGGTTCCTTCGGCGGGCGGATGGTGACCGAGCTGCTGCGCAGCACGGCACCGCTCGACGTACACCTGGTCAACCCGCGGTACGAGTCGGTGGCCGGGCGACCCTGTGTGCCGTCGCTGCTGGAGGTGCCGGGTCCGGTCGACCTGGTCCTGTTGGGCGTGGGCGACGACCTGCTCGAGGGGCAGCTGCGGACCGCCGCCAAGCGCGGCGACCGGGCCGCCGTCGTGTTCGGCAATGCCTACGAGCCGCCGCGGCCCGGCGAGCCTTCGCTGCGCGAGCGGCTGGCCGCGATCGCCGCCGAGGCGTCGATGGCGCTGTGCGGGGCGGGCTGCATGGGCTTCGCCAACGTGGGCTACGGGCTGCGCGCGCTCGGGTACGTCGAGCGGGACCCGCTCCCGCCCGGTCCGGTCGCTCTGGTGACGCACTCGGGGTCGGTCTTCTCAGCGCTGCTGCGCACCCGCCGCCCGCTGGGCTTCACCTTGGCCGTCTCCTCCGGGCAGGAGCTGGTGACGACGGCCGCCGACTACCTGTCGTATGCGGTCGAGAGCGATGAGACCGGCGCGGTCGCGCTCGTGATGGAGGCCATCCGCGAGCCCGACTCGTTTCGAGCCGCGCTTGCGCGCGCGGCGCAGCGCGATCTCCCCGTCGTGCTGCTGCCGGTCGGCACCAGCGAGACCGGTCGGGCGATGGTCTCGGCGCACTCCGGCGCGGTCGCCGGGGGCCGTGGCGCGTGGGAGGCGCTCGCCGACGCGTACGGCGTCCATCTCGTGGGCGACCTCGGGGAGCTGGTCGACACGCTGGAGCTGTTCACCGTCGGCCGGCGCGTGCCCCGGGCGCGCCGGGCAGGCGGGTTGGCCGCGGTGCTCGACTCGGGCGCGGAGCGGGCGCTCCTCAGCGATGTCGCAGCCGAGGTGGGCGCGCCGTTCGCCGCGCTGTCCGGGCCGACGCTGGCGGCGCTCGGGGCCGGCCTCGACCCGGGGCTGGTGGCGGCCAACCCGCTCGACGTCTGGGGGACTGGCGCCGACACCGAGCAGACCTTCCGCGACATGCTCGCCACCATGGCCGCCGACCCCGCGGTGGGCGCGGTGCTGCTGGCCGTCGACCTGGTCGAGGAGTACGACGGCGACCGGTCCTACCTCGAGGCGGCGCTCGCGACGGCGCGGGCGACCGACGCGCCGGTCGTGGTGCTCAGCCACCTGCCCGACGCGCTTGATCAGGCGGCGGCGGCGCAGCTGCGCGCGGCCGGCGTACCGGTCCTGGCGGGAACTCGCAGCGGGCTGCGGGCCCTGACCCACCTGTTGGCACACGCTCGGGGCCGGCCCACAGGGCCTCCGCTGACCGCCACGGTGGACCGCGAGCGGCAGGCTCGGTGGGCGACCCGGCTGGCTGGCCGACCGCTGCCGGCCGAGGGGACGTACGAGCTGGCTGCCGACTACGGGTTGTCGGTCGTGGCGGTCCGTGCGGTCTCCTCGTCGGCTGAGGCACAGGCGGCGGCCGAGGCGCTCGGCTACCCGGTTGTCCTCAAGACTGCCGGGCCGGTGGCCCACAAGACCGAGGTCGGAGGAGTGGTGCTGGGCGTCGCCGACCGTGCCGGTGTCGCCGCGGCGTACGACGGTCTGGCTGCCCGCCTCGGCCGCCGGGTGCTGGTGTGCCAGCAGGCCGGCCCGGGCGTCGAGGTGCTGGTGGGAGTGGTCCGGGACCCGTCGCTCGGGCCCCTGGTTGTCGTGGGTGCCGGCGGGACGCTGGTGGAGCGGTTCGCGGACCGGGCGGTCGCCATCCCACCGCTTACCGCCGTCACGGCGCAGCACCTGCTGGAGCGGTCGCGGGTGCGTGACCTGCTGGCGCATCCCCGCGGACTCCCGCCGGCGGACGCCGAATCGGTGGTGTCGGCCGTTCTGGCGGTCTCCCGGCTGGCCTCCGAGCTGGGCGGGCACCTCTCATCCTTTGAGGTCAATCCGCTGGTGTGCACCTCCAGCGGAGCAGTGGGCGTTGACGTCCTCGTGGAGTCTTGACGCCGGACGGGGGGGCCGCCGGTTGAGCTCGTCGAAACCAAGGACCGCCGCAGGACTGGGTCAGAAGATCACGTAGAGCTTGCGGAGCGTCTCGTGGATCTGCCAGGTGCCGGTCCAGCCCTTGGGGAAGACCGCGGTGTCGCCGGCGGCCAGCTCGGTGCTCTCGCCGCCGTCGGGTGTGACGGTCATCCGGCCGGCCAGGACGTAGATCTGCTCGTGCGTCTGCAGGGTCCAGCGGGACGGGCCCGCCGTGCACTGCCAGACGCCGACCTCCTGGTCGCCGTCCGACCAGAGCGTGATGCCGGCGGTGGCCATCGGGATCTCGGGGTCGGCTGCCTCGTCGAGCGGGCCCCAGTCCTCCAGCTCGGCGGCAGTGGCGACGGAGGCGAGATGCGGCGTCTCGTGGATCTCGACGGTCATGCGGAGGCGCTCCTTTCGGGCCGGGATGGGAACGGGAGGGCGACGTTCTCGGGGGCGAGCCGGCTATGGCCGGACTCGTCGAAACGGTCGAGGCCGAGCGCGGCTGCGTCGTCGATGACCTGCGTAGTGCCGGTGAGGGCGATGTCGGCCGCGGCCCGCGCGATCGCGGGCCCCCACATCATGCCGGCGCCGCCGGCGGCCGCGACCGTCACGCCTTCGATCCGGCCGTCGACCCCTGTCGCCGGGCCGACGATCGGGAGGTGGTCGGGTGTGAAGTCGATCGTGGCGGCCCAGACCCGGCGGAGCCCAACCCCGACGGTCGACGGGACGAGCTCGCCGAGCCGCTGGCGCATCTTCGCGAGGTACGGCTCGTCGATGGTCCGGACGGTGCCCGGTGGCTCGTCGGGGTTGCTCATGCCGAACAGCAGCCCGCCCTCCTCCGGCCGCCAGTAGAGGCCGCTCGGTACGTCGAAGACCATCGGCAGCCGGTCGGGCGCGAAGCGGGCGTCCTGCTCGGTCACCGCGATCTGGTGCCGCACGCCACCTGCGGGTATGCGCACCCCCGCGAGCCGGCCTACTGCCGCCAGCTTCGGTCCACCCGTGAGCACCACGCGCTCGGTGGCGACGAAGCCGGCCGAGGTCTCGACTCCGGTCATCCGCCCGCCCACCAGCCGAAGACCGGTGAAGTCCGTCCCCTCTCGGACGTCTACCCCAGCCGCTACGAGTGCCGCCGTGTACGCCGCCACGTTGCGCGGGGGGCTGATGAAGCCGTCGGTCTCGCAGTAGGACCCGCCCAGCGTCGTGCCGGGGGTCATGGTTGGGTTGAGCCGGTCCGCCTCCTCGGGGTCGACCCAGCGGACGTCCAGGCCGAGCCGCTGCTCCATCGAGATGCGCTTGCGGGTCGCGTCGACCTCGGCCTCGGTGAAGCACGGCAGGAAGTAGGGCTGGGTGACGAACCCAGAGTCGATGCCGAGCCCGTCTCGCTGGTGGCGGTAGAAGTCCCGCGACCACACGCCCAGCTGGACCGTCCACGGCGTACCGCCCTGGGTCCGCACCACCCCGGCCGCGCGGCTGCTCGACCCTTGGCCGAGCCGGTCGGACTCGACGAGTACGACGTGGCGCAGGCCGCTGCGGGACAGGAACCAGGCGCACCAGCCTCCGAGGATCCCGCCGCCGACCACCACCGCGTCCGCGGTCGCGGCGGACTCGTCGCGCCCTGATGACATGGCCCTGACGCTGCCATAGACTGAACAGTCAGTCAAGACCGCCCACGGGAGGCCCCATGTACGGACTGAGCGAGCCCGACCTCGCCCTGCAGGCGAGGGCACGGCAGTTCGCCGACGAGCTCGTTCCCTACGAGGTCGAAACCGAGCTGGCCGGCGGGGAGCTGTCCGCGGACGTGGTGGAGCAGCAGCGGGCGCGGGCTCGCGAGCTCGGGCTGTGCGCGACCAACATGCCGGTCTCCGTCGGCGGGCTCGGCTGCACCGCGCTGCAGCAGGTCCTCGTCCAGGAGCAGATGGGCCGGGTCACGAACGCCCTCGGCTGGGTGGCGGCCACGCCACCTTCTTGGCTGCCCGAGGTCGCCACCTCCGACCAGCTCGACCGCTACGTGCGACCGACGGTGCAGGGCCGGCGCGAGGAGTGCTACGCGATCACCGAGGAGGGCGCCGGCTCGGACGTGGACGACATCGTCGCCACCGCCCGGCGCGACGGCGACGAGTACGTCCTCGACGGTGAGAAGTGGCACGTGACCAGCTACAACACGGCCGACTACGCGTTCTTCCAGGCGAAGCTGGTCGGCGGATCGCACGCCGGCGAGCACGCCATGTTCTTCGTTGACCTGCCCAGTCCCGGCGTCCGGCTGGTGCGGACGCCGGCGTACATGCACACGATCGGCCACCACCACCCGATCGTCGCGTTCGAAGGGGTCCGGGTGCCAGCGGCGAATCTCGTCGGCGACGAGGGGGACGGGATGCGATTCGCCTACGAGTGGTTCCGGTTCGAGCGCCTGATGGTGGCCGCCCGGTGCCTGGGCGCGGCCGACCGACTGGTTGAGGAGATGACCGGGTTCGCTCGCGAGCGGGTCGTGGGCGGGGTACCCATCATCGAGTACGGGGCGGTGCAGGCCATGCTGGCCGACAGCCTGACCGAGCTCTTCGCGGCCCGGGCGCTCACCTACGAGACCGCGCGGGGCGCCGACGAGGGCCGAGACGCGAAGGTGCAGCACGGGCAGTGCGCGATGGCGAAGCTCTACGCGTCCGAGATGGCGAACCGCGTCGCCGACCGCGCGGTGCAGGTCTTCGCCGGCCGCGGCTACATGCGCGAGAACGTGGCCGAGCGGTTCTTCCGCGAACTGCGGGTCGAGCGCATCTGGGAGGGGACCAGCGAGATCCAGCGGGCGATCATCGCCCGCCGGCTAGCCAAGGCCGCCCCCTCGACGTTGGTCTGAGGTACGGCGGATCTCCTGGGGATATATCGTCGGTCCGCCACGTCTCTAGGAGGCGACAGATGTCGAAAGCGAAGGAGTTCCTCGCGCTGCACCGTGCGCCGGCGCCGCTGCTGGTGCTGCCGAACGCCTGGGACGCCGGCTCGGCCAAGATCGTGGTCTCGCTGGGCTTCGCCGCGGTGGCGACCACGAGCAGCGGCCACGCCGCGACGCTGGGCCGCCCCGACGGCGCTGTGGGCAGGGAACTGGCGCTGGCGCATGCCCGGATGCTGGTCGAGGCCGTGGACGTCCCGGTGTCGGCCGACTTGGAGAACTGCTTCGCCGATGAGCCGGACGCGGTAGCGGACACCATCCGGGCGGCGCTCGCACTCGGGCTGGCGGGGGCCTCGGTGGAGGACTTCACCGGCCGGCGCGATGCTCCGATCTACGACCTCGCCCTGGCCGCCGACCGAGTGCGCGCCGCGGCCGAGGCAGCGCACGCCGGCGGAGACGGCTCGTTGGTGCTCACCGCCCGGGCGGAGAACCACCTGCACGACCGGGCCGACCTGGCGGACACGATCGCGCGCCTGCGGGCCTTCCAGGAGGCGGGCGCGGACGTGGTCTACGCCCCGGGTCTGTCCAGTGCCGACGAGATCCGCGCGGTGGTGAGCTCGGTCGACGCCCCGGTGAACGTGCTGGCGATGGCCGGCGTACCGCCGGTGCCCGAGCTGGCCGAGCTCGGCGTCCGGCGGGTCTCGGTCGGCGGGTCGTTCGCGTTCGCGGCGTACGGCGGGCTGGTGGCGGCCGGACGTGAGTTGCTTGAGTCGGGCACGTACGGCTACCGGGAGGCGGCTCGAGTGGGCCAGCAAGCGGCGAGCGCCAGCTGGTCCTGACCTGGGCTACTCCGAGGCGATGTTGACGTCGCCGGCACTGACCTCCAGCATCCCGTCGATGTCGGCCAGCGTGGCGGCCAGCTCGCCGACCGATGCGCGGCCGTGGATGTCGAGCAGCACCGAGGTGACCCCGGGCTCCGGCGCCGCCAGGTGCACCTCGTGGTCGTCCCGGCCGGCCTGCGGCGTCGCCCGCCCCGGCCGGGCAGTTGCCACGTGGCTCACCGTGAAGCCCCAGTCGGTGCACTGCTTCAGCGCACGCCGGAGCACCCCCTCACCGTCGCGGTAGGTCAGCGACAGCTGGGTCGGGGCGTACTTCGAGCGGGGCAGCCGGGACGCGATGGGCGTGAAGCCGTAGACCACGACGAAGTGCGCCGCGGTGACCACGAGAGCCAGGATCGGCAGCCCGGCGCCCGCCGCCATCCCCACTGCCGCCGTCAGCCAGACGACCGCCGCCGTGGTCAGGCCGCGGACCGCGTCTCGGCGTACGAAGATCAGCCCGCCGCCGATGAACCCGATGCCGGAGACGATCTGCGCCGCCACCCGGGACGGGTCCAGGTTGACGTTGGGCCCGAGTACGTCGGTGAACCCGTACTTGGACACCATCACGATCAGGGCCGCGGCCACGCCGACGATCGTGTGCGTGCGCAGCCCGGCGTTCTTCTGCCGGAGCTCCCGCTCGAGGCCGATCAGCGCGGAGAGGGCGAACGCCAGCGCCAGCTCGCCAACCTGGGTCCACCCCTGGCCGGTCGGCTCGCCGAAGGCCAGCAGCACCGTCGCCACGCCTAGCCG
>DASSHZ010000026.1:0-7148 GCA_035692425.1 Nocardioidaceae bacterium
GGTGCGGTGGAAGTTGGCGTAGGAGCGCGACGGCGTCGGCCCGCGCTGCCCCTGGTAGCGCGAGCCGTACGACGCCGACCCGTAGGGCTCCATCGCCGGCGAGGTCAGCCGGAAGAAGCACAGCTGGCCGATCTTCATCCCTGGCCACAGCTTGATCGGCAGGTTGGCCACGTTGGCCAGCTCAAGGGTCACGTGGCCCGAGAAGCCCGGGTCGATGAACCCAGCCGTCGAGTGGGTGAGCAGGCCCAGCCGCCCGAGCGAGGACTTCCCCTCCAGGCGGGCGGCGATGTCGTCGGGAAGCGACACCAACTCGTACGTCGACCCCAGCACGAACTCCCCCGGGTGCAGGATGAACGGCTCGTCCTTGTCCGGCTCGACCAGCCGGGTCAGCTCGGGCTGGTCCTCGGCCGGGTCGATGTGGGGGTACCGGTGGTTCTCGAAGACCCGGAACCAGCGGTCCAGCCGCACGTCCACGCTCGAGGGCTGCACCATCGAGCGCTCGAACGGCTCGAGCTGGACGCGCTTCTCGTCGAGCTCGGCGAGGATGTCACGGTCGGAGAGCAGCACAGCGGCAGGCTATCGCGAGCCCCGGAAGGACAACCGGTGGACGAGCCGGTCGAGACCACCCGCACAATGGGCGCATGCCGTTCCACCGCTACGTCGCCCTCGGCGACTCCTTCACCGAGGGCGTCGGCGACCCGGACCCGGCCCGCCCCAACGGCGTCCGCGGCTGGGCCGACCGGGTGGCCGAGGTGCTCGCCGCCCAGCCCAACCTCGGGGCGGACGGCTTCGGCTACGCCAACCTGGCCATCCGCGGCCGCACGCTGCGGCCGATCCTCGACGAGCAGGTGGAGCCGGCCCTGGCCCTCGGCCCCGACCTGGTCACCATCTACGCCGGCGCCAACGACATCATGCGCTTGAAGGTGGACATCGACGCGCTGGCGGCGGCGTACGACGAAGCCGTTGGCAAGCTGTCCGGCAGCGGGGCACGGGTGCTGCTGTTCACCGCGTTCGACCCCGGCGGGTCGGCCCTGCACCGGCCGTTCCGGGGCCGGTGGGCGCTCTACAACGAGGTGGTGCGCGAGATCGCCGACCGGCACGAAGCAACCCTGGTGGACTACTGGCGGATGCGGGAGTTCCGCGACTGGAACCTCTGGTCGGAGGACCGCTTGCACATGAACTCCGCCGGTCACCAGCAGATGGCGATCAACGTCCTCGACCGGCTCGGCGTCCCGCACGCCCTCGAACCGCTGCCGCTCGCGGAGAAGCCCGAGCTGTCCCTGCGCGAGCTGCGTCGCGCCAACCTGGTCTGGGCGCGCACCCACGCGGTCCCGTGGGTGCACCGGCGGCTCACCGGCCGCTCGAGCGGCGACGGCATCTCGCCCCGGCGCCCCCTGCTGGGACCCATCGACCCGTTGCCCTGAACGACCGTCGACGTCGGGTAGCATCCCTGCCGACGATCCCCTTGGGCGTCGCTCGCGGATGTAGTTCAATGGCAGAACATCAGCTTCCCAAGCTGAGAATGCGGGTTCGATTCCCGTCATCCGCTCCGTTCCCGCCGTTATTACGATGCCGCCGATTCCCGTTTGACCATCCGGTCCGGGGGCATCACCCGAAGAGGTTGCAATCCGATGACGAGAACGGGTCATTCCGGCGAAACCGTGTCATGATCCGTTGGTTTTATCGTTCTATGGAGTGAGCCACATCACAGCAGGAGGGAACGATGTGCATCCACAAGCCGGCTTGTCCGGACATCAATGACCGGGACTGTTGCAAGGCACACCCGGTGGCCGACCACTCCGAGCAGGGTTGGTGCCTGCTCTGCAACGGCGTGATCCTCTTCGACGACGGCGCCTACATGGCGCCCGACGGGCACAGCGAGCTGATTCCGGTCCCGCAGCATTGACCGACGATGGCCCGAACGGGCCATGCCGAGGGGGGCGGCGCGCCCCTAGCCTGAGCGCAATGCTCATGCGGGGGTCACCATGAAGACTGTGCGGCCGCGACGAAGGTCCGGCGGCGGGCTCGGGCCCGTCATCGCCTTCGCGGTGGTCGCAGCCGCGGCCGTGGGGTTCGCGACCGGCCAGGCGGTGGACAGCGGTGGCCGGCACACCGTCACCGGCACCGTCACGCTCGCGAACGACGCCAACGGACTGACGCTGCTGGCCCCGGGGGACGGGCACATCAAGATCCCGTTCGACTCCCGCAGCGTGGACTGGTACGACGCCCGCGGCGGGTTCCACGACGGTCTCGACGGCCTGGTGCCCGCCTGCCTGCACGTGCGGGTGCCGACGAGGGTGGAGGCGTCGTACGTCGACGTCGGCAGCTCGACGCTCGTCGCCTGGATGAGGTGCCTGCGCTGACCGCGTGAGTCGGCCCGTCAGGGGCACCGCGGCACAATGCCGGGTGTGGACCAGGATGCCGCTGCCCAGCTGCCCGCGATCGACGAGGTGCTCTCGCCGGACGGCTGGGCCTACGCCTCGTCGCAGGCCGTCGACTCCGACGACCCCGGCCGCTTCCACGCCCTCTTCGGACGCGACTCGCTGATCTTCGCGTTGCAGGTGCTGCCGGTCCGCCCCGACGTCGCTGCGGCGACGCTGCGCGCCCTGGCAGCGCGCCAGGGGCAGGTCGACGACCCGGAGACCGAGGAGCAGCCGGGCCGGATCGTGCACGAGCACTGGCCCCGGGCCCCGGAGTGGCTCGTCGCCGGCGGCTGGCCCGCGCGGGACGGGCAGCTGCGCTACTACGGCAGCTCCGACTCCACGTCGTGGTTCCTGGTGCTCCTCGACGCGACCCGCGACGCGGCCCTCCAGGACGAGCTCGCCGGGGCCCGCGCGGCTGCGGCCGGCTGGCTCGAGCGCAAGCTCGAGGACGGTGCGGGCTTCGTCCGCTGCGGTCCGCGCGAGTACCCCGGTGGCCTGCAGCAGCAGGGCTGGCGCGACGCCAACGCACCCGGTCGCGACGAGCACGGCGGCGGCATCGTCCGCGAGGACGGCAACCCGCCCGAGGCGCCGCTGGCCGACGCCGACTCCCAGGCGGTCGCGCTCGCCGCGCTCGACGCGCTCTCCCGGCTCGACCCCGACCAGGCCGAGAAGTGGGCCGCCCTCGCAACCGGTCTCCGCTCGCGGATCCAGAAGGTCTTCACCGCCGACGTGATGGCGCTCGAGGCCGGCGACGTGCCGGTCACCGGCGCCGGGTCGCAGCTGGGCTGGCTCTTGTGGGCCCGCGCGCTCGACGAGGCGGGCACCGCGGCGGCGGTCGACCGGCTCTCCGCGCCCGACCTGCTCACCGACTTCGGCGTGCACACCCTCGCCAGCAGCCAGCTCGGCTACCTGCCGCACGGCTACCACCGCGGTGCGATCTGGCCGTTCGACAACTGGCTGGTCTGGGGCGGTCTCCGCGCCGCTGGCGCGACCGAGGTGGCGGCCCGGGTGAGGGACGGAGTACGACGGGCCGTCGACCAGATCGGCCGCTACCCGGAGCTCTATTCCGTCTCGCCGCTCGGCCAGCTCGCGCAGGTTCCGATCGCCAACAAGGTGCAGGCCTGGACGATCGGGGCGATGGTCGCCTGGGACCTGGACTGGGACGGCCGTCCGGACGCCTCGTAGGCTCGCCCGCGTGGACGAGTTCACCGGTTTCCCCGAGGCGGCGCTGGACTTCTACGACGACCTCGAGATGGACAACACCCGGTCGTTCTGGGAGGCGCACAAGCAGGTCTACCTCGACGCGGTGAAGGCGCCGATGCTCGCCCTCACGGAGGCACTCGGTCCCGAGTTCGGTGCCGCGAAGATGTTCCGGCCCTACCGCGACGTGCGTTTCGCCAAGGACAAGACGCCGTACAAGACCCATCAGGGCGCGTTCGTCGGCGTCGCGCCGGCAACCGGCTTCTACGTCCAGATCGGCGCACCCGGCGTCCGCGTCGGCGCCGGCTTCTACCACGCCGAGTCCGCCGACCTGGCCCGGATCCGCACCGCCATCGACGACGACCGGTCCGGCACCGAGCTGGAGAAGCTGCTGAAGAACCTGGTCCGCGCCGGCCTGGACGTGGGCGGCGAGCAGCTCAAGCGTCCTCCACGCGGCTACGACGCCGACCACCCGCGCATCGACCTGCTGCGGCACAAGTCGATCACCGTGGGACGCGACTACGGCTTCGAGAAGGTCATCCACACACCCGAGCTGCTCGACCTGGTCCGCAAGGACTGGCGGCGGATGCGGCCCCTGGTCGAGTGGGTGGCCGCGAGGATGGACGTGCTGGCCGAGCCGACCCGACGGCGCCGCTGAGGGCGGCGATGAGTTGGTTCTAGTGCGGCCGCCAGGCGTCCTCGTCGGTGGTCCGGGCGGCGACGTCCGGGGGCAGCTCGCGGTCGACCAGCGCCTCGATGGTGACCTGCTCGAGCACCTCGCGCAGGCTGCTGCGTGCGGCGATCCAGACGTGCTGCAGCGCTCCTGCCGCCTCGTTGTAGGACACCGACTCCGGCCGCATGCCGTAGACGCTCACCAGCGGCCCGTCCACCGCCCGGATGACGTCGGCGACCGTCACGGCCGCGGGGTCCTGCGCGATCCGCCAGCCGCCGGACTGGCCGCGCTGGCTGGCGACCACACCGGCGCGGCGCAGGTCGGCCAGGATGGCCTGGAGGAAGCCGTGCGGGATGTCCTGCAGCCGGCCGATCTCCTCGGCGCTCACCGGGCGACCGTCGTCGCGCCCGGCCATCTCGATGAGGGCCCTCAGGGCGTAGTCGGTCTTGGCGGATACGCGCACGCCCGCAGTCTTCCAGACGGCCGCCCGCTCATGCGGCCGCGACCAGGTCCTCCTCGTCGTCGGCCGCGAGCTGCCGGGACAGCCGCTCCTGGCGCACCGCCCGGACCAGGCCCGCCGCCCACAGGGCCACGATGGCCAGCGCCAGCACGACCAGGGTGCCCTGCGCGGCGCCCAGCGACTCCGCGACCGTCCTCGCGTTGGTGAGCACGATCAGCCCGCCGGCGCCGACACCCAGCACGCGGGCGGGCAGGTGGCGCACCAGCCAGGCGGCGAATGGTGCGGCCACGACGCCCCCCGCGAGCAGCGCTGCGGCGTACTCCCACCGGATCCCCTGCGAGCCCAGGGCCAGGACGAAGCCGAGCGAGCCGCCGATCGCCACCAGGAACTCCGAGGTGTCGATCGAGCCGACCACCTTCCGCGGCTCGAGACGACCCGAGGACAGCAGGCTGGTCGTCCCGACCGGTCCCCAGCCTCCGCCGCCGACCGCGTCCATGGCCCCGGCGACCAGACCCAGCGGGACGAGGAACCGGACACCGGGGCGCCCCCTGAACCGGGGACGCCGACCACCGAGTGCGAGGAAGCGCCAGACCACGTAGCCGCCCAGCCCCAGCAGCAGGCCGGCCACCCACGGCGTGGCGGAGTCGCCGTCGAGGTGGGAGAGCAGGGTGGCTCCGGCGAAGGCGCCGACGAAGCCCGGGACCGCGAGCACGCCGACCGTGCGCCAGTCGACGTTGCCGAACTTCGTGTGCGAGACGCCGGAGACCAGCGAGGTGCCGATCTCGGAGAAGTGCACGGCCGCGGACGCCGCAGCCGGCGCCACGCCCGTCGCGAGGAGCAGCGTCGAGGACGTCACGCCGTACGCCATGCCCAGCGAGCCGTCCACGAGCTGCGCGACCAGGCCGACCAGACCCAGGAGGACCCACCGCGTCATCGTGGTCACCTTTCTGACTTTAAGACAGTAATCAACTAATGTTGAGTGACGCAGTATTCTTTGCTGCCGCCGGGAGTGTCAAGCGGACCCGCCGGGCGTGTCCTGGCTCACGCCACGGGTGGGAAGTCCTTGCATCGAGCGCCGGGACGAGGGATGATCAAGTTACCGATGAGTAGCACTCGCCGGTAGCAACACCCCAGAGTCGATGACGAAAGCGGTGGATCCCGTGACCCACTACAAGAGCAACATCCGCGACATCGAGTTCAACCTGTTCGAGGTGCTCGGCCGCGACGAGGTGCTCGGCACCGGCCCGTTCGAGGAGGTCGACGGCGAGACCGCGCGGTCGATCCTCGCCGAGGTCGACCGGCTGGCCCGCGAGGAGCTGGCCGCGTCGTTCACCGAGGCGGACCGCAACCCGCCTGTGTTCGACCCGGAGACCCACACCGCTCCGCTGCCGGAGGCGTTCAAGAAGAGCTACCAGGCGTGGGTGGACGCGGAGTACTGGCGGCTCGGCACGATGGCCGAGCTCGGCGGGACCCCCGCGCCGTCCAGCTTCAACTGGGCGATCGGCGAGCTGATCCTGGGCTCGAACCCGGCTCTGTGGATGTACGGCGCCGGCCCGAACTTCGCCGGCGTCCTCTACCGCAACGGCAACGACCGCGACAAGACCATCGCGCAGCACATCGTCGACCGCGGCTGGAACACCACCATGGTGCTCACCGAGCCCGACGCCGGCTCCGACGTCGGCGCGGCCCGCACGAAGGCCACCCCGAACGACGACGGCACCTGGAACATCGAGGGCGTCAAGCGCTTCATCACCTCGGCCGAGAGCGACCTCGCCGAGAACATCGTGCACCTGGTCCTCGCTCGCCCGCAGGGCGTCGAGGGCGCCGGCGGCCCCGGCACCAAGGGCCTGTCGCTCTTCATCGTGCCGAAGTACCACTTCGACCACGAGACCGGTGAGCTGACCGGTGAGCGCAACGGCGCCTACGTCACCAACGTCGAGCACAAGATGGGCATCAAGGTCTCCAACACCTGCGAGCTGACCTTCGGCGACCCGGGTGTCGGTGGCGGCGAGCCCGCCCGGGGCTGGCTGCTCGGCGAGGTGCACGACGGCATCGCCCAGATGTTCCAGGTCATCGAGAACGCCCGGATGATGGTGGGCACCAAGGCCATCGCCACGCTCTCGACCGGCTACCTCAACGCCTTGGAGTTCGCCAAGCAGCGCGTTCAGGGCGCCGACCTGACCCAGGCAGCGGACAAGACCGCGCCGCGCGTCACGATCACCCACCACCCCGACGTACGCCGGTCGCTGATGACCCAGAAGGCCTACGCCGAGGCGATGCGAGCGCTGGTGCTCTACACCGCGTCCTGGCAGGACCGGGTCATGGTCGCCGAGCACAAGGGCGAGAAGGACGAGCTGGCCGAGCGGATCAACGACCTGCTGCTGCCGATCGT
>DASSHZ010000027.1:0-5195 GCA_035692425.1 Nocardioidaceae bacterium
GGGAGGGGCCGGGCTCGCCGGAAGAGGCGAGCGGCTGGCTGCCGGGAGCCGCCGAGCGATTCCGCTTGTTCCACTCCCGCATGCGCGCCGGGTAGCCGACCACGGCGGCGTCGTAGCTAGGGATGCCCTCGTCGTTGGCGAACTCATGGGCCCACTCCACCGACGGCACCCGGCGCCGGGTCCACTCACCGTCGATCGCCACCAGCAGCAAGGTGGTGTCGGTCACCGCGGTCCTCGGCTCGACGTACCCCTCGATGCCGGTGCGCGTACGCACCCAGTCGCGGAGGTACCGCAGGTCCTCCGTCTCGGCAGCGCGGAGCTGCCCGGGTCGGCGCCGACGAAAGCGGCCCATGGTGGCCGGCTCCTTCCGCTGCGTGGTCCCGCCCGCCAGACTCGGCGGTGCCGCGACCACTGGTTGGGGCGTGCTGACCACCAAGTATGCCAAGCCGGTGCCCGGATCAGCCGTCCTGGCTGGCGAGCCGAGCCGGCCGGTCGAGTCCCCCGATGGCGGGTGCGAGGATGGGTGCGACCGCCCTGGTGGCGGGGCGACAAGGTGACGTCGGCGAGCTCGGAGGCATGGTGACGGAGCACGGGGCGCAGTTCGACGTGGTGATCCTCGGCGGCGGGAGCGGGGGTTACGCATGCGCACTAAGGGCGGCCGAGCTCGGCCGCTCGGTCGCCGTCGTGGAGCGGGACAAGCTCGGCGGCACCTGCCTGCACCGCGGCTGCATCCCGACTAAGGCACTCCTGCACGCCGGCGAGATAGCGGACGCCGTCCGCGACGCCGGCCAGTTCGGGGTCACCGCGACCCTGGCCGGCATCGACCTCGCCGCAGTGAACGCCTACCAGGCCGCCGTGGTCGGCCGGCTCTACAAGGGGCTCCAGGGCCTGGTCTCCGGACGGGGTGTCACGGTGGTCGAGGGCAGCGGCCGGCTGGTGGGCCCGCGCACCGTCGAGGTGGACGGCGCCCGGTACGTCGGTGAGCACGTCGTCCTTGCCTCCGGCTCCTACCCGAAGACGCTGCCCGGGATCGACGTGGACGGCGAGCGCGTGCTGACCAGCGACCACGCCCTCGCGCTGGAGGCGCTGCCCGAGCGGGCCGTCGTACTCGGCGGCGGCGTGATCGGAGTCGAGTTCGCGTCGGCGTGGACCTCGCTGGGCGTCCGGGTGACCATCGTGGAGGCACTCCCGCGGCTGCTGGCCAGTGAGGACGAGGCGTCGTCGAAGGCGGTCGAGCGCGCCTTTCGGCGACGCGGGATCCGGGTGGCCACCGGGTCCCCGTTCAATGGGCTGGACAAGGGCGATGGCGGCGTCCGGCTGACCGTGGCCTCCGGCGACACGTTCGAGGCCGACGTGCTCCTGGTTGCCGTCGGCCGGGGACCGGACACGGCCGACCTGGGGTACGAGGAGCATGGCGTCACGCTGGACCGCGGCTTCGTGGTGACCGACGAGCGGCTCCGGACCAGTGTCACCGGGGTCCGTGCGGTCGGCGACATCGTCGCCGGGCCACAGTTGGCCCACCGGGGATTCGCCCAGGGGATCTTCGTGGCCGAGGACGTCGCCGGCTTCGAGCCCGCGGTGATCGACGAGGACGGCATCCCCCGCGTCACGTACTGCGACCCCGAGGTGGCCTCGGTCGGCCTGACCGAGGCGGCCGCGAGGGCGGCGTACGGCGACGGGGCGGTCGAGACGATGACCTACGACCTCGCTGGGAACGGTAAGAGCCAGATCCTGCGCACCCAGGGCTTCGTCAAGCTGGTACGGCGCGTCGACGGCCCGGTCGTCGGCCTCCACCTGGTGGGTGCCCGGGTGGGCGAGCTGGTCGGGGAGGCCCAGCTGATCTACAACTGGCAGGCACTGCCGGGCGACGTCGCACAACTGGTGCACATGCATCCGACCCAGAGCGAGGCTCTCGGCGAGGCCCATCTGGCGCTGGCCGGCAAGCCGCTGCATGCGCACGGCTGACGAAGCCAAGAGTGCTTCCTTCACACGACACTAGATAGGCTGACAGCGACGGCCGAACGCAGCGAGCGTCCATGCCCCGGATGGACGTCTGGATGACCGGTGGGTGACTGCGCGAGCCGCGAGACTGCGTGCCCGACGGAAAGAGCCCGACGGAAAGAGGATGCGAACGAGATGGCGACCGAAGTAACGCTCCCGGCCCTCGGTGAAAGTGTCACCGAGGGAACCGTCACCACGTGGCTGAAGAACGTGGGTGACGAGGTTTCCATGGACGAGCCGTTACTCGAGATCTCCACGGACAAGGTCGACACCGAGATCCCCTCCCCCGCTGCCGGCAAATTGCTCGAGATCCGCGCCCAGCAGGACGAGACGGTCGCGGTCGGCGCCGTACTGGCCGTCATCGGCGACTCGGCCGACGCTGACGGCGGGGGCGGGTCGCCACAGCCGGACGGACAACCCCAGCATGTCCAGCAGCAGGAGCAGGACCAACAGGCCGCCACCCAGGCCCCGCCTCAGCCGGCGGCGGAGCAGCAGGCCGCGGCTCCCCCGCAGCCGGCAGCAGAGCAAGAGGCCCAGCCGGCGCCCGCCGAGCCGGAACCCGCAGCGATGCAGCAGACCGACGGCGGCCAGCCGTCCGTACCCCAGGAAGGGCAGCCCGCACCCGTCGAAGCGCAGCCCGCGCAAGACTCGGCGCCGGCGCCGTCGGGAGGCGGTTCGGCCGGTGCCAGCTCCGGCGGTACGGAGGTCACCCTGCCCGCCCTCGGGGAGAGCGTCACCGAGGGCACAGTGACGGCCTGGCTGAAGAACGTCGGCGACGACGTGGCCATGGACGAGCCGCTGCTCGAGATCTCGACGGACAAGGTAGACACCGAGATCCCGTCGCCGGCGGCCGGCAAGCTGCTCGAGATCCGGGTCCAGCAGGACGAGACGGTCGCCGTCGGTGCCGTGCTCGCCGTGATTGGCTCGGCTGCGGATCAGCGGCAGGCCCCGGCGCAGCCTCCGCAAGAGGCTCCGCCGGCTCAGGCGTCCGGCCAAGCGGCTCAGGGTGCACCCGAGGCCCCGGCTCAGGGTGCAACCGAGGCGCCGGCCGCTGCGCCGGCGCCGACTCCGCCGGCTCCCCCCGAGCAGCCAACGCCGCCGCCCGCGCCGGCGCCGCCCACGCAACCCCAGGCTCAGCAACCGCAGGCTCAGCAACCGCAACCGTCTGGCGCCCAGCAAGCACCGGGCCAGCCCACGCCCGCCGAGCCACCTACGGACCCGCGTGCACCGTCGCAGCCGAGCGAGCAAGAGGCGGAGCCGTCGTACGTCACGCCGCTGGTCCGCAAGCTAGCCGCCCAGTACGACGTCGACCTGACGTCGCTGACCGGCACCGGCGTCGGTGGCCGGATCCGCAAGCAGGACGTGCTGGAGGCTGCCGAGCGGGCCAGGCAGCCCGAGCCGCAGCCCGAGACGCCGGCGGCGCCTGCTGCCGCGGCCGCCCCAGCGGCCAGCCCGCTGCGCGGCACCACCCAGCCGCTCAGCCGCATCCGGAAGGTGATCGCCGCCCGGATGGTCGAGTCACTGCAGGTGTCCGCCCAACTGACGACCGTGGTCGAGGTCGACGTCACCGGGATCGCCCGGCTGCGCGACCGAGTGCGGACCAGCTTTGAGCAGCGCGAGGGCGTCAAGCTGTCCTTCCTGCCCTTCTTCGCCAAGGCCGCGGTCGACGCGCTCAAGTCCTACCCGCAGCTCAACGCGTCGATCGACACCGAGGCGGGCACGGTGACGTACCACGATGCCGAGCACCTGAGCATCGCGGTCGACACCGAGAAGGGCCTCATGGTGCCGGTGGTGAAGGACGCGGGAGACCTGTCCATCGCCGGGCTCGCCCGCAAGGTCGCGGACGTCGCACAGCGGACGCGGGAGAACCGGATCAGCCCCGACGAGCTGAGCGGAGGCACGTTCACGATCACCAACACCGGCAGCCGCGGAGCGTTGTTCGACACCCCGATCCTCAACCAGCCGCAAGTCGGGATGCTGGGGACCGGTGCCGTCGTCAAGCGCCCGGTCGTGATCAGCGACGAGGAGCTGGGCGAGACGATCGCGGTCCGGCAGATGGCGTACCTGTCCCTGACCTACGACCACCGGATGGTCGACGGTGCCGACGCGGCGCGCTTCCTGGTGGCGGTCAAGCAGCGCCTGGAGGACGCGAAGTTCGAGTCCGACCTCGGGATCTAGTTAGCTAGTGACCTAGGTGCGCGTTCTGCTGGCCGGCGCGTCGGGCTTCCTCGGTACGGCTCTGGCCGGAGAGCTCGCTCGGCAGGGCCATGAGGTACGCCGGCTGGTACGCCGTCCCGCGCAGGCGCCCGCCGAGGTGGCGTGGGATCCCTACCGCGGTGATTACCCGTCCGCCGCCGTCGCCGCAGCCGATGCGGTCGTCACGCTCAGCGGGGCACCGATCGCGCACTGGCCGTGGACCCGGCGCTACCGACGAACTCTGGTGGAAAGCCGGCTCGCCCCGGCGCGCATGCTAGCCGAGACGATAGCCGCGCTGGAGGCTCCGCCCGCGCTGGTGTGCCAGAGCGCGGTCGGCTTCTACGGCGACCGCGGCCGGCAGGAGCTCGACGAGTCGTCGCCGGCGGGCGCCGGCTTCCTGGCCGACCTGGTCCAGCGCTGGGAGGGAGCCACCGAGGCGGCCCGATCGGCTGGTGCCCGGGTGGTCAACACCAGGTCGGGGGTGGTGCTCGCACGTTCCGGCGGTGCCCTGCGGCTCATGCTCCCGCCGTTCCGGTCCGGCATCGCCGGACGGCTCGGCGACGGCTCGCAGTACTTCCCGACGATCTCGCTGCGCGATTGGCTGGCCGTACTGACCAGGCTGGTTGTCGACGCAGAGTTCCATGGGCCGGTCAACGTCGTCGGCCCCACGCCGACCACGAACGCCGAGTTCACCGCCGCGCTGGGTCGGCTCGTGCACCGGCCGACGTACACCATGGTGCCGGCGCCAGTCCTCCGCGGCGTGCTCGGCCGAGACCTCGCCGGGCAGCTGCTGGACAGCATCCGCGCCCGGCCGAGCCGGCTGCTCGCGGCCGGGTTCGAGTTTGCGCACCCGACCATCGACGACCAGCTGGCTGCCGCCCTCGGCGGATAGGTAGCCGGGGGTCCGGCAGCCGGGATTTCGAGACGGCCCGGTGCGCGGCCTCCACGATCGCCGGGGCAGCGACCGCAGGCCGGACGGCCCGGTGCGCGGCCTTCTG
>DASSHZ010000028.1:0-8072 GCA_035692425.1 Nocardioidaceae bacterium
AGGCCGTTGTCGTAGTACTTCGGCAACGTGCCGATCGATCCGACCTCGCCGGTGCACTCGGGGTCCTTCTTGCCGGGCTTGCCGAGGCACGTCCGGCCGGTGAAGCCGGTGTAGGTCGGCTGGGTCCAGCTGGCGCCCTTGTTGAAGGAGAAGTACACGCCCGATACGCCGACGCCCGGGGTGAACGGGCAGGTGTTGTCGGTGCCGGCGTTGCACGCCTCCATGTCGATGTTGTCGTTGGCGCCGGAGACGAGCACGTCGGGATGGTTGGCGTCGACGGCGAGCGCAGGCTCGTTCTGCTTGTTCTGCGAGAACGGGGTGCTCGGGCTGCCGACGTCGACCCGCGTGTCCCCGGTGCTGGCTGCCCCCGCCGGAATCGCCACCGCGGCTACCAGGGCGGCGGCCGCCATCGCGGCAAGAATTGAGAAGCGCTTCCCCATGCGAAGCCCCCTTCGGCCATGGCCCCCCGGCCGTAACGGTGCCACTCTCGTCGTCGCGCGCAGGGGGGTCAAGAGGCGCGGGGGCTTCGTCATCGTTTGTACGACGGGTCGCCTAGTCGCGGACGGCGGGGCCGATCTCGATCCACCAGCGGGCGGCCGCCTTCTGCCAGGCCGGCGCGGTCGCCGAGCGCATGATCGCGCGAAGGCCGGCCGAGCCGGACATGCCGAGGGCATACATCCGGGCCCGCTCCACCACCGACCACTGCGGTCCGAGCGCCGCGCGCAGCGCCTGGTCGGAGATCGGCGCGTGGCTGAGGTGTCCCATGGTCTGCGCGACCGGCGCGGCCACCTCGGCGTCCGGGTCCTGCAGCCAGTGCAGCAGCCGGAGCCGGTGCTCGTCATCGGCGAGGTACCGGATCGTGGTCGCGGCCCGGCCGCGGATCCACTCCGGCGTCCCGGGCTCGCCGAGCAGACCGATGAGCTCCTCGGCGACCGGGCCGCGGAACGGCGAGGAGGCGATCACCAGCGCGGCCAGGTGGCGACGCTCGGAGTCGCGGTGGAACAGCACCTCGCGCAGCAGCCGGACCAGCATCCGGTCCTCGCCGTACTCCGGATTGCCCGGCGCCCGGCGGCGTGCGGCCTCTGCCAGCCGCCAGGCGGTGGTGCGCGCCTCGGAGGCGACCAGGCCCTCCCCGTGCTCGATGACGTACCCGGCGCGGTGCTGGCCCGACCGGCTGGCCGCCTGGGTCAGCGAGGCGCGCAGTCCCTCCGGCAGCGCGGCGATCAGCTCGGCGAGGTCCCGGGCCGCCGCGGTCGGGTTGGCCCGCCACGTGCGCAGCACGATCATGCCCAGCCGGGTGCGCTCCTCGGCGGTGAAGTCCCCGCGCAGCACCTTGGAGGTGGCGACCCAGACGGCCAGGCGGTACGCGCTCGGCCGAGGCGGGTCCTCGATCATGTCCAGCACCAGGTTGGCGGCCTCCCGGGTGGGCAGCTGGTCGAGCAGGCCGACCGGGTTGGTGACCACCTGGACGTCGGGCACGGAGAGGTACGTCGAGATGGCCCGCACCAGGAAGTCCTGCGCACGCGGCACGGTGGCCATGTTCATCGCGGCGGTGCTGTACTGCCGGTAGGCGACATTGATCGACCTCGGGATGATGGTCACGATCTCGTCCGCGAGGTTCTGCCAGGTGGCGGCCCGCAGGTGCACCAGCGGCGCCGCGGACAGGTGCCAGCCGAGCTCCTGCCAGTCCGCGGCCTTCGCGCCGCCGTCCTCGGCGAGGTCGACGAGCTCGTCGAGCCGCAGCGCGAACTCACGGCCGGCCGGGTCCAGCCGTGGGCGGAGCACCCGGGCCTTGATGCCGGGGATGGCCGAGCGGATGTACCCGGTCAGGCTGGACAGCCGCCCCGGCAGCAGGCCGAGCGCCCGTTCGTAGGCCGCGGTGGCTTCGTACGAGACGGCCGCCTCGCCGGACTCCCACCGGCTGATCTGGCTGCGGCTGACGTTCAGGCCGGCGTCGGCCAGCGCCTCGATGAACGTCCTGCCGTCGGCGAAGTCGCTGTTGGCGTGGTGCAGGCGCGACATGGCCAGCAGCCAACCGATGCGCGCGTCGACATCGGGCTGCGCGGCGGTGAGCGGTGTCGCGTCGTACGCGATCTGCTGCACCCGGCCGGGTCGGCCGCTGCGCGCCATTGCTCGCTCCCTGCTCCTAAGGTGTGCCCGCAGAATAGGCCCGTAATGTGGAGTTGCCACAGTTCTTGGGGCATGCTCAGTCTGATGGCTCCGCCGGAGTGCCCGGGAACGGGGGTCGCTACGCAGGCCCGTCCCCTGTTCGGGCGACGACTGCTCCTCCCGAGTCCGAGTGCCGGGCCGGCGGTGACGCTGCGCGACTGCCGGGTCGGCGGTCAGCGGAGCAGGCGGGAGGCGTACGGCGCGAGCAGCGCACCGATCAGGGCCCCGAGCGTGTTGGCCACCACATCGCTGAACGAGGCCGCCCGGTCGGGCAGGAAGACCAACTGCACCAGCTCGATGACACCGCTGGCCACGAAGCCGACCCCGATCCAGTCGCGCCAGGTCCAGCCCGGGCGGAAGTACGACCCGAGCAGGGACAGCGGCACGAACATCAGCACGTTCAGCCCCCACTCCACGTGCACCGGCCCGGACAACCAGGACGCAGCGTGCCAGGAGTGCAGCAGGTGCGAGACCCAGAGCACCGAGCCGCTGGCCTGGTCGCCGGTCGGCTGGAAGACCAGGATCCCGACGGCGACGAGGTAGACCAGGTAGGCGATGGTGAGCAGGCCGTGCCGGGCACCGCCTCGGCGCAGGGCGAGCGCCATCAGCGCAGCTGCGGCCGCACGTGCAGGCCGACCTCCGGGTCGACGAGCACCTCCTGGGCGGCGGTGATGCCGTCGACCTCGAGGGTGGCGTCGAGGGATACGTTCCGCTTCACCATGGCCAGTGCGATCGGCCCGAGCTCGTGGTGCCGGGCACTGGTGCCGACGAAGCCGACCGCCCTGTCCGTCGTACCCCCGGAAACCGTGAGGTCGCTGCCGCGCTCCGGCAGCCGGTTGTCGGAGCCGTCGAGGTGCAGCAGGGTCAGCCGGCGCGGCGGGCGGCCGAGGTTGTGCACGCGGGCGACGGTCTCCTGGCCGCGGTAGCAGCCCTTGTCCAGGTGTACGGCGGTGTTGATCCAGCCGGCCTCGTTGGGGATGGTCCGGTCGTCGGTGTCCAGGCCGAGCCGCGGCTCGCCGCGGGCGATGCGCAGCGCCTCGAACGCCCACAGCCCACAAGCCGGCCCGGCCGCCTTGGCGTAGGTGGCGAGCTCGCCGCGTCGTACGAACTCATAGCCGGAGTACGGCGCACCGTCCCGACGTGCCGAGGGCCGCCAGGTGACCGCGACCTCCCCGGTCACATCGGCCACCTCCACGCGCATCATGAACCGCATCGAGTCCAGCCACGCCCGCAGCGGCTCGGCCTGGTCGGGCTCGACGTGCGCGGTGAAGGCCTCGCCGTCGTCGGTGCCGTACATCGCGTGCTCGACATGCCCCTGCGGGGAGAGCACGAGCGCGGCGACCGGGGTGCGCGGGGCCAGGTTCTCGAAGAACTGCGAGGTCAGGCTGTGCAGCCAGCCGAGCCGGTCCGGGCCACTCACACGGATGACGCCGCGGTGGGAGAGGTCGACGAAGCCCTCGCCGTTCTCCAGGGTGCGCTGCTCGCCGTGGAACGAGCCGTAGTGCGCGGCGACCGGCGCGTCGATGCCGTTGCCGGCGACGGCACCGGGCAGGTCGAGGAGCGGGCTGCGGAAAGTCATCGTGTGCCCATCATCGCAAGGTAGACCAAACGAGCGGTCACCAGGGCTGTGATGATGAGCACGATGTCCTGGGCCATGGGGGGCCGGGTGCGTGCCCCCCGGCTCACCCCGGCCCCCTTCCGGTAGGCCCACTATGCGACGACTCGGCGCCCCGGGAAAGGTTGTTGCTGAAATAACCCGCGACGCACAAGTTGTCGCGCGTGGAATGTCGGATTTGTCGTGCCGTTCGGGGGACGGCGAGGCTTCCGTCCGGGGTCAGACGGCGGCGGCCATCCGTCGTACCGCCTCGTCGAGGAGGTCGGGGTGCGTGGCGAAGTTGAACCGTACGAACCCGGCCCCGCCGGCGCCGAACGGGAGTCCCGAGTTGAACGCGACGCGGCCGCGCTCGAGGAAGACCGCAGCCGGGTCGTCGCCGAGCCCGAGGGGCCGGCAGTCCAGCCAGGCGAGGTACGTCCCGTCGGGCATCCGGTAGCCGACCTCGGGCAGGTGCCGGGCCAGCAGGTCACCGAGAAGACGCCGGTTCTCGTCGAGGCCGACGAGGAGGTCGTCGAGCCAGGGCGTGCCGTGGGTGTACGCCGCGACATGGGACAGCACGCCGAAGTGGCTGGCGCCCATGGACACCAGTTCGGGGAGGCCGGTCACGTCGTCGGATGCCTCCGGCCCGGCGACCGCGACGGCGGCCTTCAGCCCGGCCAGGTTCCAGGCCTTGGAGGCGCTCAGCAGGACGACGGCGTCGTCGTCGACGGTGAGGTACGGCACGAACGTTCCGTCGTAGGTCAGCGGTCCGTGGATCTCGTCGACGACCACCCGCACGCCGTACTCCTTCGCGAGCCCGGCCACCTGCCGGAGCTCCTCGGCGGTGTGCACGGTGCCGGTGGGGTTGTGCGGGCTGCACAGGAGGTACGACGTGCGGCCCGGCGCCTCGCGGAAGGCGCGCCGCAGCGCGTCCGGGTCGAGCCGCCCCTGCGCCAGCGGGGCCTCGATGATGCGGCGGCCCTCGTGCGCGAGGTGGGCGTAGTAAGGCGGGTACACCGGCGGGTTGACCACCACGCTCTCCGCCCGCTGCGCGCGCAGCAGCTCCATCGCGCCGTGCATCACGTCGGGTACGACGCGGGCGAGGGCGGTGTCGAAGGCCCAGTCCCAGCGCTGCTTGGCGAAACCGGCCGCCGCCTCGACGTACGTCTCGGGCATCGGATACCCGGTGTCGCCCGTCTCGATCGCCTGCTGGAGGGCCTGCTCGACGGGCTCGGCGAGCGGGACGTCCATCTCGGCGACCCAGAGCGGGAGCACGTCGGCGTCGTAGACGCGCCACTTCGCGCTGGTGCGCTTCCTGAGGTCCTGCTCGGTGAGCTCGCGCAGCGGGTTCATGCCTGATGCCGCCCGGCGTCCCCGGCGTGCCCACGGGGCTCGGCGCGCCCGGCGCAGGCCTCACAGTGCCCGAACACGGTCAGGTGGCCGATGTCGGTGAGGAAGCCGAACTTCTGCTCCAGCGTCTCCGTGAGCGGGGCGACGTCAGCGGGGCTGGCCTCGGTGACCTTGCCGCAGCCGCGGCAGACCAGGTGAGCGTGGTCGGGGGCGGCCGTGGAGTGGTACGTCGGAGCGCGGTCGGTGATGTGGGCATGCCGCACCAGGCCAAGCTCCTCGAGCAGCTCGAGGGTGCGGTACACCGTGGACAGGTTCACCGCGCTGGACTGCGCCCGGATCTCGGCGTGCACCTCGTCGGGGGTGGCGTGACCGAGCCGCTCCACGGCGTGCAGCACGAGCTCGCGCTGCGGGGTGAGCCGGTAGCCCTTCTCGCGCAGGCGGGCCTGCCACTCCTGCGGAGAAGCGTGCTCCGTGCTACTGCTGCTCACCCTGCCGAGTCTAGGACCGCGCCGTTCTTACCGATATTGGTACGTCAGGCGCGACGTATGGGTCGCGTTTTCGACACGACGTCGGTACGCCAAGCGCGACGTATGGGTCGCGTTTCCGACACGACGTCGGTACGCCAAGCGCGACGTATAGGTCGCGTTTCCGACACAACATCGGTAAAGACAGCGGCGGGGGCCGGGGCAGCGTCTACCGGCGGACCAGCCGGGCCCACAGGTGCGGCTGCAGCTCCTGGCTCATCGCCGCCATGTCGAAGGCCCAGAGGAGGTCGCCCTCGACCAGGCCGTACATCCGGGTCCCTCCGACGTACTCCTTGGCCGTCTTGGTCCGCACCACCGCGTCGGTGGCGATCTCGACCTTGGCGCCCTCGGCCTGGCCGTACCAGACCTCGACGAACCCGGTGTGGTGCGCGATCAGCCACTCCAGCGAGCCGTCAGCCTTGGGGCGCAGGAAGCCGGTCTCGATCGCGGAGTCGCGGAGCTTCTCGCCGTTCTCGTCGACGATCCAGGCGCGGCTCATGTAGTGGAAGAACGGCCGGCCGTCGTGGGTGAAGATCATCTCCTGCCCGAAGGCGAACCCGTCGATGGTCGGGTAGTCGCCGTGCCCGTTGCCGGCCCAGGTCCCGAGCAGCCAGGCCACCGGCGCACAGTCCGGGTGGAGGTTCTGCGGGATCTCGAAGGGCATCAGTTGTCGGCGTTCATCAGCTTGTACAGCACGACCAGCGCGACGAAGCCGGTCAGGAGCACGACGAGGCACATCAGGGTGATGAAGAGGGCTTCCATGATGGAGAAGTCTATCCGTGAGGCAGGGGTACGACGTGCGGGCCGCGGTGTCGAACCGATCACCCTCAGCGGGGCTTGATGGCCAGCAGCTCCCGCGCCTCGTCGGGGCTCATCGGGGTGCGCTGGGCCATCCGCCCGATCTCGGCCGCCCGGGACACCAGCTGCTCGTTGTGCTCGACGGGGACGCCGCGGGCCAGGGTGAGCACGTCCTCCATGCCCACGCGCAGGTGGCCACCCTTGGACAGCGAGGCCAGGATCACGTTCAGCGTGGACCGGCCGATGCCGGTGGCGGACCAGGACGTGACCGCGTCCGGCAGGGCGGCCACCGCGGCGACCAGCGCGTCCGTCGTACCGGGCATGCCGCCGGGCACGTTCATCACCAGGTCGCAGTGCACGCGACCGCCGTAGGGCGGGCCGTACTTGTCCAGCAGCCGGTGCAGCGCGTGCACGTGCCCGAGGTCGAACAGCTCGAACTCGGGGACCACCTGGCGCTCCTGGGTGAGCTGGTACAGCTCGGTGATGAACGGCCACGGGTTGGAGAACACGTCGTCGCCGAAGTTCGTGGTGCCCATGGTCAGGCTGCAGGAGTCCGGCTGCGCGTCGAGCACCTTCAGCCGCTTGTCGAGCGGGTCGTGCACGGAGCCGCCGGTGGACAGCTGGACGACCAGGTCGGTCTGCTCGTGCAGCGCCTCCACGGTCGCCTTCAGCCGGCCCTGGTCGAGGGTCGGCTTGTGCTCGGCGTCGCGGATGTGCACGTGGATCATCGCCGCGCCGGCGGCCTGGCAGCGCTTCGCGGTGTCGACCAGCTCCTCCAGCGTGGTGGGCAGCTGGGGGCAGTCCTCCTTGGCGGTCTCCGCCCCGGTGGGCGCGACGGTGATCAGCAGGTCCCCGGCGGTCGCAGAGCTCATGGCGTCATCGTGCCAGACTGCGCGGGTGGTCCCGCGGGGAGTCGGGCCGGGCCTGCGGGTCATCCTGCGGGGGTCGTCGCGCTGACAGGAGTGGATCGTTGAGAGCCGTCGTGCAACGGGTGCTGTCCGCGTCGGTAAGTGTGGACGGGCAGGTCGTCGGGGCGATCGAGAAGGCCGGGCTGCTGGTCCTGCTCGGGGTGACGCACTCCGACGGACCGCGGGAGGTCTCGTGGATGGCGCGCAAGATCTGGTCGCTGCGGATCCTGCGGGACGAGCAGTCCGCGTCGGAGGTGGACGCGCCGATCCTGGTGGTCAGCCAGTTCACGTTGTACGGCGACGCGCGCAAGGGGCGCCGGCCCACCTGGAACGCGGCCGCGCCCGGGCCGGTGTCGGAGCCCGTGTACGACGAGGTGTGCGCGGCCCTGGAGGGTCTCGGCGCCACGGTGGCGCGGGGTGTGTTCGGGGCGGACATGGTGGTCGCCTCGGAGAACGACGGGCCGGTCACCCTGGTCCTGGACAGCCCTTCCTGACCCCGCGTCTCCGACACGACATCGGTACGCCAACCGCGACGGATAGGTCGCGTTAGCGACACGACATCGGTAAGACGTCGCCCGGTTTTCCGGACAAATCGGACCCTTGGGTCTAGCCTGAGTGCGCTTGCCTGCACATAGCAACCGCTGGCTCCTCGGAACGACCGCCCGGGGCGCAACGATCACCTGCACAGGGGGACAGCCATGACCAGGTTCCGCCGAGCCGCCACCATCG
>DASSHZ010000029.1:0-53074 GCA_035692425.1 Nocardioidaceae bacterium
ACCGCCAGTACCGGGCAGGGGGCGTCCAGCAGGATGCGCTGCGCGTTGCTGCCCAGGACCAGCTTGCCGACCGGGGAGCGCCGCCGCAGGCCGATCACGATGAGGTCGGCCGACACCTCCGCGGCGATGCTGATCAGGTCCTCCGCGGCGTCACCTCCGCGGACCAGCTGTCGCACCTCGTGCGGGATGCCGGCCGCGGTCAGCTCGTCTGCCACCGCATCCAGTACGGCGGACGCCTCCGCACCAGCTCCGACCGGCTCCCGCCCGCCGCGCTGTGAGCTCACCACGACGAGCCGGACGCGCTTGAGCGTCGCCTCCTCGGCGGCCAGCCGCAGCGCCGCCCGGCCCTCCGGCGTGGGCACGTAGCCGACCACGATCACGCCCATCGACGCTCCTTCTCCCGTGCGCCCGCGACCGCTGGCGCGGCGCACCCCCGTGGCCGCAGGCTACCGGGGAGTGCCCGGGTGGGCTGTTGCGGCGGGCCATTCGTGCACGGGGACGTTAGCGTGCATGTTGTCGCAGTAGCACCGGAGCATGTCCCGAAGCGCCTGCGGGCGGCCGCCCTTGCCGGCCGACTCCAGCTCGTGTACCGCCTGCACCTGCCAGCTCGCTCCGTTGATCCCGCGCAGGCAGCGACCCTCGATGACGCCCAGCAGCCGGTCCGTCTCGGCCCCCGACAGCCCCCACCGCTCCAGGCCCTCCTTGGCGAGGGGCAGCAGCTTGCGCAGGCACAGCTCGACCGCGGACACGGTGCCGACCCCGGGCCAGTAGACCTGCGCGGCGATCCCGTCCCGGGCTCCGTTGTGGAAGTTCTCCTCCGCCGCGCTGAAGGACATCTGCGACCAGATGGGCCGGTCGTCCTCCGCGAGCACGCGCACCAGGCCGAAGTAGAACGCCGCGCTCGCCATCATGTCGACGACGGTCGGTCCGGCTGGTAGCACCCGGTTCTCGACGCGCAGGTGCGGCACGTCGTCGACCACGTCGTAGACCGGCCGGTTCCAGCGGTAGATGGTGCCGTTGTGCAGCCTCAGCTCGGCCAGCGCCGGGGTGTGGCCGGCGTCCAGCACGGCCACCGGGTCCTCGTCCCCGGTGATCGGGAGCAGCGCCGGGAAGTACCGCACGTTCTCCTCGAACAGGTCGAAGATCGACGTCACCCAGCGCTCGCCGAACCAGACCCGGGGGCGGACCCCCTGCGCCTTGAGCTCCTCCGAGCGCGTGTCGGTGGCCTGCTCGAACAGCGCGACTCGGGTCTCTGCCCAGAGCTCCCGGCCGAAGAGGAACGGGGAGTTCGCGCCCACCGCCAGCTGTATGCCGGCGATCGCCTGCGACGCGTTCCAGTACGCCGCGAAGTCCTCCGGGCTCACCTGGAGATGCAGTTGGCTGGAGGTGCACGCGGCCTCGGGGATGATCGAGTCGGCCGTGAAGTCGAGTCGCTCGGCTCCGGCGATGATGATCTGGATGTCCTCGCCACGGGCAGCGAACACCTGGTCGTTGATGAGCTGGTAGCGGGGGTTGGGTGAGAGAGTGTCGGTGACCATGTCCCCCGGCCGCAGCGTGGGCAGGATCCCGACGGTGACCATGTGCGCCCCGACCTCGCGCGCTTTTTTCTCTGCCGCGTTGAGGCTCGCGCGGACGTCGTGCTCAAACCGCCCCACGCCACCGTCCACCAGCCGACGCGGAGCGATGTTGATCTCGAGGTTGAAGCGACCGAGCTCGGTGACGAACGCGGGGTCCGCGATGGCCTCGAGCGCCTCGACGTTCTTCATCGCCGGGTCGAACTCGGCGTCGACGAGGTTCAGCTCCACCTCGAGTCCGACCTGCGGCCGCTCGAAGTCGAAGCGGGACTCGCTGAGCATCCGCGCGAACACGTCCAGACAGGCGCGGACCTTCGCGCGGTAACGGGTCCGGTCCTCGCGGGTGAACTCGCGGCTCTCGACGTCTCGGCCCACGAGACACCTCCTTCCGGCGGCCGGCAGCCGACTGCTCCGTCGTGCCCAAGCCTGCCGTGCCGCCCGGTCCGGCGCCAGACCTCATCTTCAGTCGACCGGGCCGGGCGGCACCAGCGGGTGGTGGTCGGGTCAGGCCGAACCGGCGGGCCTCCGGGTTACATCCCCTCGCAGCCGCTCCCAGACGGCCGGGTTGGTGCCCGCCGCCAGCAGCTGCCGGACCAGCTCCGCCAAGGCGGCGCACGGGTCGACCTCGAGCACCCGCTCGGCCGCGTGCGAGGCGAGCACGCCGTGCCCGCTCACCCAGGCCGCCAGCGCGGCGAGCCCGCCGACCGCGGGGAGGTCGGGGTCGGGTGCCACGGCCATCACCCGTCGCCAGACCTCGAACTGGTCAAGTGCATTGACCCGGTCCAGCAGGGCCATCGCGACGCCGCGCAGGTCCGGGTCTCGTACGGCGAGGCAGAGCCAGGCCAGGTCGTCGGCCGCGATCCCGTCGGGTTCGGCGAGCGCCTCCTCCAGGCGGGTCACCAGCCGCCCCGCCAGCTCGCCCTGCGCCAGCGCGGGCGGGCCGGGCGGCGTCGAGGTGCCGACGCGCCCACCGGCCGCGTTCCCGACCGGCCGCCGGGGCGCGCTGGCCAGGGCAGGGCCGAGCCGAGCCATCTCCGCGGCGACCCTGCCGCGCTCGCGCGCGGACGCCGGCGCGAACAGCTCTCGCAGCGCCTCCCGGTCGGGCGCCCGAGTCAGCCCGGCGACGACCGCGAAGGCGGCGGCCGGGGAGCTGGCGGCGTCGTACGGAGTCCCCTGAGGCGGACAGCACGCCGGGTCGGGGCACAGGTAGGACCACCAACGGCGCCCGTCCGCCCGCAGCGCCTCGATTACGCCTATCCCGGCCGAGGCGAGGAGTCGCAACAGCGGCTGGACGACGCAGTCAGCGAGGTCGACGCACTCGCTGTAGGCGACCACGGCGACCGCTTCGGCGCCCTGACGACAGGTCAGCTCCAGCAGGTACCCGGCCGCCTCGTCGCCGTGGGCGGTGTCGTCCACGAGATCCAGCCGGAACATGTCGCCGAGGCGACGACTGGAGCGCGAGACCGCCGCCACCACGACACTCTCGACCGGCTGGAACCCGAACAGGTACGGGATCATCGCCACCAGGTCGGTCGGGCCCGAGAGTCTCGCGACCGGCTGGTCGGGCTGGTCCGGCGACCGATCGCTGACCGGCTTGAGGGGACGCCTGCGGTTCGACATGCCGCCACCTCAGCGTGCCCCGGCCGCCGCTGCCAGGCTCGCGGGCGAAGCTGTGGGCGGCGCGATCGGGGATCATGAGGTGTGCGCAACCAGGCGTCGGTCCTGCATCTCGACCTAGACGCGTTCTTCGCCGCGGTCGAGCAGCGCGACAAGCCGTCGCTTCGCGGCAAGCCCGTCATCGTGGGCGGGCTCGGGCCGCGCGGTGTGGTGGCGACCGCGTCGTACGAGGCCAGGAAGTTCGGCGTGCGCTCCGCCATGTCGATGGCGCTGGCGCGCACCCGCTGCCCGCACGCCGCGTTCCTGGGCGGCCGCTTCGACGCCTACCGGCTGAGCAGCGATGCGGTCATGGGCACGCTGCGGGATCTGTCCCCGGTGGTCGAGCCATTGTCGTTCGATGAGGCGTACGTCGACCTGCTCGCCGCCCGCGCCCCGGTCGAGCTCACCGCGCCCGCGCTGGCCGCGGTCGCCGCCCAGCTCAAGGCGGCGGTCCAGGAGGCCACCGGCGGACTCACCTCGTCGGTCGGGATCGGCAGCTCCAAGCTGGTGGCGAAGGTGGCGAGCGAGCTCGACAAGCCGGACGGCTGCGTCGTCGTACCCCCCGGCACCGAACGAGACCTGCTCCGCCCCATGCAGGTGACCGTGCTGCCGGGCGTGGGACCGGCCACGGCGGAGCGGCTGCACCACATCGGCATCCACACCGTCGAGGAGCTAGAGCAGCTGAGCCGGGAGGAGCTCGTGCGCATCCTCGGACAGGCCCAGGGGTCGAGCGTCTTCCTGCTGGCCCGAGCCGAGGACGACCGGCCGGTGGTACCCGTGCGGGAGACCAAGTCGGTGTCGGTCGAGGACACCTTTGACTACGACCTGGTCGACCAGGCTCTCCTCGAGGGCATCGTCGACCGGCAGGCCAGCGCGGTCTGCGCCCGGCTCGGGCGGGCCCACCTAAGCGGGCGCACGGTGACGCTCAAGGTGCGCCGCCACGACTTCACGACGCACACCAGGTCGACCACGCTGTCGGGGCCCACCGACCGGGTGTCCGTCGTAGGCCGGCTGGCGCGTCGGCTTCTGAGCGAGGTCGACACCTCCGAGGGCGTCCGGCTGCTCGGAGTCGGGGTGTCGGGGCTGGTGGACTGGGTCCAGCAGGACCTGTTCGAGTACGACGAGGTCCGGGCTGAGCCGCCGGCCGAGTCGACACCGGCCCCGTCCGCCGGCTCCGCCGGCGCGGAGACTGCCCGGCGATGGCTGGCGGGCGCGGACGTGATACACGAGACCTACGGCGCGGGTTGGGTGTGGGGAGCCGGCCTCGGGCGGGTGACCGTCCGCTTCGAGACGGCCGACAGCCCGCCCGGTCCGATCCATACGCTGGCTGCCGACGACCCGGCGCTCAGCCCCGCGCCGCCGCGACCGCTCAACGCAGCCCGAAGCGCACCGAGTCCCCCGGCCGGGCCTGCGCACACCGGCGCAGACCAGCCTCGCTGACGACCCCGACGACCGGATAGCCGCCGGTGACCGGGTGATCGGCGAGGAAGACCACCGGCTGTCCGGAGGGCGGCAGCTGCACGGCGCCGGTCAGCACCCCCTCGCTGGGCAGCTCGTGGGTACGCCGAGCCGGGAGCCCCTCTAGGCCCGACAGCCGCAGCGCCACCCGGTTCGAGGCCGGCATCACGCGCAGCCCGGGAGCGGTCAGCCGCTCCAGCGCGTCGTCGGTGAGCCAGTCCCGGCGGGGCCCCGGCGCGAGGTCGAGCACCAAGGGCTGGCGGGTCGCATCCGGCACCGCCGACCCAGACCCGACCTCGCCGAGCTCGTCCCCCACCGGCAGCCGGTCGCCTATCCCGACGGGGGCTGGCCCAAGCCCGGTCAGCACGTCCGTCGACCGGCTCCCGAGCACCGGCGCGACGGCGATGCCGCCACCGACCGCGAGCCAGCACCGCAGGCCGGGCCAGCCGACCGGTCCCAGCTCGAGCCGGGCCCCCGCGGTGACCGGCACCGGCTGCCCCCACGGCATCGCCCGATCGTCGACCCGGATCCCGACGCTCGCGCCGGTGACCGCCAGCCGCAGCGAGCGTTCGGCGACGAGCACGCACCCGCCGAGCAGGGCCTCCAGGCCGGCCGCCCCTTCGGGGTTGCCGACGAGTCGGTTGGCCAGCGCCAGCGCAGACCGGTCCAAAGCGCCTGACGGCGGCACGCCGAGGTGGGCCAGGCCGGGCCGTCCCAGGTCCTCGACCAGCAGCTGCGGGCCGGTTCTCTCCACCCGAAGGCCGGCCGCTCCGGGGAAAGTCAAGGCCGCCCTCCGGCGGTGAACCGGAGGTGGTCACCTGGCCGCAGGAGCGCCGCCGGCTCGCGGTCGGGGTCGAAGAGCACGGCGTCGGTGGTCCCGACGAGCCGCCACCCGCCAGGCATGGCGCGTGGGTATACCCCGCAGAACTCCCCGCCGAGGGCCACGCTGCCGGCGCCCACGCTGCGCCGGGGCTCCGCCAGCCGCCGTACCGGGGGCAGCGGGGGGTCGGCCGTGCAGTAGGCGAAGCCCGGCGCGAAGCCGCAGAAGGCGACCGTGAACGCGGCCGCCAGGTGGCGGTCGACGACCGCCGCTGTCGAGCAGCCCCACTCGGCAGCAACCTCGGCCAGGTCCCGGCCGTCGTACCGGACGGTGATGACCGTCTCGACGCCCGACTCGACCGGCAGGGGCGCAGCGGCGTCGGGTCGGAGCGCCCCCAGGGCCGCCTGCCAACTCGGCGCCGCGCCCCGGTCGAGGCCGGCGACGAGGACCGTGCGCGCGCCGGGTACGACGTCGACCGGCGTCGGCAGCTCACCGCCGGCGACGAGCGCTCGCACCGCGCGGTAGGCGGCCTGCGCCTCCGTGAGGCTCCCCAGCTCGAGCAGGAGGCCGTGGTCACCGTACGGGAGCACCCGCGGCATCAGGCCACCGCCGCCACGGGAACCCCCAGGGCCGCGAGCGCGCCACGCACGCCGCGGGCCACCGCCACCGCGCCCGGGGTGTCGCCGTGGACACAGATGCTGTCCGCCGCGACCGGCACCGACCGGCCGGACACCGACAGCACGGTCCCCCGCTCCACCAGCGTGCGAACCCGGGCGGCCGCCACCGCCGGATCGGTGACGAGCGCCCGCTCGTCGCCGCGCGGCACCAGCCGCCCGCCGTCGTCGTACCCGCGGTCGGCGAAGAACTCGCGGCGCGCTGTCAGCCCGGCCAGCTCGGCCAGCCGCAGCAGCTCGGATCCGGGCAGCCCAAGCACCGGCAGGCCGTGGCGGCTGGCCACCTCGACCACGGCCCCGGCGCGGTCGGCATCCCAGGCCGCCCGGTTGTAAAGAGCCCCGTGCGGCTTGAGGTAGGCCACCTTGGCCCCGGCTCGCGCCGCGGCGTCCAGCAACGCCGCGACCTGCTCCTCCAGGTCGTCGATCAGCGTGTCGACGCTGACGCCGAGGTCCCGCCGGCCGAAGCCCTCGCGATCCCGGTACGACGGCTGGGCGCCGATACGGACCCCGTGGGCGACGCAGTGCTCGCACGCCGTGCGCATCGTGGCCCGATCGCCCGCGTGGAACCCGCACGCGACGTTGGCAGACGTCACGATGTCAAGCAGCTCCTCGTCGAAGGGGAACCCCTCTCCCAGGTCGGCGTTGAGGTCCACGACAACCATTGTGGGCGGGCGGGCACCCACCCGCGGCCAGTCGAAGGCCGCGCCGCCCGACGGCGAGCCAAGCTCGACGGGTCCCGGCGGACCTGGCCACCCTCGGCTGGCCACGTGTTACGCATCCCTCAAACAACCGTTTGACGGTGTGCGCCCGCCGCGGCATACTGCCAAACATGTCTTGGGAGGTGTCCGCCCTGCGCGCCACCGCGCACCCCCTTCGGCTACGGATGCTGTCCCTGCTGACGGGCGCCCAGCTCAGCGCGGCCGAGGTGGCCCGGGAGCTCGGCATCACGCAGGCGAACGCCTCCTACCACCTGCGGCTGCTCGCTGCCGCCGGCTTGCTCGAGGTCGCCGCCGAGCGCCGCGTCCGCGGTGGCCTGGCGAAGGTCTACCGCCACCCTTGGGCGGACGACTCACCCTGGACGAGCGCGCCCGAGGCCGAGCCCGATGCGAGCAGCGCTGGCTTCGTCCGTGCGATTGCCGAGGAGCTCGTGCGCCGGTACGCCTACGCGGCACCACGGCGACCACAGTCCGCTACCGACGCGGAGGTATGGGTGCGCCCGGAGGTCTGGGAGGAGGTGCTGAGCGCCGTCATACAAGCCTCCAGCCGGCTGCACGCCCATGCCGAGCCGCCTCGCGCCCGCGGGACGGTCCACGTGAACATGAGCGCCGCTCTCTTCGAGCTGACCGACGAGCCGGCGGAGCCGCGCACTCGGCCAGCGAGCACTGGCGCGAGTCGGATCCAGTCGCCGAGCCGCCGCCGGAACGGCACCCGATGAGGCTGCCCGAGGGCCTCGCGCCGCTCCGGCAGCGGCAGTTCGCCATCTACTTCACCGGCCGGGCGATCTCCCTGTCCGGCTCCGCGCTGGCCCCGATCGCGCTCACGTTCGCGGTACTCGACCTGACTGGGAACTCGGCGACCGCACTTGGCTGGGTGCTCGCTGCCCGCAGCGTGCCGCTCGTGGTGTTTCTCCTGGTGGGCGGCGTGGTCGCGGACCGGTTCTCGCGCTCGACCGTGCTGGTCGCCTCGCACGTGCTCTCGGCCCTGACGCAGGGGGCCGTCGCGGCGCTGTTGCTGACCGGCGCTGCCCGCCTGTGGATGGTCGTCGTGATCGAGGCACTGAACGGCACGTTCAGCGCGTTCACCATGCCGGCCATGCAGGGTCTGATCCCGCAGGTGGTCCCGCGCACCCACCTCCAACAGGCGAACTCGCTGCTTTCGCTGGTACGCGGCGGGGCCACCATCGTCGGCCCCAGCGTGGGCGGCCTGCTGGTCGTGGGACTCGGCTCCGGCTGGGCCATCGCCGTCGACGCGCTTACGTGGGCCGTCGCAGCGGGTTTCATGGCCCGGCTCGGGCTGCCTGCAGCACGGAGCTCCGACTTGGCCAGCACCTCGGCCTGGCGCGACCTTCGCGACGGCTGGAGCGCGTTCACGTCGTATACCTGGCTGTGGGTGGTCGTGCTGGCGTTCGGGGCGCTCAACGCGATCCAGGCCGGGTCGATCTTCACCCTCGGCCCGATGATCGCGAAACAGACAGTCGGCATCCCGGCCTGGGGGTACGCCGTCAGCGCGGAGTCCCTCGGACTGCTGGCGGCGACCGTCGTGATGCTGCGCTGGAGGCCGCGGTACGCGCTGCGCGCCGGCATGATCGGCGTCGGAGCGCTGGCGCTGCCGATGTTCGTGCTCGGCCTGGCGCCGGCGACCGGCCTGCTGACCGCGCTGATGTGCGTGGCGGGGGCGGGCCAAGAGGTCTTCGGCATCACCTGGAACACGTCGCTGCAGGAGCATGTACCGAACCAGCTGCTCTCGCGGGTCTCGTCGTACGACGCAGTGGGCAGCTTCGTGGCAATCCCGCTGGGCGAGCTGCTGTTCGGTCCGCTGGCCGGAGTCTGGCCCGCACGTGACGTCGTACTCGGCTCGGGTGTCGCCTACCTGGCACTTGTCGCGCTGACGCTGGGGTCGCGGTCCGTGCGGCGGCTGGAGCGGGCGGCCCGCCAAGCGCCGCAGCCAGCCGAGCCCGTGCCACTGTCCCCATGACCTTCCAGTCCCGGATCTAGTGGTGCATCCGGTGGTCCCGTACCACCGGTCCGGGCCGGTGGAGACCCGCGGTATCCGACCAGTTGGCACCCGTTGGTGCCCGTCCCGAGCGTTCGGACGCAGGGGCAGGTCCCCGGTAGGGTCTCCTGAGTGAGCGAACCAAGCAGCCTCCCGGAGCCGCCCGTCGCGAAGCGGGTCCCGGTCCCCCGCACCCACCACGGCGACACGTTCGTCGACGACTACGAGTGGCTGCGCGACAAGCAGAGCCCCGACACGATCGCCTACCTCAAGGCCGAGAACGCCTACTACGAGGCGGCGACCGCGCACCTGGGGCCCCTGCGGAGCCAGATCTTCGATGAGATCAAGGCGCGGACACAGGAGACCGACCTGTCGGTCCCGACCCGTAGCCGCGACCACTGGTACTACCGCCGGACCCGCGAGGGCTCGCAGTACCCGGTGCTGTGCCGCTGCCCCGTCACCACTCCCGACGACTGGACCCCGCCAGACATTCGCCCCGACCAGTCGGCACCGGATGAGGAGGTCATGCTCGACTGCAACGAGCTGGCCGAGGGGCACGACTTCTTCTCCCTCGGCACCTTCTCGGTCAGCGTCGACGGCAGCCTGCTGGCCTACTCGATCGATGTCGTGGGCGACGAGCGCTACACCATCCGCATCAAGAACCTCGGCAGCGGCGAGCTGCTCCCCGACGAAATACCGAACACCGTGCACCGGGCCGTGTGGGCGCCGGCCGGCGACCACCTCTTCTACACCACGGTCGACGCGGCCTGGCGGCCGGACAAGGTCTGGCGGCATGCCGTCGGCACCGCGGTCGCCGAGGACGCCGTCGTCCACCATGAGCGCGACGAGAAGTTCTGGACCAGGATTTGGCGCACCACCTCGGACCGCTTCCTGGTGGTCGAGTCCGGCTCGAAGATCACCTCGGAGGTGCGGCTGCTCGCCGCGGACGACCCGACTGGGGTGCCGCACATCCTCGTACCTCGCGAGGAGGGCGTCGAGTACTCCGTCGAGCACTCCGTCGTCGGCGGCGAGGACCGCCTGCTAGTGCTGCACAACCGGGGGGCGCTCAACTTCGCGCTCGGCGCCGGGACACTCGACCTCAACTCCCTTGACGAGCTCGAGCCGGTGATCCCGGCGAGCGACTCGGTCCGGTTGACCGACGTACAGGCCGCGGCGGACTGCGTGGTCGTCAACCTGCGCGAGGCCGGTCTGCCGCAGGTGCGAGTCTTCGACCTCCGAGCCGGCCGGCTGGGCGCGGGCGCCAACATCGACTTCGACGAGCCGATGTTCGACGCCTACGCGACCGGCTTCTCCGACTGGCGCCAGCCGCTGGTGCGGCTGTCGTACGGCTCCTGGCTGACCCCGGACACCGTGCTCGAGTACGACCCCCGCAGCGGGGAACGCTACGTTCGCAAGCAGACCCCCGTGCTCGGTGGCTACGACCCCGCCGAGTTCGTGCAGACCCGCGAGTGGGTGACGGCTCGCGACGGCGCCCAGGTGCCGCTGTCGATCGTGCGGCACAAGGACGTCCAGCCGCGGGCCAACACCCCGCTGCTGCTCTACGGCTACGGGTCGTACGAGGCGAGCATGGATCCGGCCATGAGGATCCCGGTGCTCTCGCTGCTCGAGCGAGGCATGGTCTGGGCATGCGCGCACATCCGGGGTGGCGGCGAGATGGGCCGAGCCTGGTACGAGCACGGCAAGAAGCTGGAGAAGAAGAACACCTTCAACGACTTCGTGGACTGCGCCCGGCACCTGGTCGACACGGGCTGGACGTCCCCCGACCGGCTGGTGGCGCAGGGCGGCAGCGCGGGCGGACTGCTCATGGGCGCGGTCGCCAACGCCGCGCCGGAGCTGTTCGCCGGCATCGAGGCGATCGTGCCCTTCGTCGACGCGCTGACCTCGATCCTCGACCCCGCGCTGCCGCTAACCGTCATCGAGTGGGACGAGTGGGGGGACCCGCTGCACGACCGCGAGGTCTACGCCTACATGAGGTCGTACACCCCGTACGAGAACGTGGCGGCGACCGCATACCCGGCGATCTACGCCCGAACGTCGATCAACGACACCCGGGTGCTGTACGTCGAGCCGGCCAAGTGGGTGGCCCGGCTGCGCGCCACCGCCACCGGCGACCGGCCGATCGTGCTGGTCTGCGAGATGTCGGCCGGCCACGGGGGGGCCAGCGGCCGCTACGACAAGTGGCGCCAGACGGCCGATGTGGCGGCCTGGGCGATCCACACCGCCGGCGCGTCGTCCGAGCCGGTGCACCGGATCGGCCGTTGAGCCCCGGGCCGAGGCGGCCGGCAGGGTGCAGGTGCCGACCGACAGTGCAGCCGACCCTTGGCTGAACCGTTACCGAAACCTGTCCGTACTGGTGTAAGAAGCCCCTGAGAGGGGCAACTGACACGTAGGCTCGCGCGTCTTACTAGGTAGTCCTTCAGAAGCGAAGGGCCAGGTCACCTCGGGGAATCCTCCGGAAGACCCGGGTGTTGTGGCCAATGAGACGAACGAACGGCAGAGGAGAGGCAACCGTGGCCAACCGCCGCAGCTCGACAGCCGAGTCGCGCGAGCACAACATCGAGGGACGCGACAGTGTCGGCCTGTACCTCGACGAGATCGCCCGCACCCCGCTGCTCGACGCCGCGACCGAGGTCGAGCTGGCTAAGTCGATCGAGGCCGGGCTGCTCGCCGCACACCTGCTCGAGAGCGGGCGGGTCGGCCGGCGCAAGGGTGGCGCCCCCATGCTGGCCAGCCGCAAGGAGCTCGAGTGGCTGGTCGCCGACGGTGAGCGGGCCACTCAACGCTTCATCCAGGCCAACCTGCGGCTGGTGGTTTCCATCGCCCGCAAGTACGGTCGGTCGGCCATGCCCATGCTCGACCTGGTCCAGGAGGGCAACACCGGCCTCATCCGCGCAGTCGAGAAGTTCGACTACGAGCGGGGCTTCAAGTTCTCGACGTACGCGACCTGGTGGGTCCGCCAGGCCATCACTCGTGGCATCGCCCAGCAGGCCCGGGTCGTCCGGCTGCCGGTCCACGTCGTCGAGGAGCTCAACCAGATCGGGTCCGCACGCCGTACGCTCGAGCGCCAGCTCGGGCGCGAGCCCGAGCCCGAGGAGATCGCCGCCGAGCTCGAGATCCCCCTCGAGCGGGTGCTGGACCTGATGGCGTGGGGACGCGACCACGTGAGCCTCGACACTCCGGTCGACACCGAGGGCGAGACGTCGCTCGGTGACCTGGTGGCCCGAGAGACCACCCCGGGCCCCGACAGCGCCCTGCTCGACGACGAATCGCGCCGGCGCCTCGACGACCTCGTAGACCGGCTCGACCCGCGCTCGGCCGACGTCATCCGCTCGCGCTACGGCCTGGTCGACGGACGGCAGGAGAAGCTGGCCGAGATCGGCGCCCGCCATGGCGTCTCCGCCGAGCGGGTGCGCCAGCTCGAGCGGGAGGCCTTGGCGCAGCTGCGCAAGCTGGCCGACCCCGACCTCGCCGCCTGACGCCGGCTTCACCACGGCCGATCGGACCAGGCGGTCCGCGGGTCCCCAGTGCGCAGCGCTACGGGGCAGCCAATTGGGCTTTGAGGTAGGCCCACAGTCGGTCCACGGCGGTCGAGAGCGCCGCCACGGAGCCGCCGTTGACGACTACCCGGTCGGCCGCCGCAAGCCGCTGCTCTCGGGTGGCCTGGGCGGCAATGCGAGCCACCGCCTCCGCCCGGCTCAAGCCGCGCAGCCTGGTTAGACGGTCCAGCTGCAGCTCGTACGGCGCATCGACCACGACAACGACGTCGAACCGGCCCGCCTGGCCGGTTTCCACCAGCAGCGGGATGTCGTGGACGACGACCGAGCCTGGCGGGGCCGCCGCTTCGAGCGCGGCAGCACGCGAGCGAACCAGCGGATGCACGATCGCCTCCAAGCGCCGCCGGGCCGGCTCGTCGGCGAACACCAGGTCGGCCACGGCGGCCCGGTCGAGCTCGCCTCCCGGGCCGACCACTGCCGGCCCGAACTCCGCGGCGACGGCGGCGAGGCCCGGCGTACCGGGTGCCACTACCTCATGTGCCAGCCGGTCGGCGTCGATCAACACCGCCCCATGCTCAACGAGCAAGCGGCTCACCTCGGACTTGCCGGAGCCGACCCCGCCGGTCAGCCCGACCCGCAACATGCGGCGAGCCCTCGCGTCCGAGCGGGTCAGGTCAGCTGTCGCCGCCGGTCAGCTTCTCGCGCAGGGCCTGCAGGGCCTCGTCGGACGCAAGTGCGCCCTGCGGCCCGGGAATCGGCGTCCCCCCCGCTGCTGACTCGGCCTCATCCTCGTCCGAGGAGTAGCTGGCGGGCGCGTCTGCCCCCGAATCTGCCTTGCGGGCCTCGGCCACCTGCTGCTTGTGCGCCTCCCAGCGAGAGTGCGCCTCGGCGTACTGCTGCTCCCAGGTGGCGCGCTGCTCCTCGTACCCGGGCAGCCACTCCTGCGTCTCCGGGTCGAACCCGTCTGGGTACTTGTAGTTGCCGTGCTCGTCGTAGGTAGCGGGCATGCCGTACATGGTCGGGTCGAACTCGTCCAGGCTGCGGTCGGCGCCCTCGTTGGCCTGCTTGAGTGATAGCGAGATGCGCCGCCGATCGAGGTCGATGTCAATGATCTTCACCATGACGTCATCCCCGACCTGCACGACCTGCTCGGGGATCTCCACATGGCGCTCGGCCAGCTCGGAGATGTGGACGAGACCCTCGATGCCCTCCTCGACCCGTACGAACGCGCCGAAGGGGACCAACTTGGTGACCTTGCCCGGCACGATCTGCCCCATCTGGTGGGTGCGGGCGAACTGCTGCCAGGGGTCCTCCTGGGTGGCCTTCAGCGAGAGCGAGACCCGCTCCCGGTCCATGTCGACGTCGAGCACCTCGACGGTGACCGACTGGCCGACCTCGACAACCTCGCCCGGGTGGTCGATGTGCTTCCACGACAACTCCGACACGTGCACCAGGCCATCGACCCCGCCCAGGTCGACGAAGGCGCCGAAGTTCACGATCGAGGAGACGACGCCGGAACGGATCTGCCCCTTCTTCAACTGGGTAAGGAAGTTCTGGCGCACCTCGGACTGGGTCTGCTCCAGCCAGGCCCGGCGGGAGAGGACGACGTTGTTGCGGTTCTTGTCGAGCTCGATGATCTTGGCCTCGAGCTGCTGGCCGACGTACGGCTGCAGATCGCGCACTCGCCGCATCTCGACGAGGGAGGCCGGCAGGAAGCCGCGCAGGCCGATGTCGACGATCAGGCCACCCTTGACGACCTCGATGACGGTGCCGGTGACGACGCCGTCCTCCTCCTTGATCCGCTCGATCGTGCCCCAGGCGCGCTCGTACTGGGCGCGCTTCTTGGACAGGATCAGCCGGCCCTCCTTGTCCTCCTTCTGGAGCACCAGGGCCTCGACCTTGTCGCCCACGCTGACCACGTCGGACGGGTCCACGTCGTGCTTGATCGACAGCTCGCGGGAGGGGATCACGCCCTCGGTCTTGTAGCCGATGTCGAGGAGCACCTCGTCCCGGTCCACCTTCACGACGGTGCCGTCGACGATGTCGCCGTCGTCGAAGTACTTGATGGTGGAGTCGATCGCGGCGAAGAGGTCCTCCGCCGATCCGATGTCGTTGACCGCTACGCGCGGGATCTCCGTCGCAGGTGGAGGGGCCTCGATGCTGCTCGTCATGTAGTGGGAACTCCAGTAGGGGGCAAGGTCTCGTGCCGGCGCGCTGGAGGCCCTTGGATCGCGGTTCCGCCGATGATGTGGCCGGTGATGGCTCAACCCGGTCGACAGCGGTGACGAGCACGCGCCTGCTCCGTCCGAGGGCGTGCAGGCCTGGAGCGCATCTCTTAGGGTACGGGCTGCCCAGTACGGCGGGCAACTTCCGTCAACTGCCGACTCCGGCCGGCGCTGCTATGCGGCGGAGGCACCTGCCGGGACAGTCATCGGCGTCGTCTCCAGCAGGTCGGTGCCGACCCGGCTCAGCCGGCGCGCTTCGGGGTCGCTCGCTCGGTGTCCCAGGGCCAGGCCGTCGGGTCCCCGGCCCGGGCCTGGGCGCGCAGCAGCTCCGCCGCCAGCTCCCGGACGGCGTTGGGGCGCCCGCCGCCGGCGAGCTCCACCAGCGCCCACAGGTCGGCGTACCGAGCCTCCAGCAGCGGGTCTGGTGCCAGCGGCGGAGCCCGGTCGACGAACTCCGCGACGACCGCGGCGACGAACTCGGGCCGGCGCTCGAAGCGGAGCAGGTTGCCGAGATCGGTGTACGGCGACCCGGCGTGGGCGAACTCCCAGTCGAGCAGGCCCACCACCGCCAGCGTGGCCGGGTCGACCAGGATGTTCTTCGGGTTGAAGTCGCTGTGGACCAGGACGCACCTGGCCTGCTCGGGATGGTGGCCGGGCGCCGGGTCGGACCGGCGGTCGCAGGGTGGCTGCGGCCACCGGTCGGCCGCGTCGTCCGCCAGGCGCAGCAGCGCGGCATGGTCGGCGGCAGGCCAAGCGGCGAGCCGGCCGTTGTCACGGAACCCCCTCACCCAGTCGCGGAGGTCGTCGGGCAGCTCGGCCCGGTCGATCCGCAGCTCGGCGTCGGCGAAGGTGCCGGGCCGGGGCATCGGGATGCCCGACAGGCGCGCCAGCAGGCGGCCGAGCTGGATCCCCAGCCGCTCCCACTCGGCCGCACCGGCGCGCGGCAGCAGCTCCTCCAGCCGTACGCCGGGCAGTCGCTCGGTTAGCAGCACGCCCGGTCGGCCCGCGTCCGCTGGTCGGACCTCAAGAACCGCGGGCACCGGTACGAGTCCCCGCACCAGCCGCAGCAGGGCTGCATCGACAACCGCGCGCTGCGGCTCGCGCGCGTAGATGCGCACCACGGTCCGGCCGTCAGCGACCAGGAACGTCTCCCCGCTGTAGCCGCCCGCCAGCGGGGTCAGCGATGCCATGCCGGCGGCGGTCGGGCCGGATCCGACCGGATCGGCGTCCTGGCTCACATCGAGGCCCGTCCGTCCACCGGCGGCTCGTAGCGGCCGCGGCGGTGCACCAGCGGAGCGGTCTCCGCGCCGATCTCGACGTGCTCGACGACGCAGTCGGCGAGCACGGACCACCCGACCTCCGCCGGCTCGCCGGTGACGAGGCGGACGCCCGCCCAGGAGCTGGCGGAGGTCAGCAACGGCCCCCACTCGGTGGCGAGCCACTGCCCCAGCCGGAAGGCGCCGCCGGGGGCCGGCCCCACGCCGGCGAACGCGTCAGCGAGCTCGCGGTGCTCCCACTCCAGTAGCGCGACCACGGCGGTTCGGTACTGCTGGAGCGCCTGGGTGAAGTCCGCGAGCGGGTCGAGCAGCGCCACGATGTGCGCCGGCGAGCCGGCGGCGACCATTCGCGACGAGACGGTCAGTCCGCTGCGGTGTTCGACATCGCGGCCGGTCGACCACAGGGTGACGGTCCCGCCGAGGCGGCCGCGGAGCCGGCGTACCGGGTCCCGCTCGCCCTCCGGGGGGAGAAACGGGTGCTCGGAGTGGATCGTCACCGCTTCAGGCTAGTGGGCCACTTTCGATACCTACCCGTGGCGCCAACGTCTTGCGCCCTCAGGGCTATTGCCCGCGATCTGCCGGACGCAAGGTGCGGCGGCCCGGCCCGGAGGCTAAGGCGATGGCTGGGGCGAGTCCGCCCGGAGCAGCCGTTCGCGGGCCGCGTGCTCGTCGGTGCGGGCGTCGTAGGTCCACATCCCGCGGAGCCAGGCGGTCACGAGCAGCACGCCGCCGACGCACAGGACGCCGCCGCTGACGATCGAGCCGCGAACGGTCCACCGGTCGGCCACGATGCCCGCTCGCACCTGCCCGCCGAGCGGGCCCAGCGAGTACGACAGCAGCTCGATGCCCGCGAGCCGACCGCGCTTGGCGTCGGGGATCGTCTGGTTCCAGATCACGTCGCGGAACAGGCCGCTGACCATGTCGGCGCCGCCGGCGACCACCAGCGCGGCGACGACGAGCCACACGGTCGGCGCCAGGCCGGCGAGGGCGATCGCCGTACCCCAGGCGCAGGCGGCCAGGATCACCGCGCGCCCGTGGTGGTGGACTCGCGATGTCCAGCCGGACGTGCCGATCGCCAGCATGCTGCCGATGCCCTCCGCGGCGTAGAGCAGGCCGAGAAGACTCGGGGCGTGCAGGACGTGCGTCGCGAACGCCGGGAACACCGTGATCGGCATCGCCATGACCATGGCGACCATGTCGACCACGTACGTGCCCAGCAGGTCCTTGCGCGAGACGGCGTACCGCAGGCCCTCGGCGATCGACGAGAGGCTCGGTGGGTGCGACATCGCTGCCGGCGGGTAGCGCCGGAGGCGGGCGAAGAGTGCGGTGGCCGTTACGATTCCCGCGACGTCGATGGCGTAGCACCACGCCACTCCGACGACTTGCAGCAGCACCCCGCCTACGGCCGGGCCGACTAGAGCACCCGCGTTCATGGCCAGCGACATCAGGGCCACCGCGGCGGTCAGCTGACCGTGGGTCACCGTGCGCGGCATGAGCGCCTCGGCGGACGGCCGCTGCAGCGACTGCGCAGAGGACAGCAGCGCCGCGACCAGGTAGATGACCCAGACCCTGGGGTGCGGGAGCGCGGCGTTGGCAAGCAGCGCCGCCGTGAGCACCGCCTGCGCCGCCCCGGTCGACACCAGCATGAGACGGCGGTCCGCGCGGTCGGCGAGCGCGCCGCCGTACAGTCCGAACACCACGAGCGGCACCAGCTCCACCGCGCCGATGGCCCCCACGTCGAAGTTCGAGCCGGTCAGCGAGTACATCTGGTAGGGCACGGCGACGTAGCTGACCATGCCGCCTAGGTAGAAGACCGCGGCCGCGCTGAACAGCAGCCGGAAGTCCCGCGAGGTCCGGAGCGGGGTCAGGTCCATCCGCATCCGCCCCAGCCGCACGCGCAGACTCACGGCGCGATTCTGGCAGCCTCGCGGGCGCCAACCGTCAACGCTCGGCGATCTCCACCCTCAGGACGGGACATCCCCACTGGTTCGCCAACGCCTGCCACGGACAGTGCAGACCGGAGCCGTCGTGCAGTGTGCCGGGCGGATGCGACCCGGCAGCCTGGTGCGGTCTCCTGACGCCAAGCTCGGACGCGTCGCGGACGGTCAGGCGTGGAGCTTGGGGAGTACCTCGCGGCCGAAGACCTCGAGCCAGGTCTCCTGGTCGCGGGCGACGTTGTGCAGGTAGACGGCGCTCACGCCCAGGTCGAGGAAACGCTGGATCTCGGCCCGGTGCGCGTCGGGGTCGGCGGAGATCACCAGGCGGCCGGCGAAGTCCTCCGGGCGCACCCGCGCCGCCAGCGCCGCGAAGTCGTACGGCGAGCGGATGTCGGCCTTGGGGAACGGCATGGCGCCGTTCGGCCACTGCTGCAGGGCGTTCTGCAGCGCCTCCTCGTCGGTAGGCGCCCAGGACAGGTGCAGCTGCACGATCTTGGGCATCCCCTCGGGGTCTTTGCCCGTGCCGCGGGCGCCGGCCGCGAACCGCGCGAGGAGGCCGGCCACCTTCTCCGTCGGCGCGCCCGGGGTGATGATCCCGTCGCACCGCTCCCCGGCCCGCCGGGCCGTGACCGGTCCGGCCGTGCCGACCAGAATCGGCGGCGGCGCCGGCGGCATCGTCCAGAGCCGCGTCGACTCGAGCCGGAAGTACCTGCCGTCGTGCTTGACGTCCCGGCCGGAGAACAGCGCCTGGATCACGTCGACGGCCTCGAACATCATCGCCAGTCGCTCGGGCCCTGCCGGCCAGTAGCGGCCGACCACATGCTCGTTGAGCGCCTCCCCGGCGCCCACACCGAGCCACGTCCGGCCCGGGTACATCACCTCCAGCGTGGCGGCGGCCTGCGCCACGACGGCGGGGTGCGAGCGGAAGCTCGGGCAGGTGACCCCGGGGCCCAGATCGCCGGTGGTCCGGGCACCCACCGCCGAGAGCACGTTCCAGACGTACGGCGACTGGCCCTGCTCGGGCACCCACGGCTGGAAGTGGTCGGCGGCCAGCACCCCGCGGAAGCCGTGCCGCTCGGCAAGCTCGGCGGCCGCGATCGCCTCGTTGGGCCCGAACTGCTCCAGCGCCGCGGCGTACCCGATGTGGACATCGGCCATGCCGCTGATTGTTCCGTACGCCGGGCCCGGGCGCGGACGCCCGTACCCTCGGGCTCTCTCGACGCCGACCCGCGCGATGCGGTTCGGCCGACCTCATTCGACTGACCCGATCACGACCGCCGGCATCCGCCGGACTGCGACCCGGCGATCGCTCGCCGTGGGGCCGGTCCGCTGGCAGGCTTGACGGGTGATCAGCAGTGAGCGCTGGGACGCCGAGACGGCGGAGCGCTACGACGAGAACACGGCGGACCGTTTCGACCCGGCGGTGTTGGACCCGACGGTGGACTTCCTGGCTCGACTGGCCGGCACCGGCCGCGCGCTCGAGCTCGCCATCGGCACCGGTCGGGTCGCCGTACCGCTAGCCGCTCGAGGCGTCCCCGTCAGCGGGATCGAGCTGTCCGAGCCGATGGTCGCCCAGCTGCGGCACAAGGTCGACGAGGGCCGCATCCCGGTGGTGGTCGGCGACATGGCCACCGCCCGGGTCCCAGGAGAGTTCTCGCTCGTGTACCTGGTCTACAACACCATCGCCAACCTGCGTGCCCAGGACGAGCAGGTGGCGTGCTTCCGGAACGCGGCCCGGCATCTGGCCAGCGGTGGTCGATTCGTGATCGAGCTCTGGGTACCGGCCCTGCGCCGGCTCCCGCCTGGACAGCTCGCGTGCCCGTTCGACATCGGCGAGGGGCACCTCGGCTTCGACACCTACGACCCCGCTACGCAGGAGTCCGCCTCGCACCACTTCTGGACCGCCCATGACGGTACGATCCGCTACGGCGTCGGCCATTTCCGTTACATCTGGCCGGCCGAGTGCGACCTGATGGCCCGGCTGGCCGGGCTGGAGCTCGAGGCAAGGTACGCCGACTGGGACGGCAGCCCGTTCACCTCGGATAGCGAGAGCCACGTCTCCGTCTGGCGCAAGCCTTGACCGCGAGGGCATCGGCGCCTGGGGCATGAGCGTTCAGCGCGCCCGCCGGTACGGATACCTAGTCGGCCGTCAGGCCAGGTTTGGTCTTGGCTCGCGACGATGGCCTGCGTCGTTGCACCGGCCGATAGCCTCGGAGGCGTGGAAGCGGAGACGACCAAGGCCGGTCCGACTCACCAGGCGATGGCCGACCCGGTGGAGGGCGTCGCTCGGCTGGCCGACTTCGTCGCTCGGCACCGACGGCTCTTCGTGCTGACGGGCGCGGGGGTGAGCACCGGCTCGGGGATCCCCGACTACCGCGATCTCGACGGGTCTTGGAAGCGCCGGTCGCCGATCGAGCTGCGTGACTTCGTGCACGACCCACTCGCCCGGTCACGCTACTGGGCGCGTAGCCTCATCGGCTGGCGGAGCTTCGGCGCGGCCGAGCCGAACGCCGCCCACCGGGCGCTGGCTCGGCTTGAGGCGCTAGGCCGGATCGGCCTGCTCGTGACGCAGAACGTCGACGGGCTCCATCAGGCGGCCGGCTCGCACCGGGTACTCGACCTGCACGGCCGGCTCGACCGGGTGGTGTGCCGGGACTGCGGTCTCACCATTCCCCGCTGGGAGTGGCAGCAGCGCCTCGGGCGGCTAAACCCGGGGTGGCTCGTCCTGAACGCCGCCATCGCGCCGGACGGCGACGCGGACCTGGAGGGCCTGGACTTCGAGACGTTCGACGTGCCCGACTGTCCGCGCTGCGGCGGGCTGGTGAAGCCCGATGTGGTCTTCTTCGGAGAGAGTGTGCCCGCCTGGCGGCACGAGCGGGCCATGGCGGCTTTGGCGAGCGCGGACTCGATGCTGGTCGTCGGGTCGTCCCTCATGGTGTTCTCGGGATTCCGATACGCGCGAGCCGCGGCGGCGGCCGGCAAGCCAATCGCCGCGGTCAACCTCGGCCGGACCCGGGCCGACGACCTGCTGACGCTGAAGGTGCGCGCCGATGTAGGCGAGGCGCTGACGTCCGTCGCCGACCAGTTCGGCGCAACCGTCGATTGAACGCGTCCTCCCCGGACCGCCCTACATCTCCTCGTGCACATCGGGGTCGCCGCCGAAGAGCCGGCCGTCGGGACGGCCTAGCGCTGTGATGGCGGCCACCTCGTCGTCGGCGAGCTCGAACCCGAAGATGTCGAGGTTCTCGTGCTGCCGTGCCGGGGTTGCCGACTTGGGCAACGGCAGCGCGCCGAGCTGGACCTGCCAGCGCAGGATCACCTGCGCCGGGCTGACCCCGTGGAAGTCGGCGGGGGCGACGACCGCCGGCTCGGCGAACGGAGGTCGGCGCTTGCCGAGCGGGCTCCACGACTCCGTGACGATGCCGCTATCCGCGTCGACCTGCCGCATCTGCTCCTGTGGGAAGTAGGGGTGCAGCTCGATCTGGTTGACCGCAGGTGTCACGCCGGTGGCGTCGATGATGTCGACCAGGTGCTTGGCGGTGAAGTTGCTGACGCCGATGCTGCGCACCAGCCCCCGCTCACGTACGTCGACGAGAGCTTGCCATGCCTCGATGTACAGTCCGACGCTTGGGTTGGGCCAGTGGATCAGGCACAGGTCCAGGTAGTCCAGCTGCATCGCCCGCAGCGAGTCCTCAACGCAGCGCACGGCGAGGTCGTGCTGGTGGAACCGCCCGGGGATCTTCGTGGTGACCTGGACCTGCTCGCGCGGTACGCCGGACTCCTGCAGTGCCCGGCCGACATCCGCCTCGTTCTCGTAGTTGACCGCCGAGTCGAGCAGCCGGTACCCGGTCTCCAGGGCGCTGCGGACGGCGGCGGCGGCGGCGTCTCCGAGCAGGTCGGACGTGCCGAAGCCGATCCGCGGCAACGACGTACCGTCGTTGAGGTCATAGCGAGGGATGCCCGGCGCGTCAACAGTGCTCACCGGACCGACCCTAACCGACCCTAACCAGCCCCCATCTCCCGCAAGGTCCGACGTTCACGTCGCTCTGGCAACGCCGACGTCGGACCTTTGGCAAGCCCGCTGGCGCAAGATCCGACTCTCACGCGGTCTGGGCAACGCCAATGTCGGATCTTGCGGGCAGAGGTGGCGGGCTAGTCGCCGAGCAGCCAGCCGTTCTCCTTGGCGAGCCGCACGGCCTCCGCCCGGGTCCGCGCGCCGGTCTTGCCGATGGCGCTGGAGAGGTGATTGCGGACCGTCCCCTCCGACAGGTGCACCACCCGCGCGACGTCCGCCACCGTCCCGCCGTCCCCGGCCGCCCGCAGCACCTCGGCCTCCCGCGCGGTGAGTGGGGAGTCGCCGTACGCCAGCGACTCCGCCGCCAGCTGCGGGTCCAGGACGCGCAGCCCTGCGTGCACCCGCCGTACGGCGTCTGCAAGCTGGCGGGCCGGGGTGTCCTTCACCACGTAGCCCGCGGCACCGGCGGTCATGGCCCGCCGCAGGTAGCCGGGCCGCTCGAACGTGGTGACCATCAGGATCCGGCACGCCGGCACCGCCGCGTGTAGCGCCGCGGCCGCCGCGACCCCGTCCAGGCCGGGCATCTCGATGTCGAGCAGGGCCACGTCGGGCGCCGTACGCCGAGCAGCCGCCACCACCTCGTCGCCGCGGCTGACCTCCGCGACTACCTCCAGGTCGGACTCGAGGTTCAGCAGGGCCGCCAGTGCCCCACGCACCAGACTCTGGTCGTCGGCGAGCAGCAGCCGGATCGGCGTAGCGCTCACTGAGTCACCCTGGCCACCGAGGGCACCGAGGGCACCGAGACCTGCACGCAAACACCTCGACCAGCCTCAGAAGTAGTCGTCAGGGTCGCGCCCACCGACTCGGCACGTTGTCTCAGCCCGGCAAGGCCGTGCCCGAGCGGTTGCAGGCTTTCGGGCAGGCCGACGCCGTCGTCGCGCACCGACACTCCGGTGCCCGACAACTCGATCACGCAGTGGTTAGCCTGGCTGTGCCGTACCACGTTGGTCACGGCCTCGCGGATCGTCCAGGCGAAGAGCTCCCGCCACTGGGAGGGGACCTCGTCAGTAGTCGTCGGCAGCGAGCCGTCGACGCCGGCGGACTCCAGTGCCTCCCGGGCGGCCGCCACCTCGCCGGGGAGCGACACCCCCCGCAGCCCTTGGGTCGTCGAGCGGACGTCGGCGAGGGCGGCCCGACTCAGCCGCTCCACATCGGCCAGCTCCGACCGCGCCCGACCGGGGTCGAGGTCGAGCAATCGCCCGGCCAGCTCGGCCTTCACCGTGACGACCGTCAGCGAGTGGCCGAGGATGTCGTGCAGGTCGCGGGCGATCCGCGCTCGCTCGGCGGCGACCGCGGCTTCCGCGAGCTGCTGCTGGGCGTCGCGCAGCGCGCGGCCTCGGCTGAACGACAGGCGCATGAACCCGACCACCAGCGCCGCGAGCAGCACGGAGAACCCGGTGCCGTTTGACTGCCAGCCGGGCACCAGGTGCACGGACGCCTCGACCGCTGCGAACAGGACCAGGACGGCCGCTACGGACTGTCGCACCGGGAGCGCGACCACCGTCGCCGCCCCGATGAACACCGCACATGTCGTGGCCCGATCGCCGGCGCCGGGCACCGTGAGCAGCCCCAGGACCAACAGCGAGACCACGTAGCCCCATGCCACCGGCTGGTTCCCGTAGGAGCCCTCCCACGCAAAGTAGGAGACCCTGGCCATCCCAACCAGGTAGACCACGCAGAACGCAGACAGCGCCGCGAGACCCACCGGGCGCGCCCACCCGTCGGCTCGTCCGAGCGCGCTGAACACCGACTGCAGGTAGAGCAGCCAGATCCCGGCGCCGACGATCCCCACCGGCCGCCAGAGCAGCTTCTCGCGCGCCCCCCGGGCGAGGCTCAGGCCCAGGCTCGACATCAGCATGGCAGGAGGATAGGGCGGGCGACGGCCCTCAGACCCGCGCGGTGTCCCGCCGGAACCGCCAGGCCGCACCGGCGACGAAGATCAGTGTCCAGACGACGACGTTTAGGATCTCGAGCCCGAGGCTGCCGCTCTGCACGAGCGGATAGCGGGCGAGCGCGCCGACCCCGTACGCCGGGGTGAACTCGGCCACTCGGGCGAACAGGCTGCCCAGCTGGTCCACCGGGATCCACAGCCCGCCAAGGAAGGCCAGCAGAGCCAAGACGGGTCCCAGGATCTGCATCACGTTGTCGCTGTGCAGCAGGTAGCCCATGAAGAGCCCGAAGGCCGCGAACACCGAGGCGCAGACGAACGCCAGCACGGCCGACCCGACCCACACCCCGGTGGGCATCCGGGCCCCGAAGAAGGCGCCCACGACGCACACGATCGCTACCGCCGCCAGGCCGAGCACGAGGGCCACCACGACCTTCGTGGCGATGTACGCGACCGGCCGGAGCGGTGTGATCCGCAGCTGCCGGCTCCAGCCGGCCGCGCGCTCGATGGACACCATGGCGCCGCCGCTGGTAGTGGCCAGCATGGCGCCGTAGACGGCCATGCTGATCAGCACGTAGGCCGTGACGTTGCCCGCTCCGGCCGACTCGCCCCGGTACTTGGCTGACGTGCCGAAGATCAGGAAGAACACCGCCGGCATGATGAGCGTGAAGATGACCGTACGGCGGTTCCGCAGCATCCGACGCAACTCCAGCCGCAGGAAGGTGGTCGAGAATCCGCCGAGGGCCGGCGCCCTGCGCGCGGGAGTGGTGGCGATGCTCATGCGGGGACTCCTCGGGTGTCGTTGCTGGCAGGTTGGGCGGGCACCGGCTGGTCACCGGTGAGAGCGACGAAGGCGTCCTCGAGGTTCCGCGAGGTGATCTCCAGGTCGCGGGCGTCGGTCTGCGTGAGCAGGTAGCGGGCGACCGCGTCGCTGTCCTTGCCGTGCACCAGGACCGCGTCGCCGCGGCGTTCGACCGACTCCACGCCGGCCATCGCGGTCAGCTTCGGGTCGACGTACGCCGGCACGGTCGCCCGGACGGTCCGGCCGGAGGCGAGGCCCTTGACCTCGCTGGCCGTGCCGTCGGCCACTACGCACCCGTGACTCACCAGGACTATCCGGTCGGCGTAGGCGTCGGCCTCCTCGAGGTAGTGGGTGGCGAAGATGACGGTGCGCCCGCGCGCGGCGTCCGCCCTGATCGCGCTCCAGAAGTCGCGCCGGCCGACGACGTCCATCCCGGTCGTGGGCTCGTCCAGGATCAGCAGCGCGGGATCGGGCAACAGCGCCAGGGCGAACCGGAGCCGCTGCTGCTCGCCGCCCGAGCACTTCCCTACCCTGCGGTCCGCGATGCCGGAGATGCCCGCCCGCTCCAGCACCTCGGCCACCGGGCGGGTCTCCCCGAACAGGGAGGCGGTGACCTCGACCGTCTCGGCAACCGTGTAGTCCTTGAGAAGCCCGCCGGTCTGCATGACCGCGGACACCAGCCCGCGGGAGATCGCGTCGTACGGAGCCATCCCGTAGACCTCGACACTGCCACGGTTCGGCCTGGAGAGCCCGAGGACCAGGTCGATGGTGCTCGTCTTCCCCGCCCCGTTCGGGCCGAGCAACGCGACGATCTCGCCGGGCTGGATGGCGAGGGTGAGGTCGTTGACCGCAACCACCGGGCCGAAGGTCTTGGTGACCGCGGCCAGGGCTACCGCGGGTGGTGAGATTGGCATGACCCAACTCTGCCCGGGCGCAGCCAGCTCCGCGTAGGGCATCCATCACCCGCCGGCTGTGACGTATGTCAGGCCTGGCGGCGGGTGCGGCCCCGACCGCGCGCGAGCCGTGCCCGCGCTGGCGGTGCGCGGAGGGGAGACTAGTCCTCGTGACTTGCGGTGCGACGCCCGATGTCCGCTGAGGGCCAGCGCCCGGCGGCCGGCGGGCGTGATGGGGTCGCCGTACTGAAGCAGGTTGGGCGAACCACCACCGTGGTCGCCAGCGGCATGATGACGATGAACCTGCTCACGTACGGGTTCACGTTGCTGGCGGCGCACCTGCTCGGACCGGTGGCGTTCGGCGGGCTCACCGCGATCCTGGGCGTCCTGATCATCGCGAACGTCGGCTCGGTCGCGCTGCAGACCACCGGCGCCCGGCGCCTGGCCACCGCGCTCGGCGGCGAACACGCGGGAACCCGGCGAGACGTCGTCCGGTCCGGTTGGTTTGTCTCCGCCGGAGTGGCCCTCCTGCTCGGCGCCGCGGCCCCCCTGATGTGGTTCCTGCTGCGCATCCACGACCCCGTCGCCCTGGCCCTGCTGGCGGTCTCCGGCGTACCGCTCACGATCAGCGGTGCCTACTCCGGGATCGCCCAGGGCGATCGCCGCTGGCCCGCGCTCTCGGCGATCTACCTGGCTACCGGCGCCGGCCGGATGGTGTGCGGGGCGGCGGCGCTCGTCGTCTCCGCGACGCTGCGGTCCGCCGTGGTCGGGGTCACGGTCGGCAGCGTCGTCGCGGCGGTGGTGGGGTGGGTGCTGTGCCGACCGCCGCGGCACGGGGAACAGTCCACCCCGCGAAGCCTGCCGCTGATGTCGGAGATGTGGCGCAACGGGCACACGTTGCTGGCCCTGTTCGCGTTCACCAACCTCGACGTCCTGGTCGCCCGGCACCTGCTCACCCATCACCAGGCCGGGATCTACGCCGCCGGGGCGGTGATCACCAAGGCCTGCATGTTCCTGCCGACCTTCGTCCTGGTGGTCGCGTTCCCGACGATGGCCGCACGGCGGCGAGGCAGACCCTGGCTGCTGCCCGCAGTCGCGATCTGCGTGCTCGGCGGCGGCGCCATGCTCGTCGTATGGGCCCTGCCCTGGCTCGCCGTCGACTTCGCCGGCGGCCGGGCGTACGCCGACCTCACCGGCGTGGCGTGGGTGTTCGCGTTCGAAGGCACCGCGTTCGCGCTGCTGCAGCTGCTGACCTACGACACGATCGCCGGGCAGGCCCACCTCGCCGGAGTGCTGTGGGCCGGAGTGGTGGTGGCGCTGGCGGTGACGCTGGCCTTCGCGCACTCGGTTGGGGCGGTGGTCGCCACCGTCAGCGCGGTGGCGGTGGTTCTGACGCTGCTGACGGCGGTCGCCAGCAGCCGACGGCACGGCCAGCGGCCGTTCTCGGTGCCCGGCCAGCCGTGACCAGTCCGACGTACGTCGAGCGCTCGCCGCGCCGCCGAGTGCGGGGCCCGGTCAGTGACCGGCCTCGTGCCAGGTCCGCCCGACGCCGACCGAGACGTCCAGCGGTACCGTGAGGTCGGCGGCCGCCCCCATCTCCCGGCGTACGAGCGACTCGAGGGCCGCCAGCTCGCCCGGCGCGACCTCGAAGACGAGCTCGTCGTGCACCTGCAGCAGCGGTCGCGAGGCCAGCCCGGCGGCGTCGAGCGCCGCGTCGACCCGCAGCATGGCCACCTTGATCACGTCCGCGGCGGAACCCTGGATCGGCGCGTTGAGCGCCATCCGCTCGGCCATCTCCCGACGCTGGCGGTTGTCGCTCGTCAGGTCGGGCAGGTAGCGGCGGCGCCCCAGCAGCGTCTCCGTGTAGCCGGTCTGGCGGGCCTCGTCGACCACTCCCCGCAGGTAGTCGCGGACCCCGCCGAAGCGGGCAAAGTACTCGTCCATCAGCTCGCGCGCCTCGGCCGGCTCGATGCCCAGCTGTTGCCCTAGCCCGTACGCCGACAGGCCGTAGGCGAGCCCGTAGTTCATCGCCTTGATCTTCGATCGCTGCGCCCCCGTTATCTGGTCCGCCGCAACGCCGAACACGCGCGCCGCCATGACCGAGTGGAAGTCGGCGCCGCTGTTGAACGCCTCGACCAGACCGGCGTCATCGGACACATGCGCCATGATCCGCATCTCGATCTGGCTGTAGTCGGCGGTGAGCAGCGCCTCGTAGCCCGGCCCCACGACGAAGGCCTCGCGGATCCGGCGGCCCTCCTCGGTCCGGATCGGGATGTTCTGCAGGTTGGGGTCCGCCGACGATAGCCGCCCGGTGGCGGCGATGGTCTGGTTGAACGTCGTATGGATGCGACCGTCGTCCGAGATGCTCTTGAGCAGCCCCTCCACCGTCTGCCGCAGCCGGCTGGCGTCGCGGTGCACCAGCAGGTGCTGCAGGAAGGGGTGCTCGGTCCGGCCGTACAGCCAGCCCAGCGCGTCGGCATCGGTGGTGTAGCCGGTCTTGGTGCGCTTCGTCTTCGGCATCCCGAGCTCGTCGAAGAGCACCGCCTGCAGCTGCTTGGGCGAGCCGAGGTTGATCTCCTTGCCGATCACGGCGTACGCCTCGTCGGCCGCCTGCTTCACCCTCGCCGCGAACTGTGCCTCGAGCGACGTGAGATGGTCCACGTCGACGGCGACCCCCGTCCGCTCCATCTTCGCCAGCACGCCGATCAGCGGCAGCTCGACGTCGGTGAGCAGCCGCCCGCCGCCCCTGCTCCGCAGCTCGGTGTCCAGTACGTCGGCCAGCTCGGCGACCGCCTGCGCCCGGCCCATCGCCTCCTGCTCGAGCCGGCTCTCCCCACCGAGGTCGAGCGCCAGCTGGTCGCCGTCACCGGCGGCCGAGGACAGCTCGCGGTGCAGGTACCGCACGGTCAGGTCGGCAAGGTCGTACGACCGCTGGTCTGGGTGCACCAGGTAGGCCGACAGGGCAGTGTCCGCCACGACTCCCCGGAGCGCCCACCCACGAGCCGCGAGCGCCAGCATGGGCCCCTTGGCGTCGTGCAGGACCTTGGGGTGCCGGGGGTCGGCCAGCCAAGTCGCCAGCGCCGCGTCGCCGTCGGGTGCCACGTCGGTGGCGTCCACCCAGGCTGCCTCGCCACCAACCGTGGCGAACGCCAGTGCGGTGACCACCCCGGTGCCCGCGTGCCAGTCGCCGTTCACGTCGACCCCGGTCGGCGCATCCACCGCGGTATGCGCGGCCAGCCAGGCGGCCACCTCCCCGGCGGTCAGCCGTACGCCGGCCACCTCCGTCGCCTCGGCGACCCGCGGCTCGTCGGCGGAGAGGGTGGCGAACAACCGGTCCCGCAGCACCCGGAACTCGAGGCTGTCGAAGACCCGGTGGATGGCGTCGCGGTCCCAGGCCCGCATGGCGGTGTCCGCAACGGCCAGCGGCAGGTCGAGGTCGGTGACCAGCGCGTTGATGTGCCGGTTGCGGATCACCGAGCCGAGGTGCTCGCGGAGAGCATCGCCGGCCTTGCCACCAATCTCGTCGACGCGCGCCACGACCTGGTCCAGGGAGCCGAACTGGGTGAGCCACTTGGCTGCGGTCTTCGGCCCCACGCCCGGCACGCCCGGGAGGTTGTCGCTGGTCTCCCCTACCATCGCCGCCAGGTCCGGGTAGCCGGCCGGCGGCACGCCGTACCGCTCGGAGACCGCAGCCGGCGTCATCCGGGCGAGGTCGGAGACGCCACGGCGGGGGTAGAGCACGGTCACCCGGTCGGACACCAGTTGGAAGGCGTCACGGTCGCCCGTGCAGATCAGCACGTCGAAGCCTGCCGCCTCGGCCCGGGTGGCCAGGGTGCCGATGACGTCGTCGGCCTCGAACCCGTCCTTCTCGACAGTTGGGATCCGCAGCGCCGCCAGCACCTCCTTGACCAGCGAGACCTGGCCCTTGAACTCGTCGGGAGTCTTCTGCCGGTTGGCCTTGTAGTCGGCGTACTCAGCAACCCGGAAAGTGTCTCGGGAGACATCGAACGCGACCGCGACGTGGGTTGGCGACTCGTCGCGCAGCACGTTGATGAGCATCGAGGTGAACCCGTAGACCGCGTTGGTCGGCTGGCCGGTCGACGTCGAGAAGTTCTCGACCGGCAGGGCGTAGAAGGCACGGTAGGCCAGCGAGTGGCCGTCGAGCAGCAGCAGGCTGCGGCGCTCGGGGTCGGGCACCGGCGGAGGCTCCGGCACAGGCACACGCCGACTCTAGCCGCGCCTGCCGACGGCTAGGCTGCCCTGGTGAGCGAGACCGATCTGGCGGCCCTCCAAGCAGGACTGATGCATGCGCCGCTGCACGAGCGAATGGGCATCGTGGTCGTCGAGGCCAGCCCGGAGCGGGTGGTGGCCACCATGCCGATTGAGGGGAACACACAGCCCTATGGGCTGCTCCACGGCGGGGCGTCGTGCGTGCTGGTGGAGGGGCTGGCGTCGATCGGGTCGGCGCTGCATGGCTACCCCGAGCGGGTCCCGGTGGGCGTCGACATCAACGCCACCCATCACCGGGCCGTGCGCAGCGGCCTGGTCACCGGGGTCGCAACGCCGCTGCACCTGGGCCGCACCGTCACGTCTTACGAGGTGGTCATCACCGACGAGGAGGGTCGGCGGGTGTGCACCGCCCGGCTCACCTGCCAGCTGGTCGCCCGGCCGCCGCAGCGTCCGACCGGCTCCGCCGGCTAGGCCGAGTCGGCCCCGGTCCGCCGGTCCAGCCGCCCCGGTCTCCTGCGCCGACTGCTAGCCGGCGGCTGCGCCAGCGGTCATGGACCGCGCGACCAGCATCCGCCGTAGCATGTCCGTGCGCTCCAGGACCCGCGCCCGGACCACCGGCGTCACGCTGTCGTCGAGCGCCGCCGTGACGCGATCGGGGTACGACGAGTCGACGCCCACCATCGGGAACATCCGGGCGGCCGTCGCCATCGCCACGAGCATGCCGCGCCGCCCCAACGGAGGCAGGGCCGCCAGGTAACGGTCGGCGAACGGAGCCAGCAGCTCGCCCTGCGTCGGCTGCCAGAACGCCCGGCCAACCTCGAAGATGTGGTCGATCGGCACCCCGGGGGTCTCCACCAGACGGTGCCAGGCCCGCTCCTTGGCCGCCACGGTGGGTCGGGCCGCCTCCACGGCCTCTCGGCGCATGTCGACGTCGGGGTCAGGGTCGGCCTGCTCGAGCTCCGCTACCGCGGCCGCGTCGTAGCGCTCGAGCGCAGCCAGCCGCTCGAGCGCCCGCCAACGGAGGTCGGCGTTGTCGCCGGCCAACTGTTGCATCGACTCGAGCTGCTCTTCGGTGACGGCACACCGGGCAAGCGCTCGGGTGCCCATCACCTGGCGGTCGGCGCCCTGTGCGGCCAGCCGCAGGCTGCACTCGGCGACCTGGTCCATCAGGCCGGAGCGCTCAGAGTCGGGCGACCACGAAGAGGCGGCTGAGACCGCCAACGACAGCAGCGGCTCGATCAGCCGGTCGAACGGCTCGCGGTCGACTATGCCTACCAGGCAGCGGACGACCTCATTGGCTGCCAGCCGCCCGGTCATCAGCAGGTCCCAGACGGTGACCGCGGCGACCGCACGCCCGACCGGCTCCGGCAACCGGCCCGCCTGACTCGTCAGCCGCTCGAGTGACTCCGCGTCGGGTCGCACGCAGGCATAGGTGAGGTCGTTGTCGTTGAGCAGGAGCAGTGCCCCCGCGGCGTCGTCGAGTCCCGGCAGTGGCGTCTCGCCGCCCGAGACATCCACCAGCTCGGTACGCCGGCGTACCAGCGTGTCATCGTCTCCCTCGTCGTACACCCCGATCTCGAGCCGATGCGGGCGCGGGGCGCCGCCGTCCGGCGCCACGGCGACCAGCCGATACGGCTCCGCACCTCCGCCGGCCAGCGACAAGGTGTCCACCCCGGACTCGTCCAGCCAGCTCGCCGTCCATCCCGCGAGGTCGCGGCCGTCGGCCCGGCCGACCGCCCCCATCAGGTCCTCAAGCTCGGCGTTCCCCCAGGCGTGGTCGGAGAAGTAGTGCCGCAGCCCGGCCACGAAGGTGTCCTCGCCGACGTACGCCATGAGCTGGCGCAGCACCGACCCACCCTTGGCGTACGTAATGGCATCGAAGCCGGCCGTCGCGGTTGCCACGTCGCCCGCAGGTTGTCGGATCGGGTGCGTCGTCGGGCCGCGGTCCACCTGATAGGCGTACTGCTTCCCTTCGGCCGCGAAGCCCGCGGCGCAGCTGGTGAACTCGGTCACCCGCTCCGCGGCCCACCGACAGGCGAAGTCGGCGAAGGCCTCGTTCAGCCACAGGTCGTCCCACCAATGCATGGTGACCATGTCGCCGAACCACATGTGCGCCATCTCGTGCAACAGCACCTCGGCGCGAGCCTGCCGGTTGGAGGGCGACGGCTGGGTGCGGAACACGAACGCATCCCCGTAGGTGACGCAGCCGTAGTTCTCCATCGCCCCGCCCATCCCGGACACGAACACCTGGTCATAGCTGCGCTGGGGGAACGGAAGCGCGAAGCGCTCGCCGAAGAACTCGAGCCCCGCCTGGGTGAGCGAGAACAGCTCCTCCGCGTCCCGGTCGAGGAAGCCGGCGAGCGTACGGCGGCAGAACAGGCCCAGGTCGTAGCCGCCCCGGGTCGAGCGCAGCTCGTAGAACGGGCCGGCGTTGACGACCGGCACGTATGTCGCGAGCGGTGGCGTCGGCTCGAACACCCACCGGCGCGCAGGTCCGACCTCCTCGACCGCGGGCTCACCGCTGTTGCTGACCACCGTCCACGAACGCGGGGCGGTGACCGTGAACGCGTGGGGGGCCTTCAGATCGGGCTGGTCGAAGCACGCCCAGGCCCGGCGGGCGTCGTCCGGCTCGAACGACGTCCAGACGTACACCTCACCGTCTTTGGGGTCGACGCTGCGGTTGACGCCGGTCGCGGACGCCGTCTCCCGCTGTACCGTCTCGACCACCAGCATGTTCTCGGCGGCCAGCCCGGGGAGCGCGATCCTCCCGTCGGCGGCGCCCGCGCTCACGTCCACACCGTTGAGGGTCGCGCTAACGACTTCCGCCGCGCAGTCGACGAAGGTCTCCGCGCCGGGCTCCCGGCAGGCGAACGTGACCCTCGACACGGCCCGGAAGTCCTCCCCGGAGACCATCGGCATCAGGTCCACCGAGATGTCGTACCGCCGTACGTCCAGCAGCTTGGCCCTGGCCACCGCCTCGTCGCGGGTCAGGCTCCGCAGGATCGCTTCGGTCATGGGTGGGCCGTCCTCTCTGACGGCCGGCCGGCCGCCTGTGGGATACGCGCGCGAGGCTCCAACCTACCTACCCCTCGCTTGCGTCCGGCAGAGTGTGGGCTATTGCGCCCCGCTCCCGGACGTTGCGCGGGACGCGAGCCGTCAGTGCCTGGTCCGTATCATGTTGGGGACCCGGCCGGGTTGGCGGAATCGGCAGACGCGATGGTCTCAAACACCATTGTCCGCAAGGACGTGTGGGTTCAAGTCCCACACCCGGCACCGAGCGTGGACCGGCAGCAGAGTGGTCAGCCGCAACAGCAAATTTGGTTCCCGACCGTTGTTGGCGACCACCCAGGGCGTCCCGAGTCGACGCGACGCGGCACGCCCAGTTCGCGACCGGTCGTTGGCGACCACCCGGGGCATCCCCAGGCGACGCCCGCTGGGCGGAGGTCACGGCCCATTGCCGGCGTCGCCCAACGGGGCGATGCGGGCCAAGGCGCCGACGGCCACCGCTAGTACGGCGAAGCTCACCACCTCGCCTACGACGGCCCCGGGAGACTGACGCAGCTGGTCGCCCCCGACGACGACCCCGAGGACGATGCTGCAAATCGGGTTGACGGTGATGACTGCCGGCAGGGCCGCCGAGATGGGCCCGGCGCGGTAGGCCAGCTGTGTCAGCACGACGCCGACGAACCCCGATGCAAGCCATGCATACACCGTCGCCTGGCCGAACAGCCCGGCTGGCTGGTTGGCCAGCCGGTCGGCGGTCGCCTGCAGAAACGCCGCCTCGAAGCCGAAGGCGATGCCCGATCCGGTGCCGAGGGCGACCGCCGCGAGCTGTGAGCCGGCCCGGCTGGCCACCGCGATGCACAGCACCAGCACGAGGAGCCCCACGCCAGCCGGCACCACGAGCCGCGCAGTGGGTATCGGGCCGACCGGTGCTCTGCGTGGGATCGCAATGAGCAGGAATGCCGCCAGTCCGACCGTCAGCACGGTCGCCCAGAGGAGCTCCGCGCGGCTGATCCGAGTGTGGTTGAGGCGGTGGTTCAACGGCAGCGCCATGACTACGACCAGGGCCAGCACGGGCTGGACGAGAGAGAGGGCCCCGAGGTGCAGCGCCAGGCCGTGCAGGCCCAGGCCGACGGCCTGCACGCCCAGCGTGATCCACCACAGCCGCTGACTCAGCTGGTGGCGGACGAACCTGGCTATCTGCCCAGTCGCGGAGGCGCCCGCAGTCCGGCCGCGCCCCGCCACCCGATGCTGCAGGGTGCCGGCCAACGCCGCGCAGGCGGACCCACCCAGGGCGACGACGACGGCCAGCCCGGCGGACATCAGCCGTGGCCACCGCTGGTCGGCCGGGCCGTCTCGATCGCCTGCCGGTAGCAGTCCAGCAGCGCCTCGGTCGCGGTACCCCAGCTCCAGCCGGCAGCCACCGCCCTCGCCACCATCCCGAGTGGCCGTTCGGCGCCCGCCGGTGCGGAGGTCCTGGCGGCAACCAGGTCGGCGGCCGCGGCGACCATCGCCCGCGGCTCGGGAGGTACCAGCCGAGCTGCCGGACAGCCGCCCAGCAGCTCGGTACTGGGCGCGCTCTCCGCGGCCACCACCGGCAGCCCGCTGGCCAGCGCCTCCAGGACCACGAGACCGAGGGTGTCTGTCGTCGAAGGGAAGACGAAGACGTCCGCCGACCGGTAGGCCTCGGCTAGCTCGGTCCCGTGCAGCAGGCCGGTGAAGCGGACGTTCGCGGCGCTCAGCCGCCGTCGCAGTCGGTTCCGGTCGGGGCCGTCGCCGACCACGACGAGGTCGAAGCCGCTCGCCGGGTCGGCCAGTGCGGCGAGCCGCTGCACCCCCTTCTCTGGGGCCAGCCGACCGACGTACAGGGCCACCGGTCGCACCCGGCCGTCGGCGCCGGCGGTGGACGGGTGGAACAGGTTGAGGTCGACACCGCGCGGCCAGAGTCGCACCTGGCGTACGCCGTGCTCCGCCAGCATCTGGCGAGACGCCTCCGAGGTGGCCAGATTGACGTCCGCCCGGTTGTGCAGCGCTCGGAGCAGCTGCCAGATGCCGGGACGGAGCAGCCCGAGGTGGTAGAAACCGGCGTAGGTCGCCACGTCGGTGTGGAAGGACGCGACCAACGGTCGCCGCCGGAGCCGGGCCGCGGCCACGCCGGCGACCCCGAGGAACGCCGGGTTGACGACATGGACGACGTCCGGGCGGAACTCGCGCAGGTACCGACCCACCGCGGGCACCGGGACGCCCCACCGCTGCCCCCCGGCGAGGAACCCGAACCCGACCGTCGGCACCTCGCGCACGACGACGCCGGCGACCGGCTCAGCCGGGTCAAGACCGGGTGTCGGCCGCGGGGCCACCATCAGCACCTCGTGACCCCTCCGGACCAGCTCGCGGCAGGTCGCGACGAGCCGGGTCACGACGCCGTCGGTGGACGGCAGCCACGTCTCGGAGACGAACGCGACTCGCATGAAGCCTCACTCGGTGCGGCGGCAGAAGATCGTCCCCGGCTGCGCTCACCCTAGTGGAGTGCCGAGCGGCCGCGCGGTGGAGACGACTCAAAGGGGCCGCAACGGGTAGGGTGAAGGTAAACCGCGGGACGGCGTGCTGGGTGTGCTCCATCGGGGCTCGACCCTGGCAGGTATGAACGTCCAGGCGAGAGGTATTGCTCGATGCGGACTTTGGTCCTCGGTGGTGACGGCTATCTAGGCTGGCCCACCGCCCTCCACCTTTCCGACGCCGGCCAGGATGTCGCCATCGCGGACAGCCTCGTCCGGCGCAGCTGGGACGAAGAGCTCGGCGTCGAGAGCCTGGTCCCGATCCGCTCACTGGCCGACCGCTGCCTGGCCTGGCGGGAGGTGACCGGCAAGGACATCAAGTGGTACGTGGGCGACCTGTGCGACGCCGAGTTCGTGTACGGGATGCTGGCCGAGGTGCGGCCCGACACGGTGGTGCACTTCGCCGAGCAGCGGTCCGCGCCGTACTCGATGATCGACCGCGAGCACGCGGTGTTCACCCAGCGCAACAACGTCGTCGGGACGCTGAACCTGCTGTACGCGATCGCCCGCGTCAACCCGCACATCCATCTGGTGAAGCTGGGGTCGATGGGCGAGTACGGCACGCCGAACATCGACATCGAGGAGGGCTGGCTCGAGGTCGAGCACAACGGGCGGCGAGACCGGGTGCTGTACCCCAAGCGGCCCGGCTCCTTCTATCACCTGTCCAAGGTGCACGACTCGCACAACATCGAGTTCGCCTGCCGGGCTTGGGGTCTGCGCGCCACCGACCTCAACCAAGGGGTCGTCTACGGCCAGGCGACTCCGCAGACAACCGCGGACGATCGGTTGGCGACCCGGTTCGACTACGACGCCGTGTTCGGCACCGTGCTGAACCGCTTCATCATCCAGGCGGTCCTGGGGCAGCCGCTGACGGTCTACGGGTCCGGCGGGCAGACGCGTGGCTTCATCGACCTGCGGGACACCTGCGAATGCATCCGTCTGGCGGCCGAGTCACCGGCGGCTCGGGGCGAGTTCCGGGTCTTCAACCAGCTCACCGAGACCATCTCGGTGGCCAAGCTCGCCCAGACGGTCGCCAACGCCTGCCCGGGCGAGGTCCGGGTGATCGAGCTAGATAACCCGCGGGTCGAGGCGGACGACCACTACTACCGCGTCGTTACGACGGCCCTGCCCGCGCTCGGCCTCCAGCCGCACCTGCTCTCCGACGAGCTCATCGCGTCGGTCTGCCGGATCGTGGAGCGACACCGCGACCGGGTCGACCTGACTGCGCTGCTCCCGACGGTCAGCTGGACGGCCGCCACCAGGCACCGCGCCGACGTACCGAGGAGTCGGCAGCAGAGCGTGCCGTAGCAAACCTGGGCTGCCGACAACGTCACCTGGCCGAAATCGCCGAGCAGGTCGCGCGGGCTTAGGGCGGGCCGGCCGCCTCGACGTCGGGTCCCGCACGGTCGTGGCTGGCGGCGCCAACCTCCGCGCCCCCACCGCGTACCTCGCTCTCCCCGCCGAGCGGGTCGGCGCCCTCAGCGGCTGGCTCCGCCGCCTCCGCGCTCTCATCCCAGACCTGGACGACCTGCTCGCGCCCGGGGTGACGACGCCGGCTGACCAGGAAGTAGACCAGGCCGCCCAGGAAGACGAACATGCAGGTCCAGTCGTTCAGGCGCAGCCCGAAGAAGTGGTTGGCGGTGTCTATGCGCATGTACTCGATCCAGCCGCGGCCGACCGTGTACGCCATCACATACAGCGCGAAGGCCCGGCCATAGCCGAGCTTGAAGCGCCGGTCGGCCCACAGCACCAGGCCAGCGACCCCCAGATCCCAGATGCACTCGTAGAGGAACGTGGGGTGGTAGGTCGCGTACTGCTGGTAGCCGGGCTCGCGATGCGCCGGGCTGATCTCCAGCCCCCAGGGCAGCGTCGTCGGCCGGCCGTAGAGCTCCTGGTTGAAGTAGTTGCCCCAGCGGCCGATGGCCTGGGCTATCGCGATCGCCGGCGCCAGCGCGTCGGCGAGCGCGGTGAAGCGCACGCCGTAGCGCCGGCACCCGAGGTAGGCACCCAGTGCCCCGAGCGCGATGGCCCCCCAGATGCCCAGCCCGCCGTCCCAGATGAAGAACGCGTGCCACGGGTCGCGGCCCGGCAGGAAGTACAGCTCGGGGTCGGTGATCACGTGGTAGAGCCGTGCCCCCACCAGTCCGAATGGGACCGCCCAGACCGCGATGTCCATCACCGTGCCCGGCCGACCACCCCGCTGGACCCACCGGTGACTGCCGTACCAGATGGCGACGACGACCCCGAGCAGGATGCACAGCGCGTAGCCGCGGATAGGCAGCGGTCCCAGATACCAGACACCCTCCGGGGGGCTGGGGATGTAGGCAAGTGTCATCGCCTGAGCAATCTACCCCGGGGACCTGAGCACTCAGCCGGTACGGCGGACCCCGCGAGCCAGGTCGGCCGCGAGCTCGCCGACCGCCTGCAGAGCCCGCGCGGGCTCGCCGGCCCGCTCCACTGTGCGGACGAACGCGCTGCCGACGATCACCGCGTCCGCATAGCCGGCCACCTCCGCGGCCTGGGCTGCCGTGGATACCCCGAGCCCGACGCCCACCGGGAGGTCGGTGACCGCTCGTACCCGCGCCACCAGGGCCGGCGCCGCGGCGCTCGTCTGCTCGCGGGCGCCGGTGACGCCCATGACCGCGGTCGCGTAGACAAAGCCGCGGCTGGCGGCGGCGGTCATCTTCAGCCGCTGCGGCGTCGAAGACGGGGCGACGAGGAACACCTTGTCGAGCCCGTGCTCGTCCGCGGCGCCGAGCCACTCCGCCGCCTCGTCCGGCACCAGGTCGGGCGTCACCAGGCCGCTGGCCCCGGCGGCAGCGAGGTCGCGGGCGAACCCGGCCACGCCGTACTGCTCCACCGGGTTCCAGTAGGTCATCACGACCGTTGGCGCGGCTGCGGCCACCAACTCCACGACGCGCAGCACGTCCCGGCTCCTAGTGCCGCCGGCCAGCGCTCGGGCGGCCGCGGCGGCGATGGTAGGGCCGTCCATGACCGGGTCGGAGTAGGGCAGCCCTACCTCGACCACGTCCACGCCGGCCGCGACCATGGCCCGGAGCAAGGCCACCGACCCGTCCAGGTCCGGGAAGCCGGCGGGCAGGTAGCCCACCAGTGCGGCCCGGCCCTCGACGCGACAGCCGGCGAGAGCGGTGGCGAGGGCGCTCACCGGTCGGCCTGTCCCGGCGGGCCGGACAGGCCGAACCAGCGGACCGCGGTGTCCATGTCCTTGTCTCCGCGGCCGGACAGGCACACCACCAGCACCGCATCCCGGCCGAGCTCCTGGGCGACCTCCAGCGACCCGGCCAGCGCGTGGGCGCTCTCGATGGCCGGAATGATGCCCTCGGTCCGGGTGAGTAGCGCCATCGCCTCCATCGCCTGGGCGTCGGAGACCGCCCGGTAGCTGGCCCGGCCGGTCGAGGCCAGCCAGGCATGCTCGGGGCCGACGCCGGGATAGTCGAGACCGGCCGAGACGGAGTGCGACTCGAGGGTCTGCCCGTCGTCGTCTTGGAGCAGGTACGACCGCGCCCCGTGCAGTACGCCGACCCGGCCGGCCGTGATGGACGCGGCGTGCCGTCCGGTCTCGATGCCCTCGCCACCGGCCTCGAAGCCGTACAGCCGCACGTTCGGGTCCCCGACGAAGGCCGTGAAGAGCCCGATCGCGTTGGAGCCCCCACCGACGCAGGCGAGCACCGCGTCCGGCAGGGTGCCCGCGAGCTCGAGCGTCTGGCGGCGCGCCTCGTCCCCGATCCCCCGGGTGAAGTCGCGGACCATGGCCGGGAACGGGTGGGCGCCGGCGGCGGTGCCGAGCAGGTAGTGCGTGGTGTCGACGTTGGCCACCCAGTCGCGCAGCGCCTCGTTGATCGCGTCCTTGAGAGTGCGGCTCCCGGTCTCGACCGGGACCACCTCGGCACCGAGCATCCGCATCCGAGCCACGTTCAGGGCCTGCCGCTCGGTGTCGACCTCGCCCATGTAGACCACGCACTCCAGCCCGAGGTACGCCGCGGCGGTGGCGGTCGCGACGCCGTGCTGGCCGGCCCCGGTCTCGGCCACCACGCGCCGCTTGCCCATCCGCTTGGTCAGCAGGGCCTGGCCGAGCACGTTGCGGATCTTGTGGGCGCCGGTGTGGTTGAGGTCCTCGCGCTTGAGCAGCACGCGGGCGCCGACCTCCCGGGAGAACCGCTGGGCGTCGTACAGCAGGCTCGGCACACCGGCATACGTCGACAACAACTCGTCGAGCTCGCGTCGGAAGACGTCGTCGGCCATCGCCGACCGCCAGTGCCGCTCAAGCTCGTCCAGCGGCGCGATTAGCGCCTCGGGCAGGAAGCGGCCGCCGAAACGCCCGAAGTGCCCGGCCGCGTCGGGCAGCGACTCCGGCTCAGCAGCCATGGCCGGAGGACGCTACCGGCGCTGCTTGAGTGCGGGATGGGCGCCCGCGGCCACCAGGTCCGCGACCGCGGAACGCGGGTCGCGACCGGTTACCAGCGACTCCCCGACCAAGACGACGTCGGCGCCGTTGCGCGCGTACTCCAGCACGTCGTGCGGGTCGCGGACGCCGGACTCGGCGACCCGGACGACGCCGGCGGGGATGGCGGGCGCGACCTGGGCGAAGGTGGACCGGTCCACTTCGAAGGTGGCCAGGTCGCGGGCGTTGACGCCGACGAGGTCGGCCCCGGCGTCGGCGGCCCGGGCGACCTCATCCTTGGTGTGCACCTCGACCAGCGGGGTCAGCCCGATCGAGCGCGCCCGGTCCACCAGGCCGGTCAGCTCGTTGTCGGTCAACGCCGCCACGATGAGAAGCGCGAGGTCCGCACCGGAGGCGCGCGCCTCCCAAAGCTGGTACGAGCTGACGATGAAATCCTTGCGCAGCACCGGCACCGAGACCGCGGCCCGCACCGCGGACAGGTCAGCGAGACTGCCGCCGAAACGAGACCCCTGGGTGAGCACGCTGATGCACGCCGCGCCGCCTGCCTCGTAGTCGGCGGCCAGGGCGGCCGGGTCGGCGATCTCGGCGAGCGTGCCGCGGCTCGGGCTGGACCGCTTCACCTCGGCGATCACCGCGACCCCGTCGGCGCGGAACGCCGGCATCGGGTCGAGGGCCGGGTCCTGACGCTCGGCCGTCAGCTTGAGGTCATCGAGTGGAACCCGCCGTTGGCGCTCGGCGACGGTCTCTCGGACCTCCGCGAGCACGTCTTCGAGGAACGACACGACTACCGCGCGCCCAGGCCCATGGCCGACATGACCTTGCCCGTTATCGCGGCGACCACCATGATCCCGAGAGCGACCCAGAAGATCACCCAAATCTGGGTGGCGACACCGATGGCGCCGACGAGGAAGGAGAGCAGGGCCAGCGTGGCCGCCGTCCACGCGGCCGGGGTCGAGCCGTGGTGGACGTGCTTGGTCTGTTCCGCCATCCGCTCCGCTCCTATCGTCCGGGGTCCCATTGTGGCCTGTGCCGCTCAGGACGGCTGCGTCGGGTCGCGACCTTGGTCTATCGCGTTCCAGATCTCGGCCTCGGAGGCACTCTCGTCGAGCACGGCGGCCGAACCGGTCGCTGCCGGCGTGGGTCCCTGCCCGGCAGAATGGCCCCGGCCGGGTAGTGGAGCGTCGTAGCGACGGCCCATCGTCGCCCAGCGGCCGCCGTACGCCGCGACGGCCGCGCCGGCGACGCCGGCCGCGAGCGCCCCTACCAACACCAGCCATCGCCAGGCCTGCGTCGTGGTCTGGTATGGCCCGCCGTCCCACCCCTTCGCCGACAGATTCTGCGTCAACCGGTGGCTCGGGTCGGCCGGGTGGAGCACCGACACGACCACGACGACCGCCAGAACGACGATGAGTACGCCGAGGCCGCGGCGCACCCAGCCGCGGGTGGCGATCACGGCACCGAACGCGGCCAGCAGCACTACCCCGAGTGCCGCGGCGACCGGCGCCAGGTCGGCCCCGTCGGCGGTCGCCTTGATCGTCGGCAGCCCCACGACTTCGGCGGTCGCCCTCGCCCAGGGCCGCGCCGTGCCCACGATGAGGCCGATCGCACCCAAGACGCCCACCGACAGCGAGAGCGCGTAGCCGTGCCGCGCCAGCGCGCTTCGGCCGTCCACCCGGCCTCGCGGTGCCGCACCCACCCGCTCATTGTCCGGCCCCCGCGCTGGTGCGAAGCAGCGGGTGCCCCCGTCCCCGACCCGCGAACCGCCCCGACCCGCGTCCCTACCGTCCCGGGCCGCCGCCCGACCCGCCGCCAGTGGGTCCGCAGGATGGCGGCAGTCCGCAGCGAGGGGGACCGGAGCTGCGCGGCGTACCGTGGCAGGCATGGCGGACCCGCGGCATCGCTACCCCGACTCGCCGGCCGGCTCGGTGGACCTCGCCCGAGTGGAGCGTTCGCAGCTGTGCGATCTGCTGGAGGCGACCCGCCCCGACGCGCCCACGCTGTGCACCGGCTGGGACGCCCATCACCTGGTAAGCCACCTGGTGATCCGCGAGGGCACCCCGTCCGGCGCGCTGAAGTACCTGCGCCCGCGGGTGATGCAGGAGGAGATGGATGCGCTGGTCGCGGAGGACGACTTCCTCGGCCTGGTCGAGCGGCTGCGCGATGGGCCGCCGGCCTTCTCCTTCTTCGGGCTGCCGGGGGTGGACCGGCTGGCCAACACGGTCGAGCTGTTCCTCCACCACGAGGACGTACGCCGGGGAGCTGCCGGCTGGGAGCCTCGGGAGCTGCCGCGCTGGGTGCAGGACCGGCTCTGGCGCTGGGTGAAGCTCACTGCTCGCCTGGACCTGCGGAAGTCGCCGGTGGGAGTGAGTCTCGAACGCACCGACACCGGCGAGCGCGCCTTCGTGGTGCGGAAGCTCGACTTGGTCGCGGTCAAGGGCACCCCGGGCGAGCTGCTGATGTTCGAGTCCGGGCGCGGCCGGGCGGCGCGCATCGACCTGGTCGGCGAGCCGAAGGACGTCGAGGCCCTCACCCGGGCCGTCCCGGGGAGCTGAGTCCGGCCGGATCCGGCCGAGATCGCGCTGACAGGCCCATGAAGGGGTGCCGGCGAAACTGAGCGACCTACCAACTGCCGGTCGCGTGGTCACCAACAACAGGCCCGCCGGGCAGCTCGTTGCTTGTGACCATCGTTGCCAGCAGGCCGTCCCAAGTAGGCCGAGGTGGTCAGTTGCAACGCGCATCCGCGCGTGCAGCCTGTTGTTCGCGACCACCCTCGCCAGCCCAAAGCCCCAAGTGGGCCGAGGGTGGTCAGTTGCAACGCGCATCCGCCGCCAGGAGCCCTATTGTTGGTGACCACCTGGGGGCGGAGGCCGCACATCGGGGGCGGACGTGCGTCGGGGGCGCGGGGCGCTACGCCGGACCGCCCGCGGACACCACCGCGAGGGCGGCCGCCAGCGTGAACGCGCCGGTGTGCAGCGCACTGCCGACGATCGCGCCCTCGACCCCCGCCGGCACCAGCGCCGACAGGGCCCGCAGGTCGTCGAGGCCCGACACCCCGCCGGAGGCGATGACTGGGGCTCGCGTCCGCGCGCACACCGCGCGCAGCAGGTCGAGGTTCGGACCGGCAAGCGTCCCGTCCCGGTCGACGTCGGTGACGACGTACCGGTGGCAGCCCGCACCCTCCAGCATGGTCAGTACGGCGGGCAGGTCGCCCACCTCGCGATCCACCCCGCGGGCTGCGAGCGTTAGACCGTCACGCACGTCAAGCCCTACCGCCACCCGGTCGCCGTACCTGGCGACAGCCCGGGAGCACCAGGCGAGGTCCTCCAGGGCAGCGGTACCAAGGACGGCCCGCCGGCAGCCGGTCGCCAGCGCCGCGGTGAGCGAGTCCTGGTCGCGGACGCCACCGGAGAGCTCCACGTCGATGTCGAGGGCACCGACCACAGCCGCCAGGAGCTCGGCGTTGCTGCCTCGGCCGAGGGCCGCGTCGAGGTCGACCAGGTGCAACCACGCGGCGCCGGCTGCCTGCCAGCTCAAGGCCAGCTCCACCGGGTCGCCGAGGGAGCGGCCGCGCTCGGCTCGCTCGCCCCGCAGCCGGGCAACCCGGCCGCCGGTCACGTCGAGCGCAGGCAGCAGCTGCAGCAGCCCGCCCGGCATGCGTGCCTCCTCCGTCGGTCGCCTCGGTCGAGGCTATGCCTGCATCCACGCCGGCGCCCGCCGGGCGCCTCAGCGGCCGGTCTCGAGGAGCCCGGGAGCTGCCCACAGGGTGATGTCGACGGTGTCGATGTCGACCCGGCAAGGGTCGCCGGCGGCGCCGGCTACCCGTGCAGCGGTCCGCACGCGGAGCTCGGGGCCGTCCCCCAGCCGCACGGTGACCGCGGTCTGGGTGCCGACGTCGACTGCGTCTACGAGCGTCGCCGGGTACCGGCCGCCGGTCACGATGGCCACCCGCTCGGGCCGGACGCACCAAAGCACCTCACTGCCGACCGGCAGGCCATGCGCCGCGGTGTGCACGTGCACGCCGCCGACCTCGACTTCCGCTGCCGACACGACCAAGCCGGGCGAGAGGTTCGGGATCCCGAGCAACCGCGCCACCTGCGGCGACGCCGGTCGATGGAAGACCTCGGCCCGCGGGCCGGCCTGCAGCACCCGGCCGTGGTCGAGTACGACGATCTCGTCGGCGAGGAGGGCCGCCTCCTCCGGGTCGTGCGTGACGAGCACCGTCGACAGGCCGTAGTCCCGCTGCAGGCGGCGGAGCTCGCTGCGCAGCTCTTCGCGGGTCGGCGCGTCCAGCGCCGAGAACGGCTCGTCGAGCAGCACCAGCTGCGGCGAGTGCGAGAGCGCCTGCGCCAGTCCGACGCGCTGACGCTGCCCACCGGACAGCTCCGCCGGCAACCGGTCGACCAGGTCCTCGATATGCAGCGTCCGCAGCCACCACGCAGCCAGGCCGGGGTCGGCCGAGGTGGCGAACGTAACCTGCTGCCACACCGTCCGTCCCGGGAAGAGACGCAGCCCCTGCGGCAGGTAGCCGAGCCCGCGCGCCTCGGTCGGGACCGCCCGGACCTCGGCGCCCCCGAACTCCACCGAGCCAGGCCCCGTGCCGAGCAGGCCGGCTAGGGCCCGCAAGGTCAGCGACTTCCCGGAGCCGGACGGTCCGAGGATCGCGACCCGGTGGCTCCGGGCCCGGTGGGCGAGCCGGAGCCGGAAGTCGCCGACGGTTAGGTCGAGGTCGCAGGCCACGCTGGTCGGCTCCGCCGGCCGCGGGTGACTGGCCCCCGGCAGGCCGGTGGTACCGCGCCGCCGCACCGGCCGGCGTACCCGATTGACCACGACCGCCAGCACCGCCAGCCCGAGCGCGATTGCCGTCGGCGCCTGCGTGTTGGGTACGCCCGCCCCGGAGAACTGGACGTAGGTGAAGACGGGCAGCGAGTAGGGGTGGTAGGACAGCAGGACCGTCGCGCCGTACTCGCCGAGGGCCCGCAGCCAGGTGAGCAGCAGGCCGGCGCGGATCCCAGGGGCCGCCACGGGGAGAGCAACCCGCAGGAACCGGGACAGCCCGTGGTGGCCGAGCGCCGCGGCCAGGTCCTCGAGGGCCGGGTCGACCCCCTCGAACGCCGACCGCGCGGCGATGACGAGGAACGGGGAGGCGACGAACGTCTGGGCCAGCACGATGCCGGCCACCGAGTCAGTCAGCCGGCCGCCGAACAGCTCGCCGACCGGCGTGTAGGGCCCCACCACGTAGATGAGGACTATGCCGCTCATGACCGGGGGGAGCGCCAGCGGCAGCTGCACCAGCGTGCCCACGGCCGAGGCAAGGGCGCTGCTGGACCGGGCCAGCCAGTGCGCCAGCGGGATGCCGCAGACCGCGACCAGCGCGGTGGAGATGGTCGCGCTCTCGACCGACGTACCGAACGCGCTCCAAAGCCCCGGCGCGGCGAAGCCACGGTCGGCGGATTGGCTGATGCGCGCCACGAAGGCGACGATCGGCACCAGCAGGTAGAGGGCGAGCAGGGCGCCGAGCCAGGCCACCGGGCTGCCCGAGGGCCGGTGCGTCACGGCGTCGGGATAACCGACCGCAGCGCGGCTGGCGGGCCGTTACCGCTCAGGGCCGGCGGCCTGACCAGCGAGAAGCCGTCCTTCCGCAGGCTGGCGCGCCCGGCTGGGCCGAGCAGGTACCGCACGAACGCGGCCGCGCCGGTGGGGTTGGGAGCCTCGTTGAGCACCGTGACCGTGTAGGTCGCCCGCAGGTGTACGCCGGTCAGCGGGCGGGTGGGGATGCCGGCGGCCACGGCCTCGCTCCGGTAGAAGAAGCCGGCGTCGAGCTGCCCGGCCTGCAGCCGCCCCACCAGGCTCTCCTCCGGGAAGACCGTGTCGGTCTCGGTCGCCACGGACTTCAGGGCCGGGCGGTGCCGGGCGGCCGCGGTCCGCGACAGCGCCTGCACCGTGAGGGCGCCCTTCGGATCGGTCGCCGGGTCGGTCCGGCCGACGCGGAAGCCCGGCTCGGTGATGACGTCGTACCACGGCCGTGACCGCAGCTGTGCCGCAAAGTGGCTCTTCGGGTTGTACCCAAGGACCAGCGGCGAGGTGGCGAACGTCGCATACCACGACACCCAGCCGCCGTTCGCGGACCCCTCGAGGGAGTCGTTCACGGCCGGGCTCGCGCTGACGAACACGTCGCCCCGGTGCACCTTTGCCTTGATCTCGTTCGCCAGGCCCGTCGAGCCGCCAGGGAAGCCGGCGACCGAGTAGCGGGTCGCGGCCTGGAAGCCCGGCCCCAGCTGGCTCTGCATGAGGTCGACCAGTGACCCGGCGTACAGCACGTTCACCGGACCCGACGAGCCGGACCCCGAGCCATCCCCCGAACCCGCCGATGCTCCGCAGCCCGCCGTCGCCAGCAGGATCACCGCGGTGAGGGCTGCTCCGACAGCGACGCCACTCCCCTGCCGCTGGCCGCCGGGGCGATCGCCTGCTGACGCGCCACGCACTCAGCGACCATATCCCTGCGGTAGTCGGTTGTCGACTACCAAGCCATACAGCGGGTCACGGGACATGGATGGACGGCTCGTCTCGGTGTTGGCGAGCGTGGTTCGCCGCCACCCGCTGCAGGAAGCGCTGGGTAGCCCGCGACGACTCGAGCCGCCACTCAGCCAGCACCCGGTCGAAGCCCTCCGCGCGGTCCCGCACGCGCGTCAAGGACTCGAGCTGCGGGCGGAGCCGGGCCTCCTGGGCGCCCAACAACGGCAGCGGGTCGCCGCCGGCCCGAGCCAGCAGGGCGAGCTTGAGCAGCAGCATCGACCGTACGTCGCGCACGTGGTCGACCGGCGCCACCAGCCAGCCGCGCAGCGCTCGCCGACCCCTGGGGGTCGCCGCCACGATCGTCCGCGCCGGCCCGACACCGGTCCGCTCGGTGCCCTGCTCCCTCAGCAGCCCCAGCGCCAGCAGCTTCTTCAGCGCCTCGTACACCATCGGCCGCTGGACGCTCCAGACCTGTCCCAGCTCGCCTGTATCGGCCAGCAGCTGGGCGACCGCGAAGCCATGCGTCGGCTGCTCGCTGACCACGCCGAGCACCGCCCACTCCCCCGGCGAGAGCTCCACCCGTCCGCGCGCCATGCAAGCACGCTACTGGCGGTTATCGGTCGTCAGCCAGCGACGGCCCGCTCCACCGCCAGGATCAGACCAGCTCAACGCGGCGGTCGAGTGCAGGTGCCCTGCTGAGCCTGGCGTCGGCGGTGAGCAGGGGGACGCCGAGGCGGACCGCAGAGCGGCGCTATCGGACCTCGCCTTGACTGCTAGTTGGCCGAGACGGTGACCGTGGTGACGAGGTACTGGCCGTGGCGGGAACCGGTGACGCCGAGTGCGCGCAGCGGCCGGAGGTTGTCGACCGCGTTCGGCGGCGCACCGGAGTCCTGCAGCGCCGCCAGCACCTGGGCGCGGATCGTCGCGAAGTCGACGTACAGGACGAACTGCTGGCTCGCTCCGTTGTCCACCACGGACTTGAAGTCGGCGCTGTCGCCGAGGTCGCCCTGCAACCGGCCGAGGCTCTCGGCGTAGCCGGCGTTGCTCGCGACCGAGATGCCATCGGGGAAGTCGCGCTTGACCAGCGGCAGCCGGCCCCCGGACTGCTGGAACAGACCGACGATCTTGGCGTAGACGCGGTCCAGGGAACCGGGGTCGTTGGTGAACCGAGCCCCGATGCTGAGGCGCTGGAAGTTCCCGCTCCGCAGCGTCGCTGCGGTGGCCCCGGAGCGGTCGACGGCGACGAGGAGGTTCTGCCCGAGCAGGGTCGCCAGGTCTGAGGGCAGGGACAGCCCGGTCTCGGCGCGGAGCATCGCCGCCGTCTGCCCGAGGTCGACGCCCTGGCCCTTGAGCCGCTTGGCCAGGGCCGGCCACTCCGAGTCCAGGTACTTCTCCCCGCCGGAGACCGACAACGCGGCCATCGTGCTCGCCGGCAGGTGCACAACCGGGTTCGCCACGACCTGGGAAGTCGCCGACCCGCCGTACGCCGCGGTGACCAGCTGGACGTCGCCGGACCCGAAGCGAAGCGTCGCGGCCGCCCGCCGGTATGACGAGTTGAGGGCCAGTGCCGGGTTGAGGTCCGGCTGGTGCGTCAGCCGGGTGAGGGCGCTGAGGTCGGCCCAGGCGCTGGCCACCCCAGGCGTGCCCAGAGCCGCCATGTCGGCCTGGAAGGTCGTGCTGGCGGCCAGCGAGCCCTGCCGGAGGTCGGCGACGTACCGCTGGGTCTGCGCCGAGGTGGCACCCAGGACCAGGTAGCCGTCGACGAAGGCATGCGCCGCCGCGGTGCCGCCCCGTCCGGCGAGGCAGGAGGTGAGCTTGCCTAGCGACCGCTGTGCGGCGGCCTGGTCGGTCACCTGGAGGAGGGCGAACGGGCTGGGCGAGCCGGCGCCCCGCCCCCGCCCCGGCAGCACCGCCATCCCCAGCTTGCTACCGAGCCACGGCTCGACATCGGCCGCGTACGACAGTCCGGGGCAGTCGCCCAGGATCTCGTTGGCGATGCTCTTGCGGATGTCGCTGTTCGCATCGGTGAGCTTGGTGGCCTTGGTGAAGCCGGGGAAGCGAGTGAGGAACCTGAGCGCGGCGATCTTCTGCTGCGCGGACGGGTCGAGGTCCACTCCGACGTACGCGATGGCATCGGACGGCACCGCCTCGGCGGCCTGCGGACCGGCGCGGAACAGGTGCAGCGGGTCCACCCGGTAGAAGGCGAAGGCGCCGCCGCCGATCAGGACGACCAGCACCGCGACGAGCGCGGCCACCTTGGTCCCCCGTGGACTTCGCCTGCTGTGCGACGTCGGTCCGCCGGGGCCGCCCGGCCCGGCCAGCCGCTCGGGCTCTGACCCGGCCCAGCCACCGGTGCCGGACCAGCCGGCACCGCCGTCGGAAGGCGGGGCAAACCCGTCGTTGCTCATCGTCGTTAGTCCTTCCCGGGACCCGGCAACAGTCGGTTCGGCCCGGATTGTCTCGGCTGGTCCCTCAGGGTATGACGAGCGAGACCGGCGAGTCTTACGAATCGCGCTCCGAGTCCATGGGCACGGCCTGCGAGCGGCCGGCAGCCACTGGCGAGTCCGCCCAGCCGGAGATGCCCGCCACCGCGCCGACCAGACCACCGATCGGCCAGCCGAGGTACGCCGCCGGGGTCCCGATATCGACCCCGAGCCGGACCAGATGCCCGACGCCGGCCTGTCGAGCGGCCCCCGCCGGGTCGGCGCCGAAGAACTGGTGACCGAGGTAGCGGCTGGCCACGGTCCCGGCGCCACACAGGAGCAGTACGCCGAGCACAGTCACCCAGCCGTGCCGGGCTCCGGTCCACCCGACCGCAAGGCCGGCTACCGCGCCGAGCACGGCGCCCACGACCATGAACCAGACGGTCGCCCCGGCCTGGGCGTCGAGGGCGACCTCGCCGAGGACTACCCCACCGGACTCGACGGGCACCCGCGGCGGGTTGGCGAAGTGCACCCAGAGCCATCCCCCGAGCACGCCAAGCAGGGCACCGGCCACGAGGCATCCGACCAGGAACAGGACGAGCCGCCGGGCCGAGGACCTGCGGGCGTGGGCCGGGACGCCCGGGGCAGTCACGCCGCCGATGGTACCGGCGGCCTTGCGGCCGCTGCTCAACCGCCCGCTCAGGCTCAGGGGCGCGAGGCGAGGCAGGACGGGCCGAGCAGGGCCTTCAGGTCGGCCATCAGCGCTGGGGACGGGCGCACCCGCAGCCCGTGGTCCAGCCGCATCACCAGGGTGCGGTCGGCCGAGCGCAGCGAGAGATGCACCTCGGCCACCCCGGGATGCGTGGCCAGGACCTCTTTGAGCTGCTCGACGACGCCGGGCGTGACCCGGGTGGTCGGCAGCGTGATCACCACCGGTCCGTCGTCGACAGCCGTGAGTAGGTCGGGGACGCTCAGCTCGACCGCGACGAGCTCGATGGCGTCATCACGGCCCCGTTTGACCTTGCCCTTGACGAGCAGGATGGCATCGTCCACGAGCAGGCGCGCCCACACCTGGTAATCCCGCGGGAACACCAGCACGTTCACCGCACCCTCGAGGTCCTCGACCGTGCAGACGGCGTACAGATCGCCGCGCTTGGTGGTCTTGCGCACGACCGCCGTCACCAGCCCGGCGACCGTGACCGTGCTGCCCTCCTCACGTTCCTCGTCGGTGACCAACTGCCCGATGGAGAGGTCGCCGGCTCGCGCAAGCACGTGCTCGAGGCCGTTGAGCGGATGGTCCGACACGTAAAGGCCGAGCATGTCGCGCTCGTAGGCCAGCAGCGTCTTCTTCTCCCACTCCTCCAGCTTGGGCACCTGCAGGGAGACGCTGGCGAAGCTCTCGTCGTCGAGCCCGCCGAACAGGGACTCCTGGCCGATCGCCTCGTTGCGCTTCTGCTCGAGATAGGCATCCGCGGCCTCCTCGTGGATCGCGACGAGGGCCCGCCGGGCATAGCCCAGCGAGTCGAAGGCGCCGGCCTTGACGAGCGACTCGAGCACCCGCTTGTTGCACAGCTGCACCGGCGCCCGGGCCATGAAGTCGCTGAAGTCCGCGAACCGACCGCCCTGCTCACGCGCCTCGACCAGCGCCGACACGACACCGGACCCGACATTGCGGATCGCGGTGAGGCCGAAGGCGATGTCGGTCCCCACCGGGGTGAACTCGGCCGCCGACTCGTTGACATCCGGCGGCAGCACCTTGATACCCATCCGGCGGCACTCGTTCAAGTAGACGGCCATCTTGTCCTTGGCATCACCAACACTGGTCAGCAGGGCGGCCATGTACTCGGCCGGGTAGTTGGCCTTGAGGTAGGCAGTCCAGTACGACACCAGCCCGTAGCCGGCCGTGTGGGACTTGTTGAACCCGTAGTCGCAGAAGGGCAGGAGGGTGTCCCAGAGGGCTTTGATGGCGCCCGCGCTGAAGCCGTTGGCGGCCATGCCGCTGCTGAAGCGCTCGTGCTCCCGCTCCAGCACGTCGCGCTTCTTCTTGCCCATCGCCTTGCGGAGCAGGTCCGCCTGGCCGAGCGTGTAGCCGGCCACCTCACGGGCGATCGCCTGCACCTGCTCCTGGTAGACGATCAGGCCGTACGTCGGCGCCAGGATCGCGGCCAACGGCCTGGCCAGCTCGGGGTGGATCGGGGTGATCTCCTGGCGGCCGTTCTTGCGCTCGGCATAGCTCACGTGCGCCCCCGCGGCCATCGGACCCGGCCGGTACAGGGCCAGCACGGCCGCGATGTCCTCGAAGGAGTCGGGCTTCATCTGGCGGAGCAGGGCCCGCATCGGGCCGCCGTCGAGCTGGAAGACGCCCAGCGTGTCACCGCGGCCGAGCAGCTCGTAGGTCGCCGGGTCGTCGAGGCCAACCGTGGCGAGGTCCACCTCGGTCCCGCGGTTGGCGACGATGTTGGCGATCGCGTCGTCGATGACGGTCAGGTTGCGCAGCCCGAGGAAGTCCATCTTCAGCAGGCCGAGCTGCTCGCACGCGGCGTAGTCGAACTGGGTGATGATGGCGCCGTCTTGCTCGCGCCGCATCACCGGGATGACGTCCATGAGCGGCTCGCTCGACATGATCACCGCACAGGCGTGCACCCCCCACTGGCGCTTGAGGTTCTCCAGCTTGCGGGCGGTGTCGACGATGGTGTGCACGTCGCTGTCGGCCTCGTAGAGGCCGCGGAACTCCTGCGCCTCGCCGTACCTCGGGTGAGCCTTGTCGAAGATGCCCGTCAGCGGGATGTCCTTGCCCATCACCGAGGGAGGCATCGCCTTGGTGATCCGCTCACCGATCGAGTACGGATAGCCGAGCACGCGGGTGGCGTCCTTGACGGCCTGCTTCGCCTTTATGGTGCCGTAGGTCACCACCTGCGCGACCCGGTCGTCGCCGTACCGGGCCGTGACGTAGGCGAGCACCTCGCCTCGCCGGCGCTCGTCGAAGTCGATGTCGATGTCGGGCATCGACACCCGCTCGGGGTTCAGGAACCGCTCGAAGAGCAGGCCGTGCTCGAGGGGGTCCAGCTCGGTGATGCCCATGGCATACGAGACGATCGCCCCGGTCGCCGAACCGCGCCCGGGCCCCACCCGGATCCCCTGCTGCTTGGCCCAGTTGATGAGGTCGGCCGTCACCAGGAAGTACCCGGGGAACCCCATCTGCAGGATCATCTTGGTCTCGTAGTCGGCCCGGCTGCGAGCCTCCTCGCTGAGCCCGCCGGGGTAGCGGGCCGCCAACCCCCGCCCCACTTCCTTGACGAACCAGGTCTCCTCGGTCTCGCCCTCGGGCACCGGGAACCGCGGCATCAGGCTGCGGCCCTCGGCGAACTCGACCTCGCACCGCTCGGCGACGACGAGCGTGTTGTCGCACGCCTCGGGCAGCTCTCGCCAGAGCTCGCGCATCTCGGCGGCGGGCTTGAGGTAGTAGCCGTCGCCGTCGAACGCGAAGCGGTCCTTATCGCTCATCGTCGACCCGGACTGCACGCAGAGCAGCGCGTCGTGCCCGACCGAGTCCTCGCGCCGCGTGTAGTGCAGGTCGTTGGTGGCAATGAGCGGGATGCCCAGCTCCCGGGCGAGCCGGAGCAGGTCCTCCCGCACCCGGCGCTCGACCTCGACGCCGTGCTCCATCAGCTCGACGTAGTAGTTCCCCGGGCCGAACAGGTCGCGGAAGTACGCCGCCGCCGCAAGCGCCTCGCCGTACTTGCCCAGCCGCAGCAGCGTCTGCACCTCGCCGCCGGGGCAGCCGGTCGTGGCGAGCAGGCCCTCATGGTAGCGCTCGAGCAGCTCGCGGTCCATCCGGGGCTTGTAGAACTGCCCCTCGATCGAGGCGAGCGACGACAGCCGGAAGAGGTTGTGCATCCCCTCGGTCGTCTCCGACCAGAGCGTGAGGTGGGTGTAGGCGCCACCGCCCGAGACATCGTCCTGGCCGCCGCCGCCCCAGCGAACCCGCCGCCGCTCGAACCGGCTGGTACCTGGGGTGAGGTACGCCTCGATCCCGATGACGGGCTTGATCCCGCGGTGTCGACAGGCCCGGTAGAACTCGTATGCGCCGAACAGGTTGCCATGATCGGTGATCGCCAGCGCGGGCATCTCCAGCCGCGCCGCCTCGTCGAGCAGCTCGCCGATCCGGGCGGCGCCGTCGAGCATGGAGAACTCCGTGTGGTTGTGCAGGTGCACGAAGCCATCGGCCGGAGCGCTCATCGCACCGCCCCCCAGCGGCCCGGAACCGGACGCCACAGCCGAGCCTCGGCTGGGCGGCTGGTCCGGCTCGGCATGGATGCAACCTCCTGGCGGCCCGGGGCGGACCGCGGCACGATCGTCCGCAGGACGCCTGCGGACTATGCACGGCTGGGGAAGGACCCTCAGCCTACGACCGCGCCGAC
>DASSHZ010000030.1:0-41886 GCA_035692425.1 Nocardioidaceae bacterium
CGGCTCGCGCACTACAAGATCCCGCGCTACGTGCGCGTTGTCGACGAGTTCCCGATGACCGTCACCGGCAAGGTCCGCAAGGTCGAGATGCGCGAGCGCTCCGTCGCCGACCTAGGACTCGCCCCACCGACGGCTACTGCCTGACCGGTGCAGCCCGCGCCGACAGGCAGGCGTCCGCTGCCGTCGCGGCCGTCGAGCGCGGAGCGGACCCGGCGACCAGCGGACGCCGTGCGCCGGAGCTCAGGCGAGCCGCTCGGCCACCGCCGCCACGCCCGCGTCGGCCACGGTCAGCGCGACCCGGACGTGCCTGCCGCCGGTCCGGCCGTAGAACTCGCCCGGGGTGACCAGGATGCCGCGCTCCGCGAGCCACCCCACGGAGTCCCAGCAGGGCTCGTCCCGGGTGGCCCACAGGTACAGCGACCCCTCCGAGTGGTCGATGCGGAAGCCGGCCCGCTCGAAGGCGGTCCGCAGCGCCGTCCGGCGCGCGAGATAGCGTCCGCGCTGCCGTTCGACGTGCTCGTCGTCGTCGAGGGCCACCGACATGGCCGCCTGGACCGGACCGGGGAGCATGAGGCCCGCGTGCCGGCGTACCGCGTAAAGGTCGGCCACCAGCACCGGGTCGCCGGCAACGAAGGCGGCCCGGTAGCCGGCCAGGTTGGACCGCTTGGACAGCGAGTGCAGGGCCAGCACGCCGTCGAGGCTGCCTCCGTTGACCCGCGGGTCGAGCACCGACACCGGCTCGGCGTCCCAGCCGAACTCGAAGTAGCACTCGTCAGAGGCGACCACGGCCCCGCGCTCTCGCGCCCAGGACACGACCTTGCGCAGGTGGTCGACCGGGAGCACCCGGCCGTGGGGGTTCGCCGGCGAGTTCACCCACACCAGGCCGATCGGTGCCGGACCGGCCGACAGGGTCGCGTCGCTGGCGACGACCTGCGCTCCCGACAGAATCGCCCCTACCCCGTACGTCGGGTAAGCCAGCGCGGGCACCAGCACCACTCGGTCGGGGCCGAGGTCCAGAAGGCTCGGCAGCGAGGCGACGAGCTCCTTCGACCCGATCGTCGGCAGGATCGAGGCGTCGGCCAGCGGAGGAGCACCGCAGCGCCGCTGCAGGTACGCGCGGATCGACGTGCGCAGCCGGGCGGTCCCGGCCACCGAGGGATACCCCGGGGAGTCGGCGGCGGCGCCCAGCGCCTGCCTGACAGGCTCCGGCGTCGGGTCCACCGGCGTCCCGATCGAGAGGTCGACCAGGCCGTCCGGGTGGCGCGCAGCGCGCTCCTTGTACGGGGCCAGCACATCCCAGGGGAACTCTGGCAGGCGGCCGGCTGGCCTACCCGCGGCCGGTGGCGCCGTCGCGGCGCACACCTCGGTGCCCGCCCGGTCAGCCACGCTCACCGGCCACCTCCCTGTCCTCGCTGCGAGCCCGCCGACCAAGATGGGCATCAACGGGTGTGCGACGTCTCAGTATCCGCTTGCCCATGACGAGACGGCCCCGCCGGGCCGCGGAGGCCGCACGGATCCGGACGATAGGGAGTTGCCGATGGCCCTGGACGACCTGGGACCTGGCCAGCGGGTGGTGGTGCGGCGGCTCCTGCCGGGCCGCACCGGACCCACCGGCCGGCCGGCGATGTCCGACGTACTCGGGATCCTGGAGGCAGCCGACCCGGACCGGATCTCGGTGCGCCGGGCGGACGGCGAACTGGTGGTGATCCCGCGCGCCGAGATCGTGCTCGCGAAGCCGGTGCCCCCGGCCCCGCCACGCCGCCGGGGCTGAGCCTCGACCGGCGTTGGGCTCGGCCGGCTCAGTGGCACACCACCGCGTCGACCGGCCGGTAGTGGACCGGGAGGTCGTCGGTGGCCACGAGGCTCCCGTCGCGGTACCTGGTTCTGGCCACCACCGCGTCGTACCCGTCCGAGCCCTGCTGCGGCGTACACCCCGGCGCGCTGCTCTGCCGCACGAGGTGCGGGACCAGGTGGCTTCGCGAGATCTTCAGTGACACCTTCCAGTACGAGGTGCTCCAGAGCTGCACCATGAGCTGCCCGGTCGGGCCGGCACGGTTGACCTGGGCGTGCACGAAGACGCCGTACGGCGTGTTGTCGGCCACCACCAGGTCCTGCTTGCCCGGGACCACCTGGGCGTCCATCGCCGGCGGGAAGCCCGGGGTCGCCACCGCCCGCGGGTGGACCTCGGTGATCGCGAGACCGGCTCGCAGGGCGGCCCCGAACACGGCGCTCGACAGCGTGGAGAGGCTCTGGTCGTCGGCGCCGACCCGAACGGTCTTCAGAAAGCTCAGCGATGCTCCGGGCCGGATGATCGTCGAGTCCAGGGCTCGCGCGGCGCCATCGAGGACGACGAAATTCGTGTCGACCGGGAGGCGCAGGCTGACCGTCGACACCGGCTCGGTGATGCGCAGCCGGTCCAGCGCGGCAGTGGTCAGGCGCGGCTGCACCTTCTGGGTTCTGGCGGTCGCCGTGCGCTTGCTTCCCTTGCCGGTCGCCGCCCGCAGCACCGCCTTCGCCCAAACGTCCGGGGCGACCGTGAAACCGCTCCGGCTCGGGCGTACGACGAGGTGCCCGGCGTCGAGCGCGAGCGACGCGCTGCGGGGCCGGCCCGGCAACGCGGCGAGCAGAGCGGCCGTGCTCCGGTGCAGTGCGGTGGCGTCGATCGTGAGGCGCAGCCTCCCCTGCACCGGCTTGGCGACCAGCGCCGGCCCAAAGCGTCTGGGCGAGACGGTGACCGTCCGGGAGCCGACCGCTATGTGCACCGCCGCGCTGGTCGCCGGGGCCGCCACCTGCGTGACGAAGCGGTGGGCCTCGACCGGGTCGATGGCCGGGTTCACCCTGGTCAGCGGCAAGGTGACCTGGCGCTGCCCGGCCGCGTAGGCCGCGACCAGCCGGCTCTGCGCGGCCGCCAGGCTCAGCCGAGTTCCCGGGCGGCCAGGAAGGACGGCCGGGGCGCCGCCGGCGAAGGAAACCGCCGCGTCCACCGGTGAGGTGGCCACCTGGAACGCGATCGGCTTCAGCACGTAGCCAAACCAGCGCGGGGCGACCGTCACGACCGGCTGGACAGACCCCCCGCCGAGCAGCACGCGCACCATGTGCCTCGGGTTCCAGTCCGGTCCCCCCATGACGGCATCGAGCGTCGCCGAGGCATCGAACCCGAAGCCGGCCTGGTCGGGACTGACCGAGAACCGCCGGCCGCCGACGGTGGCGGTGATCGGCTGCGTCTCCCGCCGCGAGAACGCCGCCTCCAGCCGAGCCTCCGCCTCGGCCCGGCTCAGGCCACCGATGTTGACGCCACCGACCGACGTACCAGGTGGAACCGTGTCGCCCGCAACTGCGTAGCCGACTCCGTAGAGGACGGCGAACGCGCCGACGAACAAGATGACGAACACCATGGCGAAGCGGATGTCGTGCGTCCGCGGCAGGTCATCGAGGTACTCCCGGCGGCGTCGCCACCAGCTCATGGTCGGCGGCCCCCCAGGGTCGCGGTGACGACGGCGGCGAGTACGCCGGGGAACGCGTATCCGTAGCCCAGGGGGTCCGCCGCGATCACGTAGTCGCCGCCGGGGCCGCCGAGAAGCAGCCCGAGCAGTCCGAGCACCCATCCACCGGCCGCCACAAGGCCGTGCAGCTTCGAGCGGCGTCCGGCCACGAGCACCACCGAGACCGCCGCTGCGAGGCCGAGCACCAGCCCCCACGGCAGCACGACCCGCCCGCTGCGCCAAACCAGCCGCGACTCCAGACCGCCGAGCACCGCCACCACGAACCCGCCCGCGGCGCTGACCCCCAGCAGCCCGGCACCGACCGACCGGCGCCACGTCTCGCTGGCAAGCGGTCCGTCCGGCTGCACCGGCTCAGCCTACGACGAGGCAATGCCCGCGATGCCGCGCTTCGCCGGGAGCGCCACGCATTGTCCGCCGGCACATCTCGCGGACCCCGGCCGGCCGGGGAGACGTGAGATACACCGCAATGCGCCACCCGACCGGGCGGCCACCCGGTCGGTATGGTCTGATGCTGTCCAGCGCGGGTCCGCCGGAGGAGGCGCCGCCCGCCATAGGAAGGAACCGCATGTCGACAGGAGTGCTCAGCCCAACCCGCGCCCGCATCCAGGCCCGCACCTTGCGACCCGGACGCTGGTGGCTGCTGCCCTTGGGTTACGGCCTGACGCTGCTGGCGGTGATCGTCTACCTGACGTACGCGGTCTTCGTGAACAAGGACTACTACTGGGCGCCGTACATCTCCCCGATGTACTCGCCCTGCCTCCCCACGAACTGCGTGTCGGGCAGCGGGTACGGCCTCTTCCCCAGCATCAACCCGGTCACGCCGGCGCTGATCATCATCATCTTCCCGGCCGGCCTGCGGGCCACCTGCTACTACTACCGCAAGGCCTACTACCGCTCGTTCTTCCTGTCCCCACCCGCCTGCGCGGTGGCCGAGCCGCACCGGCGCTACTCCGGGGAGAGCAAGTTCCCGATGCTGGTGCAGAACGTCCACCGGTACTTCTTCTACATCACGCTGATCTTCAACGCGCTGCTCACGTACGACGCCGTGCTGGCGTTCCGCGACCACCAGGACCACTGGGGCCACATGGGGCTCGGCACGCTCGTGCTCTGCATCAACGCCATCCTGCTCTGGCTATACAACGCCTCCTGCCACTCCTGCCGGCACGTGATCGGCGGCCGGCTGCGCCACTTCTCCAAGCACCCCATCCGATACAAGCTGTGGAGCCTGGCGACCCCCCTCAACGCCCACCACGGGCAGATCGCCTGGGCCTCGCTGGTCTTCGTTGCGTTGACCGATCTGTACGTCCGGCTCGTGGCGGGCGGCGCGATCACCGATGTGAGGTTCTTCTGAGCGATGACCGAGAATCCTGAGACCGCGGCTGCCGCGGTTGGCCCCGACCAGACCCGGCACCCGATGACCGGCAACGTGACCTCCGCCGACTCACCGGCCGACCCGCACGGCTACGAGTCCCACGAGTTCGACGTACTCGTGATCGGGGCCGGGGGCTCCGGCCTCCGAGCCGCGATCGCCGCGCACGACGCCGGCGCGAGGGTGGGGGTCATCTGCAAGTCGCTGCTCGGCAAGGCCCACACGGTCATGGCGGAGGGCGGGATCGCCGCCTCGCTGGGCAACCTGTGGCCGGAGGACAACTGGCAGGTGCATTTCCGCGACACGATGCGCGGCGGCAAGATGCTCAACAACTGGCGGATGGCGCAGCTGCACGCCCAGGAGGCGCCCGAGAGGGTGCTCGAGCTGGAGGACTGGGGCGCGCTGTTCGACCGGACCGCCGAGGGCCTCATCAGCCAGCGCGACTTCGGTGGCCACCGCTACGCCCGGCTGGCCCACGTCGGCGACCGTACTGGGCTGGAGATGATTCGCACCCTGCAGCAGCGGGCGGTGGCCCTCGGCATCGAGGTGTTCATGGAATGCACGGTCACCGAGCTCTTCAAGGACGGCGACCGAATCGCCGGCTGTCTGGCCTACTGGCGGGAGACCGGCCGGTTCGTGGTGTTCAGCGCGCCCAGCATCATCCTGGCCACCGGCGGCATCGGGAAGTCCTTCAAGGTCACCAGCAACTCCTGGGAGTACACCGGCGACGGCCACGCCCTGGCCCTCCGCGCCGGCGCCGCGCTGATCAACATGGAGTTCGTCCAGTTCCACCCCACCGGCATGGTGTGGCCACCGTCGGTGCGCGGGATCCTCGTCACCGAGTCGGTCCGCGGCGACGGCGGGGTGCTGCGCAACTCCGAGGGCAAGCGCTTCATGTTCGACTACGTGAGCGACTACTTCAAGGCCGAGACTGCCGACACCGAGGCCGAGGCCGACGCCTGGTACGACGACAAGCGCAACAACCGCCGGCCGCCGGAGCTGCTCCCCCGCGACGAGGTTGCCCGCGCCATCAACGCCGAGATCAAGGCCGGCCGCGGGTCCCCACATGGCGGGGTGTTCCTCGACATCGCCTCCCGGCGCACGCCGGAGTTCATCAAGCGGCGGCTGCCGTCGATGTACCACCAGTTCAAGGAGCTCGCCGACGTCGACATCACCCGGGAGTCGATGGAGATCGGACCCACCTGCCACTACGTGATGGGCGGGGTCGAGGTCGATGCGGACACCGGGCTCAGCGCCGTGCAGGGCCTGTACGCCGTGGGCGAGGTGTCCGGTGGGATGCACGGCTCGAACCGCCTCGGGGGCAACTCGCTCGGCGATCTGCTGGTGTTCGGTCGCCGGGCGGGCCTCAACGCTGCCTACTACGCGCAGCGCAGCCGTGCCGAGCCACCCCGGGTCGGCGACGACCAGATCGTCGCCGCGGTCGAACGGGCGCTGGCGCCGTTCGCCGACGAGGGCGGTGAGAACCCGTACACCATCCAGCACGACCTTCAGGAGGCCATGCAGCGTCTGGTCGGGATCATCCGCACCGCTGAAGAGCTGGCGGAGTCCCTGCAGGAGCTCGCAAAGCTGGAGGAGCGGACCCGGCACCTCTCGGTCGAGGGCAACCGCCAGTACAACCCCGGCTGGCACCTCGCCATCGACCTCAACAACATGCTCGTGGTGTCGCAGTGCGTCGCCCGGGCTGCCCTGGAGCGACGGGAGTCGCGCGGCGGGCACACCCGGAGCGACTTCCCCGGCCCGGACCCTGAGTGGGGGAGCCAGAACATCGTGCTCACGCTGGGCAGCGACGGGCGGATCGTCCTCGACCGTAAGCCGCTCCCCGAGATGCCCGACGAACTCAAGAGCCTCTTCGAGGAGGACTGATGGGCTACGACCTGAAGCTGCGAGTCTGGCGCGGGGACTCCACGGCCGGCGCCCTCGTCGACTTCACCGTCCCGGTCGAGGAGGGCGAGGTGGTGCTCGACGCCATCCACCGGCTCCAGGCCACCCAGGCCAACGACCTCGCCGTACGGTGGAACTGCAAGGCCGGCAAGTGCGGCTCTTGCAGCGCCGAGATCGACGGCAGGCCCCGGCTGATGTGCATGACCAGGCTCTCCGACTACGAGCCCGAGCAGACCATTACCGTCACCCCGATGCGCACTTTCCCGGTGATCCGGGACCTGGTCACCGACGTCTCCTTCAACTACGAGAAGGCGAAGGAGGTGCCGGCCTTCGACCCGGTGCCGCGCGACCCCGACGGCAAGCGCCGGATGTCGCAGTCGGAGGTGGCCCGCGGCCAGGAGTTCCGCAAGTGCATCGAATGCTTCCTGTGCCAGAACGTCTGTCACGTGATCCGCGACCACGAGGACAACAAGCGGGCGTACGCAGGTCCGCGGTTCTTCCTCCGCTACGCGGAGCTGGACATGCACCCGCTCGACCGGAAGGACCGGCGGCAGACCGCCCAGGACCAGGCCGGGATAGGCATGTGCAACATCACGAAATGCTGCACGGAGGTGTGCCCGGAGGGCATCCACATCACCGACAACGCCATCATCCCGATGAAGGAACGAGTCGTCGACCGCAAGTACGACCCGGTCGTGTGGCTCGGGGAGAAGATCGCCCGTCGGGTGGGGCGGAGCGAGCGCCTGCACCAGCAGGATTCGTCTTAGACCGGATCGGCGGCTCGGCACCCACCCGCTCGGCTCGGACCTCGGCGTAGGCTCGAGCCATGGCTGGATTGCTGACCACCGAACAGGTTGCCGAGGCCCTCGACGAGTCCCTGACCCGCTGGCATCGGCAGGGGAACGAGATCGTCCGGGCCGTCGAGGCGCCCACCTTCGCCGACGGCATCAGACTGGTCGACCGGGTGGCCGAGGCAGCCGAGGCGGCCAACCACCACCCCGACATCGACATTCGCTGGACCACGGTCACGTTCCGGCTGTCAACGCACTCGGCGGGCGGCATCACCGACGGCGACCTGGCGATGGCCCGCCAGATCGACGCACTCGTCCAGTAGACCGGCGGGAGCGCGCGGCGCCCGGCAGCGCGAGGTGCCACCGGGCAGCACGAGCCGCCGAGGCGACCAAGGCAGCCCCGGACTAGCGGTCAGCCCCGGACCAGCGGTCAGCGAGTTACCGGGCGCCGACGCGCTGGACCGGAACGCTGAGCCGTCGCGCCGTGATGCGGACTGTTACGTACGGGCCATCGGCGTCGAACCGGGTCGCGCCGTCTAGCCGTACCTCGCCCGCGACCTCGTCGGGCCGCACGATGTGGATCTCCCAGAAGGGATGGGCCATCTCCTCGACCCAGATCCGCTCGACCTCGTCCTCGACCGCGGACATTGACACGTCACGACCGAACGTGCACTGGATGTCGAGCAGGTCGTCGCAGTCGTCGGTGGATGCGACGCTCAACTCGGACAAGACACTCGACTGCTCCAGCTGATGCTGGTAGACGACGCCGAGCTCGTCGAGCTCTTGGCGCTGTCCAGGAACAGCCTGCTGCTGGACCGCGGCCCGCAGCACCCCGAAACCTAAGGTGTCCATGGCTCATTTTGCATCACCGATGGCCACGCTCGACCACATCTCGGCGAAAATGTTGTGCGAGGGTGAGACCATTTGCCCGGATTTATACCATTTCGTCCCTCGAGTGCTGGTTGGCGGGAGTCGACCCTTCGGCCGGCCACCGCGTTGGGCCAGTGTTGCCTCGCTAGAGGCCCGCGAACAGGTCGGTCTCGAGACCCTCGGGCCCGGGGACGGCGGTGCCCTTGGCAATCCGGTAGAACTCCCGGCCCCAGACGCGGTTGCCGAGGTTGTTCGACAACGCGAAGAACCCGTCCTCGACCGAGATCTGGCTGGGGTGGGCGCGCATGGCGGCGATCTTCTCGTCGACGAACCGGTCGGCCGAAACCACGGTCGACAGGTCCGCGTCCGGAGTCGCCATGGGCAGCGGGCCGTCAGGGTCCATGCCCTCGAACGCCGTAGTGTCGCCGGCGGCACGCAGCTCCCGGAGGCCGTCGCGCATCCAGCTCTCCGAAAGCGCGTTCCAGTAGATCTTGGCGATGTCCCAGGGCTCGCCGAGGTCGTGGCGGTACGACGGCACGGCCGCCAGCTGGGCGCCGTACATGGCGACCCGATGAGCCTGGATGTGGTCGGGATGGCCGTAGTGGCCGAACTGGTCGTAGGTGACCAGCACCTGGGGCCGGACGTCGCGGATGATCTCGACCAGGAAGGTCGCGGCCTCGGTCAGGTCGGCGTGCCAGAACGCGTTGTCGGGCACGAACTCGCCGACCGTGGCCTGCCCCTCTTCGGTCCACGCCATGCCCGAGTCGTGGTAGCGGCCGAAGCCCCCGAGGAACCGCTGGTCGGTCACGCCGAGCACCTGCATCGCCGCCGCCAGCTCGCCGCGGCGGTGCTCGCCGAGCCCGCCGTCGCGCTCGTAGGCCAGCCCGGCCAGCTCGGGCACCAGGATCTCGCCCATCTCGCCGGCGGTGCAGGTGACCAGGGTGACGCCGCGACCCTCCGCGACGTACCTGGCCATCGTCGCGCCGGTGGCGATGGACTCGTCGTCTGGGTGCGCGTGCACCAGAAGCAGCCGCTGGGCGGGCGTATCCGTCACAGCGCCGAGCCTAGGCCCGGCCGGCCTTGCGGCGTCGGTGCAGTCCGCCGCGGACCGCCGCGGGCAGGGGTATAGCTGGCCGTGCGACAGCCGGTGGCTCTGCTGGTGGAGCGGTTGGGCCGGCGGCCGAAAGTCGTGTACGGCGGGTCGGTCAAGCGCTCACCGCCGCGGTTGATTGCGCAGGCCGACGCTTCTCCAGAAGTGGCTCGTAGCCTGTCGACAGCGTGTCGTCGTGGGCGAGACCGCCACCAGGGCTGTAGACCGGCGCCGACGCATCGATCAGACGTTGAAGCGGAATGAAAACGGGGGTTTCGGCCGTTCTCGATCACCGTTGACTGGAACCGAAAAACACGGTCTGACCTGCGGAAACGCGCTTCGTGCGTCGTTGGACGTCGTTGGCCACGATCGATCTCCGCGTGACTTCTTGCGGACTGTTTGCGGACCGCTCAGGCAGTGGCGGGCACGGCGAGCTCGCCGTGGGCGGCCGCCTGTCGCGCAGTGATCTGGTGGAAGAACACGATCGTGTCGTCGATCTCGTCGATCTGGACCCACGACCAGAAGCCAGGGCGGCCGGCGACGGCGACCGCACCCACCTTGATCCGAGGATTGCCGGCGGGAAGGCGCGCGAAGTTCCGCTCGTCGTCGTCCTCCATATTGAGGTCGGCTTCGATGTCGATCTGGATCATCGTGGCCTCCTCTCAGCCCGGGCCCGGTTCGAACAGATGGTTCTCGACAAGAGTGTAGGTCGCCAGGAGGAAGCGGTCGACGAGTTCCTCGGCGCTGGCCCCGGTCACCTGCATAGGCCCCGGAGCCTGGCGACCAGCGGCTCCGAGGGTCGTGTCAACGTGCGGCGCCTTCCCACTCAGGACGATGCCGAGCCCTTGGCTCCGGAGCTCCCCCACGGTGAACAACGCGACCCGGCGCGCCTTCCGCGCCTTCTGTTCGAGCACCCGATCCAGTGTCCAAGGCTCGGAGATCGCCCAGAGGGAGAGCCCGTAGTAGCCGAAGGTGTCGAAGTTGACAGTCGAGTCCACGATCAGCGCGACACGGTCGAAGACCCGTCCATCGGGGTAGGCATCGAACAGCGACCGCACAAGTAGCGCGCCATCGGGCAATGCTGGCTCGTCACGGATGAGTCGATGTCGCACCACTGGCCGATCGTTTCATCGAGTGCCGACCGTTCGGAACTCCGAGTCGATCGGCGAGAGCGATGACGGACGCGTCCGTCGTGCCGAGGAGCAGGTCTGCATACTGGCGCACCAATTGGGACCGGTCACACCAGAGATCGCCACAACTACTCCCCCAGCACCGGGACGATCGGACCGGAGCGCACAGTATCCAGGTAGCCCGACTCCGCCTTGAACTCCTCCGCACTGAGGATCGTCGGGTTGATGGGACGTTGCACGGCTGCCTCGACGCGCGTGCAGGCCTCGTAGGCCGCGTCAACCTCCGGATATCCAACGACCATGACGTCGATGTCGTGCGGCGCCGGACCCGCATCGCCGAGCATCCGCGCGGCGAAGGAGCCGTAGAGGAACGCCGACTCGATCCCGTCGATGCGGACAAACTCGTCCGACCGGAGCACCACCGGGCCGGTCGCGACCGTGAGGATCTCGCGCAACGAGGCAGCCAGGGTGCGCCTCGAGCACTACCGCTAAACGCTGCGCGGGCACCGGGTGCTGCACCCTGATCGGGAGGGTGCGAAGCCGGCCACGATACGGCTGACGTCCCGGTGCTTGCGGGCTCCCGAGCGTGCCGTGGTGAGCGTACCGAGGGGCCACTGATCCTCCGGCCGTTGACCGCGACTGCTACCGCATGGTCATCCGGATCGCTAAGGCTGCCGGGATCCCGCGGCACATCAGCCCGCATTCACTCTGCCACGCCGCGATAACCAACACTCTGGGCGCCGGCGTGCCACTGCGTGATGCCCAGATCCTCGCCCGGCACGCCGAACCGCGCACTACCGAGCACTACGACCGGACCAGAGGCAACCTCGATCGCCATGGCGTGCACTTCCTCACCGCTTACGTGGCCGGCGTCTAGCCCGACTAGCTGAGCTGCAACGAGACGCGTCTTACCACCGCCAAAGAGTCACATCGCGGGCGGGGCCCAACTGGCAGCACCAGGGTCCGGAGATGAGCCCTCCGAACGGCCAGATGGAGCCCATCACGCTAAATTTCTTGCGGACTCTGTGCGGACTGGGAGGAGACACACCCCATCTGACCTGCGGTTTTAGGCCGATTCACACGTTGAAGCGGAACTCCACTACGTCGCCGTCGGCCATGACGTAGTCCTTGCCCTCGACGCGGACTCGACCGGCCGCCCGAGCGGCGGCCAGCGAGCCGGCGGTGACCAGGTCGTCGTACGAGACGACCTCCGCCTTGATGAACCCGCGCTGGAAGTCGGTGTGGATGACGCCCGCCGCCTCCGGCGCAGTCGCGCCGCGGCGGATCGTCCACGCCCGCGCCTCCTTTGGGCCGGCGGTCAGGAACGTCTGCAAGCCAAGCGTTTCGAAGCCCACCCGTGCCAGTACGTCGAGGCCGGGCTCGGCCACGCCCAGCTCGGCCAGCATCGAGCGAGCCTCGTCCTCGTCGTCGAGCTCGACGAGCTCGGCCTCGAACTTCGCGTCCAGGAAGATCGCGTCCGCGGGCGTCACCAGGTCACGGAGCTGTCCTTTGAGGTCCTCGTCCGCCAGCTCGTCGGCGTCACAGTTGAACACGTAGATGAACGGCTTGGCCGTCAGCAGCATCAGCTCGCCAAGCAGAGAGCGCTCGACGTCGGCGGCGATCACCGGTATCCCCGCCTCCAGGGCCTGCTGTGCCGAGCGCACCGCGTCGACCATCGGTGCCCGCTCCTTGTGCAGTCGCGACTCCTTCTCCAGCCGCGGCAGCGCCCGCTCGATCGTCTGCAGGTCGGCGAGCATGAGCTCGGTCGAGATGGTGTCCATGTCGGCGGACGGCGACACCGCCCCCTCGACATGGGTCACGTCGACATCGCGGAAGACCCGGGTCACCTGGCAGACCGCCGCCGCCTCGCGGATGCGTGAGAGGAACTGGTTGCCCAGCCCCTCGCCCTGGGAGGCGCCACGCACGATGCCGGCGATGTCGACGAACTGGAGGGTGGCCGGCACGACCCGCGCCGAGTCGAACAGCTCCGAAAGCACATGCAGGCGCGGGTCGGGCACGCCAACCACGCCGACATTGGGCTCGATCGTGACGAACGGGTAGTTGGCGGCCGGCACCTGGTTGCGGGTCAGCGCGTTGAACAGGGTGGACTTGCCCGCGTTGGGCAGGCCGACGATTCCGATGCTCAGCGCCACGGTCGCCAGGCTATCGGGGCGACCAGGTACGCCGATCAGCCAGCGCCTCGGCTTCAGAGCCGCGACAACGCCGTAGGGCCCGGCCAGCCCGCCCCGGGTCGCCAGGTGCACTCGCGCCGGTGGGTGGCGAACATCGCTGCTGCTCGCCGGCGCGCCGCGGTGGGGGCAGCGTTTTGTCGGTCCGCACTGGCATGGTGGTCGCCATGGACGCCATGGCCTTAGTCGTAACGCTTGTGGTCGTTGCACTCGTCGGGCTTGCCTGCCTCGCTGTCGGCATCCTGCTCGGCCAGCGGATGGCTGCCAAAGCTCAGGCCGACGTGGACAACCAGTTGCAGGCGCTCGCCACGCAGGCGGCCGCCGCGTCGCGCCAGCAGACCGCAGAGCTCACCAGCGCCCGACTAGCGGTCACCGAGCAGATGGTCGCACCGGTGCAGGACGGGCTGCGCCGGCTCACCGAGCGACTGTCCAGCCTGGAGACCAACGAGGCGTCCTGGCGATCGGCCGTTCGAGAGCAGGTGGAGGCGGTTCGCCTAGGGGGCGCCGAGCTGCGGCGGGAGACCCAGGCGCTGGCTGTTGCTCTGCGCCAGCCACAGGTGCGCGGTCACTGGGGCGAGATGCAGCTCCGCCGAAGTCTCGAGCTCGCGGGCCTCACGTCGCGGTGCGCCTTCCTCGAGCAGGCGACTCGGCAGACCGAGGACGGCCGCCTCCGGCCGGACGCGGTCATCTCGATGCCCGGCGATAAGTCCGTCGTGGTCGACTCAAAGGCTCCGCTGGATGCCTTCCTCGCGGCCGGCGCGGCCGAGGACCCCGACCTTCGGGCCAGCGAGCTGCAACGCCATGCACGGCAGGTCCGGAGCCACGTGGACTCGCTCGCGGCCAAGGCCTACTGGCAGCACTTCAACCCGACGCCGGAGTTCGTGGTGCTCTTTCTGCCCGGGGAGGCGATCTTCGCCCAGGCCCTCGACACCGACCCCGGCCTGATCGACTACGCCGCCGGCAAAGGGGTCATCCTGGCGACCCCCACCACGCTGATCGCGATGCTGAAGACCGTCGGCTACGCGTGGACCCAGGAGGCCCTCACCGAGAACGCCCGCGAGGTCACGGAGCTCGGTCGCGAGCTCTACGAGCGACTCGGCACCGTAGGTGGGCATCTCGACAAGCTCGGCAGGGCGCTGACGACCGCAGTGCAGGCCTACAACTCCGCCATCGGCTCCGTGGAGCAACGGGTCCTGGTGAGCGCGCGTCGGATGCGTGACCTGCAGGTGACCGATGCCCCCCTCGACCGCCCGGCTACGGTGTCCGAGCCGACGCGCCCGATGACGGCCCCGGAGCTCGTCGACGATGGCGGGATATCCCGGGTCATCCCCATCGAGGGGCCGCCCGGCAAGGAGCAGCTGGGTCGCGCGATCGGCGAGTAGCGCTGCGAGGCCCTGCCGGACGGGCAAGCACGTCCTGCGGAGCGGCTAGTCAGGCCCGGCCGGCTTCCGCCGTCTTGAGGTCGCGGCGCAGCTCCGGCGGGATGGCGAAGATGAGCGACTCCTCTGCCGTGTGCACCGGTTGCGGCGGCGGGTAGCCGAGTCCCGCTAGCAGATCCAGCACCCCCTCGACCAGGTTCTCGGGCACCGAGGCTCCGGAGGTCACGCCGACCGTCTCGACCCCGTCCAGCCAAGACTCGTCGACTTCGGACGCGTCGTCGACGCGGTAAGCGGCCGGAGCGCCGCATTCGAGGGCGACCTCTACCAGGCGCACCGAGTTGCTCGAGTTACCGGAGCCGACCACGAGCACAAGGTCCGACCTCGCGGCCAGCTGCTTCACCGCCTGCTGGCGGTTCTGGGTCGCGTAGCAGATGTCGTCCGACGGGGGATCGACGAGGCCGGGGAACCGCTCTCGAAGCCGTGCGACCGTCTGCATGGTCTCGTCGACCGACAGGGTGGTCTGGGACAGCCAAGCCATCCTCTCCCCATCCGCGGCCTCCACGTCGTCGACGGACGTCCCCGCCTCGACCAGCGTGACCCGGTCCGGCGCCTCACCCGACGTACCGTCGACCTCCTCATGGCCGTGATGGCCGATCAGGAGGATGTGGTACCCGTCCGCGGCGAACCTGCGGGCCTCGTGGTGGACCTTGGTCACCAGCGGGCAGGTGGCGTCGATCGTCCGCAGCCTGCGCTCCACGGCCCGCGCCCGCACCGCCGGTGACACGCCGTGCGCCGAGAACACCACGGTGCCGCCCTCAGGCACCTCATCGATTTCGTCGACGAAGGTAACCCCCTGCTCCTCGAGCGCACGCACCACGTGCCGGTTGTGGACGATCTGCTTGCGCACGTAGAGGGGCGGCCCGTACAGCTCCAGCGCCTTCTCGACCGTGACCACCGCTCGGTCGACACCGGCGCAGTAGCCACGCGGTGCGGCCAGCAGCACCGCCCGGCGAGTCAGCTCTCCGGTGGACGCTCCCGCGCCCGCGCCGACCGCTCGCTGCTGCGTCGTCGATCCCGGCGGGACCGGTCCGGCTGGGCTGGGCATGCCTCCCATGTTAGGCGGCGTCGGGGACGGCTCCGTACGGCGGTGCGGACCGCCCACGCAGGCCGAGACGGCCCGGCGAGCCCGCCACTATGGTCGGGGGGTGCCCCTGGAGACGTCGTACGAGCATCCCGCGCCGGTACGGGTTATCGCCCAGGCACTGTCGGGGTATATCGCCAGGCTTGGGGTGGTCTGGGTGGAGGGCCAGGTGACCGAGCTGACCCGTCGGCCCGGAACCTCGACGGTGTTCCTGACGTTGCGCGACCCGGTGGCGGCGGTGTCGGTGCGTGTTACCTGCCCAAGGTCTCTCTTCGACGCCCTGCCAGTGCCGATCACCGAGGGCGCCCGGGTGGTCGTCCAGGCGAAGGTCAGCTACTACCTGGAGCGCGGGACGCTCTCGCTTTCGGCCGCCGACATCAGACCGGTCGGCGTCGGCGAGCTGCTGGCACGGATCGAGCAGCGACGCCAGCTGCTCGCCGCCGAGGGCCTCTTCGACCCGGCCCGGAAGCGGCCGATCCCGTTCCTGCCCAGCCGGGTGGGCCTCATCGTGGGCCGAGACTCGGCCGCCGAGACCGACGTACTCCGCAACGCCCGCCGGCGCTGGCCCGATGTCGCGTTCCGGGTCGAGCACTGCCCGGTCCAGGGCCCGGACGCGGCTCGACTGGTAATCGAGGCGCTGTCGGCCCTCGACCACGACCCAGCGGTGGATGTCGTGATAATCGCCCGCGGCGGTGGCTCGATCGAGGACCTGCTCCCGTTCTCCGACGAGGGCCTGGTCCGGGCCGTGGCGGCGTGCGCCACGCCGGTGGTCAGCGCGATCGGCCACGAGCAGGACCAGCCGCTGCTCGACCTGGTCGCCGACCTCCGCGCCTCGACCCCGACTGACGCCGCGAAGCGGGTGGTGCCCGATGTGGCGGAGGAGCGGGCCCGGATCGCTGGGCTGCATACCCGTGCCCGGGCCGCCCTGGAGCGGCTGGTCGGCCAGGAGCGGCGCTCGCTGGCCGCGATCTCCTCGCGTCCGGTCCTGGCGAACCCGGCGGCGATGATCGCTAGCCAGCAGCGCACCGTCTCCGACCTGCTGGAGCGGTCCCGCCGGGCACTACACCATCGGCTGGAACGAGGCTTGGGCGAGCTGGCGGCCCGGCTGGGACAGCTGAGGTCCCTTTCCCCGCTCGCCACGCTGGAGCGGGGGTACGCCGTGCTGCGCACGGGGGCCGGCTCGCTGGTTACCGATGCCGCCTCGGTAGGGGTCGGGGAGCAGCTCGAGGCCAGGTTGGCCCGCGGCACGCTCTGGGTCAGCGTCGACAGCGCTGCTGTCGACAACACCGCCGTCGGGCGGGCCACCGTCGAGGAAGAAGGAGAGGCGTGATGGAGGAGTCGCCTACAGAGACCACGAGCTACGAGGCGGCCAGGGACGAGCTCGTCTCGGTGGTGCAGCAGCTGGAGACCGGCGGCGCGACCCTGGCCGAGTCGGTCACGCTGTGGGAGCGCGGCGAGGAGCTCGCGGCGATCTGCCGACGCTGGCTGGACGGCGTACAGGAGCGTCTCGACGCGGCGATCGACCGAGAGCGCCCCGCCACCGGCTCGGCGAGCCGAGAGCGCCCCGCCACGGGCTCGGCGAGCCCAGACGCGACCGGTAAGTCCGCCGGGCCTAGCAACGAGCGCGGATAGTCCGGGCAGTGGCGGCTAGCGCAACGTCCGGACGAAGGCGGCGAGCTGCGCCAGGGTGCCGGTGCCCGTCACCACGGTGGTGACGCCGGGCCCGTCGTGCACCAGCGCCCGCTGACTCGGGGAGAGCAGCACCCGCCAGCTCTGGCCGTCGATCACCCGGCTCCCGCCGGCCCGCCGGGCCGTCGTGGACACCGCCACGAACGTCCTGGGCGTCCGGTTGGACTGCTCCAAGCCGACGTACTCGTCATCGGGCGTCAGGAACCCCAGGTGCCAGCTGACCTTGCCGGCGTGCGTGGTCCAGTCGACACTGGTCGCACGCCAGCCCGCCGGCGCTGGGGCTGGCGCCAGCACCGCGAAGGGGGCGACCAGTCGGGCCTGCGCCAGGGTGGCGCCATACCGAACCGTGGGAACCGGGTTGGTCGGCGTCCGGCGCTGCCACCAGCCGAGCCCCCACAGCCCGGCCACCACCGCCACGACGACCACCAACGCCGCGACGAACGTCGCGGGAGTGCGCGCGGCCGCGCGTCCGGGGCTGCCCACCCGTCCATTGTGCGGCGCCGGCCGGCCCAGCCACCGGCGCCTCCCAAGCGGCCGGGCGACGCCGGCCGGGTCGCGAGCCGGTGACCGGCGTACGGCGAGCGGATACGATCGGCCAAGACGAGACCCGACCTGTCTGAGGAGGCACCGTGAGCGCCGAAGCGACTCCAGACGGCGCCGGGAAGGACGGTCCCGCGGCCCCCGAGCGCACCCCAGCGATCCCGGACCGCAACCTCGGGATGGAGCTCGTCCGGGTCACCGAGGCCGCCGCCATGGCCGCCGGCCGCTGGGTCGGGCGGGGCGACAAGAACGGCGCGGACGGCATCGCCGTCAACGCCATGCGCACGCTCATCGGCACCGTCGCGATGGACGGCGTAGTGGTGATCGGCGAGGGCGAGAAGGACAACGCCCCGATGCTCTACAACGGCGAGCACGTCGGCGATGGGACCGGCCCGGCGTGCGATGTTGCCGTCGACCCGATCGACGGCACCACGCTCACGGCCAAGGGCATGAGCAACGCAGTGTCGGTGCTGGCGGTGGCGCCCCGGGGCTCGATGTACGACCCGTCCGCGGTCTTCTACATGGACAAGCTGGCGACCGGGCCGGAGGCTGCCGACGTGGTAGACATCCGCCTGCCGGTCGCAGAGAACATCCGGCGTACGGCGCGCGCGAAGGGCAGCACGAACGACGACATCACGGTGGTCGTGCTCGACCGGCCGCGGCACGCCGTGCTCGTCGACGAGATCCGGGCCACCGGGGCGCGGATCAAGTTCATCAGCGACGGCGACGTCGCCGGCGCCATCATGGCGGCGCGGCCGGACACCGGCATCGACCTGCTCATGGGGATCGGGGGGACGCCCGAGGGGATCATCGCCGCCTGCGCCATGAAGGCGGTCGGGGGCATCATCCAGGGTCGCCTGTGGCCCCGCGACGACGAGGAGCGCCAGCGAGCCCTCGACGCCGGTCACGACCTCGAGCAGGTTCTCGTCACCGACGACCTGGTATCGGGGGACGACTGCTTCTTCGTCGCAACCGGCATCACCGACGGTGAGCTGCTCCGCGGGGTCCGCTACGCACACGGCGGCTGCACGACCCACTCGCTGGTGATGCGCTCGCGCAGCGGCACCATCCGCAGCATCACCAGCAACCACCGGCTAACGAAGCTCAACCAGTTCGCCAGCGTCGACTTCGGGCACGCCTGACCGATGCCGCCCAGCACGGAGCGGACGGCGCGCCTCGCCGGGGGGCTCGAGCTCTGCTACGACACGTTCGGCGATGCCGGCGACCCGGCGCTGCTCCTGGTGATGGGTCTGGCCGGGCCGCTGACCTGGTGGCCGGTGGGGCTCTGCGAGATGCTGGCCGACCGCGGCTTCCACGTCATCCGCTACGACAACCGGGATGTCGGGCGCTCGACGAGCCTGGCCTGGCTCAGCGCGGGGCGCGCCGACGTGGTCAAGGCGTTCGTCCTCGGCCAGCGGTACGCGTCGCCGTACACGATGGCCGACCTCGCCGCCGACGCGGTGGGGCTCCTCGATGCGCTCGAGGTGGAGCGGGCGCATGTCGTCGGCGCCTCCATGGGGGGCATGATCGTCCAGACACTGACGGTTGAGCACCCCCGCCGGGTGCGGTCGCTTACGTCGGTCATGTCGAGCACCGGTCGCCGTTGGGTCGGCTGGCAGGACCCGCGACTCCTCCCGCTCCTGTTCGCCCCCGAGCCCGCGAGCAGGTCCGAGTACGTCGCCCGGTCCGCGAAGACCTGGGCGGTCCTGGGCTCCCCGGCCTACCCCGCGTCCGCGGCCGAGGTGGCCGAGCGCGCCGGGGTCACCTTCGACCGCGGGGTCAGCTCCGCCGGGACGCTCCGGCAGATGCTCGCCGTGCTCACCCAGCCCGACCGCACGGCGGCGCTGCGCGCGGTCGACGCCCCGACCCTGGTGGTCCACGGGCTGGCCGACCGCATGGTCCACGTGTCGGGCGGCCGGGCGACCGCGGCAGCGGTCCGGGGCAGCGAGCTCATCTGCGTGCCGGGGATGGGCCATGACCTGCCCGAGCAGTTATGGCCCATGCTGGCGGCCGCCATCGCACGCAACGCGGCTAGGGCCGCCTAGGGGTCCGTCGCAGCCTGGTGGTGTGTCACTGGCTGACGAGCTCCGAGAGCTCGGTGAGCGCGTCCCGGAAGTAGCCCACCAGGTTCCAGACGTCGGGGACGAGCTCGCGGCAGACGACCAGCCCGAGGTCCAGGCGGCCGTCGTACGAGAAGACCGTGATGTTGAGGGCGCCGGTCACGTCGGAGACCGCCGACATCGGGTACATGCCCAGCACCCGCGCACCCGCGACGTACAGGGGCAGCTGCGGACCGGGGACGTTCGACACGAAGAGGTTGAACGGCAGGCCGCCCATGGCGACAAGCTGGAAGGCGGCCTTCGCCGCGAGCCCGGAGAGCGCCGTCGGCACCGCGCCCGCCACGTCCTGCAGGATGGTCGCCGGCACCGCTTCGAACTGGGCCTTGGCCTCGGCCACCGCTGCCTGTACGGCGTCCAGCCGCTCCGCCGGGTCGCCGACCTGGGTGGGGAGCGCTACCAGCATGACCGAGATCTGGTTGCTGCCGGTGGCGTCGCTGGCGCGGACGGAGACCGGGACGGCAACCACCAGAGGTACCTCGGGCAGGCCGTCGTGGTCCAGCAGCCAGCGGCGCAGCACCGTCGCGCAGACCGCCATCACGACGTCGTTGACGGTCATGCCGAGCGCGTCCTTGATCGCCTTCACCTCGCTCAGCGGCAGCGAGCCGAAGGCGACCCGGCGGTGGGCGGTGATCTGTCCGTTGAGCGGCGTGGCGGGGACGACGAGCGTACGCCGACGCGCCGCCGGCAGCGGGCCGCCGGGCGCGAGTAGCCGGACCGCGGCGTCTGCGACCGCGCTGACGACCTCGACGCCGGGGACGAGCGAGGCGCCCGGCAGCTCGGCGAGGTGCGGGAGCGTGCGCGGCAAGGTGCGCGCCACCTCGACCGGCTGCGAAACCATGGAGAGCAGCCCCCGCACCAGCCGCTCGGCGGTCCCGGGAACGTCCCCGGGAGACCACGGCTCCTCGGGCGGCTCTACTACCCTCGGCTCGCTCGACACGTCGAGGACGGCCGCCACCAGCTCGGCGCCGGAGACCCCGTCGATGGCGGCGTGGTGCACCTTGCTGTAGATGGCCTGCCGGCCATCCGCGACGTCGTGCACCAGGTACATCTCCCAGAGGGGGCGGCTCCGGTCCAGCGGCCGGGCATGGATGCGCGCGACCTGCTCGCCGAGCTGGCGGTCGTCACCCGGTGCTGGCAGCGCGACCTCTCGCAGGTGGAACTCCAGGTCGAAGTCGGGGTCGTCCACCCAGTACGGCCGCCCGAGCCCGAGCGGGACCGTGACCAGCCGCTGGCGGAACGGCGCGGCCAGGTGCAGCCTGGGCTCGATCGCCGCGCGCAAGTCGTTCAGGGACAGGGCACCGCCGGGAGCGGTGCCCGGGTCGAGCAGCAGCAGGCTGCCCACATGCCCAACCGTGGTGGCGTTCTCGACGTGCAGGAACTGGGCGTCCACCGACGACAGTTGGCGCATGTTCCGAGTGTGGCGTACCCCCCGCTGCTGCGTCCGGCCGACCCAGCCGGGCAACTACTCGTCGTCGTCGGCTCCCCACGCCATGTTGAAGACCTCGAACCGGGCCGCGAACGTGCAGCCGAGCAGCGACCCGGTGGCCCGGGCGGCGCCCTCCAGGAACTCGGCCGGGTCGAAACTCTCCCAGCCCAGGCCGGCGATGTACGCCGCGTGGGCCCGCAGCGACTCGATGCCACGCTGGAACGTCTCGGTGGTGTCGACGGCGTGCCTGGCGGCCGGGGAGCCGGCGGCCCAGACCTGGCGCACGCCGCCCCAGGGCTCCAGCCCGTCCCGGACCTGGTCGGCGAAGACCCAGCGGTTGCCGGCGTCGCGGACGGCGTCGAGCGTGGCTCGCCCGGTGGCGATGTGGTCCGCCTGGTTGAGCGGGCCGCCCTCGGCCCAGGAGGCGTGGAAGTTGTTGGTGATCACGACCTCGGGCCGGTGCCGGCGTACCGCCGCGGCAACCGCCCGGCGCAGCGGCAGGCCGTACTCGAGGACCCCGTCGGGCAGGCCGAGGAACTCGACGTCCGCCACCCCCACGATGCGGCAGGAGTCGCGTTGCTCGGCCTCGCGTACGCCGCGAGTGCGCTCGGGCTCCATCCCGTCGATGCCGGCCTCGCCGCTGGTGACGAGCGCGTACACGACGTGCTTGCCCTGGTCGGTCCAGCGCGCCACCGCCGCGGCGCTGCCGAACTCCATGTCGTCGGGGTGAGCTACCACGACGAGGGCGCGCTCCCAGTCCTCGCGCAGGGGCTTCAACGGGGCCGGCTCGCTCATGGCTACACCCTGCCATGCCGAGCGCCTCGGGCGCTGCCGACCGGTCTCGACCTCTTCGACTGGCCCGACCACTTACACTCCGGCCATGCCTGGACCGCTCGTCGTCAGCCGGGGACTGGTGCTCCCCGACCGGGAGCTGTCCTGGCGCTTCTCGCGCTCCAGCGGGCCGGGCGGGCAGTCGGTCAACACGACCGACTCCAGGGTGGAGCTCAGCTTCGACGTCGCGGCCAGCGCCGCGCTGACCGAGGCGCAACGGTCCAGGCTCCTGACCCGGCTCGCCGCGCGGTTGGTCGATGGCGTGCTGACGGTGTCTGCCTCCGAGCACCGTTCGCAGCTGCGCAACCGGGAGGCCGCCGAGGAGCGGCTCGCGCAGCTCGTCCGGGAGGGGCTGGCGCCTCCCCCGCGGCCGCGGGTGCCTACCAAACCATCGGCTGCCTCGGTACGCCGACGCCTCGACGCCAAGCGCCGACGAGCCATGACCAAGCACCTTCGCCGCACCACCGACTGAGCCTTGCCACCCCTCGCCTGAACGACCCATCAGCAAAGGCATTGAAAGAGACCGAGTCTGCGACCCTGGACCCCTTGCCGCCAACACAGCGCGGGCGTATGTTCAGCCTCGCTCACAGTTGTCGCGTACGGAGGCCTTGCGATGCGACTTCTCTCTCTCGTAGGTTCGCGCTGGTAGCCGTCTTCGCCGCGGCGATGGCATCGGTCGCACAGGTACCGGGCTGGGCCGACCCGGGCGATCCAGCAGCCCCGGCCCCGCAGGACGGCACCGGCGGCGATTCGACCTTCACCCCGTACACGCCGCCCGCCTCCGCGCTTCCGGGCATCGACGCGAAGGAGGCGGCCGCGCAGGCGGCCCTGCAGTGGCTCGCCGACAATGGCAGCGGCACTACGCGTCACCGGACATGTGTACGCCGGGCGACCCGTGCTCGGGCTACCCGTCCGCCTACACCGCGGTCGGCTGGGGGTTCACCCTGCACAAGGAGGGCGGCGGTAACCCCTGCACCCCGGGCACCACCGGGTGCACCTCGATCGGCCACAAGACCTACACCTGCGCCGCGGCCTCGACGCGGAACATGGTGCAGGCGATGACCGGCACCGACTACGGTGAGTACTGGTTCGAGACCCGCGAGCACATCTCCCCCAGCATCGGACTGCCCAACATCGACTAGATCGCCGACGTACTGAACAACGACTTCGGCGGCTACGGCGGCTGGACCGTGTACGAGCCGACCGACGCCGCCGAGCTGACCAGCAAGGTCATGTCCGACACCTACATGTTCAACCAGGGCGTGATCCAGAACGTCGACACCTCGTGGCTGGGGTTCTGGAACGGCCACCAGACCGATCACTTCGACGTGGTCCACGGGTACACCAACTACGGCTCGGACGTAAAGATCGCGGAGGAGTGGGACTCGTACTTCACGTTCGGCTACTACCCGGCGTACGGCGATCCCTACGGCAAGCACACCCAGCAGGTCACCATCAGCGGGCATACCGGCGAGTTCGAGGCGGTGCACAACTCCCCGACCGAGCGCATGGTGGTCTAGGGATGGCCCGCCTCGGGGGACGACTCGGCGCGGGGCTGGCCGCGCTGGCGCTGGCCGGCTCGGCCGGGTGCTCCTCGGCCGCGTCGATCGCCGGGCACCACCCGCCCGCCTCGACCGGCTCGACGCCGACGCGGGCGGGGCCGCCGCGGTCTACGGAACCGGCCGGCCCGGGCACCGCGACGCCGTCGTCGCCGGGTGCCGGCAGAGCCGCGGCCCCGGTGCTGGGCGCGGTCCGCTCGCGCACCGAGGCGGTGACCGACGTGGCCTGGCTGACGATGACCGGGCGCTGGGTCGGCTTCGCCGCCAATGCGCGCCACCACCCCGAGCGGCTGCCCCGCTCGATCTACGACCTCGACCTCGCCACCGGCCGGCTGTCGCGGCTGTGGACCACCGAGTACCCCCACGGGTTCGTGCAGTGGGCCTCCGCGGGGGACGGCTGGCTGGTGTGGACCGACCAGTCGGTGCTGCAGCACGCCATGACCCAGCCGGTGCAGTGGGCGGTGTGGGCCGCCGACCTGGCCACCGACCGGGTGGTCCGGGTCGCTGTCAGCCGGCCTGCCGGCTCCCCGGTGACCCCGGGCCCGGTGGTGGGCGACGGGCGCGTCGTCTGGGACGACTATCTCGGCCTGCGGGTGCGGGCTGCCGACGTCTGGGTCTACAACCTGCGGACCGGGGCACGGCGTCTCCTCATGCATCGGATAGCCGGCGGGGGACAGAAGGCGATCGTGGCGCACCAGCTCGTTTACGCGCTCAGCCCGTCGGCGTACCTGCGCAAGCCCGAGGACTGGGTCATGGCCCGCCCGCTGGACGGGGGACTGGCCAGGAAGGTGTCGCGCGACTCAGCCGCTATAGATCTCTCCGCCGCCGATGGCGCTGTGGGATGGCAGGAGCCGATAACCGGAGACCCGAAGCGCCTGATGGCGGACAGCCTTAGGCCGGGCTCGACGCCGTACCGGCTGGTAGGTCCAAGCCTGGGGCATCTCGAGCTGGCCGACGGGTTCGCGACCTACCTCGACCGCCAGGACCGCTACCGATTGGTCGCCGTAGAACCCGATGCCCGAAGCTCCCTGCTGCCCGAGAGCGCTCGCAGCGTCGCCGTGTCGGGCCACCGAGTGGCCTGGTTCTCGATCCCGCAGCAAGGCTGGCGAACGCACTCGTCGTTCTCCGTTGCCACCGTCACCACCCGCTGACCGAGGACGGCTCACTACCTCGTCTCTCATCGGATCTGCGTAGCACCCGGGCGGTCTGGCCAAGCGATTCCCGTGTGAGGGCCGGCACTACCGTTGAGCCATGAGTGAGCGCAGCGAGGGTGGCGGGCAGCACTACCGGGTCGAGCACGACACGATGGGCGAGGTCAAGGTGCCCATCGATGCGCTCTGGCGTGCACAGACCCAGCGCGCGGTGAAGAACTTCCCGATCTCGGGCCGGACCCTGGAGCCCGCACACATCCACGCGCTCGCGCTGATCAAGGCCGCCGCGGCCCGGGTGAACGGAGAGCTCGGCGTACTCGAGCCGGACGTCGCGAAGGCGGTCGAAGAGGCGGCGATGGAGGTCGCCCGGGGCCGGCACGACGGCGAGTTCCCGATCGACATCTACCAGACCGGCTCCGGCACGTCGTCGAACATGAACGCAAATGAGGTCATCGCGACGCTGGCAAGCCGCGCGCTGGGCCGCGAGGTCCACCCGAACGACAAGGTGAACGCAAGCCAGTCCAGCAACGACACCTTCCCGACCTCCATCCATGTCGCCGTCACCCGGGCGCTCCAGCATGACCTGCTCCCCGCGCTAGACCACCTGGCCGCGTCGCTGGAGGCGAAGGCGAGCGCCTTCGCCGAGGTGGTCAAGTCCGGCCGCACCCACCTGATGGACGCGACGCCGGTCACGGTCGGCCAGGAGTTCGGCGGGTACGCCGCCCAGGTGCGGCTCGGCATCGACCGGCTGGAGTCGACCCTGCCGCGGGTCGCATCCCTGCCGCTCGGTGGCACCGCGGTCGGGACGGGCATCAACACCCCGCCCGGCTTCCCCGCGCAGGTGATCGAGGTGCTCGGCGAGCTGACCGGCCTCCCGCTGACGGAGGCGGGCAACCACTTCGAGGCGCAGGGCAGCCGCGATGCACTGGTCGAGGCCAGCGGGCAGCTGCGGACTGTCGCGGTCAGTCTCTTCAAGATCTGCACCGACCTGCGCTGGATGGGCTCCGGACCGCGGGCCGGGCTGGGCGAGATCCGCCTACCCGACCTCCAGCCGGGATCCAGCATCATGCCCGGCAAGGTCAACCCGGTGCTGCCCGAAGCCATGTCGATGGTGTGCGCGCAGGTGATCGGAAACGACGCCACGGTCGCCTTCTGCGGTGCCGTCGGCAACTTCGAGCTCAACGTGATGATGCCGGTGATGGCCGCCGACCTGCTGGAGTCGGTGCGCCTCCTCGCCAACGCTGCGCGGCTGCTGGCGGACCGCTGCGTCGACGGCATCGAGGCAGACGTCGAGAGGTGCCGCGAGCTGGCCGAATCGTCGCCGTCGATCGTCACGCCGCTCAACCGCTACATAGGCTACGAGAACGCAGCCAAGGTGGCGAAGCGCGCACTGAAGGAGCGCCGTACCATTCGCGAGGTGGTGCTCGACGAGGGCTATGTGGCCCGGGGCGAGCTGACCGAGGCCCAGCTGGACGAGGCCCTGGACGTGCTTCGCATGACGCGCCCCTGACCCCTGGGTTCGGCGGCGGAAGCCCTCCGCTGTTCGACCCGGGAGTCAAGGATCATCCTTCACGAGACGCTAGCAGTGTCCGAGCGGGTCGATCGCACTTGGAGCCGTAGCCTGCAAATCCCACCCCGTGATCTTGCCGTCTCGAACGCTCGTGAGCAACTGGGCGGACGCCGTATGCCCTTCTGCGTCAGTCCGGTGCCATACCAGTCGAACGAAGGGGAAGTCTTGAGTCGACTCCTTGCGAGTCCACCCGAGTGACTTCATCTTTCTGTCTATGATCTCGACAACCTTCCGCGGGGAATTCGACGACAGGAACTCAGTCCCCGAAGAGACGGGGCCCATCCCGCTGCGACTAGCAAGTTCACCGCACGCATCAGGAGCGGGTTCAGCATCGGCGCGCAAGAGGATTTCCGAGTCTCCAGGTATGGCTGAGCGCACCATCTTCAGCTGCATCAAGTTCCGCCCACCCGGATCAGGGCTGCCGGCCGGGCCAGACCCGTGAAGCAAACTGACCACCATTGCGGCGCCCGCAGCAACTACAACCGCCGAAACCACAAACCCAAGTCGAACCCCAGGGGATCGCGCCATCCGGCCACCCGGCCTAAAGGGCAGCCTGAAATGCGGTCACCAGCCAATCGCCAGTCTTTGCTCGGACGAGATGCAGGGAGTATCTGTAGGTACCCGCAGCGGGGTCAACATGTGTCGCTCCATTAGCGAAGCGGTCCAACGTGGTCAGCCATACGTAGGCAGTGAGCTGTACGTCCGCACTGCTCCCTGCCACCTGCAGGGAGGCAAAGTGGAAGTCGCGGGCGCCACCGTCAACGCAAACCGAGTAGAGCCCCCTCCTCGTGCCCATCCTCCCAGGGACCGCGAGTGACATCGCCTCAGGAATTGAACGCTCAAGGACGGCGAGCGGTCGCCCCTGGAAGATGCTGCTGGCCAGCTCGGTCGATCTCCGGCTAGCAGCGGCCGCGCCGGCGCGAGAGAGAGGCTCGGCGAGGCTCCGGACCGCCTCCACCGAAAGTGGAGACCTGCGCATCACCTCCACCCTTCCACCAACCGGTGCCACGAACACGCGCTGCCAAGCCAGGACAGCCCGCCTCGCAGTACGTCGCACTTGCGTGACTGCGCTTGTCTCCGTCGGAGCCTGCGCCAGCGGGCCTGCAAGCCTCGAGTCGCCGGAACCAGAAGATGCCGACTCTGAGACAATCACAACTCCGCCCACGAGCACCACAGTAGCTAGCCCGGCGAGTGTCGGGAGCATGTGAGACCTGCTGAACTTCAGCATGACCCGCCTAACTGATCAAGTGGACGAAGCCGAAAGTTGTTGTATAGCGATATGCATTGTAGGTCCAAAGTGACCAGAATGCATGTTTCCGGTTATCGGTATGAGCGTCCACGTAGTTTCCAACAAACCCATCGCTTGTGGTGCCATAGCCAATCTGCATTGAGACATGGTCCCAATCCCCAGAAGAAGTCCAGTCATAGAATATGGGGTCTCCCCTCAGCACACCAGACTTCGAGTGTGGATGCACGCTTGGGCTTCCAGCGTTTCCCTGCCATGTTCCCAGGCCAGTTGCCACGCCGGAATACTGAACTAAGTAGTGATACAGATAGTCAGCGACAGTCCAATCCGTGTTGTGGACTCCCCCCTGGGCAGCAGTCTGGCTCCACCAATAGTGATATGGCGGCGAGAAGAACCCGAACCCCTCAAAGGCCATCCCGCCAGCGTGCATAGCCTGAGATACGAAGTTTGCGCAGTCATTGTCGTAGCTAACCCAGGCACTGTTTCGTGCGAGAGCCCACTGATCTGCATACGAGGCAGCTTCGTCCGGGTCGTACATGACTTGACCGTCGGGCGTGACAGAGTTTGAGCTTCGATGCACCGAGTGCCTATGCGGAATGTCGTGGGATCCACCCGCCGAGGCTGGCTGCGCCGGGACGAGGAGTAGCAAAAGAGCAGCTACCGCTACTAGACCGGCGAGTCGTGAGTCGTGAGCAGTGAGCAGTGAGCAGTGAGCAGTGAGCAGTGAGCAGACACTAATGCCTCCCCGTTTGGTATACGGCGGAACTTACTCGTACCGAACGCCCCGGTCAAGTGGTGGTGTATGAGTTCACCGCGGCTTGCCCCTACGCCGGCCGTTGGCCGCCTTCCCTGGGTTGCCGGGTGCGGCTCATCGCGGGACGCGCGGCTACTACGGTCGAGCTCGCACCACTGCAGGGGATGCCCGAGCCCCGCCAATGAGTATCCGGGTGTCTGCTCTGCGGTTGAAGCGCCCAGGCGGGCCAGCACGTCGGATGGGAAGGAGCCTTGCGCCCACACCTGGCCAGACGCGGATGGACGCGGGACGCCGGTCTCGATTGGTAACGAGTATGCATCGGAACGGTTGCGCTCGCCCCAACAGTCGCTACGTTGAGGGGTGCTGAGACAACGGACGCCCCAGGGGTAGGAGACTGCCAATGTCGACGATCACCCTGTCGAAGGTCGGCAAGGTGTACGACGACGGGACCAGGGCGGTCACGGGCCTCGACCTCGAGGTCGAGGACGGCGAGTTCCTCGTCTTCGTAGGCCCGTCGGGGTGCGGCAAGACCACGGCGCTACGCATGATCGCCGGTCTCGAGTCGATCACCGAGGGCGATCTCTACATCGGCGACAAGCTCGTCAACAACGTGCCGCCCCGGGACCGCGACCTGGCGATGGTTTTCCAGTCCTATGCGCTCTACCCGCACATGTCGGTGCGCGAGAACATCGCGTTCGGGCTGGCGCTCCGCAAGGTCCCCAAGCAGCAGATGAAGGAGCGCGTCGAGCAGGCCGCCCGGACCCTGGGCCTGAGCGAGTACCTCGACCGCAAGCCCCGCAACCTGTCCGGCGGGCAGCGCCAGCGGGTCGCGATGGGGCGGGCGATCGTCCGCCAGCCGGCCGCCTTCCTGATGGACGAGCCGCTGTCCAACCTCGACGCCAAGCTGCGGGTGCAGATGCGGGCCGAGATCGGCAAGCTCCAGCATGACCTAGCCGTGACGACGATCTACGTGACCCACGACCAGACCGAGGCTATGACGCTGGGCCACCGGGTCGCCGTGGTCCGCAAGGGCGAGCTCCAGCAGATCGCGCCGCCTCAGGAGCTGTACGACCGCCCGCGCAACCTGTTCGTGGCCGGGTTCATCGGGTCACCCGCCATGAACTTCTTCTCCGCCGAGGTCCTGCGACCCGACGACGGGGCGGCGCTCGCCGTACAGATCGGCCACACCACCCTCAACCTGCCGTCCGAGGTGACGTCCCAGCGGCCGGCACTCCAGCGGTACGTCGACAAGCGGCTCGTCGTCGGCGTACGACCGGAGGACCTGGAGGACGCGGCCCTGATGGGCAGCCATGTCGACGGGCACGCCCTGCACGGCACGGTGGAGCTGCTGGAGCCGCTCGGATCCGACCTGATGGTGCATGCGCGGGTCGAGGCGGAGGCGGCGTCCGGCCTCGCCGACATCGCCGAGCTGGCCGAGGACCGCGGCGAGGCGCTCCCGGCCGAGGGTCAGGGCGCACTCGTGGTGGCCAGGTTCAACCCGCGCAGCACGGCGCGGATCGGGGAGGCCGCCACCATCGCGGTCGCCACTGACAGGCTCCACTTCTTCGACCCGAGCAGCGGCGAGGAAGTGTGGGGAGACGAAACTCGCTAAGGAGGAGATCTTGCGATCCATCAACAGGAGCGTTGCCTTGGGGTGCGCGGCAGTCACCAGCATTGGTGTGCTGGCGGCGTGCGGCGGCTCGGGCGGGGGGTCCCCCGGCGGAACCTCGTCGTCCATGCCAAACCTCAAGGGCGTGTCATTTACCATGCTCGGCCAGTGGACCGGCGGTGAGCAGAAGGCCTTCCAGGCCGTGCTGGACAAGTTCGACAGCGAGACCGGGGCGCAGGGCCACTACACGCCAGCGGCCGGCGGCAACGAGGCTGGCGTGCTAGGCACCGACGTCGCCGGCGGCAAGCCGCCGGACATCGCGTTCCTGTCGCTGCCTGGCGCGATCGCCCAGTACGCGAAGGCGGGCAAGCTGACCCCGGTCAACGCCGCCGGCCAGAAGGCCGTCGCCGACAACTTCGCCTCGGAATGGGCGAGCCTCGGCTCCTACCACGGCAAGCTGTACGGCGTACCGGTCGACGCGTCCGACAAGTCGACGATCTGGTACAACGCCAACCTCTTCAAGAACGCCGGCATCTCGAGCCCGCCAGCTACCTGGCCGGACCTGATCGCCGACGGCAAGAAGCTGTCCGCGTCCGGCGTCTCGGTGCCGATCTCGGTCGGCGGCGGTGACGGCTGGACCCTCACCGACTGGTTCGAGAACGTGTACCTGCGCACGGCCGGGGTGGCGAAGTACGACCAGCTGACGCACCACAAGATCAAGTGGACTGACCCTTCGGTGAAGAAGGCGCTGGAGACGCTGCTGCAGATCTGGGGCGACAAGCGGCTGATCGGGTCGCCGGCGGCCGCGGTGAAGGTCTTGTTCACGGACTCGGTCGACAACGTGTTCAAGAAGAACCCGACCTCGGCGATCGTCTACGAGGCCAGCTTCGTCGCGACCACCATCACCTCGGACAAAGACCCCGCCGTGGTGGGCGTCGACGCCAAGGTGGCCCCGTTCCCCTCGATCAACGGGTCGGCACCCGTGATAGAGGCGGCCGGCGACTTCGCGGTCGCGTTCACCAAGAACAAGGCGATCCAGCCGTTCCTGCAGTTCCTGGCCTCGTCCGAGGCGGCGAAGCTGCTCGTCTCGACGTCCGGCAGCGGGTTCCTCACGCCGAACAAGAACATGCCCAACTCGGACTACCCGGACGCCACCTCGGCGGCGCTCGGCAAGCAGATCGTCGACGCCGGGAACAACTTCCGGTTCGACATGTCCGACCAGGCTCCGGCAGCGTTCGGCGGCACGCCCAACAAGGGCGAGTGGGGAGACCTGCAGCAGTTCCTGGTGAACCAGAACGTCGCCGCCACCCAGCAGCAGCTGGAGAAGGACGCCAGCGCGGCCACCGGCTGGTAACGACGACGAACCACTCATAGGGAGAGAACGTGGCGAGGAGCACGGAGGAGCCGGTCGCCGTCCCGGCGGATGCCGGCGCTTCCGTGCTCCAGTCCACGTCGGCCCCGCCGGGCAAGAGCCGCCCGCCGGGTGAGCGACGCTGGATCGCGGGGATCTTCATCGGGCCGGCCGCGATCTGGCTCGGGGCGATCGTCTTGTACCCGCTCGTCTACACGCTGATCCGCAGCCTCTTCAGCGACACTCCCACCGGAGCCCCCGGGCACTTCGCCGGCGTCCAGAACTACATCAAGATTGGCAGCCAGTCCGACTCACTGGAGGCCCTCAAGAACAACATCATCTGGGTCATCGTCGTGCCTGCGCTGGTGACGATCCTCGGCCTCATGTTCGCGGTCCTGACCGAGCACATCCGCTGGGCGTCCGCCTTCAAGGTCGCCCTCTTCATGCCGATGGCGATCTCCTTCCTGGCGTCCGGCGTCACCTGGTCGCTGATCTACGTCGACCAGCCCAGCGAGGGGCTGGGGAATGCGGTGGTGACCGGGATCCACGACATCTTCAGCACCAGCGTCACCTACCCGAACGTCCATACCGTCAATCCCAAGGTGCTCGCCGGCAACGACAACGCCGGGTTCACCTCGGCGCACAGCTTCTCCACGGGTACGCCCGCGCTCCTGCCGATGGTCGGCCTCAGCCTGTCCAGCCCCCCCGCCAACGCCGTCCAGGCCGCCAAGCCGGCCGCGGGGACCGGCCTGGCCGGGACGGTCTGGAACGACTTCGCGCTGGGCGGCGGGGGGCACCAGGGCGCCATCGACCACGGCGAACTGGGCATCCCTGGGCTCCAGGTCCAGGCACTGCAGAACGGGAAGACCGTCGGCACGGCGACCACCGGGGCCGACGGCTCCTTCCGGTTCCCGAGCTTGACGTCGGGCTCCTACACCCTGCGGCTACCGGCCAGCGACTTCACCGCCGCCTACGGCGGCGTCTCCTGGCTGGGCAAGAACCTCATCACGCCGGCCATCATCGTCGTCTACCTGTGGATCTACGCAGGTTTCGCCATGGTCCTCCTGGCGGCCGGGATGTCCGCCATCTCGCGGGATGCGCTCGAGGCGGCGCGGATGGACGGCGCAACCGAGTGGCAGGTGTTCCGACATGTGACCGCCCCGCTCCTGGCGCCGGTGCTGATGGTCGTCTTCGTAACGATGGTCATCAACGTGCTCAAGGTGTTTGACATCGTCTTCGTCATCCAGCAGGCCGCCGGCGGCAACGCCCGCTACGCGAACGTGCTCGCGGTTCAGCTCTACAGCGAGTACGGCAACCAGCAGTTCGGGGCGGCCAGCGCCATCGGGATCGCGCTGGTCATCCTGGTGATCCCCGCGATGATCTTCCAGGTCCACCGGTTCCGGAAGGAAGCGCAGTGAGCGCAACGTCCGACATCGTCACCGGCGCGATCAACCGCGGCCCGGCGGCCCGCATCGCCACTAAGTTCGGCGGCGGGGTGCTGCGGATCTTCCTCATCGTGGTCGGCCTGGTCTGGCTCGTGCCGACCTTCGGCCTGCTGGTCGAGTCGCTGCGCAACCCCACGCAGTACACGAACGGCGGCTGGTGGCAGGCCATCGTCCACCCAGCGCAGCTCACGGTCGCCAACTACAGCCAATTGGTGCACAACTCCACGATGATGGACGCGCTGTTCAACACGGTGAAGATCACCCTGCCGGCGACAGTGCTGGTGGTCCTCGTCGGTTCCGCAGCCGGCTACGCGTTCGCGTGGACAGACTTCCCCGGCCGCGACTGGCTGTTCATCGTCGTGGTGGCGCTGCTCGTCGTACCGATCCAGATCGCCCTGATCCCGGTGATCAAGCTCTACGCGGTAATGGGGATCACCGGGACGATCATCTCGGTGATCCTGTTCCACGTCGGCTTCGGGCTACCGTTCGCCATCTTCCTGCTACGCAACTACTTCGTGGGGATCCCGCGCGACCTCATGGAGGCGGCGCGGATCGACGGTGCCAGCGAGGCCCGGATCTTCTTCCGGATCATCCTGCCGCTCGGCATGCCGGCGATCGCCTCGCTCGGCATCTTCCAGTTCCTGTGGGTGTGGAACGACCTGCTGGTCGCCCTGGTGTTCAGCAACCCGTCCAGCCAGCCGATCACGGTGGCGCTGGCCAGCCAGACCCGCCAGTTCGGCAGCAGCATCGACATCCTGGCGCCCGGGGCGTTCCTCTCGCTGGTCATCCCGCTGGCCGTGTTCCTGGCGTTCCAGCGCTACTTCGTCCAAGGCGTGATGGCTGGCTCGGTCAAATAGCCGCCCCTCCCCCGCACCGCATCCCTGGCTGCGGACCACGTCAGTGGTCAGTAGGAGCCGTGGGTCTGCCAGAAGTCCCACGCGCTGCACGGGGAGCCGTAGGAGCTCTTGATGTACGCCAGGCCCCAGCGGATCTGGGTGGCCGCGTCGCTCTCCCAGTTCGCCCCGTAGATGGCCATCTTGGACCCGGGGAGCGCCTGTGGGATGCCGTACGCACCCGAATACGGGTTGCGGGCGTAGGGACTCCAGCCACTCTCCCTATCCCAGATCGCGTCCAGGCAGGCGAACTGGCCCTCGTCCCAGCCATACGACGGCAGCAGCCACCGCGCAAGCGCGCGGGGATCGGTCGGGGCGACGTTCACGGTGACGCTGCCCGAGACCCCCTGCGCCTCGACTGCCGGCGGCGCGGCCTTGGTGTCGGCGGTGAGCCCGGGTCGCGTCGTTGAGCGGCTAGCCCGGTCGGTGGCGACCGCCAGCCGCCGACGGGCCAGCAGCGCGTCCACCGTGGGCACGTGCGTCCCGGCAGCCGCGACGAGCGCGCCCGACCCTGTCGGCTGGCTCGCGACCTCGCTGCCGGCCGACGCGACGCCGACCCCCACCGCTACGCCGGCCGTCCCGAGCAGCGCGACGGCACCGGTAACTCCCGCCGCCGACAAGCCCCCGGTGGCCCCGACGGCAAGTCGCCCCAGGCTTCGCCGAAGCGGCCGGGGCGAGCGATGACGGGGGGCGCGGTGCCTACCTTGCACGCGGAAGCACTCTCCTTAGGGGGGTCGGAGCGTGCCCTAGCCTGCTGGATCGGTGGCCGAAGCGCAACTCCAGGGCCGGGATGGTCCGCGGACTCGCCCGCAGACCACCGGGGACGTCCGGCGCGGCGCCGGGGTGGCAGCGCCGCTCGTCGCCACTAGACCGGGAACTCCTCCAGCATCTCGGTGACCAGCGAGGCGATCGGAGACCGCTCCGACCGGGTCAGCGTCACATGGGCGAACAGCGGGTGCCCCTTGAGCTTCTCGACGACCGCGACCACCCCGTCGTACCGGCCCACCCGAAGGTTGTCGCGCTGGCCGACGTCGTGGGTGAGCACGACTCTTGAGTTGGCCCCGACCCGCGACAGCACGGTGAGCAGGACGTTCCGCTCCAGGGACTGCGCCTCGTCGACGACGACGAACGCGTCGTGCAGGGACCGCCCCCGGATGTGCGTGAGCGGCAGCACCTCGAGCAGATCACGCTCCAACACCTCGTCGATGACCTCGGCGTTGGTGACCGCGCCCAGGGTGTCGAAAACCGCTTGCGCCCAGGGCTGCATCTTCTCGGCCTCGTTGCCGGGCAGGTAACCCAGCTCCTGACCGCCGACCGCGTACAGCGGCCTGAACACGATCACCTTCTGGTGCTGGCGACGCTCCAGCACCGCCTCCAGTCCGGCGCACAGGGCAAGGGCGGACTTCCCGGTGCCCGCCCGCCCGCCGAGCGAGACGATCCCGATGTCGGGGTCAAGCAGCAGGTCCAGCGCGATGCGCTGCTCCGCCGACCTGCCGTGGATGCCGAACGCGTCCCGATCGCCACGCACCAGCCGGACCCGCTTGTCCGCGGTCAGCCGACCCAGCGCGCTGCCCCGCTCGGAGAGCAGCACCACCCCGCAGTGACAGGGGAGCTCGCGGGCGGCCTCGACGTCGAGGGACCCCTCGTCGTACAGTCGGTCCACCTCCGCCGCGGCCACGTCGATCTCCGCCACCCCGGTATATCCGGTCTCGACGGCCAGCTCCGCCCGGTACTCCTCGGACGGCAGACCGATCGAGGCGGCCTTCACGCGCATCGGCAGGTCCTTCGAGACCAACGTGACTGCAGCACCCTCGGCGCGCAGATTCAGCGCCACAGCCAGGATGCGGCTGTCGTTGTCGCCCAGCCGGAAGCCCGACGGCAGGACCCGCGGGTCGCTGTGGTTGAGCTCGACCCGAAGCCGCCCGCCGACCTCGTTGATCGGCACCGCAGAGTCGAGGCGGCCATGGGTGAGCCGCAGCTCGTCGAGGAGCCGGAGCGCCGCGCGGGCGAAGTAGCCGAGCTCGGGGTGGTGCCGCTTGCCCTCAAGCTCGGTGACGACCACCAGCGGAAGCACCACCTCGTGCTCGCTGAAGCGCCGCAACGCCAACGGGTCCGCAAGCAGGACGCTCGTGTCGAGCACGAAGGTGCGCAGCACTCCCCGACCGTACGACGAGGCGCCCCTGGCACGGGTACGACACGCCCGCCGGACGGCCCGCTGGTCAGTGAGTCAGGTGCCGTAGCGGCGTTCGCGGCGGGTGTAGTCGCGAACCGCCCGGAGGAAGTCGGTACGGCGAAAGTCGGGCCACATGGCCTCGCAGAAGTAGAACTCGCTGTGCGCGCTCTGCCAGAGCAGGAAGCCCGACATGCGCTGCTCGCCGGAGGTGCGGATCACCAGGTCTGGGTCGGGCTGGCCGCGCGTGTAGAGATGCTCTGCGATGTGCTCGACGTCGAGCACCTCGGCGACCTCCTCGAGGGTGGCCCCCTGCGCCGCATAGTCGTGCAGGAGCGATCGTACGGCGTCAGCGAGCTCGCGCCGGCCGCCGTACGCGATGGCGGCGTTGACCGTCATGCCCTCGACGTCGAGCGTCGAGTCGGCCGACGCCTTGAGCCGCTCCGCCGTCGAGGAGGGCAGCATGTCCAGGGCGCCGACCGGGTTGATCCGCCACTTGCGCCGTACGGCGAGGTGGTCCACCAGGTCCTCGATGACCCGCATCAGCGGGTCGAGCTGCTCCGGCGGCCGGTTGAGGTTGTCCGTGGACAGCAGCCACAGCGTCACCAGCCGGACGTGGAGCTGGTCGCACCAGTCCAGGAACTCCTCGATCTTGTCGGCCCCGGCGACGTAGCCACCCTCCACCTGCTCGCCCGAGGCCCTAGCCCAGCGCCGGTTGCCGTCGCACATGACGCCGATATGCGATGGGATGCGGTCAGTACGGAGGTTGCGCAGCAGGCGACGCTCGTAGGCGCCGTACATAAGCGACCGCACTGACGGCACGTTCGAACCTCCTTGATCGAGGCGCCACGGGTCCGAGGGCCCGACTTGTCCACCCACCCAGCAGGGTACCTGCCGCGGCTTCGACAGCCACCCTCCCGCTGTTGGAACATTGTTGCCGCCAGAACCCCGGAAAATCGACAACAGTGTTCCAGCAGCGGGGGGCAAGGCGGCGGGGAGGGGTGGAGGCGGCTCAGCCGGCCGAGCGAGCGCCCTGGATGGCGCGCCAGATCCGCTCCGGCGTGCACGGCATTGCGATCTCTGTGACACCGAGCGGGCGGAGCGCATCCAGCACGGCGTTCACGACCGCCGGCGGCGCGGCTATCGCCCCCGCCTCGCCGACGCCCTTGGTGCCCAGCGGGTTGGTCGTCGAGGGCGTGACGAGCCGGTCGGTACGCATGTTGACCACATCGGCGGCGGTCGGGATCGCGTAGTCGGCGAAGCTCGCCGTCACCAGGTTGGCCTGGTCGTCGTACCCGACCTCCTCGAAGAGCGCCTGGGCGATCCCCTGGACCGCGCCCCCCTGCACCTGGCCGTCGACGATCATCGGGTTCACGACGTTGCCGACGTCATCGACCGCCACATAGTCGAGCAGTTGCACCCGGCCGGTCTCGGTATCGACCTCGACGACGGCGATGTGCGCCCCGAACGGGAACGTCGAGATCGCGAGATCGGTGGTCCGGGTGCAACCGAGGCCAGGCTCGTACCCCTCGTTGACCAGCGTGGGGTCGTCGTACGACGCGAGGGCGACCTCGGCGATGGTCTTCGCCGCCCCGGTCCCCCGCACGGCGAAGCTGCCCGCGCTGAACTCCAGGTCGGCCGGGTCGGCCTCCAGTAGCCGGGCGGCCACCTCGGTGGCCTGCTTCCGCACCTCCTGCGCCGCCTGGAAGAGCGCCGAGCCGACGACGCTCAGGGACCGCGAGCCGTACGAGTCGAAGCCGTGCGGCGCGCCCCCGGTGTCACCCTGGATCACCCTCACCGCACGGACGTCGACGCCGAGCACGTCGCTGACGATCTGCGCCCAGCTGGTCGCGTGCCCGGTGCCGTAGGCGGTGGTCCCCATGGTCACCTCGACGCCGGTCGGCGTGAGCCGCACCCCGGCCACCTCGACCGCCTTGGGGTCGTAGCGGACCCCGCCGCCGCAGACCTCCACGTACGTCGAGACCCCGATGCCCAGCCGCCGGGTGGCCGCCTCGTCGTTCTGCGCTGCCTGGCGCTTCCGCCACTGCGCGTAGCCGCTGAGCTCCAGCGCTCGGTCGGCGGTGGCGGCGTAGTCGCCCACGTCGTACGTCTGCCCTGCCGCCGTCTTGAAGGGGAACTGGTCGGGTCGGATCCAGTTGGTGCGCCGTACGTCGACCGGGTCCAGGCCGAGCTCGGCGGCGAGCTCGTCGACTATCCGCTCGATCGCGTACGTCGCCTCCGGCCGCCCGGCGCCCCGGTAGGCGCCCACGGGTGTCTTGGAGGTCAGTACGCAGCGGCCGGCCAGCCGGAAGGTGGGGATCCGGTAGGCGCCGGTGTACATCTGGGCGCCGAACAGCGAGGCGCCGGGACCGATCGGCGAGACATAGCCGCCGGAGTCGCCGGTCAGGCGTACGTCGAGACCGGTGATCTCGCCCTGCGCCGTGGCCGCCACCGCCACCTCCTGCACCACGGCGCGCCCGTGGAACGTCGACTGCAGGTCCTCGCTGCGCGTGGCCGACCAAGACACCGGCCGGCCGAGCTCGCGAGCGGCCAGCAGCACCACCAGCTCCTCCGGGTAGAAGAACTTGCTGCCGAACCCGCCACCCACGTCGGGCGCCACGACCCGGAGCTGCTCCTCAGGGATGCCGCTGCCCTCGGCCAGGCTGGCGCGCACGATGTGCGGGACCTGCGTCGAGAGGTAGACGGTGAACCCGTCGCCGTCGGGCTGGACCGAGACCGCCCGCGGCTCCATCGCGGCGGCGAAGACCCGGGGCTGCTCGAACCGTCGCCGTACGACAACATCGGCGGCCGCGAAGGCTGCCTCCACGTCGCCCTCGTTGATCTCCAGGGTCTGAACGGTGTTGGCTTCGACTCCGTCATGCAAGGCAGGCGCCCCGTCGGCCAACCCCGCCTCGACACTCGTCACCACCGGCAGGTCCTCGTAGTCGACCTCCACCGTGTCGGCCGCGTCCGCGGCCGCCGCCCGAGTCCGGGCGGCTACGACGGCGACTGCCTCGCCGACGTACCGGACCACGTCGGTCGCCGCCAGCGCCAGCGGTGGCTCCGACCCGAGGCTGGGCAGTAGAGGGCACCACCGGGCCAGATCGCCGCCGGTCCACACGGCCACCACGTCCGGCTGCCGCCGCGCCTCGTCGACGTTGACGGTGATCCGCGCGTGTGGCACGGGGCTGCGCACGAACACGAGATGCAGGCTCCCGGCCGCCGCCAGGTTGGCAGTCCACCGGGTCCGCCCGGTGATCAGGTGATGGTCCTCGGTCCGCAGCACGGCCTCGCCAATCGACATGGAATCACCCTAATGCCCGGGGTCACGGGCGCTCCGGGTCGCGGCCTAGGCTGCTCGGTCATGACCCCTCGCGATGCCGGCCGACGCCCCACCCGGCGGCGCGCCCGTCCGGCTGACCTGGCGGAGATCGCGACGAGTCTCCCCGGCGTGTCTCAGGTGGAGGCGTGGGGCGGCCGGCCCGCCTTCTCGGTCGGCAAGAGGCTCTTCGCCGGCCACCGCTCCCCTCGCCCGGACGCGCTGGACCCGGCCACCGGTGAGCGACTCACGGACGTGATCATCATCTGGACCCCGGACGAGCAGGACAAGATCGCGCTCGCCGAGGGCGACGGCCCCTGGTTCACCACCCCCCACTTCAACGGCTACGCCGCGGTCCTGGTCCGCGAGTCGGAGCTGGGAAGTCTTCGGTACAACGAGCTGGCCGAGGTGATCACCGACGCCTGGCGGACGCGCGCCCCCAAGCGCCTCGTCGCACAGTGGGAGGCGAGCAGGCTCGGCTGACGGCTCCGGGCACCGGCCGTCAGTGCAGCGCGGCCGGGTCGGTCACCGGCAGGTCGCACACGAAGTGCCGACACGCGTACGCCGCCGCCGAGCCCGCGATGAGCGTCCGCCCGTCGAGGAGCGGCACCGGCGCGGAGGCGCCGTCTCCGCAGGCGACGACCAGCCCTGGAGCAGGCAGCGAGACGGCTGCCCGGAGCAACGCCCGCAGCTTGGGGTCGGCCGGCGACCCGACCACCGCCACCTGCCGGGGCCCGTCGGCATGTGCCTCCAGCTCCGCCAGCACCGAGCCGGCGAACCGCGGCGCTGCTGCGGCGAGCCCGCTCAGAGACGCGAGCAGCTCGGCCGAGCTGGCCCGATACCGGTCGTCTCCGGTGAGCGACCACAGCTGGGTCAGGGCGGCCGCCAGCATCGACTGCCCTGAGGGTGTCGCGCCGTCGCTCACCTCCCGCGGCCGGGCCACCAACGGCTCGGCGCCGACATCGGTGTCGAAGAACCCACCGTCGCCGTCGCCGAAGCGCCGCCCGGTCTGCTCGACGAGCCGCACCGCGGCGTCGTACCAGCGTCGCTCACCGGTCGTTCCGAAGAGGGTGAGTAAGCCCCGGGCGACCGCTGCATAGTCCTCGAGCAGCCCGAGTGTGGGGCCGACCTGGCCGTCACGGGACACCCGGAGCATGCCCCCGGCGGGCTGCAGGTGGCGGTCGAGCAGGAGGCCCGCGGCCCGCTCAGCCGCGGCCGTCCAGTCGGGCCGGTCGAAAAGCACGCCAGCCTCCGCCAGGGCGCCGATTGCCATCCCGTTCCAGGCCGCGACCACCTTGTCGTCGCGACCTGGCCTGGTCCGTCGCTCTCGGACCGCGAGCAGTCGGCGGCGGACCTCCTCGAACCTGGCCTGGTCGGCGTACGGCGCCTCGCCGACGAGCCGCAGGGTCGTCTCGCCGGCCGCGCTCGCGGGGTCGTTCGGCAGCCCGAAGGCCCCGGCTGCCCAGGGGGCGTCGGCCTCGCCCACTGCCTCGTGCAGCTCCGCGCGCGACCACACGTAGTAGGCGCCCTCGCGCCCGTCGGAGTCGGCGTCCAAGGACGAGGCGAGACCGCCCTCCGGGGTGACCAGCTCGCGGAGCAGGAAGTCCGCCGTCTGCTCGACCACGTGCGCGGCAAGCGCACCGCCACCCTGGCGCCACCAATGCACGTAGACGCTGAGCAGCTGGGCGTTGTCGTAGAGCATCTTCTCGAAGTGCGGCACGGCCCAGCGCGCGTCCACGCTGTAGCGGGCGAACCCCCCACCGAGCTGGTCGAAGATGCCGCCGCGAGCCATGCCCTCGAGCGTGCGACCGGCCATCTCCAAAGCGACCGCGTCCTCGGTCCGGGCCGCCCGTCGGAGCAGGAACTCGCAGACCGCGGCGGGAGGGAACTTCGGCGCGGAGCCGAAGCCGCCGTACGTCTCGTCGAACTGGGCTCGCAGCGCTGGTACGGCGACCGCGCCCGGCTCTGCGGTCGGATCCCCGGGCGGAGCCGTCGCCCGGTTCAGGTGGACGACGAGGTCGGCACCGATGCTCTCCAGCGTGTCCCGACGCTCGGTCCACGCGGCGATGACTGCCTCCAGCACGCCCCGGAAGCCAGGCATGCCGCCGCGGGTCACCGGCGGGAAGTAGGTGCCGCAGAAGAACGGCTTGCCCTCCGGGGTGAGCATCACCGTCATCGGCCAGCCCCCCTGACCGGTCATCGCCTGCGTCGCCGACATGTAGACGGCGTCCACGTCCGGCCGCTCCTCGCGGTCGACCTTGATGCTGACGAAGTGCTCGTTGAGGTAAGCCGCGGTGGCCAGGTCTTGGAAGGACTCGTGGGCCATCACGTGGCACCAGTGGCAGGCGGCGTACCCGACACTCAGGAAGACCGGCACGTCCCGGCGGCCTGCCTCGACGAAGGCCTCGGGGCACCACGGCCACCAGTCCACCGGGTTGTCGGCATGCTGCCGCAGGTACGGGCTCAGGGCCCCCGCCAGCCGGTTCGCCATGCCCCATCACTCCTACCAGTGAGGTTTGCATCAGAAAGCCATGAATGATGAATCAAGTGATGCAAAGCTTCCGCGTGCCCGGTGGTTGAGGAGGCCCGTGGGGCCGTCTAGAAAGCCACCGCGACCTCGGGCCACCGATCACCAGCCTAGGAGTCACCGATCACCAGCCTAGGAGGGGTGGTCTTCACGGCTCGATCACGCCGTAGCGCAGGAAGTCCACCCTGTTCACCCAGGGCAAGGTGCGCCGCATCGACGGCGTCGGCTGGCCGTGGCGGGCGCGCCTCTCCGCGCCTCCCCCGGGTGGCACCGGCTATCAGGTGATCTTCAGGGCCTCGGCGGGGCGAGGGCCAGCCTTGGA
>DASSHZ010000031.1:0-18413 GCA_035692425.1 Nocardioidaceae bacterium
GGCGCGGGGTTGAAGGAGGTGACGCTGCCGTCGGAGGCGGACACCGCCCCGAGGTTCTTGCGGGCCTGGCCGTCGATGGTGCTGAACTGGCCGCCGACGTACACGGTCGAGCCAGACACCGCGATCGCGTCGACATTGCCGCCGGTGCTGGGTGCCCATGGCAGCAGTGCACAGGTGGCGGTGTCGACGGCCGCCAGGTGCACGCGCTGGTGCGACTGGCCGTTGGTGTCGATGGCGGACGTGAAGCTGCCGCCCAGGTAGGTGACGCCGTTGTTGATCACGAGCGCGTCGACCTGCCCGTTGAAGCCGACGCAAGACGACGGGTCGGTCCCCACATCGCCGACGGCGACCTGGGCGGTCCCCAACGTCAACCCGACGGCGGCGACTACGGCGACTGCATGGCTGCGTCGCATAACCCCTCCCATACCTCGAGCCCGTCCGCATCGCTGCGGCCCTCCCGGGCGTCACGCGTCACTCCCGGCGAACGTTACGTCCCACCTCCCCCGTTGTCAGCCGAACGCGCATATCCCGCCAGCCCGCGCAACACCGAGCGAGCCGCTGCGTACCGCCGGCTGAGGAGGCCGCGGTGGCCACCTCGAAAGCCCGGGCTAGCTGGGGGCTCCGCCCGGCGGTTGCGGGCTCGGCGGCTGGTCGCAGCCCGGCGGTTGCGGGCCCGGTGGACTGTCGCAGCCCGGTGGTTGCGGGCCCGGCGGCTGGTCCGGCGCAGCCCGGCGGCGACCCGAGGATCCAGCCCATCCCGGCCGGCGCCCCGAGATTCCGGCGGTCAGCTGGCGGAGCGGCCGGCCGGCACTGCGTCGGCCTTCGCCCTGGTGGCGTAGACGTCGACGTACTCCTGGCCGGACAGCTCCATGATCTCGTACATGATCTCGTCGGTGATCGAACGGAGCACGAAGCGGTCGTTCTCCAGCCCCTCGTACCGCGAGAAGTCGAGCGGCTTCCCGAAGCGGACCGTCAGCCGGCTGTAACGCCCGAACAGCCGGCCGGGGGGCGCGACGACGTTGGTCCCGATGACGGCGACCGGTACCACGGGCACCTCTGCCTCCAGGGCGAGCCGGGCGATGCCGGTGCGCCCCCGATAGAGGCGGCCGTCGTGCGAGCGAGTGCCCTCGGGGTAGATCCCGAACAGTTCCCCGGCATGCAGGATCCGCAGCCCGGTACGCAGCGCGCCGATCGCGGCGCTGCCGCTGCTGCGGTCGATCGGCACCTGCCCGGCTCCGGAGAAGAACGTCTTCTGCAGCCGACCCTTGAGACCGGGCGAGGTGAAGTACTCGGCCTTGGCGACGAACGTGACCCGACGCGGCACCATCAGCGGCATCACCAGCCAGTCGACGTACGAGAGGTGGTTGCTGGCGAGGATCGCGCCGCCCTGCTCGGGGATGTTGTCGATCCCCTCGACCACCGGCCGGAACACGACCTTGATCACGGGGCCGACGACCAACCACTTGAGAAACCAATAGAACAACGCCACCACCTCGGGCACAGACTATCGAGCAGCGGCCCCCGCAGTACGCCGAGCCAACGCCGTCCTGCGGTTGGAACCTTGTGCATCCCGCGGTTGGAACCTTGTTGTCGAGTTTCGGTCGGGAAGTCACCAACAGCGTTCCAACTCGCTGGCGGGCCATGCAACCATGAGAGGGAGAGCTCACAGCCGGCAGAGGGAGGCGACGGTGCCCGTCGACGACGACGCCCAGCCGTTCCACGCCGACGGTGGACCGGCCGGCGTGCTCCTGCTGCACGGCTTCACCGGGACGCCGGCCTCGATGGTGCCCTGGGGTCGGGCGCTCGCCGCCGAGGGGTTCACCGTCGACGTACCCCGGCTGCCCGGGCACGGGACCACCTGGCAGGAGCTGAACCGCACCCGCTGGGAGGACTGGTACGGCGAGGCGCGGCGCAGCCTCGGGGGCCTCCGGTCGCGCAGCGAGCAGGTCTTCGTCTGCGGGCTCTCGATGGGCGGCTGCCTGGCACTGCTGCTCGCCGCCGAGCAGCCGGAGCAGGTCGCGGGCCTGGCCCTGGTCAACCCCTCGGTGACCAGCACCGACCGCCGGCTGACCGCCGTACCGCTGCTCAAGCACTTCGTCCCGGCGATCAAGGGGATCGGCGGGGACATCAAGCGACCCGGCGTGGAGGAGAGCGGCTACGACCACACGCCGTTGCGGGCACTGGACTCGCTGCGCGGGATGTGGCGGCACGTCCGCGACGAGCTGCCCAAGGTCGTCGCCCCGATCCTGCTCTTCCGCTCGCGCACCGATCACGTGGTCGACCCGTCCTCGGCGGAGCTGATCAGGCAGCGGGTCTCGTCGCGCGAATTCACGGAGCAGCCGCTCGAGGACAGCTACCACGTCGCAACCCTCGACTACGACGCGCCGCGCATCTTCGCGGAGTCCGCGGCGTTCTTCCGCAAGCTCGCAGTGCCGGACTCCGGCTCGCCCGGGTGAGGGTCCGATGCGCTCGAACGGCCTGACGGCACGCGCCTACCGCCCCGTCGCCGACCTCTCCCCCCAGGTCGGCGATGCGCTGCTCGACGAGCTCAAGGCGCAGGGCGTGGCGGCGTACACCACCCCGGTCGAGAGCTCCACGACCGCCGGGTTCGACCGGCCCGAGTTCCGAGTCAGCGTCCTCGAGCGGCTGTACGTCGACTCGGCGGCCTCCGAGGTCGTCCGGGAGATGATCTCCCAGCAGCACTTGATGATCGCCGATGACAGCGAGGACTTGACCTGGGCGCAGATCGTCGCCGGCTTCGACCAACCGCTGACGGCGCCCGTCGCTCCCTGGCCCGCACAGGAGGACCTGAACGACCCGCCGACCGCCGACGGCGGCGGTCCCTTCGGCGACGGGAGTCCCGCCGGAGGGAGCTCCGCTCGAAGGGGCGCCGCCGGTGCCGGCCGCCACCACGCCGGCTCAGGCTGGCGCCGCTCCGCTGGTCCCCCGGCGGGCGACGCCGACGACCCCGGTCTCGGCGCCCGCGAGTCCGGCTTCAACGGCGACCGCGACGGGCAGGCCGGCTCGAGTGATCCCAGCGCCCGGGAGCCGGGATCTGGCGGTCACGGCCTCGGCCAGGGCGGCTCGAGCGGTCACGGCCTCGGCCAGGGCGGCTCGAGCGGTCACGACCTCGGGCAGGCCGACCCGCGTGGTCCCGGCAGCGGGCAGGCCGGCCCCCGTGGTCCCGGCAGCGGGCAGGCCGACCCCCGTGGTCCCGGCAGCGGGGAGCCCGCGGGCGGTGGCAGCGGGGCTGCCCAGCCCGGCTTCAGTGGCGGGCTCGGGGGTTTAGCCGGGCGGCCCGATGGCTTTGCCGATGCTGGCGACTCCACGATCAGCGCCAGCGGAGGCTCCGCAAGGGACGGCGGCGGCGCGGAGGCCGCCCAGCTCGGCCGCGCCGGTCGCTGGATGCGCGCCAGGAGCGGGACCCGCGGCTTCGACGAGGAGCGCCGCCACGGCCGCCGCGGCCGGCACCACCGGCGCGGCGGCGATGCGGTCGGCTGGGGTCGCCGTACCGGCAGCAGAACGAGGCGCGCGGACTACAGCGATCGGTCGGACCTCGCGTGGTCGGCGTACGAGGCTGGGGTGGACGGCTTCGACGACGAGATCGCCGAGGTGGACCGGTTTGTGCCGCCGGTGCCGCCGCCGCTGCCGAAGCTGACCGGCTGGCAGAAGCTGACCTGGCTCGGCCTGGGCGGTGGCCCGCTGGTCTTCCTCGTCGCCGCGCTCGGGCAGCTCACGCTGCCGCCGTGGCTGTCCTTCCTGGCGGTGGTCGGGTTCGTGGGCGGCTTCGTCGGGCTCGTCATCATGCTGACGTCGCATTCCGACGACGAGTGGGACCCCGACCACGGCGCCCAGGTCTGACCTGCCGCCCCTCGCCCCGTCCGTTGTCCGGCCCAGGTGGCGTTGTGCGCCCTGGGGTGCACAAACCGGGCGTGAAACCCTCTCCAGGCAGACAACGCTCGTTAGCCCCGCCAGGGCGGACAACGCTCGTTAGCCCCGCCAGGGCGGACAACGCTCGTTAGCCCCGCCAGGGCGGACAACGCTCGCTAACCCGGGCCCGGGCGGGACAAGGCTCGATAGACGTGCCGACGGCGACGGGTGCCGCTACAGTGTCGCCACCCTGCCATCACCGGCCGTGGAGTCCGCAGCCGGCTACCAGTGAGTTGCCATGGCTACAGCCGTCGCCGAGGAGCGGCCCGCGCCGTCGGCGTTCGCCGTCTTCCGCCGCCGCAGTTTCTCGCTGCTGTGGAGCGGCCAGTTCGTCTCCACCATCGGCGACGCGCTCCTACTGGCCGCCGCCGGCATCGTGGTCTACCGGCAGACCGGGAGCGCCGCCAGCGTCAGTCTGATGCTGGTCGCCACGATGGGTCCGGCCCTGATCGTCGGGCTGGTCGCCGGGGTGTACGTCGACCGGCTCGACCGCCGCAAGATCATGATCGCGTCCGACCTGATCCGGGTCGGCCTGGTGGCGGTGATGCCCGTCCTGCTGTCCGTCAACATCGCGCTCCTGTACGTCCTGGTCGCGCTGGCGGCCGGCGTCTCGGAGTTCTTCAACCCGGCGCTGGACGCCAGCCTCCCGGAGATCGCCCCGGACGAGGAGCTCGGCGCGGCCAACTCGCTGATGGCGATCAGCTCCTTCGGCTCCACCGCGGTCGGGTTCGCCGCCGGCGGTCTCCTGGCCGCGATCGGCGACATCAGCTGGGCCTTCTACGCCGACGCGCTCAGCTTCGCGATCTCGGCGGGCTGCACGACGCTGGCGACGATCCCCAGGGTCGAGCCGTCCGGTGAGGGGGCGAGCAGCGTCGGCGCCGTGTTCCGCAACCTGCGCGACGGCGTACGGGTGCTCATCCAGACGCCGATCCTGCGCTCCATGCTGGGCATCGGCGCAATCTACGGGCTGGCGGCCATCGGCATCTGGAACGCGCTGCTGCTGCCATTCTCGCTGAGCGACCTGCATGCGACGACCTTCGAGTACGGCCTGCAGGAGGGGCTGACGTCGGTCGGCTTCGTCGTCGGCAGCCTTCTGATGGCCAAGCTGGTGATGCGGATCCAAGAGGGCCAGTGGCTCGTCTTCGGCTTCTTCGTCATGGGCGCTGGCGGCCTCGTATACGGCCTATCGCACTCGATCGCCCTCGCGCTGATCGCGATCACGGTGTCGGGCTTCGCCAACGCGTTCACCGCCACCGCCGGTCGGCTGATCCGCCAGCGCAACTCGCCTCCGCAGTTCCGCGGCCGCGTGATGAGCGCCTTCTCGGTGATCGCCGCGGCCTTCTCGGTGGTCGGCATGGGCATCGCCGCGCTGGCCGACCTGCTCGGCGTTCGGCTGCTCATCCTAGTGTCCGCCGTACTGACCTTGGTGGTGGCAGTGGCCGCCGCGCTGCTGCCCGGACTGCGTGCGCCCACCGCCGACTGGCGTCGGGTCGTCGGTCTGCTCCGTACGGCGGCCACCATCGGCAGCCTCGGCACGCTCCGTCCGGTCACCATCGCCGACTTCGAGGCGCTGGTCGGGCTGGTGCCCTCGCTGGCCGGGCTCGAGCGCCACGGCCGCGAGAACCTCCTCCTCACCGGCCACATCGCCGAGCCTCCTGCCGGCACCACGGTGATGGCGCAGGGCGACCCATCGGACGCCGCCTACTTCGTGCTCGCGGGCACGGCCGTCGCCGGGACCCCGACCAGCGACGGTGAGTACCGGTCGCTGTCGACGATGGGGCCGGGCGACTTCTTCGGCGAGATCGGTGCCCTCCGCGGCACCCCGCGTACGGCGACGATCGTCGCGGAGGAGAACATGACGCTGCTGCAGGTCCCGGCCGCCACACTGCGAAGCCTGATGACGCTGCCGGAGATGCACCGGATCATCGAGCGCACCGTCGAGGAGCGGCTCAGCCGGACCAGCCTCACCGACCTGCCCAAGATCGGCGGCATCGACCAGGACCTGCTGCGCCAGCTGCGTCAGAACTGAACCCTGCCGCGTGCGACGCTAGGTTCGGCACGGGGGTGGAAGGCGGGTGCGCGATGTCGTACGTCACGAGCGGAGGGCTGCGGCTCTACTACCGCGAGGTCGGAGAGGGGCCGGCGATCCTCTGGCACACGGGTGGGTGTGGCGACGGGTCGATGTGGGAGCGCGCCGGTTATGTCGAGGCACTGCCCGGCTATCGGCACCTCCTGCTCGACCACCGCGGTCACGGACTCAGCGAGAAGCCGGCGACGCTGGCCGAGCACACCATGGCCAACTATGTCGACGATGTGGTGGCGGTGCTTGACGACGCCGGCGTGGACCGCGCCGTGTTCGTGGGCTACTCGCTCGGCGCCCGGGTCGGGTACGCCGTGGCGCTGAGCCAGCCCGCGCGGCTGACCGGGCTGGTCGCGCTCGACAGCATCCGCGACCCCGCGGACACCGCCGACGGTCTGCGCCAGGGGGGCGACGAGGTGCTGACCCGCGGAACGGTCCACGTGATCGAGGAGATGGCCGGCTACGAGTCGCAGCCGGCTCCCGCCTGGCTGATCGAGAACCTGTGTGCCACCGAGCCGTTGCAGTTCGCCGGCGCGTTCGAGGCGCACGCCACCGAGCCCGACTTCTGGGGTCGACTGGCCGATCTGACGGTACCGACGCTGTTCCTGCTCGCGGTCGACGAGCATGCCCACGACCCCGAGGACGTGGAGGGCTCCCGGCGCAAGCAGGAGCTCGCGGCACTCGCGGTGCAGCAGCTGCCGCGGGCGAGCGTAGCCGTCATGTCCGGTGTACTGCATCTGGGGGGGTTCTGGCGCACCGACCTGTCGGTGCCGCCGATCCGTGAATTCCTGTGCGACTCGACCCTCCCCCAGACCGAGCCGCGATGAGGGGTCATAACCGACGCCACGGCCCGGCTAGCTCCCGTCGTGGAAGGGCCAGGTGGGCTACCACGGGGAGGTGGTCGCTCGCGGCGGCGAGCACCCCGGCCGGCAGGTCTGGAACGCCCGCGCCGCGGACCTCGGCCCCCCGGACGAGCAGCGCGTCGATGCGCTCGACCGGACGCCAGGAGGGGTACGTCGGATCGCCGGCGTTCCCCGCATCCGCCGCCCCCGCATCCGCCGCCGCATCTGCCGCCGCGTCGCTGGGCGAGGCGCCGGGTTGGCCAGCCACCTCGCCGGCGTCGCCCGCCTGGTCGGATGGCAGGGACTGGGCCGCCGCGTCGGCGTACCCGGCGTCGCGAAAAACCTGCCAGGCTCGCCCGCGCGGCCCCTCGTTGAGGTCGCCGGCGACGACGACCGGCCCGGTCAGCGCCGTCGCGACCGCGACCGCCTGCGCCGCCTCGCCCGGGCGCGACGACGCGATCAGCGAGAGGTGTACGCCGACGACTGCCAGCTCGGCGCCTGCGACCCGCAGCCGCGCGGCGACCACCCCCCGGCGCGGCTTGCAGAGCGGCTGCCGGAGCCGGCGTACCGAGGTGGCCACGACCGCGACCCGGCCGGACACGCAGATGAGGTTGCTGCCGGCGTCGCGGCCGCCGGCCGCGTAGCGCATGCCCCACGAGTCGACCAGCCGCCGACACCGCCAGCGCCAGATGAACGGAGCCTTGGGCGTTTCGTTGACGACGAGTACGTCGGGGGCCAGCTCGCGCACCACCCGGGCCACCTCGTCGCGGTGGTGCGGGTACCAGATGTTGTAGGTCATCACGGTCACCTCGGCCGCCGTACCGCCCTCGAGTGCCATGCCGCCCTCGGGTGCGGTACCGCTCTCGGGTGCCGCGGCGTGCCTTGTCCGCCGCGGGTGCCTTGTCCGCCACGGGTGGGTTTTCGCGACCGTTTTGCACCCCCAGGGCAGACAACGCACGGGCGGGCAACGCACAGCGAGCCGGTCAGCGCAGGCGGGCGAGATCGGCGGCACCGACCATGCCAGCGCGGTTGCCCAGCTTCGCCAGCCGGATGTCGGCCTCCGGACGGTGGCCGCGACCGGACAGGGAGCGGCGGAACGCCTCCTGCGCGGGTACCAGCAGCAAGTCCCCCGCCTCCGACAGACCCCCGCCGATGACGACTACCGCCGGGTCGAGCGCCGCGGCCAGGTCCGCCACACCCTCGCCCACCCACCGGCCGACCTCCGCAAATGCCGCGACGGCGACCGGATCACCGGCCAGCGCAGCCTCGGTGACCAGCGGCCCGGTGATCGCAGCCGGGTCGCCACCCGCGAGCCGCAACAGCACGGAGTCGGTACGCCGTGCTCCCGGCGGTTGAGCCAGTGGCTTGCTGCCCGGCGGTTGAGCCAGTGGCTTGCTGCCCGGCGGTTGAGCCGGCCGCTCTCTTCCCAACGGTTGAGCCGGCGTCTGTTCTACCGGCGGTTGAGCCGGCGCCGAGTCGAAACCCCGGGCCGTCCATTGGTGCCGCTGGTTTCGAGACGATCGCTGCGCGGCCTCCTCAACCGGCGGCGGGGGAACCGGCGGCGGGCCACCCCCGGCAACCGGCGGCGGGGGAATCGGCGGCGCGGCACCCCCGGCAACCGGCGGCGGGGCAACCGGCGGCGGGGCACCCCCGGCAACCGGCGGCGCGTCCCCCTCGGTCGGCGTACCGAGCGCCTCCCGAGCGGCGCGCACCAGGGCGCGGCCGGAGGCGTACTGCTCCCAACACCCCCGGTTCCCGCACCCGCACAGGCGACCGCCGCGCTCGACCCGCACGTGCCCGAACTCCCCGGCGATCCCGAACGACCCCCGATACAGCTGCCCCCCGATCACGATCCCGCCGCCGATCCCGGTGCCGAAGGTCACCAGGACGGAGTCGTCCACGCCGGCCGCGGCGCCGAACCGGAACTCACCCCAGGCCCCGGCATTGGCGTCGTTCTCCACGACCACGGGCAGCCCGATCGCGCGCTCGAGGTAGTCGCGGAGCGGCTCCTGCCGCCAAGCCAGGTTGGGCGCAAACAGCACGGTCGACCGCGAGGCGTCGATCCACCCCGCGGCACCGATTCCGACGGCGTCGACCTCGTACGCCGCCCGCAGCTCCTCGACCGCGTCGACGATACTGCGCTCGGTCGCGTCGACATCCTGAGCGGGAGTGTCACGCCGCGCCAGCGCGAGCACCGTCCCCGACTCGTCGACCACCCCGGCAACGATCTTCGTGCCGCCGATGTCAACCCCGATCGTCAGTCCGGCAGGGTCCGTGCCCGTCATGAGTCGTCGGTACGACGGGTCTTCCGCGGCGCGGCGGTCGCGGCAGTCTTTCGCGTGCCCGGCGACTTGGCGGCAGTCCTTCGCGTGCCCGACGGCTGGGCGGCAGTCTTTGGCGTGCCCGACGGCTTGGCGGCAGTGTTGCGCGTGCCCGGCGGCTTGGCGGCAGTGTTGCGCGTGCCCGGCGACTTGGTGGCCTTGCTGGCCGTGGGCGCGGACGAGCGACCCCAAGTCCCCGCGGCAGCCGCCGAGCTACTCGACAGGCTGGCCCGCTTGGCCGCGCTGGTACGACTCGACTTCTTGGCCCTCGTCGTCCCGCTCGCCTTCTTGGGGGCGCTCGACTCACTCGACTTCTTGGCGGCACTCGATCCGCTCAACTTCTTGGCGGCACTCGACTCACTCGACTTCTTGGCCGCACTCGATCCGCTCGACTTCTTGGCGGCGCTCGACTCACTCGACTTCTTGGCCGCACTCGATCCGCTCGACTTGGCCGCCCCTGACCGGCTGGTCCTGTTCGCCGCGCTGGTTCGACTCGTCTGCTTGGCGGGAGGCGGCTCGCTCGTCCTCCTCGTGCTCTGGGTCCGGGTCGAGCGAGCAGAGCCGGGCGGGGCCCTCCGCGGGGTGTCGCGCCGCGCACCTTCCGCTGACGGCGGCCCCTCTGGCGGGAAACCCCCGGCCGCGGCCTGCTCGCCGTACGTCGATGGCGGCGACGCAAGCTCGTTCAGCAGACCGCGCACTGCGCTGGCGATGGAGAGGACGGCGGTCGTCAGCTGTTCCCGGGTCTCCGGAGTGGCCGACGTGAGCACCCGCAGCGCCCGGCAGATCGGGCAGAAGCGGCACTCGGCCGAGCTCCACGCGGACGGTGCCAGCAGCGACTCCCAAGGCGAGGAACCGTTGGCGGAATCTCCCGAGCCGTCGTGCTGCCGCTGGTTTCGAGACGGCCGCTGCGCGGCACCCTCAACCGGCGGCATTTGCCCGGCGGCCGAGGGGGAGCCGGCGCCCTCAACCGGCGGCACTTGCCGAGCGGCCGAGGGGGAGCCGGCGCCCTCAGCTTCCGGCTGGGGCCAGTGCGGGTGGGGCAGATGGGCGAGCGGGGCCCAGCGCTCCTGCAGTACGGCGGCCAGCTTGCCGAGCTCCTCGGCCAGGCTGCCCACTGGCTCGGCGGCGCCACCCGTCGGCTCGCTATTCGAGGCCGGATCGGGGCCGCCAGGCGGTCCGCCGAACGCCGGCCGGTCGGTGCCGGTCATGCGGCGCCCGGCCCGGACTCGACGCGCTGCTTCAAGCCCTTCAGCGCGGTGTCGATGATGACCCTCTCCCCCTTGCGCTTGAGCATCCCGATCATCGGGATCATCAGCTCCACTGAGAGCTGGTAGGTGACCTCGGTGCCGCCGTCGAGCCGCTCGAGCCGGTAGCTGCCCTCCATTGCCTTGAGCACGGTGGCCTCGACCAGCGACCAGGAGACCTCATGGTCGCCGTACCACTCGTAGGTCAGCGTGTAGGTGTCGCGGATCGGCGGCGCGTCGAGCACGAAGCGGACCTCGCCGGCCCGCCCGGCGTCGTCCTCGGTCAGCACCTCGCACGAGCGCACCCCCTTGGCCCACTCGGGATACGCCTCGAAGTCAGCGATGACCGCCATCACGGCCGCGGGGTCGGCCTCGATGAAGATGCTCGACGTCGTCTGCTCAGCCATCAGCTCCCGACCTCCTGCCCGCGCTCGTGGCCGCCAGCCCCTCGCCAACAACCTCGCGCCCGTCCGGCACTGCCACGACCCCACCCGGTGCAAGAGGGCCCGCCTCCGGACCGTACGCCGACCAAGGCCCGGTCCAGGCGGGTGCCGACCCTGCCTCCGCCGTGCCCTGTCCCGACCTACGCCCGCTCGCTGCCAGGATCTGCCCCGGCCCCGGCCCGGTCGTCGCCTGCGCCGATCCTGACGCCGCCGACCCCGGACGCGGACTTGGATACGCGGACGTGAACCTACTCGCCTCGACCGCCGGCGTAGCCGCCGGCTGAGGAGGCCGCGGAGCGACCGTCTCGAAGCCAGCGGCTCTCTCGGCCACGAATGCCGCCGGGCGAGTTTCGCCAGCTCGGCCACCCGCCCATCGATCCGCCAGCGACACCCGGGCCTCGGCAGGCCCCCGATCGCCCTCCAAGGCGTCCTTGACGGCGGTGACGCGGGCCTTGACGGCCCGCTGCGTGACCAGAGCTCGGCCCGTCCGCCGCCCTGGCTTTGGCAGCCGCCCACCCGCCGCCCGTCTCCCAAGCCCGGCACCGCTCGCCAAGCCGGCCGGACCGGCAGCGCAGCGGAAGTAGACATGAACGACGACCCCGTCGCCGTACTCCTGCAGCCACACCTCGGCGGTCCCGACGAGCGCCCCCGACACCACCCAGCGCACCCCCAGCAGCCCGCGGTCGTGGTACGCCGACAGCCGCAGCCCCGGGAACCACTCCTGCCAGCGCTCCGCGTCGCACAGCGCGGCGCGCACTAGGCCGGGGTCGGCGACGATGAAGGTCTCGTCGATGACGTCGACGCTCACCACGGCGACCTCCTCTACTGGTCCTCGCTAGGGCGCCTCCGAGGCCTTACGACAGCGGCCCGCAAGCTGCCCGGCACGTGCAGACAGCCCTGCCATGACCTTGCCACGCCTCGGTGCGCGTCCGCACCCCGTGCCCCTAGGCCGATCCGTTTGCAGCAGGCCGACGCGAGTTGGGCGCGAGACCGCAGACGAGTCGGCTTATGGGTTCTGGCGCACCCGCTCGGCCGCGGAGCCGAAGTAACCGCCGCGGAGCCGACGTAAGCCGCCGCGGATCAGCCACGGCCTACGCGCGGATCAGCCGCGGCCTGCGTGCTTGGCAACCTTCGCCCGCCAAGTGGGTCCGAGAGGTAACCTTCTCTGCCAGACGGGCGCCGACGGCCAGCAGCGGCCCGCACCACCGATGGCACCACCAGGCACCAGGGTCGCGCAAGGATGCCGCCGGGCAAGGCACGGCCAGAGGAGGGGGAATGCGGGAGTTCTCGGCACCCGAGTCCTACGACGTGCCCGCGACCGGCAACCTGACCGACGCCATCGTGGCCAACGCCCACGAGTACGCCGACCAGGTCGCCCTGCGCCGCCGCGGCCCGGACGGCCGGTGGGTCGACGTACCTTGGCGCGAGTTCCTCGCCGACGTCACCTCGCTCGCCAAGGGGCTGATCGGCGCCGGCGTCCAGGCTGGCGACCGGATCGGCCTGATGTCCAAGACCCGCTACGAGTGGGTGGTCGCCGACTACGCGACGTGGTTCGCCGGCGCGACCACGGTGCCCATCTACGAGACCAGCTCGTCGGACCAGGTGGCGTGGATCCTCGCCGACTCCGGCGCGGTGCTCGTCTTCGTAGAGACCCGCGACCACGTCGAGCGCGTGGGCAAGGCACGGGCCGACGCCGCCCAGCTGCGGCACGTGGTCTGCTTCGACACCGGCGACCTCGACGCCCTGCGGGCCCGCGGGGCCGGGGTACGAGCCGACCGGCTGGAGGCTCGCCGTACCGAGAGCACCCCCCAGACCCTGGCGACCCTGATCTACACGTCTGGCACCACCGGGCGGCCCAAGGGTTGCATGCTCACCCACGGCAACTTCATGTTCGAGATCGCGGTCGACGTGCAGGGGCTCGACCGGCTCTTCGTTAACGCCGAGGCGGGCACGCTGCTCTTCCTGCCACTGGCGCACGTCTTCGCCCGGGTGATCGCGATCGCGTGTCTGCAGCGGCGGGCCCTGCTCGGGCTGTCGGCCGACGTCAACCACCTGGTGGACGACTTCGGAACCTTCCGGCCGACCTTCATCCTTGGGGTGCCGAGGGTCTTCGAGAAGGTGTTCAACGCGGCCAGCCAGCGGGCCACCGCCGACGGGCACGGGCGGCTGTTCGATGCCGCAGCCGCGACCGCGATCGCCTTCAGCGAGGCGCTCGAGCGCGGGGGCCCCGGCCTGCTGTTGCGGGCGCGCCACGCGCTCTTCGACCGGCTGGTCTACCGCCGGCTGCGGGCGTCCCTGGGCGGCCGTGCCGAATGGGTCATCTCGGGCGGCGCCCCGCTCGGCGAGCGGCTTGCGCACTTCTTCCGCGGTGCCGGCGTACCAGTCCTGGAGGGTTACGGGCTCACCGAGACGACGGCGGCGGTCACGGTCAACACCCCAGAGTTCCAGCGGATCGGCACGGTCGGTCGCCCGCTTGCCGGTACGTCGGTCAAGGTGGCCGACGACGGCGAGCTGCTGTTCCGCGGCGGGCAGGTGTTCACCGGCTACTGGCAGAACGACGAGGCGACCGCGGAGGTGTTCGAGGACGGCTGGTTCCGCACCGGCGACGTCGGCGAGGTCGACGACGACGGGTACGTGCGGATCACCGGGCGGAAGAAGGAGATCATCGTGACCGCGGGCGGCAAGAACGTCGCTCCCGCAGTGCTCGAGGACCGGCTGCGGGCGCATCCGCTGGTGAGCCAGTGCCTCGTGGTCGGCGACGGCAAGCCCTTCGTGGCCGCGCTCGTCACCCTCGACCCCGAGGCGCTCGCCGACTGGGTCAAGTCGCACGACAAGACCGGCTCGATCGCGGATCTGGCGAGTGACCCGGACCTGCTGGCGGCGATCCAGCACGGTGTCGACGACGCCAACTCGGCGGTCTCCCGGGCCGAGGGGATCCGCAAGTTCAAGGTGCTCTCGATCGACTGGACCGAGGAGTCTGGCGAAGTCACCCCGACCCTGAAGCTCAAGCGCAACCTCGTCCTCGCCACCTACCACGACGACATCGAGTCCCTCTACCGCTGACCCCCTGTTGAGCCGGCCCTGCCTACCCGGCGGTTGAGCCGGCCCGCACACCCGGCATTGCCTCCCACCTGCCTGTTGGAACACTCTTGTTCCTCCTGGGCTGGAAACCCAACAAGAAGGTTCCAACAGGCGGTAGGTGAGCACTTGCGGGATGGGAGTGCCCACTCCAGCGCCCCACCTCCCCAGCTAGCGCCGCTCCCCCCACCTACCCCCCTGGGGCCTGTTGGAACACTCTTGTTGCTCCTGGGCTGGAAACCCAACAACAGGGTTCCAACGGGCGGTAGGTGGGCGTCCTTGCGGCGGGTGGGTCCAGTCGGCAGGTTGGCGTGCTGCACAGCTGACGCGGGATCCTGGGCCGGGACGCAGGCTGTGGAGTCTGGCCACGCAAGTGCGCCTTGGCCAGGCAGAGTGTCGCGATGCACACGGCCGACGACCGGCAGCAACCGGAGGCGGAGCACCGGTGGAGCACCCGCCTGCGCGCACCAGAGCCGGGCACCCCGCCGGTGCCCTGGCGCATGGCCACCTCCGACCCCACTCGACACGCCCTCCGCCGGGGCGACCGGTGGCGCCGATCCAGCCGCGGCCTGTACGTCCCGGCGCAGCTCGACGCTTCGCCGGCCCAGCGAATCGTCGAGGCGGCCGCCATGCTGCCCGGGTACGGCGCCATCGGCGGCTGGGGCGCGGCGTACTGGCGCGGGGTCAGGATGCTCGATGGGCTCTCGGCCGGTGGCACCCGGGCAGAACCTGTCCTTCTGTGTCTTGGGCCCGAGGGCAAGATCCGGCCGCGGAGCGGGATCCGTATCTCGCGCGAGATCCTCCCCGGCCAAGAGCTCGAGGAAGTCCGCGGGCTGACTTGCACGTCGCCGCTGCGCACTGCCTTCGACGGGGCCAGATTGGCGCGGCGCTTGGATGCCGCCGTCGTGTTCCTCGACATGATGCTGGCGAGCGGTGTCGTCGCGGTTTCCGAGCTGGTTGGGTACGTCGCGTGCCGGCCCGGCTGGAAGGGCGTGCCGCTGGCGCGCCGGGCCGTTTCCCTCGCCAACCCAGCCACCAAAAGCCCCGGCGAGTCCCGACTGCGGCTGCTGTGGATGTTCGAGGCGCGGCTTCCGCGGCCGCTGGTCAACCCGCCGGTCTTCAGCCGCGCCACCGGCCAACTGATCGGCATACCGGACGTGCTGGATCTCGAGTCGGCCACGGTGGGCGAGTACGACGGTGACGACCATCGCGACCTCGACAACCACACGGCCGACAACATCCGGGAGGAGCGACTCGAGGAGTACGGGTTCACCGTCGTACGCATCACCCGCCTCGACCTGCGCGACCCAGCGGCGACGGCGCGGCGGATCCGGCGGGCCCGGGCGCGCGGGTTGCGGCGCGACCGCGGCAGGGACCGGTGGACTCTCCGGCCGCCGTACTCGTGACCTTGCCCGCGTGTTGGAACCTTGTTGCTGCCTTCCCGGGCTAAAACACAGCAAGACCGTTCCAACCCGCGGCCTCGGCCGGCGGCACCTGCGCCTGCTCAGGGGAAGTCGGAGGCGCGAGTTGCGGTGGGGCGGCGACGACGCGTCAATAGCCCGCAGGGATGGAACACAGGGGTACAATCTCGACTGATTGGGCGACTCTCGACGCGTGCATGGGACTAGTACCCCAGGCCAGGGCGCGCGGTTTATTCCGTTTTGTCATGGTCCGTTCGGCCTAGTACCTCATGAACGTGCAGACTATTTTCCAACCCCCTGCCCACGTTCCATCATGAGGTGTCCGAGTTTGCGTCTACCTTGTGATGTCCGGGCGTACGACGGTGCGCCCAGACTCGGGAGAGAGGAAGTTCTTGCACGCCTGCCGCAGATCTCTGCAGCGGCGCATCAACCGGGAGGAAGGTGCCGCCGCGGTTGAGTTTGCCCTCATCCTGGTGCTCTTCCTGACGCTCCTCTTCGGCATGATCCAGTACGGCATCTTCTTCTACTCCTACGAGACTGGCAAACAAGCGGTCGGCTCGGCGTTGCGGCAGCTAACGGTCGGCAACTGCACCGACCCGGGCACCGACCCAGAGACGCTCACGGCCTATGTCCAGAGCCAGCTCAGCGGCGCCACCACGGGGTCTGCCACGGTCGCGGGCACTCTCAACGGAGTGGCCTGGACGAACTACCCAGCGATCACGGACTCCGACACCGGCTACGTGCTGACGGTGTCGATCACCTACCCGACGCTCAACTTGCACTTCCCCTTCGTCCCCTTCCTGAGCGACTCCACTCTCACGCAGTCGGCCACCGGGCGGGTCGAAGACTTCACCAGCGAAGGATGCCCGGCATGAGCAACGGACGGCGGAACTCACAACCGAAGGTCATGCGGCTGGCCGAGCGTGACGAGCGCGGCGCCTTCGCGGTCATCTTCGCGATCTGCATGGTGCTGCTGTTCTCGATAGCCGCCATGGCAGTCGACCTGGGCAACGCCTACACCCGCAAGCGCAACACGCAGAACGCCGCCGACTTCGCCGCCCTGGCGGGCGGGTCTCAGCTCCCCGTCGCGGCCGGCTCGGTGCCGTCCGCCTCCGACGCAACGGTCCAGCAGGTTGCGCAGTACCTGCTCTCCAACTGGACCCCAAACGACAACTCCACCCCGGAGCCGACCCAGGCCGAGCTCGCGGCCTGCCTGACCGGTGGGGCCTGCGCCAACCCGCAGTGGCGGGGCAGCGTGACCTACGGCGGGGCGCTCAACGGTCAGGACGACCAGATGACCGTGGTGACCCCTCCCGCCTGGGTTGCGTTCGGATTCGCCGCCCTCATGGGCTTCCAGGGCACCCAAGTGACCTCTAAGGCCAGCGTCGGGATCTTCTCCCCGCCCGGTTACGGCGTGATGCCGGTCTACGCAACACAGGCGTGTATCAACGGCGAGGAGACCATCACCGACCCGGCCACCGGCCGGGCGCCGTCGACGGTGCCCCCGCTCCCCCAGAGCACCACGCCTTACGCCAAGGCGACCATCAATCAGGTCTACCCACCCGACTCGCCGCCCGGGCTGGTGCCGTCGACGGTCAACCCCTACATGACGACCTTCGACCCGACGAACCCGAACACGGGCGTTCAACTCACCATCAACGGCTCCAAGATGGCTGGCGTGACCGAAGTCGGCTTCTTCCGCGAGACCGGGTCACCCAACCCGCCCAACAACCCGGTGCCATACAACCTGCCGAGCCCGGCTGGCTTCAACGCCAACTCTGTCACGGTCCTCAATGTCCCTCCTGCTGTCCTCAACTACCAGGGTGTCTGGTGGGTACGTGTCTGGGGGCCGGCAGCGTCAGGACCGTCCGGAAGCATGGCTTGGTCTAACCCGCTCACCATGATGGACCCCAGCGCCGGCGTGCAGCCGCTCATCGTCGGCAGTGCCCTGCTGCAGTGTGCCAACACGCCGAGCGAGGGCAACTTCGGGACCCTGACCCTGCCGCGCACCGACACCAACAACGCCACCAGCTCGGGGTGGCTGCCGACCAACATGGCGCTCGGCCTGCAATGCGACCCGCCGTACAGCCTCGGTGAGCCCGGCTGTCTCTCGCTCGGCCTGTACCCACAAGGTGGCGAGAGCGACCCGGTCAACTGCGACCCGTCCAGTCCGCCGTCCATCTACACGGACACCTCGGGCGGCTCGATAGGTGTCACCGACCTGCTCCCCGGCACCAACTGCGTCGACACCGACACCGGCTTGCCGGCGAACTCCGCCACGGTCGGCCTGATCACCGGCGGCACCCTGTCGGGCGGCAGCACCACGCCGCCCAGCGGGACCTTCGCCGGCCGGCTAAACCACGACACGACCCCCGGCTGCGGTGACCCAGCCGTCGGCACGAGCAGCCGCTGGGACACCGGGCTGGCCAAGCCCGGCGGCGGCGACTACAGCATCAACAACGACATCCTGACCTGCTTCTTCAACAACGACACGACGACGATCGACGACGTCACCAAGTGCAGCAAGTACCTCTACACCGGCGACCCGGCCAACCCGGACAACCCGAGCAACCCGGTCGTCGACTCCGGCTGCACGTCCAACCAGTACGACTCCGGCATCGTCCTCGACCCGAGCATCTACGACTCGCCCCGCTTCATCTGGGTGCCGGTGCTGTCGCAAGTGCCGACCTCCGGTGTCAGCAACCACTACTCACTGGTCGACTTCGCGCCGGGCTTCATCACCGACGAGCTCGGTGCGTCGACCAAGTCGGCACCCATCATGGGCGGCCTGGCCGGCATGCCGAGCGGTGCCAGGTACGAGAACGGCCTGGAGATCGACAACAACGAGATCGAGACCGTCAAGGTGATCTTCTTCAACCCCAGAGCGCTGCCCGCCCCCGAGCGGGGCCCGCTCACCACCTACCTCGGAGTGGGTCCGAAGGTGGTCAACCTTGTCAACTGACCCTCCAGCAACCAGCCGACCTCACCGGCCCTGACGGCGCCCCGCCGCACCCTCACCCCCTAAGGACAACGACATGGGACGCAGAACCCTCC
>DASSHZ010000032.1:0-129252 GCA_035692425.1 Nocardioidaceae bacterium
GGTCAGGTAGGCCATGGTGTCCGGGGCCGGGCGGATGCCGACCCGGCGCTCGCCCTGGGCGTGCCGGGCCCGGGCCACCACCGCGGCCGGGTCGAGGCGGTAGGCCGCCCCGCGGGCGGCCGCGGCCACCGCCCGGTCCCCGCGCCCGTCGCACCGCCCGGCCAGCTCGGCGTCCACCCGGGCGCGGTCGGCGGCGGACAGGCAGGCGGTCTCGCGGACCAGCAGGGTGGCCCGCCACTCGCTGAGCCGGCCCGCGGCCAGCGCCGCCAGCGCGGCCGGCATCTCCTCGACCAGCGCGGTGGCCAGCCCGAGGTGGCGGTCGCCGCGGGCCGGGGAGTCGTGCCGGGCCAGCGCCACCTGGGCGCCCACGTCCCGGCGGGCGGCCGCCACCAGCCGCCGTCTGCTGGGGCCGTCCAGCCCGGCCGGCGCCGCCGCGGCCGCGTCGGCGGCGGCCCGCCGGGCCAGCTCCGCGGTCAGCCGGGCCTGGGCGGCCGCGGCCGCCGACTTCAGCGCCTCCAGCGCCCCGACCAGCTCGATCGCCTCGGCCGGGCCAGCCGACCCGTCCAGCGTGGCCAGCGAGCCCGCCCACCCCGACACCCCGGCCGCCGAGGGCGGCCGGTGCTCCGGCCCCAGCGTCGAGGCAGGGGCCTGCCGCTCGCGCGGGCGATGGCTTTGCCGGTGGGTGTCCTCGGGCTCGAACATGCCCCGAACCTACCGGGGACCACCGACAGTTCTTGGTCGCACAACCCCTTGTGGACAAGGAGATTCCACGACTTGCTGACTGTGGACTCCACAAAGTCGTCGGCGTGGTTGGCTCGCCGAGCCGTCGCGACCCAGGGCTCAGCCGGCGACCGCGGATGCCAGTCCCTTAAAGCGGCGGCGCGCCTCCGGGCGGCAAGGCCTCAACTGGGTCCGCCCCGCGGTTGCCGATACTTGACTTGCCTGCTATAGCACTGTCCCAGGCGTTAGCGTGGCGCAATGGGTACGGTCCTGGTGGATCGACGCGAACCTCGGGGGCTTGAAGGTGACCACGGGCGTCGGTACGACATCGATGTCGACCGCAAGGTTGCTCGTGGACGCGAAGGTGACGTCGACCCACGGCTCCTGGTGGCTCGAGGAAGCGTTCGGTCACTGACCTCGGCTGGCTCAGCTCAGATCAGCGGTGGACTATGGCCCGGGCGACGTGCAGGGTGACGAGCTCCCGCGGTGTTTCGAGCCCCCGCACCGTCGCGTACGCCAGTAGGTCGGCATAGGCGCTGAACCTTGACCCCTCCGGCCCCCTCTAAGTCAGGACAGCCCAGATCAGCCGTCGCCCCAATCCCGCCGGCGCGCGACCACCGCTCGACTCATCCATTCGCAGGGCGCTCAAGGATCCCTGTGACTTTGGTCGGAGCCTCCGGAGTCAAGATCGCAGGAAAGCCGAGACTGACTTGAATCGTCGGTTCCTCGAATGTATAACCGAGCCATTCCTCAAAGCGAACCAGCGCGAGTCCAGCGATTCGCTTGGCATCTACTCCTCCGTGCAGGCCATCATCCGAACGCTCGCAGTCGTAGACAAAGATCAGCGGGGGGTGATCACTTCGGTCAACGCGAATCTCGACTATGCATACAACATAGGTGCCAATGGCTTGGACGCCATGCAACCGCAGAGGTGTGAGTTTTGAATAGGATAGATTCAACCGCTCACTGCTCAGGGCCCAGCTCCCGTGCCTGCCATCCGGCGACGAGCGCCTAAAGACCGGCGCGCTTACGGTGTCGTTGCGGGAGTCCCACTCGAGCAGCCACGACCGTAAAGCAGCGGCAACCTCATCTGCAATTTCGGTCACGTCACTCTTCGTCCACCCAGTTCGGACACTTGGACTCCTCTTGTCCCGAGTTGTCAATGCAGTAGCCGGTCAGAATCCCAGTCTCGTAGCCATCGTTGTGGTCCCGAGGGAAGAAGGTGTCCTCGACGAGTTTTATCGTCACCGTTTGCTCACCTTTAGGAGGAACCAGCGCCGCATAATAGCTGTACCGTCCGAGCGCGTAATTATTCCCGTCCTCTGTCGGAACTATGCGCTCTGTCCAAAGTACCAAGTCAAGGTTATGGTCGATCAGTGCGTGCAGGTACCCGAAGGCACCGTCCCCAGTCCGGCCATACCGCACAAGAACAAGTCGACCTGCGTGGTTTTTCACTCCTAACATGCACGCGTATGGCCCGGTCGGGACGATGCTCTCGGGACACCCGTCATCTCCGGGAGGTGGCGGCTTCAACTCATCCGGATCGCACGCCCGAACTTCTCCGTTGGGCACGCAACGAGAGCGCCCCCCAGGGTGGTCCAGATTCGCCGCTGTCTCTTGCGCAGCAACTCGCCCCCATGCGCCAGCCGGGATTAAGACAGTCACTGAAGCAAGGAGCGCGAAAGTACTGCGCCGCTACCGAGGCGAGAGAGAGAGAGCATAATGCCTCCAAGGCAATCATCAACCGGCTACTCGGGACTGTACGCCGCACGACCGGCCGGCACCAGTCCCCAACGAGCATCACGAAGGGTTGTCCGCGACAGCCTCCCGAGAGCAGGTACGGGCGCCTGCGACACTCCCCACGGCGGCGCCGTACGCTGCCGGGGTGAGCCCGTTCCGAGCGTCGGCCCCGTTCACCGAGGAGTGGCAGCACTTCCGGGTGGAGCGAGCCGACGGCGTCGCGACCGTCACCTTCACCCGGCCGGACAAGCTCAACGCGTTGACCTTCGATACGTACGCCGACTTGCGCGACTTCTTCGCCGAGGTGCCCCACCGTGACGACACCCGCGTCGTCGTACTGCGCGGAGAGGGCCGCGCGTTCTGCTCCGGCGGCGACGTGCACGTGATCATCGGCGCCACCCTGTCGATGCGACCGGACGAGCTGCTCGCCTTCACGACGATGACCGGCGACGTGGTGCGCGCCATCCGCGAGTCGCCGGCCCCGGTCATCGCCGCGATCCAGGGCACTGCGGCCGGGGCCGGCTCGGTGCTGGCGCTGGCGGCCGACTTCCGAGTGATGGCCCGGTCGGCGTCGTTCGCCTTCCTCTTCACGAAGGTCGGACTGGCCGGAGCGGACATGGGCGCTGCCTACCTCCTCCCGCGGCTGGTTGGACTCGGCCGCGCGACTCAGCTGCTCATGCTCGGGGACCCGCTGCCGGCGGACGAGGCCGAGCGCTTCGGTCTGGTCAGCGACCTCGTCGACGATGATCGGGTCGACAGTGCGGCGGCGGCGCTCGCGGCGCGGCTATCGGCCGGCCCGTGGCAGGGCTACTCGGCCACCAAGCGGCTGGTCGGCCGCGAGCTCGACATGGACCTGACCGGCGCGGTCGAGCTTGAGGCGATGACCCAGGCGCTGCTGATGAATGGCGCGGACTACCGGGAGTTCCACGCAGCGTTCACCGGCAAGCGGCCGCCGCGCTGGACCGGCCGCTGAGATGTCGGGCCCGTCGCGCTGGCGCCTCACCGACGATCAGCAGGAGTACGTCGAGTGGGTGCGTCAGGTCGGAGCCGAGCAGCTTGCGCCGCTGGCCGAGCAGGGCACCGAGGGCCGGGTCAACCGCCAACTGGTCCGCAAGCTCGGCGAGCTCGGGCTGCTGGCTCGACTGTTCCCCGGAGGCAAGGAGGACGCCACGGACCGCCGGGCGGCCGCCCTCGACCTGTGCCTGCTGCGTGAGGCGCTGGCGCAGGTCTGCACCGAGGCGGAGACCGCACTTGCCCTGCAGGGGCTCGGCGCCTACCCGATCGTGCTTGCCGGCACCACCGCGCAGTACGGCGCCTGGGTGCCGCGAGTCGCCGCCGGCGAGGTCGTCCCGGCGTACGCCCTCAGCGAGCCGGACGCCGGCTCCGACGCCGCGGCGCTTCAGCTGGCCGCCGTACCCGACGGCAGCGGCTGGCGGCTGACCGGCGAGAAGACCTGGATCTCCAACGCACCGGAGGCCGACGTCTACAGCGTGTTCGCGCGCACCACGCCGGGCGCCGGCGCTAGAGGAGTCACCGCGTTCATCGTCCCAGCCGATCGCCCGGGATTAGATGGGGAGCACCTCGGCATGGTCTCGCCGCACCCGATCGGCCGGCTCACCTTCGACGGCGTGCCAGTCGAGCGCGCCGAGATGCTGGGCGAGGTGGATCGGGGCTTCGGGCTGGCCATGCGGACCTTGGACCTCTTTCGGCCCAGCGTCGGGGCGTTCGCGGTGGGCATGGCGCAGGCCGCCCTCGACGCGGCCGTGTCGTACGCGGCCACGCGGCAGGCGTTCGGCGGCCCGCTCGCCGGGCAGCAGGTCGTAGCGCACACGCTCGCCGAGCTGGCGACCCGCGTCGAGGCCGCCCGGCTGCTCGTCTACCGGGCGGGAGCGGCGTACGACGAGGGCCGGCCGGACGTCGCGGTGACCTCGGCGATGGCAAAGCTGGTCGCCACCGAGACGGCGCAGTACGTCGTCGATGCCGCCATCCAGGTCCACGGCGCGAGCGGACTACAGCGGGGGCACCTGCTCGAGCACCTGTACCGCGAGGTGCGCGCGCCGCGGATCTACGAGGGCGCCAGCGAGGTGCAGCGCGAGATCATCGCCCGCCACCTCCTCCGCTCCTGACCTTGTCCGGCCCAGGTAGCGTTGTCCGCGCAGAGGGTGAAAATCCGCGCTGGAAGCCCCCCCAGCGGGGACAACGCCACTGCCAGCGGACAGGCGCGCTTGCTAACGCGAGGCGAGGCCAGGCGCCGCATCGGGCGCGGCGCCGGGCACGGCGTCTGATGCGGCTTCGGACGGCCGGCTCTCGGCGGCCACCGGCGCACCACGGAGGACGGCGAGACCCAGCGGGACCAGGGCAACTGCACAGGCGGCGAACCCGATCGCGCTGACCACCAGCACGGCCGAGATGAACCCGACTGGGAGCAGGGCGGCCAGGCCGAAGCAGACCGCGCGCACCCGGTCGAGCAGGCCGGCGCGGTACGCCGCGATCGCGAGCGAGATGAACCCGACGATGAGCGCCAGCCCGGAGATGTTGATCGACACGCGCGGCACCATGTTGGCCTGGTCGTACATGTAGGCGCCTGCCGCCAGGTACCTCGGCGACGACACCTGGTAACCGGCGAACTCGATCCCGAGGAAGAAGATGGGGCCGCAGAGGCCCAATAGCGCGCACACACCGCCGAGCCGAGCCAGCCGCGGCGTGGTGCGGGTGGCCAGGCCCGCTAGGCCGAGCGCGGCCAGCATCAGCATGATGACCGCGAGGGGCACGAAGTTGAGGAAGATCTCGGCGCGCACGCGGTGTGCCGCCATCGCCGCCAGGAAGTCGTGACCGTCGTACTTGTAGATCCCGATCCCCAGCAGGCAGAGGATCGCCAGCGCGATCGGGGCGACCAGCATGCACACGCCGGTCACCGCGTTGCCAGGGAAGCCCGGCACCGCCAAGCTGTCTCCTGGCTGCCTGCCCGGCCGGTGCGGCGCGGCATACTTGTTGGTAACCATTCATCTCACCGTCCCATCATTGACCTTGGTGACACTATAGTGATTGAGGTTAGACTGAGATCATGGCAGCGTCAAGGCCATACCGCTCCGACCTCCGGAACCGCCAGGCCGCCGGCACCCGGCGGGCCATCCTGCAGGCCGCGCGGGAGCTGTTCGCCGGGCACGGCTACGCGCCGACCACGATCAACGAGATAGCCGCAACGGCCAGCGTGTCCGCACAGACCGTCTATGCGGCCTTCACGTCCAAGGCCGGCCTGGCGCTTGCCCTCGTTGACTACACCAACGAGCAGTCTGGCGTCGAAGCGCTCGCGGGCGACGTCCGCACGGCCCGCACGCCGCAGGAGCTCGTCCGCGCGTCCATCCATCTGGTCTGCGTGCTGCACGAGCGCATCGGCGACCTGATCCGCGTCCTGACGCAGGCCGCGCAGGTCGACCCGGCTCTCGCACCCGCGCTCGCAGCCGGCCGGGCGAGCCACGCCGAGCCGCAGAAGATGATCGCGCATCGGCTGGCCGCCGCCGGAGCGCTGCGCGGCAGTGTCAGCGTCGACACAGCGGTCGGGCTGCTGACCGTATGCACCTCGCCGGAGGCGGTCGAGCGCTACGTGACCGAGCTGCGCTGGTCTTACGCCAGGGTCGAGGACGTGCTGACGGGCGCGATGCTCGCGGCGCTCTGCCAGCCCGCCGCCGTACGCCGACCCCTCGGCCCGCTGCCCGCCCCCGGTAACCGGACCCCGCCGTCCCGCCACCGGCCCTGACCGTTGTCCGCGCCAGCTGGCGTTGTCCACGCTGGGGCGAAAGGCCGAGCCGGTAAAGCCCCACCACGCCGGCAACGCCACCCTGGACGGACGAGCGGCCCGACCCACTTGGGCGATCGCTGTGGCGCGGTCATATGCTCGTCCCACATCACGGACTTGCCTTCCCGAGCCCGGGGCGGCGGGTGTATCGGGTGGCGCCGCACTGCGAGCGTTGCGCCCAGCGAAAGGACCGTACGTGTCGATCGAGCTTCCCAAGTGCAGGTCTCTGGCCTCCAACCCGACGCAGGAGCAGCTCAAGCAGTGGGTGAGCGAGATGCCCAACGCCCAGCTCACCGAGTTCGGCAACTACAACGTCACGGCGCGGGTCACCTCGCGGTCGGCCGGATCCAGCTTCATCGTCACCGACGACCCCGAAAGCACCCAGAAGCAGCCAATGAGCCGGGCCGACTATGCGAAGGCGGTGGCCGTACAGGACGCCTATCTCGCCGACGCCGACATGGTGGTCGTCGAGGGCTACATCGGGCCCGAGAACTCGCCCATGCGCCGCGCGGCCCGCGTCTTCATCGAGCGGAGCAACTCGAACATCCCGGCCATGCAGCAGCAGCTCTACTACCCCAAGGACGCTGAGTGGCGCGAGGAGGCCGCGCTCACCGTCATCTACACGCCGAACTGCCTGCCGCCGGAGGGCTCGCCCGACAACAAGCTCGTGACGATCGACCTGGAGAACGAGGTCACCCGGGTCTTCAACATCGACTACTTCGGCGAGTCCAAGATGGGCGGCCTGCGGATGTGGATGGAGTGGGTCTACCAGCAGGGCGCGCTCGCCATGCACTCCGGCGCGAAGGTGATCCCGACACCCAACGGAGACCGGGTTGCGCTCATCGTCGGCCTGTCGGGCACCGGCAAGACGACCACCACATTCACCCGGCAGAACGACTCGCTGCCCGTGCAGGACGACATCGTCGCCCTGGTATCCGGCGGAGACGTCTACGCCACGGAGAACGGCTGCTTCGCCAAGACCATCGGCCTCGACCCCAGGGACGAGCCCACGATCCACGGCGCGCTGACCACGCCGGCCGGATGGTTGGAGAACGTCGCGGTGGACGCCCAGGGCAAGGTCGACTTCTTCGATGCCACGCATACCGCGAACGGCCGCGGCACGTTCCCGCTCGCCGACATCCCGCACTTCGACCCGCGCAAGCTCGGCAAGGCCAGCTTCCTCCTCATCCTCGGGCGCACGCAGACGATCGTCCCCGCGGTGATCCGGATGAAGAGCAAGGACCAGGCCATCGCCTACTACATGCTCGGCGAGACGACCGGTACGTCGGCCGGCGGCAAGGCCGAGGAGGGCCGCTTCATGCGCGTTCCCGGCACCAACCCGTTCTTCATGGGCCACGACTACGAGCAGGGCAACCGGCTCGGCGAGATGATCGAGTCGATGGACTATGACTTCGGCGTCTACGTGCTCAACACCGGCCGGGTCGGCGGGGCCGAGGCCAACTCGGACTCGAAGAAGGTGACCATCCCGCACACCTCCGCGATCGTGAAGGCGATCGCCGAGGACACGATCGACTGGGAGGAGGACCCGGACTTCGGGTACCTCGTCGCGACCTCCGTCCCCGACTTCGACGACCCCGAGCTGCTGCAGCCTCGGAAGATGTACGAGCGGCTCGGCAAGACCGACGACTACGCCGCCGCCGTTGCCGACCTCAAGGCGGACCGCAAGCAGTACATGGCCGGACACACCGGCCTGGCTCCCTCGGTCGTGGCCGCGCTGGGCTCCTGATCGCAAGTGGGCAGCCCGCTCAGCGCGCTCACGATCGAAGAGCTTCGCCGGCGCAGCAGCCTCAAGTGGCGCGCCTACCCGCCGGACGTGCTGCCGCTGTGGGTGGCGGAGATGGACGTCCCGCTCGCGCCCGCGGTCGTTGAGGCCATCGTCGCGGCGGCCCGCGCCGGCGACACCGGCTACCCCGCCGGCACTGCATACGCCGAGGCGCTGAGCGACTTCGCCGCCCAGCGCTGGGGGTGGGGCTTCGAGATCGGTCAGGCCGCGCTTGTCGCGGACGTGATGACCGGACTGATGGAGATGCTCGCGCTGGTGACCAGCCCGGGCGACCCCGTGGTCGTCAACCCGCCGGTCTACCCGCCGTTCTACGGCTACCTCGAGCATGCCGGCCGGCGAGCCGTCGACGCGCCGCTCGACGCCAACGGACGGCTCGACCTCGAAGCGCTGGCCGAGGCGTTCCGGGCCGCGGTCGCCGGGGGCGGCCGGGCGGCGTACCTGCTCTGCAACCCGCAGAACCCGACCGGCGCCGCGCACGCCCGCGAGGAGCTCGCCGCCGTCGCCGGCCTCGCGGGCGAGTACGGCGTCCGAGTGGTCGTCGACGAGATCCACGCGCCGATCTACCGGGGGGGCGCCGTGCACACGCCGTACCTGTCGGTGCCTGGTGCGGAGACTGGCTTCTCGGTCATGTCGGCGTCGAAGGCGTGGAACCTGGCCGGGCTGAAGGCGGCGGTCGCCGTCGCCGGGCCCGATGCCGTCGGCGACCTGGCCGTGCTGCACGAGATGGTGAGCCACGGCCCCAGTCACGTCGGCATCCTCGCGCACGTCGCCGGCCTGACGAACGGCCGCGACTGGCTCGACGACGTACTCGCGGACCTCGACCGGAACCGCCGGCTGCTGGGTGAGCTGCTCGCCAAGCACCTGCCGGAGGCACGGTACGTCGAGCCGGCGGCCACCTACTTGGCGTGGCTCGACTGCCGCGACCTGGGTCTCGGCGACGACCCGGCGGCCGTCTTCCTGGAGCGCAGCCGCGTCGCCCTCAACTCGGGGCTTGCGTTTGGGCGCGGCGGCGCCGGCCATGTGCGGCTCAACTTCGCGACCTCACCCGCGATCCTCGAGGAAGCCATCACCCGCCTCGCCACCACGCTCTGATCGGCCCCTCATGGGCTGCCGTCTGCACCTGGTCAGCCCAGGGTCGGACCCTCCCGACATAAGATCGTTAGCTTGGACGCTTGCGCCCGACGTTTGACAAAGTCCTACTGTGTCCCACCGTGAGGGACGGGTCCACTCCGGACGGAGAGGAGCGTCCCGTCGTGGGCATATCTGGCCGACTGGCTCGATGCCTCGTCATAACGCTGGCGATCGCGGCATGGTCGCTCGGTCCTCAAGCCATTCAATCGGCTGTTGCATCGACCTTCTATCCGTGCAACTCCTATCACTGCTACTCGTTGGGCGCCCAGGACCTTACTATGTCCGGCCTCGAGGGGCAGTGGCATGATTTGACGGACGCCGTCACCGGCGACCGGATCGACGGTTGCCTCGGCTGTGCCTACGTTCCTGCCCCGAACTAGTTGTGGAGGTTTGGGCCCGGCTAGCTGGGGGCGGCGGTGGCGACGCCGAGGGCGGTCCGCACCTGCTCTGACCAGGGGATGGTCCGTCCGCTTGGTCGATCTGGACGGCGGTCATGCTGCCACGGGCAGCGAGCTCGCCTCCGCGGCGTACGGCGAACGCGTAGGTCACCGACGAGGTGCCGACCGCCGACACGGTGATCGTGATGTCGACCTCGTCGCGGAACCACAGCCGAGCGCCGTAGTCGACCTCGTAGTGCACCCGCGGGATCTTGCCGAACAGGTCGAGCAGCCCGAGCTTGGCGTCGAGGGTAGCCCCTGCGGCCTCGACCCACCGGATCACGGTCGAGTGGTGGTAGTGGCCGGCGGCTTCGGTGTCGGGCCACTCGACGACCCGGCTGATGGTCGCGCTGGGCCCGCCCGCAGCGTCGTCCAACAGGTCGCCGCTCACGCGGAGGGCACGCGCAGCCGGAACCGCTGCAGCTTGCCGGTGCTCGTGCGCGGCAGCGTCTCGACGAACTCAACGGCCCGCGGGTACTTGTACGGCGCGATCTCAGCCTTGACATGGTCCTGCAGCTCCCTGGCGAGCGCGTCGCCCGCCTCCGCGCCCGGCATCAGCACCACGTACGCCTTGACCAGCGAGCCGCGAGCCTCGTCCGGTACGCCGACCACGGCGCACTCCTTGACGGCCGGGTGCGAGACCAGCGCCTCCTCAACCTCCGGGCCGGCGATGTTGTAGCCCGACGAGACGATCATGTCGTCGCTGCGCGCCTGGTACCAGAAGTAGCCGTCGCTGTCGCGCAGGTAAGTGTCTCCGGTGAGGTTCCAGCCGCCGCGCACGTACAGCAGCTGGCGCTCGTCGGCGAGGTAGCGGCAGCCGGTGGGGCCCTTGACCGCGAGCCAGCCGATCTCGCCGTCGGGCACCACGTGGCCGCCGTCGTCGACGACCTGGGCCTGGTACCCCGGGACCGGCCGGCCGGTGGAGCCCGGCCGGATGTCGTCGCCCGAGCTGCCAATGAAGATGTGCAGCATCTCCGTCGACCCGATGCCGTCGATCAGCCGTACGCCGGTGGCGTCGCGGAACGCGTGCCAGGTGGCCGCCGGCAGGTGCTCGCCGGCGGAGACGCACTCCCGCAGGGTGGCGAGTCGCTCCAGGTCGCCGCCGGCGATCATCGCCTTGTACGCCGTAGGTGCGGTGAAGCAGATCGTCGCCGAGAACTTCGCAACCAGGTCCGCCAGCTCGCCGGGTGAGGCCTTCTCGACCAGCAGCGAGGCGGCACCGACCCGCAGCGGGAAGACGACCAGCCCCCCGAGGCCGAACGTGAACGCCAGCGGCGGGGTGCCGGTGAAGAGGTCGGCGGCGGTGGGCCGCAGCACGTGCTTGGAGAACGTGTCAGCGTTGGCCAGCACGTCGCGGTGGAAGTGCATGGTGGCCTTCGGCCGCCCGGTGCTGCCCGACGTGAACGCCAGCAGCGCCACGTCGTCGGCCCCCGTCTGCACGTCGGCGAACCGGCCGTCGTACGCCGCGGCGCGGGTCACCACGTCGTCCGCACCTCCCCCGCCGTAGACCACGATGGGGGCGCCGCCCAGATCGGCCGCCCGCAGGTCGTCGGTGAACCGGTGGTCGCAGATCGCCACGTCGATCCGGGAGATCTCGTGCACGGTGGTCAGCTCGCCGGGGCGCAGCAGCGGCATGGTCGTCACGACCACGGCGCCGGCCTTCAGAACGCCGAGCCAGCAGGCGACCAGCCACGGGTTGTTGGGGGCGCGGAGCAGCACCCGGTTGCCGGGCACCACGCCTAGCTCGCGGGTTAGCACGTTCGCGACGTTGTTCGCGTTGCGCAACAGGTCGGCGTACGTCCACCGGTCGCCGGACGGGCTGAACAGGGCCGGGCGGTCGGGCCCGTGCTCGGCGGCGGGCACATCGACCAGCTCGGTGCCGCAGTTGAGCCGGTCCGGGTAGCGCACGTCGGGCAGGTCGAACACGAAGTCTGGCCAGGTCTCCGGGGGCGGCAGGTTGTCCCGACAGAACGTGTCGACGTGCGCGGACGGCGAAAGCTGCATCGGCTCCTCTTCCTGGCGTTGCCGGGCTGATCTTCCTGACGTTGCCACCGACTGGTCGGCCCGGCGTTCCCCGGCTTGTCCCCAGCAGTCTCCACCCACCCGCCGAGTCGCCGCATCCGGCCCATCCCCGTGCCCGCACCCGGCCCCGCCGCTTCTGCCGGCGCCGGAACTCCGCCCTGGCGTCCCGCCCACCCGGCGCTGCTCACGCGGGGAGTACGGCGACCCCCTGCAGTTCGACCAGTGCGCCGTCGTCCCACAGCGCGCTGACGCCTAGCCCGGCGATCGCCGGGTACTCGGTCCCCACCAGCCGCCGCCAGACGGCCCCGATCTCGGCTGCCTGCCGCCGGTAGTCGGCCAGGTCGACGGCGTACACCGTCAGCGAGACGAGCTGGTCGGGCCGGCCGCCCGCCGCGGCGAGTGCCCCCAGCAGGTTGGCGAGCGCCTGCTCGAACTGGGCGACCAATCCGCCGGCCACGACCGAGCCATCCCCGCCGAGGCCGGTCTGGCCGGCGAGGTAGACCTGCCTCCCGGCCGCGACAACGGCGTGCGTGAACCCGCGCGGCCGGGGCCTGGACGCTGGGTTCACCCGCTCCACGCTCATTGCGCCCCCGCGTGACTCATGACGGGGCCTCGCGCCCCAAGGACCCACATTGCTGCGACCAGGACGGCGCGAGCGCGCCCACCACAGGCCTCATTGCGGAGCAACGCCTCATGACGGGACCGCTCCCCCGTCGACGTTGATGCCTTGTCCGTTGACCGAGCCGTTGACCACGCAGAACCAGACCGCCTCAGCCACCTCGTCGGCCGTCACCAGCCGCCCGGTCGGTTGCTTGCGCGCCAGGATCTCCCGCGCCTCGCCCGCGGAGCGGCCGGTGAGCTCGACGATCCCGTGCACCGAGGCCTCGGTCATCGGGGTGTCCACGTACCCGGGGCAGACCGCATTGACGGTAACCCCTGTCGGCGCGAGCTCGGCGGCCGCGGTACGGACCAGCCCGAGCACGCCGTGCTTGCTCGCTGCGTACGCCGACAGGTACGGCGCGCCGACTCGAGCCGCCACCGAGGCGACCACCACGATCCGCCCCCACCCCGCCGTACGCATCGCGGGGATCGCCCGCCGGATGCACCGGAACGGCGCCGTAAGGTTCACGTCCAGCATCCACTGCCACGTCTCGTCGCTGGTCTTCTCCACCCGGGCGGAGGTACCGGCCCCGGCGTTGGCCACCAGCACGCCCACCGGCCCGAGCTGCTCCTCGACCGCGGCGAAAAGTTGCTCCACCGCCCCGGCTGCGGTGATGTCGGCCGGTAAGACGACTGCGCGGCCAGCGCACTCGGCCGCTGTCTCCGCCAGCTGGTCGCGGTGTCGAGCGGTGAGGGCCACGGCGTACCCCTCGCTGGACAGCCGGGTTGCGACGGCCCGGCCGATCCCGCGACCCGCCCCGGTCACCAGGGCTACCCCTCGCTCCGTGCGGTCTGCCGGCGCCGAGTACGCCGCGGGCGCCGGGGCCTCCGCCCGCTCGCTCGCCGCCACCGCCTGCTCAGAGGGCTCCGCCGGCGCGCTTGCCGCCGCTGCCCGCTCGGCTCCCTCCGCCGCTGCCACGCTCAAACCCTAGTGCGCGTTGCGTTCTGCAGATCGCGCGCTATTGGTCTCACCCAGCAGGACGTTGCCGAGCCCCGACTGCAGCGGGCGCCCCCGAGTGTCTTGCGTCCTGCAGATTGCGCGCTGTTGCGCTATTGCGCTCGCCCTGCAGGACGTCACGGGACGGGCAGCAAGTCACGCGGTGGGCCGAGCGCTGGGCACGCTAGCGTGAACGGTGTGACTGGGGCTGACGGCAGCGAGAGCGAAGCGACCGCTAAGGCGACCGCGGCGGACGGCAGCGAGATCGGGGTGGACGGCGGGCCGCCTCTGGCGCTCGTCATCGGGGCCGGGCCGGGAGTAGGTGCCGCGGTGGCCCGCCGGTTCGGGCAGGCAGGGTACGACGTGAGTCTGGTCGCGCGCGACGCGACCAGACTCGATGCGCTCGGCAGCCAGCTGCAGTCCGAGGGCATCACGACTGGCTGGACCGCGGTCGACATCACCGATGAAGGTGACTTCGCGGCGGCGGTCCGCAGGTTCGGGGAGCGCTCGGGCCGCATCGACGTACTGCACTTCAACCCGAGCGTGACCACGATGAAGGACGGGCTCGCCCTGGCACCCGCCGAGCTGCTCCGCGACGTGCACATCGGGGTGGCAGCGCTGCTCACCGCGGTGCAGGCGGCCCGCCCGTACCTGCCCAGCGGGGCCCGGGTAACGGCGACCGGCAGCATGTCGGCCGACGTGCCGTGGGCCGCGGCGGCCTCGCTAGGCGTACAGAAGGCAGGCCTGCGCAGCCTCGTCGGCGCCCTGGACGAGACGCTGCACCCGCTCGGGGTTCGGGCCATGACGCTCACCGTCCGGGGCGTGGTCGACCCCGGCACCAAGTTCGCCCCCAACCGAATCGCGGACGCCCTGTTCCGGGCCGCGGCGACGCCGGATCGCGACTGGCGTACCGACGTGCCGTACCCCGACCCCGCGGCGTAGGGGCCGGAGTCGTTCCTCGATCACTTGCCCGCGGTCGATCGACGCGCTCCTGGCGAACCTTTGGCTGTACTTCGCGATGGCCCGGCTTAAGGAGTTGCCGGCCGGCTCGCCGTACCTCCGAATCCACCAAGCCTGGTACGCCGAGGTGACCCACGACTGGCTGGCCGCCCGCCTTCAGCGGGACTCCTGACTTCAGCGGACTTCAGCGGGACTCCTGACTTCGGCGGGTCCCGACTCCAGCGGACTTCAGCGGGACTCCTGACTTCGGCGGGACTCCTGTCTTCAACTCGCTGACCCACCGCTGTTCGCTACTCGCGCCGCCTTGCGGCCGCGTCAAGGCGTCCAGCGGAGGACGTGCAGGCGCTCGTACGCCGGCCGGCAGGCCGCGGCGACCTCGGCCGCCCGTCCGGATAGGCGGACATCCCGGGGCCGGTAGGGCTCGAAGCCGGTCGAGGCCCAGACCGCGTCGTACCAGTAGCGACCCCAGACCCCGTCGGTCTCGCGGCGACCGGGTGGCCAGCTGAGCATCGCCGAGTCGAACGCGACGCCGACCAGCTCGCAGAGCCGCCGCAGATACGACTCCGGGTCGCGGAGGAAGTCGGCGGCGTCGATCACCGGCGGCGGCCCGCCGCGCGCCGCCAGCTCGTCGTACAGGCGCACCTGCTGGTCCAGGCCGATGTCGGCGGTCGCCACCTCGGGCCGGGAGCGGACGTACGACGCGACCACCTCGGCCGGGTCTCGTATCAGCAGCACGTTCGTCAGCCGGTGCAGCCAGCCGCGCCCGATCTCGTCCGTCAGCTGATGGGCCATCTGCTTCTGGTAGCTGACCGCGACGCCGTCGGGGGCCGGGCCCAAGAGGCCCGCCACCACCCGCCGCCAGTCGGTCTCGCCGGCGGCGAGCACCTCGTCCCGGCCGGGATCGTCGCGTCCGCTGACAGCGAGAAAGTGCGCGTAGAGCGGCTCGTCGACCACCACGGTGTCGGGGCGGTTCTCCCACGACCGCATCAGCGCGGTCGAGATGTTGCGCGGCCCCGACCACACCGCCAGCCGCCTCACTGCTCCGACTTGTCAGAAGGTGGGCACGCCGGAGGGTGCTCAACTTCTGACAAGTGGGTGGGTGTAGCGACGTCGCGCTCAACCAGGTCGAGGTACAGCTCGCGCAGCCGGTCGGTGAGCGGACGCCGGCCGTCGCCGATGGGTCGCCCGTCGACCTCGCGCACCGGCACCACCCCCGCGAAGGTGCCAGTCACGAACGCCTCGCCCGCGTCGTACACCTCGGTCAGGCTGAAGTTCCGCTCGTACGCCGGGATACCGGCCGCCCGCGCCACGCGCAGCACGTTGGCTCGGGTGATCCCCCCCAGGCAGTAGTCGCCGGTCGACGTCCACAGCTCCCCTCGCCGTACGACGAAGAAGTGCGTCGAGTTGCAGGTGGCGACGAAGCCATGCGGGTCGAGCATCAGTGCCTCGTCGGCGCCGGCGGTGTAAGCCTGGATGCAGGCCGTGATGTCGTTGAGCTTGCTGTGGGCGTTGAGTTTCGGGTCCAGGATGTCGGGCCCCGGCCGGCGCACATGCACGGTGAACAGCCGGATGCCGCGGTCGAGCACCTGGGGCAGCGGAGCCTTGTACTCGGGGATGATCACGACGGTCGCCGGGCCGATCGTGACGCGTGGATCCTGGTACGGCGTGGCCTTGGTCCCGCGGGTGACCATGAGCCGCACGTGCACGCCGTCGACCATCCCGTTCGCCGCCAACGTCCGGTCGATCGCATCGGCCAACTCGACGCGGGTCAGCCCGATGTCGAGGGCGATCGCCTGCGCTCCCTGGTAGAGCCGGTCGAGGTGGGCGTCGAGGAACGCCACCCGGCCGCGGTGGACCCGCAGTCCCTCCCAGAGACCGTCGCCGAGGACGAAGCCGGCGTCGAAGACCGACACCACCGCCTCCGGCCGGCGCTTGAGCTCCCCGTTGACATAGATGAGCACGTCGGCGTTGCGCGGGTCCTCGACGTAGTCGTGCGTGCCGTGCGCCACTACTGCACCTCCGATGCCTCAGCCGTAGCGAGGGTATCGGCCGGCCCTGCTCGGCCGGTCCGGCCGGTCCGGCCGGTCCGAGGCGGTCAGCCGAAGGGGTTCTCGACCCGGACCCCGTCGTAGTCCTGGCCGTCAGCTAGGTCCTCCGAGAGCACGACGTCACAGCCGAGCGACCGGCCTGCCTCCAAGATGGCCGCGTCCCAGTAGGAGATGCCGAAGCGATCGGCGGTCTCCATTGCCGCCAGCACCACCGGCGTGGCCACCTCCTGCACCGTGAACCGCAGGAATGACTCGACCAGGGCCGCCGCCTGCGCGTGGGTGAGCCGATCGGGGCGACTTGCCCGGGTGGCCTGCACATAGAACTCCTGGAGCACCTGCGTGGACAGCCCCAGGTCGCGGTCCGCGAGGATCGCCGTTGCCGTCCTCGCCTTCTGGCTCTCCGACCGGTCCTTGGACACGACGTACAGCAGGACGTTGGTGTCAACGAACCGCACGGCCGTGCACCTCGTCGCGGCCGAGCCGATCGGCGGCTCGGAAGCGTCGTACCCGCGCGACAACCTGCCGCTGCCGCGCCGCCAGCCGGGCAAACTCGGCGTCTGAGCCGCTCAGGGAGGTTAGGTAATCGGCCACCAAGGCACTCACCGACGTGCCGCGCTCGGCCGCCCGGATTCGGGCCTGTCGGTAGACCTCGTCCGGCACGGTTATCGTCACATTGCGCACAGAATCACAGTAACACAGTTTCACCTTAACGGAGCCCCCGGACTCCCGACGCCGACGGAAGGTGTACCAGGGACGCCTTCACCGTCACCGACCTCGAGGCGGCCTGACTCCCGCTGTCGCTGCCGGAGGTATCTGTGTACGGTCGGAGCAGCGGCGCGGAGAGGAGCCCCCAATGGCCGACACGGCGACCCGCAAGATCACCTTGACCGAGGACGAGATCCCCACCCGGTGGTACAACGTCCTGCACGACCTGCCGACCCCGCCGCCGCCGGTGCTGCATCCGGGGACCGGCCAGCCCGTCGGCCCGGACGACCTCGCCCCGCTCTTCCCGATGGACCTGATCCGGCAGGAGGTGGCGACCGACCAGTACGTCGAGATCCCCGGCGAGGTCATCGACGTCTACCGGCTCTGGCGGCCGAGCCCGCTCTACCGGGCACGCAACCTGGAGCGCGCACTCGGCACCCCGGCGCGCATCTACTACAAGTACGAGGGCGTGTCGCCGGCCGGGTCGCACAAGCCCAACACCGCGGTACCCCAGGCGTTCTACAACGCGAAGGCGGGGATCAAGCGGCTCACCACCGAGACCGGCGCCGGGCAGTGGGGCACCGCGCTCGCCTTCGCCTGCTCGCAGTTCAACCTCGGCTGCGAGGTCTGGATGGTGCGCGCGTCGTACGACCAGAAGCCCTACCGCAAGATCATGATCGAGACGTTCGGCGCCACCATCCACCCCAGCCCGTCCGACCTCACGAACGCGGGGCGGGCCATCCTCGCCGAGCACCCCGACTCGACGGGTTCACTGGGCATCGCGATCAGTGAAGCGGTCGAGGTGGCCGCCCAGGACCCGACGACCAACTACTCGCTGGGCAGCGTGCTCAACCACGTGCTGCTGCACCAGACCGTGATCGGCGAGGAGGCGTTGCTGCAACTGGCCAAGGTCGGCGAGACGGCAGACCTGCTGGTCGGGTGCACCGGCGGGGGGTCCAACTTCGGCGGCCTGATGTTCCCGTTCCTGCGCGAGAAGTGGGCCGGCCGGATGAACCCGACGGTCCGCGCCGTGGAGCCGGCCGCGTGCCCCTCGCTGACCCAGGGCACCTACGCCTACGACTTCGGCGACACCGCCGGGATGACCCCACTGCTCAAGATGCACACGCTGGGCCACGACTTCATCCCCGACCCGATCCATGCCGGCGGGCTGCGCTACCACGGCATGAGCCCGCTGATCAGCCACCTCTACGAGACCAAGGAGATCGAGGCCGTCGCCAAGCCGCAGAGCGAGTGCTTCGCCGCGGGTGTCCTCTTCGCCCGCACCGAGGGGATCGTGCCGGCCCCCGAGCCCACGCACGCCCTCGCGGCGGCGATCGAGGAGGCCAACCGGTGCAAGGAGACCGGCGAGGAGAAGGTGATCCTCACGGCCCTGTGCGGCCACGGCCACCTCGACCTCTCGGCGTACGACGCCTATCTGTCCGGCAACATCGTCGACCACTCGTTCAGCGACGCCGATGTGCAGGACATGGTCGCCAAGTCCCTGTCCAACCTCCCGAGCGTCCCCGCCTGACCCAACGCCCTCTCGACATTGACGCTGAGCCGGCGCGGCTTCGTCGCAGCAGCCCTGACGATCCCGTTTGCGGTCGGCTGCGACGCAGACTCCTCGCATGGCCACCAGCTCCTCGAGCACCGCCGGGCTCACCCGGTCGGAGACCTTCCCGAGCTCACCGAACCGGACCAGCCGTCCCACGGTGTCGCCCATCACCGCGGCCAGGTACTTGCCCGACGGCTGCCCCGACAACCGCCACACCTCCTACAGAACCACCAGAGCGTTGTAGGAGTACTTCCGGGGCCGCGGGCGCCGCTACACCTGCCGAGCCGCTCCACGCCGCCGGGAGGCCTGCCGGATCGCACGCCGAGCTTGGTCCCGGGTCCATGCCGTCGTAGCGACCAGCGCGTCCAGCAGCCATGACTTGCCGGCCTTGTCGGCTCTTGCGTACTGGCGGGGCTACTTCTTGGTGATCTCACGGCGCGCGGCCATCGACGGCTCCCTGCTCACATGGTCAGGGAACCCGCTCCGCTACGCGGACATCCTCATCTGAGGCAAGCGCCGATGTTCCCGGACGTTTTACGTGAGTCAAGTTGGGGGGCTTGACTCGTCGGCCATCTGGCGTTAGCCTCCGCTCAGGTGCAACTGGGCGCCGTTCGCCATGAGGCCAGAGGGGCCGACCCTTGGAGCTCATTCGAGTAGTAGTCGGTGATAGGTGCCACAACGGTGGCTCTAAAGCGGTGCACCAACGCAGGAGCGCGCGCGTCCTGGTCAGTTTCGCTCTAGCGCTTGGCGCGGTTCTCTGGTCCACGACGACCTCATCATTGCCGAAGTCTGGACGTGCGGCAACACGAGCATCTACAACTACCACGACGGATACGTTCAGCCGGCCGGTGCGTCCGGCTCGCGTGAATATGAGGGCTCGTACGCAAAAGTCCCCGTCCGGTACGGCGCGGTCTGTGACACCAACACGTCAAATGACAATTTCACGAACAGCTACGTGATGATAGCGTCGGGTGACTATAGCGGCTGGACGCAGGTCGGGTATATTCGGTGGTACGACCATGTTACCGTTCAATTCGCTCAGCACCACTACGCGGCGCAGGGGGATGAATACCCTACCAAGTACGGCACCATGCAGTTAGTCGACGGCACCGTCTATGGCTATGGAGAGCGGTGGGACCCTTCCACCGGATATGAACTAGACCGGATCAATGGCTCTGACTTCTGGAAGACCGCCTTCGACCCGTTCGCCAAGTGGAGCACGCCGTTCGTCGCTCAATTTGACGGTGAGGCGAGGTATCTACAGAGTGACGTCCCTGGGAATAGTGCTTCACCCACCCACTACACCGACATACAGGGTCAGCGCTTTAGCGACAACACGTTCGTCTCCATGCCTTGTGGCTATTTGGTAAAGGGAAATGACGGTAGCTCTAAGCGAACGGATGGCGAGTCCTGGCACGATGTTCTGGCTGGGAGCTGCCCGGACTTCGAGATCTACACCGATACAGCGGGGTGAAGCGCAATGTCGACGAAGGCTAGAGACGACACCACGAATCCACGTCTACGAGCCCGCCCACCGGTGGGGGCCCGGCCGCGACGATACTACGCCCTGATAGCGGTGGTGGCCCTTCTCGTCTGCGCCTCGGCGGCAGCCGCCGAAGCGCACGCGTCCAGCCAGCAACTGCCCGAGGGGCTCGGTCGCTCGACACGGGTGGCCGCCCGGGCGCACGCCGCGCCGACCAGAGTGCTCAAACAGATCCTGACCCTTCGCCGACAACTTCGGGCGCAGTCCGCAGTCGCCCCGGTTTCGTACCCGGACATGGGCATCTCCTATCAGGAGACACCCGGTGCCTCCCTTGCGGGGGCACCGCCCCAGGCAGCCTCTGCCCAGGCCGCGCTGGCGAATTTCCGGGAGCAGGGAGTACCGGCGTCGGTACTAGGGTCACTGGTTGCCTCTCAGAGTCCCACCGTTGAGCTCGCGGAGGTAACCGACCAGACTCCGCAGACCTCGAACGTCACCGCAGGAGTTCCCTACCTCGCGTGGGTGGTGACGTATGCCGACGTACCCGCTGTCTCCTACGGGCCGTCAGCGGCGCCGGCCGGCGCGACCGAGCATTTCGTCGGGATCATGGCGGTGTCCACCGGCACCTGGACGGAGTTCTTCTCCGCCAACCCCTGACGCGTCGCGCACGTCCGAAAGCGACGAGTTTCATGTTCGGGTCTCCGAGTCACGCACCTGCAGGGCTTCTCCTGGGGCGACTGCTCGCTGTCGAACACGCTGTTCCGGCGAGCCGCGGGTGAGTTCGCGGCGTACCTCGTCGACGCGGAGACGGGCGAGCTCCACCCCCAGCTCAGCGATGGCCAGCGCGCCTACGACCTCGACACCGCGGTCGGGAACCTGTTCGGGGAGTTGTTGGACCTCCGAGCCGGCGGCCTGCTGGGCTCGGAGACCGACGCACACTCCCTGGTCGACGAGCTATCGAGCCGGTACGACGCGTTGTGGCGGGAGCTCACCGGCGCGGAGGACTTCGGCACCGACGAGATGTGGCGGATCCAGCAGCGGATCGAGCGGCTCAACGCCCTCGGCTTCGATGTGGCCGAGCTCGATATCGTCACCGACTGGGACGGCGCCACCGTCCGGATCCAGCCACGCGTGGTGGAGGCCGGCCATCATCGGCGGGTGCTGCAGAGCCTCACCGGGCTCGACGTCGAGGAGAGCCAGGCACGCCGGCTCCTCAACGACCTCAACGCCTACCGGGCGGCCCACGACCTCCAAGGCGAGGACCCGGCGGTGGTCGCCCACCGCTGGCTCACCGAGGTGTTCGAACCGGTCATCGCGCTGGTGCCGCCCGCTCGGCGCGGGGAGCTCGAACCGGCCGAGGTCTTCCACGAGATCCTCGAGCACCGGTGGTACCTCTCCGAGCGAGCCGGGCATGAGGTCGAGATCTCCGAAACCGCGCGCGACTACGCGGGCCAGGCCCGAGTCAGGGACGGCTCAGGGGCCGACCAGGGCCGATCCTGACGAGCGCACCGTCCCCGACTGACACCGTGGAGACATGTCCCAACAACAGCCACTCAGCCCCGTCCCTACGTCCCGCCCGGCCCTCCGCCGCTCGGCCACCGACCGGGTCATCGCCGGCGTCTGCGGCGGACTGGCCCAGCACCTCGAGGTCGACGCGACCGTGCTCCGGCTGCTAATGGTCGTGGCGTTCTTCGTCACCGGTGGCGCGATCACGTTGGCCTACGTAGCCGCAATCCTGCTGATGGCTTCACCGTCGGGCCAGCCCGGGTTGCTGACCAGGTCACACTGACCGAAACCCTGACGCAACAGAAGCGGGGGGGAGGCCTGCCCCTCCCGCTTCTCACAAGTCGGCTAGCCGTTGCGGAGCAGGCTGCGGGCGATCACCATCCGCTGGATCTGGTTGGTGCCCTCGAAGATCTGCATGACCTTCGCCTCGCGCATGTAACGCTCGGCGGGGAAGTCCTGCGTGTAGCCGTACCCGCCGAGCACCTGGACGGCGTCGGTCGTCACCTTCATCGCCGCGTCGGTCGCGGTCAGCTTCGCGATCGAGGCCTGCCGGCTGAAGGGGCGGCCGGCGTCGCGCAGCCGGGCCGCGTGCAGGTACTGCGCCCGAGCCGTCTCCACCGCCGCGGCCATGTCAGCGAGCAGGAACTGCAGGCCCTGGAACTGCCCGATGGGGCGGCCGAACTGGTGCCGCTCCCCGGCGTACGAGACGGCCAGATCCAGGGCCGCCTGACCGAGGCCGGTCGCGCAGGCTGCGATGCCGAGGCGGCCGGAGTCCAGCGCGGAGAGCGCGATCTTCATCCCGTCGCCCTCGCGACCGATGCGCTGCTCGACCGGGACCGACACCTCGTCGAGTATCACCTGGGTGGTCGTCGAGGCGGTCATCCCCATCTTGCGCTCCGGCGCGCCGAAGCTCAGCCCGTCGGCTCCGCTCGGGAGGTGGAACGCGGAGAGACCAGCACGGGGGTCCGGGCCGGTCCGCGCGAAGAGCAGGAAGAAGTCGGCGTCCGGCCCATGGCTGACCCATGCCTTGGTGCCGGTGACCAGGTAGCGCTCGCCGTCCCGGACCGCCTTCGTAGCGATCCCCGACACGTCGGAGCCCGCCTGCGGCTCGGAGAGGGCGTACGCGCCCAGCTGGTCGCCCCCCAGCATCCCGGGCAGCCAGCGGTCACGCTGCTCCCCGGTGCCGAAGCTCGACATCGCGTACGACGACAGCGTGTGCACCGAGACGTCCACGCCCACGCTGACCCAGGCGGTAGCGATCTCCTCGAGGACCTGCAGGTAGACCTCGTACGGCTGGCCGCCGCCGCCTTGCTCCTCGGGGAAGGGCAGGCTGAGCAGGCCGGCCTTCCCCAGCAGCCGGAAGGCGTCGCGGTCGAACCGGTGCTCAGCCTCGGCCTGGGCAGCGCGCGGCGCAAGCTCTTCGGTGGCCATCCGGCGTACCAGGTCGAGCAGCTCGCCGGCCTCGCCCGTCGGCACCAACCGCTCTACACCCACGCCTTCACCATAGGACGCCACCTCCCGACCGGCCCCCGAGGTCCTTGTCCGCTCGGGGTGGCGTTGTCCGCCGTAGGGGTGCTTGACGGGCGGATTTGCACCGCCAACGCAGACAACGCCACCTGGGCTGGACAAGGCAAGTCCAGCGGGTAGGGGGTCAGGGCGTACGGCGGCGGGCCACCTCGTACAGGGCGATGCCCGCTGCCACGCCGGCGTTGAGCGACTCGGTCGCCGCCGTCATCGGGATGGCGGCCAGCACGTCGCAGCTCTCGCGGACCAGCCTCGACAGCCCCCGGCCCTCGCTGCCTACGACGAGCACCAGCGGCTCGCCGGTCAGGTCGAGGTCGCCGATGGGCGAGTCCGCCGCGGCGTCCAGTCCCACGATCGTCAGGCCGGCCTCCTGCAGGCCGCGCAGCTCGCGGGTCAGGTTGGCGGCCCTCGCCACCGGCACCCGGGCGGCCGCGCCGGCGGAGGCCTTCCAGGCACCGGCGGTCATCGTCGCGGCCCGCCGCTCCGGTACGACGACGGCGTGGCACCCGAACGCCGCGGCCGACCGGATGACCGCCCCCAGGTTGCGCGGGTCGGTCACCGAGTCGAGCGCCACGAGGAGCGGGAGCTCGCCGCGGGCCCGCGCCGAAGCGACCACCTCCAGCGCGTCGGCGTAGTCATAGGGCGCCAGCCGAGCGGCGACCCCCTGGTGCACGGCACCCTCGGTCAGCCGGTCCAGCTCGGGTCGGGGAACCTCGAGGATCGGAAGACGGCGTACGGCGGCTAGCTTGAGCACCTCGCGGACCCGGTCATCGTGGTCGAGCCGCTCGGCGACGTACACCCGCAAGACGGGCACCGACTCCCGCAGCGCCTCGACGAGGGCGTTGCGCCCCGCCACCCACTCGCCGCTGCCGCGACCTGGGTCGCGCCTCGCGCCGCCGGCCCGACCGCTCGACCGCCCGCCGCCACGGTCTCCGCCACGCCCTCCGGCCCGGCGGCCGCGACCCGTCGGTCTCCCCCGGCCGGTCGGTGTATCGCGACCCTGCCGGGCACTCCGGTTGGCCCGCCCCGACCCGCTCGCCCCGGCATCGGCGCGGGGCTGACCGGCGGCACCAGCACCCGACCTGCCGGCTGCCGCGCCGGGGTCGTTCTTCGCCGACTTGGCCGGCTGGTCGGGGGAGCCCCGGCGAGCCACCCGGTCCGCGGCCCTCGGGGTCGGCCCGCGCCCCTCCAGGGCCCGACGACCGCGCCCGCCCGAGCCGGCCGTCGGGTTGCCGCCGGCCCGCTTGCGCACCGCACCGCGCCGGCGGCTGTTGCCAGGCATCAGGACACCACGGTCCAGCGCGGGCCGCTGGGCGTGTCCTCGACCTCGAGCCCGGCCGCACGCAGCCGGTCCCGGATCCGGTCGGCCGCCGCGAAGTCGCGGCGCTCCCGGGCCTCTGCCCGCTGGTCGAGCAGCTCGCGCACCAAGGCCTCCACCATCTGGCCCGACGCGGATCCGGCCACCCGCCGGCCGGTGGTTGCCGCCCAGACCGGGTCGAGCGGGTCCAGACCAAGTACGGCGAGCATGCCCCGCACCGCCGCGAGGCTGCCGCGCAGCGCTGGGCTGTCGCCGTCGGCAAGCAGCTTGTTGCCCTCCTTGACGACCTCGTGCAGCGCCCCCACCGCAGCCGGGGTGCCGAGGTCGTCGTCCATGGCCGCACTGAAGTCGGCGCAAAGCACCCCCGCCGGTGCGGCCGCCTCTGTCGCCGGCTCGCGCGCGGTCGGCGTCCCGCTGACCTCGGCGGCCCGCGTCACGAAGCCCTCGATCCGCTGGAACGCCGTCGCCGCCTCCGCCAGGGCCTCCTCGGAGTAGTCCACCGTGGACCGGTAGTGCGGCGCGACGAGGTAGTAACGCAGGTCGATCGGGCGGACTCGCTTGACCACCTCGCTGACGGTCAAGAAGTTGCCGACGGACTTGCTCATCTTCTCCCCGCCCAGGTTGACCATCCCGTTGTGCATCCAGTAGCGGGCGAACGGGCGGCCGGCCGCCCGGGACTGCGCCAGCTCGTTCTCATGGTGCGGGAACCGCAGGTCGAGCCCGCCGCCGTGGATGTCGAACTCGTCGCCCAGGTACTTCCCGGCCATCGCCGAGCACTCGAGGTGCCACCCCGGCCGGCCCAGCCCCCACGGTGCCGGCCACGCCGCCGAGTCCGGCTCCGCCCCCTTCTTGAAGCCCTTCCACAGCGCGAAGTCGCGCGGGTCGCGCTTGCCCCGCGGGTTCGAGTCCGGCGCCGCCTCCATGTCGTCGACCCGCTGGTGCGACAGCTCGCCGTACGCCGGCCAGGAGCGCACGTCGAAGTAGACGTCACCCGAGCCATCCGGCGCGACGTAGGCGTGCCCCTTCGCGATCAGCTGCGTCACCAGCTCGAGCATCTCCGGGATGTGCCCGGTCGCGCGCGGCTCGTACGTCGGCGCCCGGCAGCCGAGCGCGCGGTATGCGGAGTGCAGCGCGAGCTCGTTGGCGTAGGCGATCGCCCACCACGGGCGCCGCTCCTCCGCCGACTTGGCCAGGACCTTGTCGTCGATGTCGGTGAGGTTGGCGATCAACGTGACCTCGTAGCCATGGTGCTCGAGCCAGCGCCGTACGACGTCGAACACCACTTCCTTGCGGATGTGGCCGATGTGCGGCGGGCCCTGGACGGTGAGGCCGCAGTGGTAGATGCCGACCCGGCCGGGCCGCAGCGGGACGAATTCCTCCAGCGCATGCGTCGCGGTGTTGAAGAGGCGCAGCGTCACCCGCCAAGGCTAGCGGGCACGACCGCCGTCGCCGCGCGGATGGGCGGGTGAGCTGTGGTCCGGGCGGCGCAGCCGTTGCCAGCGAGCGCACTGAGCCCGAGACTGGAGACCCACGCACCCACGGGACGGCAGGTGTCTAGCCATGAGACTCTCCATGACGATTCGATCCTCGCTGGCCGGCCTCGCCGCGGCGGTCAGCATGCTGGCGCTCGTACCCGCCCTCGGCGCCGAGCCGGCGGCGTACGCGAAGGAGGGGCCGAGCGTGGCGGTGACCTACCGGCAGTGGACTGCGGCCGACTTCGGCCGTGGCACCTTCGACGGCACCGCGGTCAGCGGCGATGCCTTGGTGCTGACCGCACCCACCGGCACGTTCGACTACACCGACCCGTACGGCGACGGGAGCGCCACCTACGACGTGGGCACCTGGACCTCTCCGGTGGTGACGCCCGGCTTCGCGTTCACCCAGCTGGTGTCGTCGTGGAACGCGACCACGCCGCCTGGCACCTGGATCCAGATGTCGGTCCGCGGCCGCGCGGACGACGGCACGATGTCCAAGCCCTACATCCTGGGCCGGTGGGCCTCCGGGGACGGCACCATCCACCGCACCAGCGTGCCGGGGCAGGGCGACGACCTGGCGACGGTGGCCATCGACACGCTGATGCTGCGCAAGGACCGCACGATGTCGACTTGGCAGCTGACCGTCTCGCTCCTCCGGCGCGCCGGCACCTCTGCCTCGCCGTCGGTGACCCTGGTCGGGGCGATGTCGTCAGCGCTTCCGGACACCAAGAAGGTGCCGGCCAGCCCGCTCGGCGGTGCGGAGGGCGTCACCCTCGACGTACCGACGTACTCCCAGGAGATCCACAAGGGGCAGTACCCGGAGTGGGACGGCGGCGGGGAGGCCTGGTGCAGCCCGACCTCCACCTCGATGGTGGTCGCCTACTGGGGCGGCGGACCCAGTCCCGCGGACTATTCGTGGGTCGATCCGTCGTACGCCGACCCTTGGGTCGACTATGCCGCCGCGAACACGTTCGACTACAACTACGACGGTGCCGGCAACTGGCCGTTCAACGCGGCGTACGCCGCGCGCTGGACGGCTGCCGACGGTGCACCGCTGGTGGGCTTCGTCACGCGGCTCCGCTCGCTCACCGAGGCGGAGCAGTTCATCAAGGCCGGCATCCCGCTCGTGGTGTCGGTGTCGTTCAAGAAGAACGAGCTCACCGGCGCGGGCTACAGCACCGGCGGCCACCTGCTGGTGATCGTGGGGTTCACCGCGTCGGGCGACGTCGTCGTCAACGACCCCGCCTCCCACCTGATCGCCAGCGACGACGCCGTCCGCACGGTCTACAACCGGGCGCAGTTCGAGAACGTCTGGATCCCGAGCGACCGCTCCGGCGGCATCGCGTACGTGATCCGGCCCGCCGACGTGCCGCTGCCGCCCGCCCCTGCCCAGGCGAACTGGTGAGCAGCGCCGGGCTGCGCGGGCCGATCAGGTCGGCCGCCTAGTTGGGGACGCCACCGCTATGCCACTCGGACTCCGATGGTGTGCCAGCCGGAGGCGCCGTTCGGCGGGGGGCCGGAGAAGTCGGGCGTCTGGGTGACGCCGCGGTCGTCGGTGGCCCGCACCTGCAGCCGGTGGCTGCCCGAGGTCGCGTCCCAGTGGTAGACCCACTGCCGCCAGGAGTCGACGGTTGGGTCGGCCGCCAGCGTCGCCTCCCGCCATGGCCCGCCGTCGGCCCGCACCTCAACCTTGGCTATGCCTCGGTGCTGGGCCCAGGCGACCCCGGCGACCGCGACGACGCCGGAGTCAAGCCGAGCACCCGACCGCGGTACGTCGATGCGGGACTCGGTCTTGACCGGACCCCGGGCCGACCAGCCGCGCTCGGTCCAGAAGGCGGTGACGTCGGAGAACCGCGTCACCTGGAGGTCGACTACCCACTTCGTCGCGGACACGTAGCCGTAGAGCCCGGGCACTACGAGCCGGACCGGGAAGCCGTGGTCAGCGGTCAGCGGCTCGCCGTTCATCGCCACTGCGAGCAGCGCCGGCCGGGCGTCCATGAGCGCCGACAGGGGCGTGGTGGCCGTCCAGCCGTCCACCGAGCGGGAGTAGACGACGTCGGCCCCGCCCCCGGGTCGCGCGAGCGCGAGCACCTTCCGCACCGGGACCCCGGCCCACAGCGCATTGCCTATCAGGTTCCCGCCGACGGCGTTGGACACGCAGCAGAGCGTTACCCAGTGCTGCTCGAGACCGAGCCGGAGCAGGTCCTGGTAGGTCAGGTGCACCACTCGCCCCACCATGCCGTGGATGCGCAGCGACCAGTGCTCCGGCAGCAGCTGCGGCGGTGAGAGCGCGGTGTCGACTCGATAGAAGGCGGGCACCGGCGTTAGCCATGGCGACACACCGGCGACCCCGACGCTCACGCCCGGCGGCGCAGCGACGAGCCGCCGGATCGGGAGCCGGAGCTTGGCCCGGGCCGACTCGACCGCCGCGGTGCTCGCAGCCAGCCAGCGGCCGATCGCCCCGGCAGCCACTGCGCCCGCAGCCACCGCCCCGGCAGTCCACAGGAAGGTACGTCGGTCGAGTTGCGCAGCCGGCATCGGTCCGCTGCCGGTCACCGGGGTCCGCGCCGCGATCTGCCCTCGGCGCAGCCGGGCGGTAAGAACGGCGAGCGCGGCGATTCCCACCAGCGCCCCGCCAACGGCCGGCACGAGCGAGAGCTGTTCGGTGGGAGCGGTGGTCCACACCGCAGCCACCCCAGCCGCCCCGAGCAGCACGAACACGCTTTCGCCGCCGAGCAGCGACCAGCACGAAAGCACGCCGCCGGCCGCGCCGAGAACGAAGAAGCCCAGGAGGGTGCCAGCCACGAGCAGCGGCTTGTCAGCGTGGCCCACCCGTGAGATGGCACCCTCGGCGACGGCTCCGGGGGTCAACGCGATTATCCGCTCTGCGGCGGCCTGCAGTGGGGAGAGCCGCTGGTGCAGGTAGCCGGTCAGCAGCTCCGCGGCGGCGAGGCCGGCGCCCGCAGCCACGACGCCCCCCAACCCCCCCAGGCCCGCGCGGGACGTCATGAGCCGATCATCCCGCCGGCCACGCCAAACCCAAAGTCATCGAGGCAGCTGTAACCCGATCGTTCATGACATGATCGGCCCATGACCGGGACCGGGCTTCCCCGAGTCGGCCTCGGCATCGACGTACACCCCCTGGTCGCCGGCCGACCACTGCACGTCGCCGGCCTGTCCTGGCCGGACTCTCCGCTCGGACTGTCTGGGCACTCCGACGGCGACGTGGTTGCGCACGCAGCCTGCGACGCGCTGCTCGCAGCGGCCGGCCTGGGCGACCTGGGCAGCCAGTTCGGCACCGCCGACCCTGCCTGGGCCGACGCCGCTGGGGTGACCCTGCTGCGGGAGGTATCCCGGCGGGTCGACGCCGCCGGCTACGGCATCGGCAACGTGGCGGTCCAGCTGATCGGCGACCAGCCCAGGCTGGGCCCCCGCAGAGCGGAGGCCGAGCGGGTCTTGTCGGAGGCCTGCGGGGCACCGGTGAGCGTCGCCGCCACCACCACCGACGGACTCGGCCTGACCGGCCGCGGCGAAGGACTCGCGGCAATCGCCACCGCGGTCGTACTCAGCGGCGCGAACGGGCGCGGCAGCGGCCCGAGCCGCGGCGCCTGAGCCGCGTCAGCGAGTGGTGACCAGCGCCTCGACGAGGAGCAGGTCCAGCCGGGTGGTGACCTTGAAGGCCAGCGGCGAGCCGTCCACCGTCGCCACCCGCACGCCCAGGCTCTGCACCAGGCTTGCGTCATCGGTCGCACCATGGCCGGCCGCCGCCGAGTGCGCCCGCTCGAGCACCTCCCGGCGAAACCCCTGCGGCGTCTGTACGGCGACCAGCGACTCGCGGTCCACCGGCTCGCTGTCGCCGTCCGGCCGGCGCCGGCGCAGCGAGTCGGTGACCGGCAGCACCGGGACCACCGCCTCGGCTCCCGCCAAGAGGGCGTCGAGCACCCGCTGGACGAGGTCCGGTGGGACGAGCGGACGGGCAGCGTCGTGCACCACGACGTACGCCGCGGCTGGACCGAGCGCGGCCAACCCAAGCCGAACCGACTCCTGACGGGTGCTGCCGCCGGCGACCACGCGCGGGCCGGCCGCGTTGCCCAGCACCCCCTGGACAGGATCGACGAAGTTCGGTGGTGCGACCACGATGACCTCGTCGACGAGCGGCGCCAGCGCGTCGACCGAAAGCTCGAGAAGGGCGCGCCCGGCGACCGAGCGCAGCGCCTTCGGCGGCTCGGGCGCGCCGGCCGCCAGGCGCACCCCGGCGCCGGCCGCCGGGATCACCGCCGCGGTGGCTTGGCTCACGGCGAGCAGCCTCTCACGCACCAAAACGAAGGGCCCCGCCGGATGGCGGGGCCCTTCGCCCAGGAGGAATGCACGATGGTCAGGAGGCGAGCACCTCGTCGAGGATCGACTCGGCCTTGTCCTCGTTGGTGTGCTCGGCGAGCGCCAGCTCCGACACCAGGATCTGCCGGGCCTTCGCCAGCATCCGCTTCTCGCCGGCCGAGAGCCCGCGCTCGCGCTCTCGCCGCCAAAGGTCGCGCACGACCTCGGCGACCTTCATGACGTCGCCGGAATGGAGCTTCTCGAGATTCGCCTTGTAGCGCCGGGACCAGTTCGTCGGCTCCTCGGTGTGCTCGGCGCGAAGGACGTCGAAGACGCGCTCGAGGCCCGCCTGGTCCACCACGTCGCGCACGCCCACCAGGTCGAGGTTGCAGGCCGGCACTCGGACCACGAGGTCGTTCTGCGCCACGATCCGCAAGACTAGGTAGAGCTTGTCCTCCCCCCTGATCTGCCGGGTCTCAATCTCCTCGATGACCGCAGCGCCGTGATTGGGATACACCACCGTCTCGCCGACCGTGAACGTCATATGCGAACTACCCCTTTCCAACTTGAGAATATCACAGACTCGCCCGCTTTGGAACCACATTTGCCCAGGTCAGAGTGCTTTTTGGGGCTTGACAAACGGCCCCGGACGTGCCATGCACGGGTCCACTGACCAGTCCTACCGCCGCTTCGCTAGGCTGTGCCTGCCGCGAGCACCAGCGCGGTCCAGCGCTCCCGCCGAAGGAGGATCCGCCACCGTGAGGACCGGTCCAAGACCACGGGCCGGCAGCCGCCTCCGCCGCTCTTGGCGCCGGGTCGCGCTAGCTGCAGGTGCTCTCGTCGTGGTGTCGGGTTGCGCGGCCGGCTTCGACGCCCAGACCAATCAGCCCTACCAGCCCGCGGACGGCGTGACGGTCCGGCACGGGTCCATGTACGTCATCGACGCACTCGTGGTAACCGACGGTCACGGCCATGGCACCGTGGTGGCGGCGCTCGTCAACCAGTCCGGTGCCACCGACTCGCTGACCAGCCTCACGATGGTGGACGCGCATGGCCACACGGTTGTCGCGAAGATCCACGGGTCCAAGGTCACCGTCCCGGGCCACTCCGCGAATCAGCTCGCCGACACGGGCGCGGTCCGGGTCCCCGACCCCGACCTGCACCCCGGCGACCTGGTCACCCTCAACTTCACGTTCCAGTCCGCGCAGCCGGTCAAGGTTCAGGTCCCGGTGATGGCACGCAGCGGCTCCTACGCGACCGTTCCCGTCGCATAGCACAGCTGCCCCGCGCGACCTCCTAGGCTGGGCAGCATGACGGCTGGCCCATATCGCCTCGTGCTGCTGCGGCATGGCGAGAGCGAATGGAATGCCAAAGACCTCTTCAGCGGCTGGGTCGACGTCCCGCTGACCGCCAAGGGTCAGGCCGAGGCCGTCCACGCCGGAGAGCTGCTGACCCAGCAAGGTCTGCTGCCCGATGTGGTGCACACATCGGTGCTGCGGCGCGCCATCGACACCGCGGCGGCCTGCCTCGACGCCGCCGACCGGCACTGGATCGCCGTGCGCCGGTCCTGGCGGCTCAACGAGCGGCACTACGGCGCACTGCAGGGCAAGAGCAAGAAGGCCACCCTCGAGGAGTACGGCGAGGAGCAGTTCATGACGTGGCGCCGCTCGTACGCGACGCCGCCACCGCCGATCCCCGACGGCGACCTCTACAGCCAGGCGGGCGACCCGCGGTACGCCGCGCTGCCTCCCGAGCTGCTGCCACGGACCGAGTGCCTCGCGGACGTGGTCGCCCGGGCGCTCCCCTACTGGTACGACGTGGTGATCCCGGACCTGCGCGACGGCAGGCTGGTGCTGGTGGTGGCGCACGGCAACTCGCTGCGCGCCCTGGTAATGCACCTCGACGGGCTGAGCGAAGACGACGTCGTCGGCCTCAACATCCCCACCGGGATCCCGCTGCTGTACGAGTTGGACCCGGACCTGCGGCCGGTCAGGTCCGGGGGGGAGTATCTCGACCCGCAAGCGGCCGCGGCCGGCATCGCCGCCGTCGCCAACCAGGGCCGCCGCTGACTCGCCGTACGCCAACCGGGCCGCCGCCGACTCGCCGTACTCATAGGGTGGGCGCATGACGGAAGGGAAGGCGGACCCAGCCACCGAGTCGACCGCGGAGACCGACCCGTACCGCTGGCTGGAGGAGGTCGAGGGCGACCGGCAGCTCGACTGGGCGAGGGCTCGTAGCAAGGAGGCGGAGACCGAGCTGGCCGCCGCCGAGGACTTCGCAGAGCTGGAGCGCGGCATCCGCGAGGTGCTGGACTCCGACGCCCGGATCCCCATCCCCAGCCAAGTCGGCGACCACATCTACAACTTCTGGCGGGACGCGGACAACGAGCGCGGCCTGTGGCGCCGCACCACGCCCGACGGCTACCGCCTGGACAACCCGCCCTGGGAGACCGTGCTCGACCTGGACGCGCTGGGGTCGGCGGAGGGCCAGCCGTGGGTGTGGCATGGCGCTCAGCTGCTCCGCCCCGACTACCGGCTGGCCCTGGTCGACCTGTCCCGTGGCGGCTCCGACGCTGACGTCACCCGGGAGTTCGACGTACAGACCCTGGAGTGGGTGAGCGACGGCTTCGAGCGGCCGGAGTCCAAGGGCGGCCTCGGCTGGGTCGACCGCGACGCGGTCTTCGTGTCCACCGACTTCGGGCCGGGGTCGATGACCGACTCCGGGTATCCCCGCCTCGTCAAGCTCTGGCGTCGCGGCACCCCGCTTGCCGACGCGAGTCAGGTGTACGCCGGGGAGGCGTCCGACGTGGTCGTGGCCGGCCAGCACGACGACTCCCCCGGCTTCGAGCGCGACTTCGTGCTGCGCGAGATCGCGTTCTACCGCGGTGAGCTCTATGTCCGCGCAGCCGACGGTGCGCTGACGAAGGTCGATGCCCCGGACTCGGCCGAGAAGTCCGTCCACCGACGCTGGCTGACCCTGCTGCTGCGCGACCCCTGGACCGTCGCCGAGACGCCCTACCCGGCCGGTGCCCTGCTGGTCGTCGAGTTCGACGGTTTCCTGCACGGCGAACGGCGGCTCGCGCTGGCCTTCGAGCCCAGCGAGCACAGCTCGCTCGAGGCGTTCGCCTGGACCAAGCACCACCTGGTCCTCACGATCTTGGAGGATGTGAAGACGCGGCTCGAGGTGCTGACGCCGTCGGGGGACGGCTGGCGGCGCACCCAGCTGACTTCCGAGGCGGCGATCGCCAGCCTCGACGTGCGTGCCGTCGACTCGGACGAGACCGACACGGTGTGGCTCACTGCGCACGACTTCCTCCAGCCGCCGACCCTCTCGGTGGCCGATGTGAGCGGAGACCAGCCGGCCGCTACCGCACCTGAGCGGGTCAAGGCGATGCCCGCTCTCTTCGACGGCCGCAGTCACGTCGCCGAGCAGCACTTCGCCAAGTCTGACGATGGCACCCGGGTTCCCTACTTCCTGATCCGGCCGCGCGACCTGGCCCTCGACGGTACGGCGCCCACCCTGCTGCGCGGGTACGGCGGCTTCGAGGTGTCGGAGATGCCCGCCTATGACCCAGTCACCGGCAAGGGCTGGGTCGAGCCCGGCGGGGTCTACGCCGTGGCCAACATCCGCGGCGGCGGCGAGTACGGCCCCCGCTGGCACCAGGCGGCCCTGCGGGAGAACCGCCACCGGGCCTATGAGGACTTCGCTGCCGTCGCCCGCGACCTCTGCGACCGCGGGGTCACCTCGCCCGCGCACCTGGGGTGCATGGGGGGCAGCAACGGCGGGCTGCTGGTCGGCAACATGCTGACCAGGTGGCCGCGGCTGTTCGGCGCGATCGTGGTCGCGGTGCCGCTGCTCGACATGCGCCGCTACAGCCGGCTGTTGGCCGGCGCGTCGTGGATGGCGGAGTATGGCGATCCCGATACCGACGACTGGGAGTTCATCCGCACGTTCTCGCCGTACCACCTGTTCGACGCCGAGGTCGACTACCCGCCGACGCTGATCTGGACGACGACCCGGGACGACCGCGTGCATCCCGGCCACGCAAGGAAGATGGCCGCGCTCATGTCGGCGGCAGGAAAGGACGTGCGGTACTTCGAGAACACCGAGGGCGGCCACGGCGCCGGGTCCACCAATGCCCAGGTGGCGCACCTGTACGCGCTGACGTTCGCCTTCCTCCGCAAGTACCTAGGGGACCCGGCCGGCCAGTCCGCGACGCCCTAGCCCTAAGGGCTGGGCGGCGGCCCGCCGGCGCAGCGGTCAGCGTGGCTCGAGCCAGCCGCGGAAGGCGTCGAGGTTGCGGGTCGACTCGCCGCGCTCGAGGCGCCACCGCCACTCGTTCCGGATCGAGGTGGCGAAGCCGAGCTCGAGGATAGTGTTGAAGGACCCATCGGCGTACTCGAGCACCGCGCCCAGCAGCCGGTCGAGCTCCGCCGGCGACACCGCCTCGAGCGACACCCGTCCGTCCAGGTAGATGTCGCCGTTCCGGTCGAGGCCGAAGGCGACCCCGTACATCCGCATGTTGCGCCCCAGCAGCCAGCGGTAGACGCCCTCGCGGTTCTCGTCGGGGTTCCGGCACACGAACGCGTGTACGCCGAGGCCGTGGTTACCGACGTCGAAGCGGCACGGCGTGGCCAGCTTCCGCTCCCCCGGCAGCTCGAGCACGAACAGCCCCGGGCGAGGCTGCTCGTACGGCAGCTCGGCCGCCTCCAGGGCGGTGGCCACCACCGCCGTTGCGCGCGCCATGGCCCGCGCCGTGCTCGTCTCCGCCGATGCCATCCTCCGACCCTAGTGTCGGCGGACCCAGCGGTCCTACCGCGCGGCTGGGACCTGGAAGGTCGGAACGGAGCGGCGGATCGCGGTCGCGTGGCGATAGGCGTCCAGCGTCCGCTCCGCCGTGCGCCGCCAGCCGAAGCCGGCGGCATGCTCGACCGCACGACGGCCGAAGCGCTCGGCCGCCCCCGAGTCCGCCAGCAGCCACTCGAAGACCCGCGCGTAGTCGGCGGGATCGTGCCCGTCCACGAGGACCCCCGACTCGCCGTCGAGTACGGCGGTCGACAGGCCACCCGCACGAGACGCCACCACCGGAGTCCCGCAGGCCTGCGCCTCCAGCGCCACCAGTCCGAACGACTCGCTGTAAGACGGGACACAGACCACCGACGCGGCCCGGTACCAGTCCACGAGATGCGCCTGGTCGACCGGCGGCACCAGCCGGACGACGTCCCGGACGCCGAGACGGTGGGCCAGCCGGGCGAGGGCCCGCAGCGTCTCTCGTCCAGAGCCCGAGGGGCCGCCGATCACCGGTACGACGAGGCTCTCCCGGAGGTCGGGCCGACAAGCCAGCAGCAGGGCAGCCGCTCGTACGACGACATCAGGCGCCTTCAGCCGCTGCAGCCGACCGGCGAACATGAGGACCCGGGCGTCCGGAGCCAGCCCGAGCCGGGCGCGCGAAACCATCCGGTCACCGGGCCGGAACACCGTCAGGTCGACGCCGGGATTGACCACCCGGACGCGGGCCGGCTCCGCGCCGTACAGGCCGACGAGCTGGCTGGCCTCCTGCGCGGTGTTGGCGATGACGAGGTCTGCGGCCTCGACCACCTGCTCCTCGCCGACAATCCGAAGCAGGGGCTCGGCAGCATCACCGTCGGCCAGGGCCCTGTTCTTTACCTTGGCCAGCGTGTGCATCGTGTGCACCATGGGCACCCCCCACCGGTCCCGTGCCAGCGCGCCGACCTGACCCGACAGCCAGTAGTGGGAGTGCACCAGGTCGTAATAGCCGGGTGGGAACGACGCCTCCGTCCGCAGGACGTCGCGCGCGAAGGTGCAGAGCTGACCGGGCAGGTCACGCTTGGTCAGCCCCTCCAGCGGGCCGGCGACCACGTGCCGGACCAGGATGCCGGGATCAAGCTCCACCACCGGCGGCAGCCGGCGAGAGGTGGCCCGGGTGAAGATCTCCACGGCCACGCCCTGCTCGGCGAGCCGGCGGGACAGCTCGACGACGTACACGTTCAGGCCGCCGGCGTCGCCACTGCCCGGCTGGTCCAGCGGCGAGGTGTGCACGCTGATCATCGCCACCCGCCGAGGCAGCCCGCGGGCCATGAGTTCAGGTGGCTGAGCCGGGGTCGAGGCGGCGAGCCGACCAGAGTCGCCACAGGTGAGCTGTGCCAATGGGAAAACCTCCTCCAGCACCTGAACCGCCGTACAGCCTTCCCTATTTCCCCATCGGTACGGCGACCGGCCCCCAGCTCATCTCACATTCTGGTCGGACGGTCCCACCGACGGAGCAGCGGAGCCTGCCGCGTCGGCCCAGGTTCGGCCGTCGCGCGCGGCGCAGGTCCTGGGGTCGACGGACGGTGCCGCCCGTCCTAGGCTCGGAACCTGCCGCGGTCGCTGCCACCTCCGGCACTCCGTCGCGGTCAGGCACCCGGACCGGGCGCGGCCCGCCCGGCCATCGACAGGGGGCGGTCCCTTTGCTGCATCGCACTCTTCGCAGACCGCGACTCCAGCTGGTCGCGCCGCTCGCGATAGCCACCGCAGTCGGCGCCCTGGTCGCGCCGGCGGCGGCCGGCAGCGCGCCACCGGCCAGTCAGCCGACTGCGAAGGCACCGGCGACGACCGGTACGGCGATCGACCTGCAGCACGACCGGGTGCTGATCATGGCACTCGGGCGGGACGAGAGCACCGCCTGCCGGCCCAGCTCCAAGGAGCTCGGCCTCAACGCCAAGATCTCCCTCCTCCAGTCCTTCGGGGCACCGCTCACCGGCATCAACGTCGCGGACTGGACCGGCGAGAGCGCGCGGCTCTGCATCCGCGGGAACCGGTATGCCAGCTGGCCGGACCTCGAGTCGCTCGTCGGCGGCGGCGGCGCGGTCACGAGCGAGGGCGTCAACCACGAGGCGCTGCTGAGCATGTCCAAGTCCGACCAGTGGCAAGACGTCTGCGGGGTCGAGCAGTCGTACGCCGATCACGAGTTGCAGGCGACCGGCATGTACGCGTACTCGGGCGGACCCTATGACGCCTGGTTCCAGAACCACCTGGTGCAGTACTGCTCGGCCTTCGGCCGGCGGTACTCGGAGCGGCTTAACACGATGAGCCAGCTCGCCAAGCCCTGGACCCTCTACGTGCACTCCCTGAACGGCGGCTGCAACGCGGGGCGCGCGACGTGCTTCGGGGTGCACCCACCGCAGAAGTACCAGACCGCCGGGCACCTCCTCAACACGACGGTCCCGGCGGCGGGCCAGGTCGCCGTGCTGCAGATCTACCACCTGGTGAGTGGCCAGACGGCCAACTGGAACTGCACCGGTGCCCGCTCGCAGCATGCGACCTACCGCACCGAGTACTACTGCGCCAACGACCTGCGAGCGTTCCTCTCGGCGCTGCCCGCCGGCGTCAGGTTCGCCACCATCGACGACCTCGCCGCCGCGGTCGGCCGGGCACCGGGCCAGCTGCCCGGCCGGACGCTCCAGCAGTACCTCAACGGGCCGAGCCATCCGTGACCGAACCGGGCATATTCGGGGTTCCGACCCGCGACCTTCGGCCGCTGCTCAACCGCCGGACCGTCGTAGCGTCGTAGCCGCCGGTTGAGCTGGCCGCGAAGCGGCCGGGTCGGAGCAGCGGCGCCGTTTCGTGGCCCCGATAGACTCTGCACGGCCGAGTCGCCACCCCTCCCGCGGAAAGATCTCCTCTCGCCATGCCTGCCAGCGCGCCGCCCGGACGGCGTACCCGAGACGACCTGCGCAACGTTGCGATCGTGGCCCACGTCGACCACGGCAAGACGACGCTCGTCGACGCGATGCTGTGGCAGACGGGCGCGTTCGGGGCGCACGCGCACGTCGACGAGCGCGCCCTCGACACCGGTGACCTGGAGCGGGAGAAGGGCATCACGATCCTGGCCAAGAACACCTCGGTGCACTACCGGGACCCGGCCAGGACGGACGCACCGCAGGTCACCATCAACATCGTGGACACCCCGGGGCACGCGGACTTCGGCGGCGAGGTGGAGCGCGGGCTGTCGATGGTCGACGGCATCGTCTTGCTGGTGGACGCGTCCGAGGGTCCGCTGCCGCAGACGCGGTTCGTGCTCCGCAAGGCGCTGTCGGCCCGGCTGCCCGTCGTACTCGTGGTGAACAAGGTCGACCGGCCGGACGCCCGCATCGCTGCGGTAGTCGATGAGACCTACGAGCTGTTTCTCGACCTGCTAGACGACACGCACGGCCAGGATGCACTGGACTTCCCCATCGTCTACGCCAGCGCGAAGGCCGGCCGGGCGTCGTTGGAGCGGCCGGCCGACGGCAGCCTCCCGGCTGAGCCCGACCTGCAACCGCTGTTTCGCACCGTCCTCGACACGATCCCGCCGCCGACGTACGACGCGGGCGCGCCACTGCAGGCGCACGTCACCAACCTCGACGCATCGCCCTTCCTGGGACGGCTGGCCCTGTGCCGGGTGCACCAGGGCACCCTGCGCAAGGGCAGCCAGGTTGTCTGGCTGCGCCGCGACGGCTCGCAGGCCCAGGTCAAGGTCACCGAGCTGCTCGTCACGGAGGGGCTGGAGCGGGTGCCCGGCGAGCAGGCCGGACCCGGTGACATCGTCGCGGTGGCGGGTATCCCGGGCATCACGATCGGCGAGACCCTTGCGGACCCCGATGACCCGCGGCCGCTCCCGCTGATCACGGTCGACGAACCGGCGGTCTCCATGACCATCGGTACCAACACCTCACCGCTGGCAGGCCGGTCCAAAGGCACGAAACTGACCGCCCGTCTCGTGAAAGAGCGGCTCGACCGGGAGCTGGTCGGCAACGTGTCGGTCCGGCTGCAGTCCCTCGACCGTCCCGACGCCTGGGAGGTCCAGGGCCGCGGGGAGCTGGCCCTCGCGATCCTGGTCGAACAGATGCGGCGCGAGGGATACGAGCTCACCGTAGGCAGGCCGCAGGTGGTGACGCGGGTGGTGGCCGGGGTGGTCCAGGAGCCCGTCGAGCGGCTCACGGTCGACTGTCCGGAGGAGTACCTGGGCACCGTCACCGGCCTGCTCGCCGTACGCAAGGGCCGCCTCGAGCACATGGTCAACCACGGGACCGGCTGGGTGCGCATGGAGTTCCTGGTGCCCGCCCGCGGCCTGATCGGCTTCCGGACCGAGTTCCTCACGGAGACCCGCGGTACCGGGATCGGCCACCACGTGTTCGACGGCTATGAGCCCTGGGCCGGCGACCTTCGAGTACGGCCGACCGGCTCCCTGGTCGCCGATCGGTCGGGTACGGCGACGTCGTACGCCATGTTCAACCTGCAGGAGCGGGGGGCGCTCTTCGTGGAACCCACGACCGAGGTCTACGAGGGCATGCTCGTCGGCGAGAACAGCCGGCCGGACGACATCGACGTCAACATCACCAAGGAGAAGAAGCTGACCAACATCCGGCAGTCCACCGGCGAGGAGCTGGAGCGGTTGGTGCCGCCCCGGCGGCTGAGCCTGGAGCAGGCCCTCGAGTTCTGCCGCGAAGACGAGTGCGTCGAGGTGACACCGGACGCGATCCGGCTGCGCAAGGTGATCCTCGACCAGGCCCGGCGGGCGAAGCTGGCGGCCCGCGCCCGGCGTACCGACTAGTCGGGGTGCTTCGACCTGGACAGCGCCGTGGTGAGCGCGGTGAAGGCCTCCGGCCCGAACGCCACCAGCCTCGACCGGGTGACCTTCGTGTGGGTACCAAGCAGCGTGTCCACAGCGGCCGCCGCCGCGTCTTCGAGCGGCCACCCGTAGATGCCGGCGGAGACGAGGGGGAATGCGACGCTCCGCGCGGCCAGCTCATCGGCGACGGCGAGCGCGTTGGCATAGCAGGACGTGAGCAGGGCCCGGTCGCGGACCCCGGCCCGGAAGTTCGGCCCGACGACGTGGATCACCCAGCGGGCGGGCAGCCGGCCGGCCGTCGTCCAGCCCGCCTGGCCGGTGGGCAAGCCGTCGGGGAACCGGCGGATGCAGTCGGCCAGGATCTGCGACCCGCCCGCCCGATGAATCGCTCCGTCAACGCCACCACCGCCGCGCATCGCCGAGTTGGCCGCGTTGACGATCGCCTCGACGCGCTGCTCGGTGATGTCGCCGCGCACGACCTCCAGCCTCATGGCGCGTCGCCACTGGTCTCGGTCGCGTCCTCAGCCGGCGGCCACGGAGCTACCGGCCCGAGCAGCGCGTTCGCCCAGGCACCGTGGACCGACTCGTCGTCGCTCGGGTGGAACAGACCGGCCAGCACGTCCCGGTAGAGCCGGGACAGCTCCGCGCGGGTGAAGTATGACGAGCCACCGGCCGCCCGGACGGCCTTCTCGACGACGCGCAGCGCGGTCTCGGTGGCTCGGGACTTCACCGCCGAGAGCTGCGGCATCCAGAGATCGCCCCGGTCGACCCGGTCGTCCACGTCGCGCGCCGCCAGCGCGATCTGCGGGTAAATCGCGTCCAGCTCTATCGCCGCGTCCGCCAGCCGCCATCGGATGTCCGGGTCGTTCGAGTACGGCGCGCCGTCGTTCCGCAGCGACCGGCGCCGGCGCACGGTGCCGACCGCGACCTCGAGGGCCCGCCGAGCTAGCCCCGTGTAGACGGATGCGAGCAGCAGCTCGAAGTTGGCGAAGATCGCGAGCACGAACGGCTCCCGCGTCGGCCCGGCCGGGATCCGGCGCGCGACCCGGTCCGCCGGGAGCGGAGCGCCGTCGAGCACGGTCGTACAAGACGCCGAGGCGCGCATGCCCAGCGCGTCCCAGTCGTCTCGGGTCTCCACCCCGCCGCCGTCGCGGGCCAGGAAGCCGAAGACGATGTGCGGGCCGTCCGGCCCGGAGCGGTCCGCACCGGAGACGCCGAGTCGGGTCCACCCCGGTGACAGTGAGGTGAAGATCTTCGTCCCGTGCATCGTGTAGCCGCCGCTGCCGTCCGGTCGCGCCTCGGTCGTGGCCCCGAACAGCACCAGGTCGTTGCCCGCCTCGGAGATCCCGAACGCGTAGATCTCACCGGCCGCCGCCTCCTCCAGCACCCAGTCGAGGGAGTGGTCACCGGCGGCCCGCAGCGTCCTGGCTACCCCGACCCAGACCTGGTGCATGTTTACTCCCAGCGCGGTCGCCGGAGCGGCGCCGGCAAGGCGCAGCTGCTCGTGGCAGACGTCTTCCAGCGTCAAGCCGCGACCACCGAGCTCGGCCGGCACCATGGCCGTCAGGTAGCCGACCTGGCGCAGGTCGGCCAGGTCGGCGGCGAAGAACGAGTTCTCGCGGTCGTAGCCGGCGGCCCGGCCGCGGATCGTCTCCAGCAGGTCGTCGGGGATCACCTGCCTGTGCTCGGTCATGTGCTCAGCTTCGTCTGCGCTCAGGGGACCCGGTAGGTCCAGGCTCGGGTGGTGAACTTCGACTCGACCAGCTCGGCCGCCCGCCGTAGCTCAGCGGCTCGATAGGTCGTGTCTCGCGTGCGGTAGCGCCGGCGGAACGACTCGAGCAGCCGGTCCATGACCTCCGAGCGCGACAGACCGGTCTGGGTGCGCATCGGGTCGACGCGCTTATTGGCGCTGGCGATGCCCTTGTCCGAGATCTTCTCCCGGCCAATGCGCAGCACCTCGGTCATCTTCACCGCGTCGATGTCGTATGCCATGGTCACGTGATGCAGGACGGCGCCGGCGGCAAACCGCTTCTGCGCGGCACCGCCGATCTTGCCCTTCTCGGAGGCGATGTCGTTGAGCGGGACATAGCGGGCCGCCACGCCGACGCTGGCCAGCGCCCCGAGCACCCAGTCGTCCAGGAACGCGTACGACTGCTCGAAGCTGAGGCCCTCGACAAGAGATGCCGGAACCACCAGCGAATAGGTGACGCAGTTCCCCGGCTCCATGAACATCGCGCCGCCGCCGGAGATCCGGCGGGCGACTCCCATGCCGTAGTGCTCCGCCGCTGCCTGGTCGACCTCGTTGCGAACGGACTGGAAGGACCCGATCACGACGAGCGGGGCATCCCAGTCCCAGAAGCGCAGGATCGGGCCGCGCCGGCCGGCGGCCACCTCGCCGGGAAGTACCTCGTCCAGGGCCACGTGCAGGAGCGGGTCCATGGTGACGGGAGGGATGACCTCGAAGACATGGTCGTCCCAGCCCGTCGCCGCGCCGACCGCCCGGCGTACGGCGATGCCGACCGCGAGCGGGGTGAAGCCAACCAGCACGACCGAGTCGTCCAGCGCCGCCGAGATCGCCTCCGCCAACGTGGCCGCGCCTGCGTCGGCGCGCATCCCGTTGAGCGCGGCATCGATGTCGCCGAGCGCGGAGTCCGGCTCCAAGAAGAAGTCCCCCGACACCTCTACGCCGGTCAGCCGGCCGTCGGCCACCTCCAGCTCGACCGCCACCAGCTTGCCGCCGGGGACCTTGTACTCGCCGCGCACGCTTCGCACCCTACCGACGCCGGTCCGTCACGTTCCGGTCGCGGCGGATCGAGGCTCGGGTTCAGTGCTGGCGCATCGACCGCAAAGTGGGCCGGACGTCGGCGAAGTAGACGAACATGACGACGTCGCCGATGAGGTTGAACACGCTGAGCGGTGACTTCACGAACCACTGGACAGCCAGCGTGAGGACGAGTAGCACTGCCCAGAACACCTTGCTCTGCTTGTCGGCGGCGGCGAAGTACTCCTGCTTGCGGAAGCCGAGTACGTCGGCTACCGCCCACGCCTTGCCAATGAGCAGCGCGTACAGCAGGACAACCTGCACGTAGTACTCGATGACCCACACGCTCACCCGACCAGGGTAATCGGCCGGGTGGGGGCGCTAGAGCCGCCCGTCCCGACGGATCAGCCCGTCGAAACGCCGGGATCAGCACCGCCATCGCCGCAGGTTTCGAGACGGCCGCTGCGCGGCCTCCTCAACCCGCGGCAGGTTCGGCCGTCACCCGGTCAGGCGCCCACCTTCTTGGACCCCGCTCGGGTCGCTTTGGCCGCCGCCTTGGCCGTCTTGCGCCCACTGGTTGCGGTGGCCTTCGCGGAGCGCTTCGTTCCCGCGGCTGCCTTTCGCGCCGTGGTGGCGGTGGCCTTCGCCTTCGTCACGGTGGAGGTCGCCTGCTGCTCGAGGTCGCCGGTGGCCCGCTGGTTGCGGATCCGACGGACGAGCCGCTCGCCGCGGGCGGCCAGGTCTCCGTAGGCCTGCAGGGCGTCGGCTGCTAGCCCGCTCGCGAGGGTCTGAGCCCGTTCCGGCAACGTCGCGACCTGGTCTGGCGCGCACCGGACCTCGGTCCCGAGCCGGTCGAGCCGGCCGGCCAGATCGCGACGCAGCGTCGCCACGTCGATCCGGCCGTCGAACCGCGAAGCCCGCGAGCGAAGCTCGCGCCGAGCGGCGCGGAGCTTCTCGACCGCGAGGTCGCCGGCGCCCACCGCGGCATTCAGCGGGGTGCGCGTGTCGAACCGCTTCTCGACCTCTCGGCGAGCGTCTTCGAGGATTGCGACGATGTCCATGAGTTTGATCCCTTCGTTCTCAGGTGCTCTGGATGGGTTACTGCGAAGCCGCGTCTGACCCGGCCGGCTGCTGCGACTGCTGCTCGCCGCGGAAAGCCTCGTAGATGTCGAGAATCACTCGCTTCTGCCGCTCGGTCAGCACCGGGTCGGACAGCACCGAGCGGCGTACGTCCCGCCCGCCGTCCTCGTCCGGGTCCAACATGCCGGCTCGGAGGTAGACGGCTTCAGCAGAGATCCGCAGCGCCTTGGCGATCTGGTGCAGCACCTCTGCCGAGGGCCGCCGCAGGTCACGCTCGATCTGGCTCAGGTACGGGTTGGACACCCCCGCCTGGTCGGCCAGCTGACGCAGCGTGAGCCGAGCCGAGCGCCGCTGCTCCTTGAGGAACTCCCCCAGGCTCTCGATCGGCTTGCTCATGCCACCAGTTTGCTTGCTCCAGCAAGCAAACTCAAGCTGGCGGGCACCGACACGAGAGACCGCCGACCTCCGCGGCCGCCCGGGCCGCGGCCTGGCTCGCCGGCTCGGTCCGGTGCGGGTCAGCGGATCACAGCCGGGAGCGCAACTCGCCGACCGGGGCTCCCGCACCGAGAACTGCCACCCGGCCGGTGGCGAGCACGGCCTCGGTGTCCACCCCCGGCTCGCGGTCCGCCCCGAGCCGGCGCAGGGCCGCAGCCATCACGACGGGCCGGCCTCGAGAGGCACCGTCGTCGATCTTGAGCGCGATCGCGCGGCCGTCCGGCAGTGCCAACGCGTAGCACCCCTCTGCGCCTGCCTTGCAGACCGCGCCGGGGACGGCGCGCATCAGCGCCGCCTCGTCGCGCGTGGTTCCGGAGGCGAACTCGGGGTGCGCTACGTACGCGTCCGCCACCCGCCGCTCGGGGCTGCCCGGGGGGGCCAGCACTAGCGCGCGGAAGGCGCGCGCCAGTCCTACCAGCGAGGTGGCGAACAGCGGCGCACCGCAGCCGTCCACCCCAGTCCAGGCGACGGGCTCAGCCGTTAGCTCGGCGAAGGTGGCGGCGATTTCGCGCTGCAGCGGGTGGCCGGGGTCCCGGTACGTCTCAGTGGGCCAGCCGTTGGCCACGGAGGTCGCCAGCATCGCAGCATGCTTGCCAGAGCAGTTCATCGCCAGCGGCGACTTGGCGTGCCCGGCCGCGATGTACTCCACCCGGGAGACCTCGTCGAGGGGGAAGTCCGGAGGGTTCTGCAAGGCGTCCTCGCCAAGCCCGGCACCGGCGAGGATCTGCCGTACCCCGAGCAGGTGGAAGGGCTCACCGGAGTGGCTGGCAGCCGCCAGGGCGAGCAGCTCGCCGTCCAGCCGCAAACCGGCGCGGAGCATCCCCACCGCCTGGATCGGCTTGTTGCACGATCGCGGGTAGATCGCCGCCCGTACGTCGCCGAGGGACCAGTCGACCGAGCCGTCGGCAGCGAGCGCCACCACCGAGCCTCGGTGGTGGCCCTCGACCAAGCCCGAGCGAACGACGTCGAGCAGGATGGCCGGCTCCACCGACCCGGGGTCTGGATCCGGGCCGGCGCTCCCGGTGGACGAGGACGCGCGCACAGCCACGGCGGCGAGCGTACCGCCAGGCTGCCGCGCGGCCCCGTCTCCCCCGGCTTCGATGGCACAATCGCCACGTGCCCGAACAGACGGTAACGGTGCCGCAGTGGCTGCCAACCGCCGTGCAGCTCGACGACCTCGACCTGGTGCTGTCGGGCTGCCTGCCCGGGGTGGCCGGGTTCGTCGACCCGCACAGCGCGGGGGCGGCGGCACCGATCACGCTCACCGTGCCAGCCGAGGTCGGGCGCCGGGCACTGACCCTGGGCAGCCTCGACCTGACCGATCCCGAGGGCGCTCCGCTGGCGCGGCTCACCGTTACCGGCCGCTGGCTCCCCGAGCCGCCGGACGAGTCGCTGGTCGGACTGGTCGGCTCGCTGGAGGCGGTGGCGCACTACGAGTTCGGCCCGTTCCGCTCGCTGCACCGCCGACCCCAGGACGTGCACCGGACCCACGGCCCGGACCGGATACTCGCCGTACCGGTCGCATGGCCACTCACCCGGACCGAGATTGCCGAGGTGACCGAGGCAGCCCGCGAGGCGCGCCGCCGGCCGCTCCTGCTGGCGTTGGTCGGCCACGCCATGCCGGTCGGCCTGTCCGGGCCGGCGCTGGTCCGCGCGACGCTCGCCGCCGCGCCGCTGGTCGGCCCGGAGTGCCAGGTCGTCGCGGTGTCGGCCGCCCGGCACGGGGGCGCGCCGGGCTGGGACGGTCCGGACCGGTGGTTGGTGGGCACGGTGGCCTCGGCGTACGCCGATCGAACGCTCTTGCTGGAGCCTCCGCTCGAGCCCGAGCCCCGCCCACCGCTCGAATCTGGCGACCGCGGCCGGCTGCCCGCGCCCGTGCGGGAGGTGGTGATGACCGACCGGCCCCCCCGGGAGCGACAGGGGCTGGTCGTCTTCTTCACCGGTCTGTCGGGGTCGGGAAAGTCGACGCTGGCTCGAGCCCTGGTCGACCGCGTGCTCGAGCAGGGCAGCCGGACGGTGACGCTGCTTGACGGCGACGTGGTCCGGCGCTACCTGTCCAAGGGGCTGGGGTTCAGCCGGGAGGACCGGGAGACGAACATCCGCCGGATCGGGTACGTCGCGGCCGAGGTCGCCCGCCACGGTGGCCTGGCGGTCTGCTCCCCGATCGCGCCGTTCGAGGCGACCCGGGAGGAGGTCCGCCGGCTGGTGCACGACGCCGGCGGTGGGTTCGTGCTCGTCCACGTCGCGACTCCGCTGGCCGAATGCGAGCGACGGGACCGCAAGGGCCTCTACGCTCGGGCCAGGGCCGGCCAGATACCCGACTTCACCGGGATCTCGTCGCCGTACGAAGAACCTCGCGAAGCGTTGAAAGTAGATACAACTAATAGAGATATAGTGGATTGCCTCGGTGAGGTTCTTGGGTACCTCTCTCAGGAGGGGTGGCTGCACCTAGGCTGACCACTCGGCCCCCGGGCGACCTCCGGCGGCCCGACCGCCGGCGTCTTCGAGGGAGGCCCCGCAGTTGCTGACGACAGGTGTGCTGCTCGCAACCGGCGCCTCGCCCGGGTTGGGCGCCGAGGCCAAGACCGCGCTCGCGGCCTTCGTCGTCGGCATCATCGTCGGCATCACTGGAATGGGCGGCGGCGCGCTGATGACCCCCGCCCTCATCTTCCTCGGGGTCGGGAGCGCGTCCACGGTGGTGACCGCCGACCTCACCGCCTCGGCGGTGTCCAGGTCCGCGGGAGCCGCTGTGCATTGGCGGCAGGGCTCGCCAAACCTGCGGCTCGCGGGCTGGCTGGTCGTCGGCTCGGTGCCGATGGCCTTCCTCGGCCCCAGGTTGCTCACCTGGCTCAGCCCTCCGGGCGACCTGGAGACGCTCCTCAAGCTGTGCATCGGCTTCGCGCTGCTCTTCGCCGCGACCACGTACGCAGTCAGGCAGTATCTCAACCTGCGCAAGCGTGCCCGGCACGGACCGAGCCCCGCGAGGGAGCCGCAGATCCGGCCGGTGCCGACGCTGGTGGTGGGGATGCTGGGCGGGCTTCTCGTCGGGGTCACGTCGGTCGGCGCCGGTTCGGTGATCATGATCGCGATGCTGCTGCTGTACCCGACACTGTCGGCGGTGAAGCTGGTCGGAACGGACCTCGTGCAAGCCGTCCCGCTGGTGATCGCGGCGGCCGTCTCGAACATCTTGGTGCACGGGGTGGACTGGTGGGTCACGGTGCCGCTGATCATCGGTTCGCTGCCCGGCACGTTCCTGGGCGCCAAGCTGGCGCCACGAGTCTCCCAGTCGCTGATCAGACGAGGGCTGGTGATAATCCTCACGGTCTCCGGGCTGACCCTGCTCGACCAAGCCAGCGTCATTCCGTTCGGCAGCGGGGGGCGCACCCATCCGATCGCGATCGCGCTGATCGGCCTGGGTATGGTCGCGCTGGGGCCGGTCGTCTGGGGCGCCCTCCGGCGTAGCGTCGGGCTACCGATGTTCGGCCCGCCTCCAGCGGCTCGAGCCGAGCGGATGAAGGTGCGCTCCTGAAGGTTCACCGCGTGCGTTCGGCGGTCCCCTAGAATTGCTCAGTCTGTCCCCGACCCGAAGGCCCGCATGAGCATCCGCACCGACTACCGGCTGAGCCAACTCGACGAGCTGGAGGCCGAGTCGATCCACATCTTCCGCGAGGTCGCCGCCGAGTTCGAGCGACCCGTACTGATGTTCTCGGGAGGCAAGGACTCCATCTGCATGCTGCGGCTCGCCGAGAAGGCGTTCTTCCCCGCGAAGATCCCGTTCCCGGTGCTGCAGGTCGACACGGGCTTCGACTTCCCAGAGGTCCTCGAGTGCCGGGACCGCTGGATAGGCCGGCTGGGGCTCCGGCTGGTGATCGCGTCGGTCGACCAGGCGATCGCCGACGGCGTCGTCGTAGACGACGGGAAGACGTCGCGGAACCGCCTGCAGATCGGCACCCTGCTGCATGCGATCGAGGAGAACGGGTTCACCGCGCTCTTCGGCGGCGGGCGGCGCGACGAGGAGAAGGCGCGCGCCAAGGAGCGCGTCTACTCCCACCGGGACGAGTTCGGCCAGTGGGACCCCAAGAACCAGCGACCCGAGCTCTGGTCGCTTTACAACGGCAAGATCCACGCCGGCGAGCACATGCGGATCTTTCCGTTGTCGAACTGGACCGAGCTCGACGTCTGGCACTACATCGGTCGGGAGCGGATCGAAGTTCCGTCGATCTACTTCGCCCACCAGCGCAAGGTGATCAACCGCGACGGCCTGCTGCTCACCGCGGGCGACTTCAACCCGCTCCGCAACGGCGAGCACGCCGAGGAGCGACTGGTGCGCTTCCGTACCGTCGGCGACATGACCCTGACCGGCTGCGTCGAGTCGACCGCCGCCACCGTGGACGAGGTCGTCGAGGAGATCGCGGTGGCCCGGGTGACCGAGCGGGGCGCCACCCGCGGCGACGACCGGTTCTCCGAGGCCGCGATGGAGGACCGCAAGCGGGAGGGCTACTTCTGATGGACCTGCTGAGATTCGCCACCGCGGGGTCGGTCGACGATGGCAAGTCCACCCTGATCGGCCGCCTGCTGCTCGACTCCAAGGCCATCTTCGAGGACCAGCTGGAGGCCGTCGAGAGCACCTCGCGACAGCGGGGCTATGACTACACCGACCTGGCGCTGCTGACCGACGGGCTCCGCTCGGAGCGCGAGCAGGGCATCACCATCGACGTGGCTTACCGCTACTTCGCGACCCCGCGCCGGAAGTTCATCATCGCCGACACGCCGGGCCACGTGCAGTACACGCGCAACATGGTCACCGGCGCCTCTACCGCCGACCTGGGCCTGGTGCTCGTGGACGCCCGGCAGGGCCTCACCGAACAGTCCCGGCGCCATGCGGTGCTGCTGTCTCTCCTCCGGGTGCCCCACCTGGTGCTCTGCGTGAACAAGATGGACCTGGTCGGCTACTCCGAGGACACCTTCAACGACATCCACCAGGAGTTCACAGCCTTTGCCACCAAGCTGAACATCCCGGACCTGACCATCATCCCCATCTCCGCCCTGCGCGGTGACAACGTTGTCATCCGCTCGTCGAACCTGAGCTGGTTCGAGGGCCCCTCGCTGCTGCACCACCTCGAGAACGTCCACGTCGCGTCCGACCGCGACCTCGTCGATGCCCGCTTCCCCGTCCAGTACGTCATCCGCCCCAAGTCCGACGACTTCCACGACTACCGGGGGTACGCCGGCCGGGTCGCTGGTGGAGTCCTCAAACCTGGCGACGACGTGCTTGTGCTCCCCTCGGGCATGACCTCGACGATCACGGCCATCGACGCATTCGACACCCAGCTGGACGAGGCGTTCCCGCCGATGTCGGTGACGGTCCGGCTGGCCGACGACCTCGACGTCTCGCGCGGCGACATGATCTGCCGGCCGCAGAACGCGCCGAACCCGAGCCAGGACCTCGACGCGATGGTCTGCTGGATGTCGACCGCGCCGCTGCGGCCCAAGCAGAAGCTGGCGATCAAGCACACCACCCGGATGGCGCGGGCGCTGGTCAAGGACGTGGCCTACCGCCTCGATGTGAACACCCTGCACCGAGACCAGCAGACCCGCGAGCTCGGCCTGAACGAGATCGGCCGGGTGCAGCTTCGTACGACGGTCCCACTGCTGTGCGACCCGTACGAGAAGAACCGCAGCACCGGGTCCTTCATCCTGATCGACGAGCCCACCGGCGTCACGGTGGGCGCCGGCATGATCACCTTCGCATCCTGACGTAGCATCTGCGGCATGGCCGACCCGCGACTGCCCGAGTACCGAGCCTCCGACGCGGATCGCGAGAGCATCGTCGAGGTCCTCCGCGAGGCCAGCGTGGCCGGCCGGCTCAGCCACCAGGAGTTCACCGAGCGCATGGAGGCGGCGTACGCCGCGAAGACCCTGGCCGAGCTGACCCCGCTCACCCGGGACCTGCCGGCGACCGGAGCGGCGGCAGAGCCGGCTCCGATGCCGCTGCGCCCCGTTACGCGGAGGAAGCGACGTTGGGTCGTGCACGTGCTCGGCGGTGGCGACCACCGAGACGTCGCCACCGACGGCGACTCGTTCGTGTGGGTGGCCTTCATGGGCGGCGGCAACCTCGACCTGCGGGACGCGAACCTCCCGCCGCGCTCGCGGGTGAGCGTGACCATGACCGCGGTAATGGGCGGCGGCGACGTCATCGTCCCCGAGAACGCACGAGTGCGGTTCGGCGGGTTCGCCTTCATGGGTGGTCGGGAGAACCGGGCCGACGACCGGGCGCTGCCGCCCGACGCGCCCGTGGTCGACGTACGGATGTTCGCACTCATGGGCGGTGGAACCGTCCGCTCGCGGCCGCCTCGTAGCCGCCACTGACCGCCCGGCCCGTCCTGACCGCCCCCGTCCGGACCGATCGACCCGACCCGGTGTGGCCGTTGCGTCCTGCAGATCGCGGTCTATAGCGCTCTCGCCCGGCAAGACGTTGCAACCGGCAGCGGTCAGCAGCCGCCTGCCCCGACGCTGCGGCCGGCAGTTGGCGGCTTATAGCGCGCGCAGTGTAGGACGTTGCAACCAGGCAGCGTCGGCCATATAGTTGACTGACTCACTAGAGTTAGTCTAGATTGATGGCCACCAAAGACACGGCCCGCGGCGCTCGGATGCGCCCGGCGGAGGAGGCTCGATGCACGGAATGGCTGCAGTGCTGGCGTCCGGATGGGCTGTCTTGGGCGGCGACCTCAAGACCTTGGTGGCTGCGTTCATCGTCGGGATCGCGGTAGGCATCACCGGGATGGGCGGAGGCGCGCTGATGACCCCGGCTCTCATCTTGCTCGGGGTGGCCAACCCGTCAACGGTGGTGACCGCGGACCTGACGGCGGCCGCGGTCTACAAGTCGGGCGGCGCCGCCGTGCACTGGCGGCACGGCGCCCCGAACCTGGCGCTGGCGGGATGGCTGGTGCTCGGCTCGGTGCCGATGGCGTTGCTCGGCCCGCAGCTACTGGCGCGGCTCACCCCGGCCGGTGTGGATCCTGCCCGGGCGTTGACGTTGAGCATCGGTTTCGCGCTGCTGCTGGCGGCGTCGACGTACGTGCTGCGGCTGGCGCTGCAACTGAGTCGCTCCCGTTCGGGCGCCGTCCAGCCGGCCGAACCGCGCATCCGCCCGGTGCCCACCGTGCTGGTCGGCGCGCTCGGCGGCCTGCTGGTGGGGATCACCTCGGTCGGATCGGGGTCGGTGATCATGATCGCGTTGCTCATGCTCTACCCCGGTCTGCCGGCGCTCCGCCTCGTGGGTACCGACCTGGTGCAAGCGGTCCCGCTGGTCATGGCGGCGGCGGTGTCGAACATCCTGGCGCACGGCCTCGACCTCGGGGTCACCCTGCCGCTGATCGCCGGTTCGGTGCCCGGTGCCCTGCTCGGCGCGAGGCTGGCCCCTCGAGTGCCGACCTCGCTCATCCGACGCGGCATCGTCATCGTGCTCACGATGTCGGGCCTGGCGCTGCTGGACAAGGCCGGCTGGGCACCGCTGGGTTCGGGCTCAGACCAGACGCACCCGATCCTGATCGGGATCGTCGGACTGGCGCTGGCGGCCGCGATGCCGTTGGCATGGGGACTGGTACGCCGACGGATGGGCCTGCCGGCGCACAGTCGCCCTTGGTACGGCCGACGACAGGCAGCCCGGTCGGGCTGACACCCCTACCGCGAGCGCCGGTCAGGGAGCCAGGGCCGCCTGGGCGACCAGGCCGGCGTAAACCTGCTGGCCGAGCGGGGCCAGGTGGATCCCGTCGGAGTAGAAGTACGAAGGGTGGCCGCTCGCATCGGCGTACCAGTCGAGGATCCGGGCATTCCGGTACGCCGGGACCACCGCCGCCAGCAACGCGCGGTTGTGCTGCTCCCACTCGCGGGGGACCAACGGCTGTACGACGATGACCCGGCGGGCCCCGCCGAGGGCACCTAGCGCCGAGCGCAGCTCGTCTTCCGGGATGACCCCGTTGTCGCCGGTGTGCAGCAGCACGACCTGGCCGTCGAGCCGGCCCGCCCGGGCGGCAGCCGTCAGGCTCGGGAGCAGTTGCCAGGCCTGCTCGCCGATCTGGGCATGGTCCACGACAGCGCCGAACCGACTCGTCAGCGCCGGGACGGCTCCGAGCGCAACCGAGTCGCCGTACACGCTGAGAGTCAGCTGCCGCTCCGAGCGGACCGGGCCGGTGGGGGTGGGCAGCGTCGGCGACGCCTTCGCCGGGGGCGGAGAAGGCTTGGCCGTGGGCGACTCGGTGACCCGCTGGGTCGGGGTTGTCCGCCAGGTCGCGGCTGGGCGCGTGCGGTGGCTCGTGGTGGCACCGGAGCCGGCCACCCGCCAGCTCGGCGGCGCGCCGGCGTGCTGGTAGGCGGGCTGGGGAGCCGGCGGCGTGGTGGAGACTCTGCCGACCGAGACGACCGGGTACGACGATGGGACCTCCGACCGGACCGCGGAGGCGGGGGCGACGACCGCGGCCGTCAGCACTACGAAGGCCGTCGTGCCCAGTGCGGCTCGGGCGGAGACGCCGCCGACGTGCAGGACGGACAGGCGACGCCAGGTGACCAACCACCCCTGCCGGCGTACCGGACGCTCGACCAGCCAGTAGCTGGCCTCCGCCAACAGCACGGTGAGGGCGACCCGGAGCGCGAGCACCTGCCACCAGCGCCAGTCGAGGTCGATTCCCGGCCGGGTGAAGCAGGCGATCGGCCAGTGCCAGAGGTAGATGGCGTACGACCGGATGCCCAGCCAGCGCAGTGGCCGCAGGCTGAGCAGCGCTGCCAGCGGGCCCGGCCGGGTGGCGGCGGCAATGACCACGGCGGTGACGAGACTGACTGCGGTGAAGCCCCACCGATACAGCGCCGCCGAGTAGGCGTCGGTTCTCCACAATGCCTCGAGCAGGGCTGCCAGTGCGACGGCGCCCAGCCCCGACTGCCACCAGCGGAGGCGAGCATGCGGTACGGCGGTACGACCGCCAAGGCCGTCGCCGTGGCGGACGAGGGCCAGCAGCCCGCCGATGAGCAGTCCCATCGAGTGCGAGTCGGTGCCGAAGTACCACCGGGACGGGTCGGCCGCATCCGGCACCTGCGCCGCGGCGCTGCCCAGGCCCATCCACAGCGCGCTGGCCGTCGCGAGCACTCCAACGACCCCCAGCAGCACCCGGTGCCGGGTGCGCTTGGCGGCGAATATCGCGACCACCGCCGCGAAGAGCAGCGGCCAGGCCAGGTAGAACTGCTCCTCGACGGCCAGCGACCAGAGGTGCTGCAGGACCGGCGGCCGGCCGGTCGACTCGAAGTACGAGCGGTGGTGGAACACGTACCACCAGTTCGAGGTGTACGTCGCAGCCGCCCCGAGGTCTCCCCGGAACTCGTCGAGCTGGTCCCGGCCGAGCGCAACCATGGCGACCGTGGCGCCAGCCAACATAAGGGCCAGGGCCGGCAGCAGCCGGCGGGCCCGGGCCGACCAGAAGGCCGAGAACGAGCGGCGGTCGCCGACGACCCACCGCGTCACGAGCTGGCCGGTAATCAGGTATCCGCTGAGCACGAAGAACACGTCAACGCCGAGGAACCCCCCGGTCGCCCAGCCGACGCCGAAGTGGTAGAGCGCCACCGCCAGGACGGCGAGCGCACGGATCCCGTCGAGCGCCGGCAGCCGCGGCGGCCGGACCGCAGGCTCCGGCCGCTGCCGGGCTGGCACCCGCGCCGGTGGCTTCTGGGCCACGGGAGCGCGCTCACGGGCGGCAGCGGACGCGGGTCGCTGCCGGGCCGCAGCCGCCGGGGGACGGCGGGGCCCCACCGCCCGGGCAGCCCGCTTCGCCGGAGCCACTTCGGGTGCTGCGTCCGCGGTCACCGGGTTCCTTCGTCCGCCGTTGCCTGGTGTTGATTCCGCGGGGCACCTTCCTGCGGTGCCCGCGCATGCCCACGGCGTGTCCGCCAGGTTAGGTTCTACTGGCGCGGAAGACGCGGCCGACGCTCCGGAGGTTGCCCGATCCCCCCCCCGTTGTCCCGCCCAGGGGGTTCGACGCCCGGTTTGCGACCGCCCTCCCGGGACAACGCCACCCGCAGCGGACAACCGGGTGCCAGCCGCGAGCGCACCGGAACTACGGGCGCGCCGCCCGTAGCGGCAGGATCAGAGCTCTGGACGGATGTGCAGGCCGGCCTCTGGGTCGACGACCGCCTCCTGGGCGGCCGCCACCCCGCCAGCCACCAGGTCTGCACCGAGCGGCACGTTCCGCTTGACCAACGCAAGCGCGATCGGGCCCAGCTCGAAGTGGCGCGCCGCCGAGCCGACGAACCCGACCTGCCGGTCCGCGAGCTCGACGGGGTCACCGTGGACCGGCAACCGGTCGACCGAGCCGTCGAGGTGGAGCAGCACCAGCCGCCGCGGAGGTCGGCCGAGGTTGTGCACCCTCGCAACGGTCTCCTGACCTCGGTAGCAGCCCTTGTCGAGGTGGACCGCCGTACCGATCCAGCCGAGCTCGTTGGGGATCGACCGGTGGTCGGTGTCGAGGCCGAACCGAGGCTCGCCCCGGGCGACCCGCAGCGCCTCGTACGCCCAGACGCCGCAGGGCGTGCCCTCGACAGACCCGAGGTCGGCCCGGCGTACCAACGAGACCTCGGACGAGGCGCGGGCAACGGCCGCCCAGCCGGCCGTCACGTCCGCTACCTCGACGTCGAGCAGGAAGCGCATCGAGTCGAGCCAGCCCACCAGCGCGGCCACCGAGCCGGGTTCGGTGTGCGCCCAGAAGGCCGTGCCGTCGTCGTGGCCGGACAGCGCGAACTCCACGTGCCCCTGTGGCGACAGCACCAGGGCCGAGACCTCGCGCCCGGGCTCGAGGCCCTCCAGGTACTGCGAGGTGAGCGAGTGCAGCCAGGAGAGCCGGTCGGCACCGCCGACCCGGAGCACGCCGCGGTGCGACAGGTCGACGACGCCATCGCCGGCGAGCAGGGTCTGCTGCTCCTTGAACGGGTTGCCGTAGTGCGCGGCCACCCCGGCGTCGATCCCCTCGGCCTCGACCGCGCCCGGCCGGTCGAGGAAAGGGCTCCGTCCGTGCTCCGGTGCAGGCTCGAAGCGCCGACCCAACTCGGTCGGCTGCCGCTGGGACGCCTCGGTCATCAGCCGGCGCACCGGGCGCAGCGGCCGAAGACGGTGAGGTGTCCGACGTCCACCACGAACCCCTTGCCCAGCCGGAGCCGGTCCGCCAGCGGGCTGACCTCGTCGGGGGTGACCTCGGTGATCGACCCGCACTCGCGACAGACCAGGTGCCCGTGCTCTACCGCACTCGCCGCATGGTAGGTGGGCGCGCCGTGGGTGAGGTGTGCGTGGGTTACCAGGCCGAGCTGCTCCAGCAGCTCCAGGGTCCGGTAGACGGTGGAGATGTTGACCGGGCGCGCGTGCCGGCCGACCCACCCGCGGACCTGCTCCGGGGTCGCGTGCCCGAGGTCGGCGACCGCGTCGAGGACCTGCTGCCGCTGCGCGGTCAGCCGGTGGCCGCTGGCGCGAAGCTGCTCGGGAAGCCCCATGCGGTCGAGTTTAGAGGCGCCGGTGTGCGCCCCGTCGCGGTGAGCCGGCTCAGTCGCGCTGGAGCCGCGCCCAGATGTGCGGCTGCAGCCCGCTGCCCATGGCTGCCATGTCGAAGGCCCACATCAGCTCCCCGTCGACCAGCCCATAGAGCCGGTGCCCGGCGACGTACTCCTTGGCGCTGGTCGTCCGTACGACGGCGTCGGTCGACATCTCGAGACGGCCGCTCGCCGCGCGCCCGTAGTAGACCTCCGCCACCCCGGTCGCATGGGCGAGCAGCGCCTCGACGTCGCCGCCGGCCCGCAGTCGGAGGAAGCCCGTCTCCAGCGCGGCCGGCCGGATGTCCGCACCCGACTCGTCGGTCAGCCAGGTACGGCTCAGGTAGTGCACGAATGGCCGGCCGTCGTGAGCGAAGCTCAGCCGCTGCCGGAAGTGGAATTCATCGATGCTCGGGTAGTCGCCGTGGCCGTTCCCATGCCAGTGGCCCAGCAGGAACGCCACCGGCGCCAGGTCCGGGTGCACCTCGGGGAGAGCCTCGTCGGGCATCGGCGGGCGGTCAGGGACCGCTGCGCCAGAGACGCACCACGGTCCGGCCGCAGACCGCCACCACCCCGACGGCGACCAAAATGAGCAGGCTGACGAAAAGCGGCTCCACGGTCTGAGTCTAAGAGGTCGGTTCCACCGGCCGGTGCAGGCACGTACGGGCAGCCGTCCGTCGATCCTGAGGATTGCCCAAAGATCCTTCGGCGGGAGCCGCCCCGATTTCGGTTTCCGCCTCCGGGGTTGGCACACTTGACCTGCCAATCTCCGGCTTCGACGACAGAAGAGCCTCCATGAGTCAAGAGCAGGTGCCCGCGGACGGCCCGAGACGCCCGCGACGCAGTTTCGTACGCCGGCACCTCGCGCTGACCTCGCTGCTCGCCATCGTCGTCGTGATCGTGGTGGTCGTCGGCGGCTACCTATGGTGGCTCAACCACCAGCTGAGCAACATCCAGCGGTTCGACGCGGGCATCCATCCCGCCCACGTCGCCCCCAAGGCCCAGGCCGGCAAGAGCGACCCCCAGCCGGTGTCCAACACCCCGCTCAACATCCTGCTGTTGGGCGCCGACAACGGCGGCAAGAACCAGCAGTCGGTGGGACAGGACCTGAAGGACGGCGTCTGGACACCGGGGATCCACCGCTCGGACACGATCATGCTCGTCCACGTGACGGCCAACCGGAAGTCGGTGCAGATCGTCTCGATCCCACGTGACACCTGGCTCAAGGTGCCCGGCTATCCCTACGACGGGGGCTACGCCAAGATCAACGCGGCGTTCTCGTACGGCGGGCCGAAGCTGTCGGTGAAGGTTGTCCAGCACCTAACCGGCATTCACATCGACCACGTCGCGATCATCGACTGGTCCGGGTTCAAGGACCTCACGAACGCCCTCGGCGGGATCACGGTCTACGTTCCGCACACGTTCTACGACGACTCGCAGAAGATCACCTGGCACAAGGGGTGGCAGACCCTCGACGGCTACCGCGCGCTGCAGTACGTGCGGACCCGACACGGCCTGAGCAACGGCGACTTCGGCCGCATCATGCGCCAGCAGAACTTCATGCGGGCGGTGATGGATAAGCTGCTCTCCGAAGGGACGATGAGCAACCCGATCAAGATCACCCGCGTCGTGGGGGTGATGGTCAAGTACCTCATCTTGGACAAGACCTGGACCAACAGCGAGATCCGCGACCTGGCGCTGTCCATGCGCCATCTGCACTCAAGCGACGTGAAGTTCACTACCGCACCGCTCGGCACTTACGCCACCGTCGACGGCCAGGACGTGGTGGAGCTGAACGCCGTGAAGTGCAAGAAGCTGTGGCGCGACCTCGCCGACGGCCATCTCGGCCGCTACCTAAGGGCGAACCCGGGCAGCTCCCTCGCCAGCCAGACCAACGTCAACTGACGCCGCCGCGCTGACCGACCCGGTGCTCAGTCGGCCGTAGTCGTCCGCCAGGCGCTCAATGTCGTCCTCACCGAGATACGAGCCGGTCTGCACCTCGACGAACACCAGCTCTTCGCCGCCGGGGTTGGCAATTCGGTGCGCGGTGCCGACGGGTACGTCGACGCTCGATCCCGCGACGACCTCGAACTCTCGCCCGTCCAGCGTCGCCAGGCCCACGCCGGACACGACAAACCAGTGCTCGGCGCGGAACTCGTGTCGTTGGTAGCTGAGCCGCCGCCCGGGCCGGACGCAGATCCGCTTCACCTGGACCCGCTCGCCGGTGTGCAGGATCTCGTAGCAGCCCCAGGGCCGGTCATCGCGCACAGTCATCGGACCATCCCCTGTCGTGCCTGGCGGTGCCACCCCCCGTGGCATCGCACCAGCATACGGCGACCGGGCCCGGCTGACCCTGGGGTTGGCGAAACAGCCTCGTCAGGCGGTGGCTCGCTCAGACGGCGATCCGCGCCTCCACCGCCTGCCCGACGACCGCGCTCACCGTCACGTCGACGGGGGCGGAGCGAGACGTCACTGCCCTTACGGTCCAGTTCCCGCCGGCGGCGAAGAACCGGAACTGTCCGGTGTCGCCGGCGGGGACCTCGCCGGCGAACTCTCCGGTCGAGTCCAGAAGCCGGACGTAGGCACCGGCCAGCGGCTGGCCGCTGGCGTCCACGACTCGGCCGGTGATGACCGCCTGTCCGGACGGGTCGACGGCGTCGACCTGTCCGGCGTCGCCGTCGGCTGGCGCGCCGCAGCTCATCGGGTTGCCTCTCCGGGCTCGTCACCGAGAGCGATCGGGACACCGACGAGCGACCCGTACTCCGACCAGGAGCCGTCGTAGTTCCGGACGTTCGGTTGGCCCAGCAGCTCGTGGAGGACGAACCAGGTATGCGCGCTGCGCTCGCCGATCCGGCAGTAGGCGATGGTGTCGCGGTCGAAGTCGACCCCTGCGCCGGCGTACAGCGCGGTGAGCTCGACGTCGGTCTTGAACGTGCCGTCGTCGTTGGCCGCCTTGCTCCACGGCACGTTGACCGCGGTCGGTACGTGACCGGCGCGCTGGGCGGACTCCTGCGGCAGGTGCGCTGGGGCCAGCAGCCGGCCGGCGTACTCGTCGGGTGACCGGACATCGACCAGGTTCAGCTTGCCCAGAGCGGCCAGAACGTCGTCGCGGAACGCCCGGATCGAGGTGTCCGGGCTACTCGCCTGGTACGTCGTCGGAGTGCGCGCGGGCACCTCGGCGGTCAGCTCCCGAGACTGCAGCTCCCAGGTCTTGCGCCCGCCATCGAGCAGTCGAACCTGGTCGTGCCCATAGAGCCGGAAGTACCAGTAGGCGTATGCGGCGAACCAGTTGTTGTTACCGCCGTAGAGAACGACCAGGTCGTCGTTGCCGATCCCGCGCGAGCCGAGCAGCTGCTCGAACTGCTCGCGGTTCACGAAGTCGCGACGAACCGGGTCCTGCAGGTCGTCCTTCCAGTGGATCTTGACGGCGCCGGGGATGTGTCCCTTGTCGTACGCGGTGGTGTCCTCGTCGACCTCGACGAGGACGACCGCAGGGTCGGCGCGGTGCTCGGCCACCCAGTCGGCGCTGACCAGTGCTGTTTGGCGACTCATGGAGCCTGCCTTTCTTGATGAGGAGCCCGGTGTCCGGGCGGGGGGGACGGTCTGGATTGGTAATGCAGGCCCTCGCAGGCAAGCGCTCGGAGCTCCCCACGGAACAACCGCTCGTGGCGGTCGCGGGCCCCGGCCGGGCGGCGAGGGTGGCGTCAGCGGACGCGACAGACCGCGGTTGAGGTGTGGCAGTTGTCCACCGCGCGGCGCTTCGTGAAGCGCTGGCTCAGGTAGGTGGACGACACATCCCTCAGCATACGTGGGCCCGCTGAGGTACGGCGATCGCCGTTCCGCCAGGTGACCGCCGGCGGACCCGTCGAGCGGGGCGGTGTGGGTCCAGCGGTTGAGCTCGCCGGAAATCCGGGCCCGGGTGCGCGCCCGCGGTTTCGACTCGGCCGCTGCGCGGCCGGGTCGACCGCCGGGTTGACTCGGGCGCTGAGGCCGGCTCAACCGGCGGGTGGGGCGCCGCCGGCGAACGGCGGCAGCACCTCCAGCACGTCGCCGTCGGCGACCGGCACATCTGACCTCCGCCGCGACCCGACCGGCTGCTCGCCGAGGATGAAGGAGCACACGTCGAGGACGCGCCCGAAGCGGGGTTGGTCAGCGTGCCTGGCGCGGGCCCCGTCGAGCACCTCGCCAAGCGTGGCGCCGCGCACCTGCTCCTCTGCACAGCCGGCCGCCTCCCGAGCGGCCGCCCAGTAGCGGACGGTCACCGTTGCCTGGCCCGGCGCAGACCCGGGTGCGCGCGCGGGAGCCGGCGGCGGAGGCATGTTGGGTATCCTCTCATCAGCGTGGCCGACCCATACTCCGCGGCGGGGGCCGCCGCAAGCACCCGCGTCGGAGAGCCTGGTCACGGCGAGGAGGTGATCACGGTCAGCAGGCTGCTTCTGATCACCGGCTCGACCGAGGCCTCGGTCCAGGTCCTCCCGGCCCTGTCACTGCTCCCGCACGTCGTCCAGGTCGTGCCCGCGGAGCCGACGATGCTGCTCGACATTCCCGCCGGCGACGCCGTGCTCGTGGACGGCCGGAGCGACCTCGCCGCGGTGCGGAGCCTCTGCCGCCTGATCAAGACAACCGGGATCACGGTGCCGCTGCTGCTGGTGGTCAGCGACGTCGGGCTCGCGGTCGTCGCCGCGGACTGGGGGATCGACGACGTCGTGCTCGCCACCGCCGGCCCCGCGGAGGTCGAGGCTCGGCTGCGGCTGGCCATCGGCCGGTCGGCGGTGGAGTCCGACTTGCCCGCGACCGTGGTCCGCGGCGACCTCGAGATCGACGAGGCGTCGTACCTGGCCCGGGTCAGCGGGAAGCCGCTCGACCTGACCTTCAAGGAGTTCGAGCTGCTCAAGTTCCTGGCCCAGCACCCGGGGCGGGTGTTCAGCCGCCAACAGCTGCTGGCGGAGGTCTGGGGCTACGACTATCTCGGCGGAACCCGCACGGTGGACGTCCACGTACGCCGGGTGCGCGCCAAGCTGGGCACCGAGCACGAGTCCCTGGTCGGGACGGTCCGCAACGTCGGCTACCGGTTCGTACCGCCCACGCAGAGGTACGGCGGCCGGCAGCGCGAACCGATGCGCGAGCAGAGCAGCCCGGCCGGCCGCGGCAGGTGAGCAGCGAGCCGGGGCGGGTAGAGGTCAGCGCTGCGCTCCCTGCAGCCGACCGGGCGTCGGTGCTCGCCGTTGGCGATGCGGCCCACCGCGCGGACGGGGTGGCGGCCCTCGACGACCAGGTGCGACTCGACCTGGAGTTCGGTACCGGCGCGGCCGTGCGACACCTGGTGGTGCGGGCTGCAGGCAGCGATGTTGTGGGCGGTTACGGCCACCTCCGCCCGGCCGCTACCGGCGGCGTGGGGCACCTCGTCGTACACCCCGACCATCGGCGGCGGGGTATCGCTACCGCGCTCGTGGCCGCGTTGCGGGAGGAGGCGGCCCCCGGGGCGCTGCGCCTGTGGGCCCACGGGAACCTCGAGCCGGCGCGCCGCCTCGCCGATCGACTCGGCTTCACCGCGGCTCGCGAGCTGCGCCAGATGCAGCGAGCGCTCGACGAGCCGCTCGACGACCCGACGTACCCGGCCGACGTTTCCGCACAAACGTTCCGGCCAGGGGTCGACGACTCCGCCTGGGTGGAGGCGAACGCCGACGCGTTCGCCAGCCATCCGGAGCAGGGCCGGCTGACGGTCGACGACCTGCACGAGCGGATGGCGCAGCCATGGTTCGACCCCGCCGGGTTCTTCCTGGCCGAGCGCGGCGGGCGCCTGCTGGGCTTTCACTGGACCAAGGTGCACCCCGCGGGGGAGCTCGGCGAGGCGGCCGTCGGGGAGGTCTACGTCGTCGGCGTACGGCCTGAGGCGCAGGGGCTTGGGCTGGGCAAGGCGCTGACGCTGACGGGGCTGCACCATCTTCGCGCGTGCGGGCTGGCCACCGTGACGCTGTACGTCGAGGCCGACAGCCCGGCGGCGACGTCCCTGTATGCCCGGCTGGGTTTCGCAGTCACCAACCTCGACGTCGAGTACCGGGCCGATCCTGCCCGCTGAGGACTACCTCGCCTGCGCCTGCCAGGCGCGAGAGCGAGTCAGGTGGCCGCTGCGATGGGAGGGCGTCTCACCGCCGCCCGGTCGCGAGGCTGCCGCTCCGTCAGGGCAGGAAGGTGTGGAGGATCAGGTAGGCCACCGCCGCGACGATCCCGGCGGCCGGCAGCGTGAGGATCCACGCCGCCACGATGTTATGCGCCACCCCCCAGCGGACCGCGGACCGGCGCTTCGTCGCGCCGGCGCCCATCACGCCCGCGGTGATCACGTGCGTGGTGGAGATCGGGGCCTGGAACAGGTACGCCGTGATGTAGAGGACGCTCGACGCGGTCATCTCGGCGCTGAACGCCCGAGCGGGGTCGAGGTGGATGATGCGCCGGCCCATCGTCCGCATGATGCGCCAGCCGCCCGAGTAGGTGCCGGCCGAGATGGCCGCGGCGCCAAGCGCGATCACCCACCAGGGCAGGTTCGCGCTCGCCGACTCGTAGCCGCCGGTGACCAGGGCCAGGAACATGACGCCCATCGTCTTCTGGGCGTCCTGGAGGCCGTGGCCGAGCGCCATCGCGGAGGCGGAGATCGTCTGCAGGCGGCGGAAACCCCGCTGCAGCTTGCCGGGGTGGCCGCGGCGGAAGATCCAGAGGATCGACGTCATGACGGCGAAGGCCAGGCAGAACCCGACGATCGGAGACAGCACCATGGGGATGACGACCTTGTCGACGATCGCAGGCCAGTTCACCGAGCTGGCCGACGCGAGCCCAGCGCCGACCAGTCCGCCGATCAGCGCATGCGTCGACGAGGAGGGGAGCCCGAGCGACCAGGTGATCAGGTTCCAGGTGGTGGCGCCGATCAGCGCCCCCATCAGCACCACCTGGCCGCTGTTGCCGCCTGGCGGAGAGATCACGGAAGCGACCGTGTTGGCAACCTGCTGCCCCAGGAAGGCGCCGACGAAGTTCATCACGGCCGCGAGGGCAAGAGCCACTCGAGGAGTCAGCGCTCGGGTCGAGATCGCCGTCGCTATGGCGTTGGCGGCGTCGTGGAATCCGTTGGTGTAGTTGAACCCGGAGGCCACCACGATCACGGCGATCGTCAGGGCAAGACCCATGGAGCAGGAGCGTCTCAGCCAGCGAAGCCGCGACGGTGCCCGGCCCCGGAGATGTCAGGGGACGCCAGTGGTCTGCCCACTAGGACTCCTTTACGGCGATCTGCTCGACCGTGTTGGCCACCCGCTCGAAGGCGTCGATGGCACCCTCCAGCGAGTCGACGACATCCTTGAGCTTGAGGACGGACAGCGCCTCGAACGAGCCGTTGAAGAGCTTGGCCAGGATGTGGCGGTAGGACTGGTCGCCCTCGTTCTCCAGGCGGTTTATCTCGATCCAGTAGTCGGACAGCCCCCGCATCGTCCGCAGGCCAGGCATCGCCTCCGCAGTGACCTCGGCGCATCGCTGGATGACCTCGACCTGATGCGTGAGCTCGGTCGGGAGGTCGTGGATCTCGTAGAGGTTGACCAGGTCCACGGCCTCCTCCATGAAGTCCATTACGTCGTCGAGGCTGGCGGCCAGGCGGTAGATGTCCTCGCGGTCGAAGGGGGTCACGAAGGTGGTGTTGACCCGGCGGACGATGGCATGGGTGGTCTCGTCCTCTTCGTGCTCGGCCTTGCGCATCCGGGTTGCCAGCTCGTGCCGGTCGCAGTTGGGAGTGACCATCTCCGCCAGCAGGTTGGCGCCGCCGAGCAGATTGCGCGCGGACGTGCTGAAGAGGTCGAAGAACGCGGAGTCCACCGGTCGGAATCGCAAGGGCACCTTGTGGCTCCCGTCGGAGAGGAACGGTCACCGTCATGCTAGGGGGTCAGTACCCAAGTCGCCCAACTCGGGCACCCGGTCCCCGCAGCGTGGTCAGGAACAACGCCCGCCAGCGCCGTGGGCACGTTGTCCGCGACCACCCTGATTGCGCTCCGCCCGAGGGTGGTCAGCAACAAAACCTCTCAATGCGCCGAGCCGGTTGTCTGCGACCACCCTCCGGTGCGCTCCGCCTGGGGTCAGCGGCGCGGCTGGGCCCGGCGGTGTGCCGACCAGCCGGTGACTATGGGGCGCTGACGCCGAGGATCTCGTCGATGCGCTGCTGCGGCAGCGGACCCTCGCTCTCGGAGGTGGCGATGATCAAGTTGGTCATCATCTCGATCTCCGCGAGCACCTCGCTGTCGTGAACATCGACGTCCAGCTCATCGCTCACGACGCCCACCTTCCTCAGAGTCCCAATGTCTTGGGTTGGGCACCGAGACGGTACTGCAGCCGAGGCGCCTAGCCTACCGTGTCAGGGCCGGCGCCGTCGCCACTGGATCGCAGGTTGTGCGGAGCCGGCGCGCTCGGTGCGCCCGTGTGTGGACCCGCCGGATGAGCGAGCTTTGGTGCGGCGGTCACCAGCGGACCCGGTCGAATGTGCGGCACACTTGGCCGTCGGGCCTCTAGCTCAACTGGCAGAGCAGCGGACTTTTAATCCGCGGGTTGTGGGTTCGAGTCCCACGGGGCCCACAAATCCCGTGTGTTACCCACCTCCGGGGTGACATCCGGTGTTGGGCTGATGGGTGATACCTCTTCGGATGATTGGCTACACCTGTGCCTCGCTCCGCGGTGGTGTCGGGTGCCTGGTTCATAGCAAAGATGGGCGGTGATGGTGACTGTGGATGATGCCCGGGAGGCGATCACGCGGGCCCACCGAGAGGAGTGGGCGCGGGTGGTCGCCAGCCTCGCCACGCGGTTCGGCGACCTCGACATTGCCGAGGAGGCGGCCGCCGACGCCTTCGCGACGGCCGTCGCGCGGTGGCCGGCCGACGGCGTACCCCCCAACCCTGGCGCCTGGCTCACCACCACCGCCAACCGCAAGGCGATCGACCGGATCCGGCGCGAGACCAAGCGGGCCGACAAGCAGCGCGAGGCGCAGGCGTTGTACGACACCCAACCGGAGCCTCTTGGCGCGATCGACGACGAGCGACTGCGGCTGATCTTCACCTGCTGTCATCCGGCCCTCGCGATGCAGGCCCGAGTCGCACTCACGCTGCGCCTGGTCGGCGGCCTGACCGTGCCCGAGATCGCCCACGCCTTCCTGGTGCGTGAGGCCACCATGGCCCAGCGGATCACTCGCGCGAAGGGCAAGATCAAGGCGGCGAGCATCCCCTATCGGGTGCCGGCCGCGGCGGATCTGCCGGCGCGCGTCTCCGGCGTACTCGCCGTTCTCTTCCTGGTCTTCAACGAGGGCTACCTGGCCACCGGGCCCGACACCGACCCCGTGCGCCAGACGCTGACCGCCGAGGCCATCCGGCTCGCTCGCCTGAGCCGCGCGCTGCTGCCGGACGACGGCGAGGTGGCCGGGCTGCTGGCCCTCATGCTCCTGATCGAGGCGCGCCGCGAGGCCCGGGTTGCGCCGAACGGCGAGCTGGTCACGCTCGCCGAGCAGGACCGGGGACGCTGGGATCCGGCGCTGGTGGCCGAGGGTCACCGGCTGGTGCGGGAGCGGCTGGCCACTGGGGCACCCCCGGGTCGCTACCAGCTGCTCGCGGCGATCAACGCCGTGCACACCTCCGCCGGCCACGTCGACGACACCGACTGGTCGCAGATCGTCGCCCTGTATGACCAGCTGACCCGACTCGACCCGTCTCCGATCATCGCCTTGAACCGAGCCGTAGCGGTTGCCGAGCTGGACGGCCCAGCGGTCGGACTGGCGGCGATCGACGGACTTGCGGACGGGCTCACCGACTATCACGCCTACCACGCCGCCCGCGCCGACCTGCTCCGCCGACTGGGGCGCACTCAAGAGTCGCGAGCGGCGTACGGCCGGGCCATCGAGCTGGCCGGCAACACCGCCGAGACCGCCTATCTGACCCGCCGTCGGGACCAGCTCGGATAGCCGGTCGACAACGGCGTGGTCGCTGTCACTCCGATCATGCGGGCTCCCGCGGTCGGCCGGAGCATTCGGTGGCAACCTCGATCGCGGCTGGGACCCGACCGAAGGTGGTCACGGACAACCGGCCCCGCTCCGCGAAGCATGTTGTTGTTGACCCCTCGCGGGTGGCCCCAGCGGATTTTGGACCAGCACGTGTGCCGGCCCCAGGTCCCCGTGGCTCACGCAAGCATCGGGCGTGGGCACTCGGACGGAGTTGAGCAGGGATTCCGCGGGGGCACGGAGATCGCTGGGGAGCCGCGGCACCACTTCGGTGGCGAACCGCTCCAGCTGGGCCAGATGCTCCCGATGAGACTCGGCTGCCGGCGGCACCCCCATCGCGACCGCAGTGGCGACGTCGGCGCCGTGCAGCGCGCGGAGGAACTCACCCAAAGCCTTGCCCTGCGCGGCCGACTTGCCGTCGCAGGGTCCACCCTCGATGAGCCGGTGCCGGACTCGGAGCGGGTCCTCGGAGACAACCACCGGGACCGGCACCCTCAGCGGCAGCTGCGGCGCAAGCCAGCCGAGCAATGGAGCTTCGCGGCGCAACGCAGGCACGACCTCCGCGCGCCGCGGCGAGCGCTCCACCCAGTGCTCGTCGACGATGACCGCGCTGGAATCCCACCCGTTGTCGAAGTCATGCACCGCCCGGACAGTACCCGCGCGCTCCATCGCCCGCTGCCCTCGCCGTACGAACGCTTCAGTCGAGCGGGGGGATCAGCTTGCCGGGGTTGAGGATCCCCGCTGGGTCGAGGGTCGTCTTGACCGCCCGCAGTACGTCGAGCCCGAGCGGTCCGACCTCGGCGGCCATCCACGGCAGGTGCTCGGTGCCGACGCCGTGGTGGTGGGTGATCGTGCCGCCGGCGGCAATGATCGCGTCGCCCGCCGCCCGTTTGGCGGCGGCCCAAGCCTCCCGGGGCCTAGGGCCGATTCGGCAGACGACGGTGAAGTACAGCGATGCCCCGGTGCGGTAGACGTGCGAGACGTGGCACATGATGACCGGCGGGCGGCCCGCCGTGGTGAGCGCGCCGACCACCGCCGTGGTGACCCCATCGCGCAGCCTGGCCAGCTGCGACCATGAGCCGGCGGTCTCCAGCGTCTCGACGAACACGCCGGCGTCGAGCAGGGCATCTCGCAGGTACGGCGCGCGGAACCGCACGGCGCGCCACTCGCCTGCCCTCGGCTGGGCCAGCCGCCGACCACCCGCCCGCTGCAGCAGCGCCGCGACCAGTCGACCGCGCGCCTCGACCAGGTCAGCCGGACCCTCGTGAGCGATGACGGCCCGGCAGCCCTCGGCGCCGTGCGCCGCGGCGGGCGCACCGGGGCTGGCGGGCGCCAGCTGGCTGTTCACCCACGTCTCGGCCTCGTCGCTGAGCCGCGTCACCGTCACCGGCTCGCCAGCGACGGCCAGCTTGCGGAGGGCCGCTACCCCCGCCGCGAAGTCCGCGAACGCCCAGGCCTCGTCGACCACCACCTCCGGCTCGGGGCGCACCCGCAAGGTCAGCTCGGTGATCACGCCAAGCGCGCCCTCCGAGCCGAGGAAGAGTTGTCGGAGGTCGGGCCCGGCCGCTGAGGCCACGACCCGGCCGACCCGCAGCGAGCCAGCCGGGGTGGCTACCCGCAGGGCGACCACCATCTCGTCGAAGCGGCCGTACCCGGACGACGCCTGGCCGGCCGACCTGGTGGCCGCGAACCCGCCCAAGCTGGCGTACTCGTAGCTCTGCGGGAAGTGGCCCAGGGTGAACCCCTCGACACCCAGCAGCGCCTCCGCCTCAGGCGCCCGCAGCCCCGTCTGCAGCGTCGCGAGGCCGGATTCGCGATCGAGGCTCACCAGTGCGCCGAGCCGACGTACGTCGAGCGCGACCACGGCGGCGTGCTCGCCGGCTCGTGCCGCAACGCCGCCGACCACGCTGGTGCCGCCGCCGAAGGGGACGACGGCGATCCGGTGCGCGGTGCACACGGTGAGGAGCCGTTGGACCTCGTCGTGGCTCCCCGGCAGTACGACGGCATCGGGGACACCGTCGAGGGTCCCTGCTCGCATCCCCAGTAGATCGGCCGTGCTCCGGCCGGCCGCCCGGGACAAGCGGGCCGCCGGGTCATCCTTGACGTGCACGGCTCCGACCACTGCCGCCAGGTCGTGATGCGCAGGCGGCGTCAGTCGGGACGCCGGCACCTGCACGTCGGCTGCCTCGACAACCGCCGGGGCGGGCCCGCGGAGCCCGAGCGCCTGCTGGAGCAACTCGACCAGAGCAGCGCTGAGGTGCTCCCGGCGCTCCGGCCGACCCCATCGCGCCCAGTCGAGGTCAGGCGCTCGCCCGTGCGGCTCAGCCACGAAGCCACTCTGCCGCACCTCCACGGTGCGCGGCGCCAGCGCGCTGGCGCCGCCGGCTTCGAGACGGCCGCTGCGCGGCCTCCTCAACCGGCGGCGGAGGTGATCCGGCATGGGCGGCAGCGGCCCCGGAAGGGGAGTTTTTCCGTTTGGCCCGCATGTGTCATGACCGGCTGCTACGTTGCGATTGCTTGCTCACGCGGGGGGTCCTCACACCGGCATCACGCTCGCGGATGTGCAACACCGACAACCTCAGACGTCAAGGAGGGGACCGTGATCTTTCGCGGCCTGCGCAAGGGGACAATCGTCGGAACGGGCATCGCTGCGGCGTTCCTGATCCTCGCTCAGGGCCAGGGGGCCTTCGCACTTCCGGGGGCGCCGCAGGCCGGCATCTTGGGCCCGGCACGGACCACGTCCAACGCCTCGACGTCGGCCGTCGCCGGTGCGTTCAAGTCGCTGAACCCGAAGACGGTGTTCAACACGACCTCCGGGCTCAACATCACCAAGGGCGCCATCGCCGCCGGACGGGGCAAGGTCGCCACCGTCGCCGGCCACGCCGGGGTCCCGGCGACCGGTGCCGGGGCAGTCGCTGTCGAGGTCACGGTCTCGCACCCGCGGGCTGGTGGACGGCTGGCCATCTATGCCACCGGGAACAAATCGCATCCGACCGTGCTGCGCTTCCGCTCGCAGCAGACAGTGACCGGCCTGGTCGTCACCCGACTCAGCCCGGCCGGCGAGATCACCGTCCGCAACCTCTCCGGCGGAGCGCTGCAGGCCTGGGGCGTCGTACTCGGCTACACGGTCGCCGGTACGCCGAACAACTCCGGCACGCTCGGCTTCGTAACGCCGGCAACGGTGTTCAGCACGGTCAGCGGCCTCAACGCGAGCAAGGGCGCCATCGCGGCCGGCAGCGGACGGGTCGCGAGCATCAACGGCCACGCCGGCATCCCGTCGACCGGGGTCGGCATGGCGCTGGTCGAGGTGACGGTGTCCAACCCGGCCGCGGCCGGGCGGGTGGCGGTCTACCCGGCGTTCACGAAGTCGCACCCGACCATGCTTCGCTTCCGGGCGCACCAGACCGTGACCCAGCTGGTCTGGGCCAAGCTCAGCAGCAAGGGCCAGATCACAGTGCGCAACTACTCCGGCGGCTCGATCCAGGTCTGGGGCGTTGCCATTGGCTACGCCCGCTCGGGGACGCCGAGCCTGGCTGGCGCGACCGGCTCCTTGATCGGCCGGGAGGTGTTCAACACGGTCAGCGGGCTCGACACCGCCAAGGGGTCGATCGCAGCGGGCCAGGGCCGACTGGCGACTCTCGCCGGGCACGCCGGGGTCCCGGCAACCGGCACGGCCAGCGTCGCCCTGGAGGTCACGGTCTCCAACCCGCCGGCCGGTGGGCACATCGCCGTCTACTCGGCGTACAGCAAGTCACACCCGACGGTGCTCCGCTTCGGCGCCCACCAGACGGCGACCCAGCTGGTCGTCACCAGGGTCAACAGCCACGGCCAGATCACGATCCGCAACTTCTCCTCGGCTGCGGTCCAGGTGTGGGGAGTGGCGCTGGGCTACGTGCGCTCGACGAGCGCCAGCACCGCCTTCGCCTGGGGGTCGCCGACCACGCTCGAGCCGACCCAGGGCCCGGCCGCGGCGGTCTCGTGTGCGACGGCCACGCTCTGCGTCGCCGTCGACGGGCGCGGGAAGTTCATGAAGTACAACGGCACCGCCTGGGCGGCGCCCAAGAGCATCGACATCGGCGGTGGTGGGCTCACCTCGGTGTCCTGCCCCACCACGAGCTTCTGCGCCGCGGTCGACGCGCGCGGCAACGCGCTGACCTTCGACGGCAACAAGCTGTGGGCCGGGCCGACCAACATCGACGGCACCGGCACGCTGACCTCGGTCTCGTGCTCGTCGGCCACGTTCTGCGTGGCGGTCGACGACGGCGGCCGGGCGCTCACCTTCAACGGCAGCACCTGGGGCTCGGCCACGACCATCGGGAGCGGTAACGCACTCACCGGCGTGTCCTGCCTCTCGTCGGCCTTCTGCGTCGCTGTCGACGACGCCGGCAACGGGCTCGCCTACGACGGCAGCAACTGGACCAGCAGCACCATCGGCACCAGCACCGCAAGCTCGGTCTCCTGTGTTTCGACCACCTTCTGCGTCGCGGTCAACGGTTCGGACACCTTCTTCAAGTACGACGGCAGCAGCTGGTCCAACCTGGGCGGCCCCTCGGCGAGCTTCGCGCTGGCCGCCGTGTCCTGCACCTCCACCACCAACTGCGTGGCGGTCGACGACAGCGGCAATGCGATCACGTATGAGGGGACGAGCAGCTTCGGGGGCAGCCCGATCGACGGGAGCCTTCCGCTGCTCTCGGTGTCGTGCCCGCAAACCGGCTCCTGCATGGCCGTCGACGCCGCCGGCAACGTCCTGCAGATGAGCAGCGGCACCTGGTCGGCGCCGAGCGTGCTCGACGTACCCACCGGCCACCCGGCCTCGGTCAGCTGCTACTCGGCCACGATGTGCGCCAACGTCGACGACGCGGGTGCGGCGGTCACCTTCAACGGCCACACCTGGTCGGCGCCGACCAACGTCGTGGTGGGCTCACTGGTGGCCGTCTCCTGCCCGAGCGCGACCTTCTGCCTGGCGATCGACGGGAGCAAGGCCTACAAGTACAACGGGTCCTCGTGGTCGGCCGGCACCGCGGTCGGCAGCGGCCTGACCGGCGTCTCGTGCACCTCGAGCACCCTCTGCGTGGCGGTGGACGGTTCCGGCAACGCCTACAAGTACAACGGGTCGAGCTGGAGCGGTGCGACGGTCGTCACCACCGGGGCCGTTGCGTTGAACGCGGTCTCGTGCGCCTCGACGACCGTCTGTCTCGCCGTCGACAGCAGCGGCAACGGCTACCACTACAACGGCAGCACGTGGACGAGCGGGTACAACGACGGGACGGCGAAGAAGCTGACCGCGGTGTCCTGCCGGAGCGCGACGTTCTGCATCGCGGTCGACACCGGCGGGCGGGCATTCCGCTTCAACGGCACTGGCTGGGGCACGCCGACGACCCTGGAGTCGGGGGCCCACCTGCGGGCGGTCTCCTGCTCCTCGACCACCTTCTGCGCGGTGATCGACGGTAGCGGCAACGCGTTCACCTACAATGGGAAGACCTGGTCGAGCAAGGTCAACATCGACAGCACCCGCAGCACCCAGTCGGTCTCCTGCACCGGCGCCACGTCGCCGTTCTGCATGGTGGTCGACCGCCAAGGCAAGTCGGTGACGGGAAGCGTGGCCTAGCCGGCGAGGTCACGTAGCGCTGGGCACCGACGTACACCAGAACGTCGGCGGCGGCCGGTGTGTACGCCGAGAGAGAGCCTCGACCACAAGCCAACGGGCGAGGCCGGCCGCCTCAGTCCTGGGCGCTGGAGTGACCGGGGAACAGTGAGACCGAGGGGTTGATCGCCACGGCGGCGTTGTTGACCGCGGTCGCCACCTCGCCGAACCCGGTGGCGATCAGGCGGAGCTTGCCGGCGTACCCGGCGATGTCGCCGGCGGCGTACACCCGCGGCAGGGCGGTCCGCATCGTCGTGTCGACCATCACGTAGCGGTCCTTGAGCTCCAGGCCCCAGTCGGTGAGCGGGCCGAGATCGGCGAGGAACCCGAGCGCGGCGACCACCGCCTGGGTCTTGACGCGGCTGGCCTCGCCGGTCTTCACGTCGGTGATCTCGACCGCTTCGACCCACCCGTCCCCCAGCAGCTGGGTGACGTTGGCGGGGATGCGCAGGTCGACCGGGAGTCGGCGCACCTTCTCGACGGTCGACTGGGCCGCCCGGAACTTCTCCCGGCGGTGCACGAGCGTCACCGAGCGAGCGACCGTCGGCAGGTGCAGCGCCCAGTCGAAGGCACTGTCGCCGCCACCGACGACGACCACGTCCTTGTCGCGGTACTCCTCGAAGGACGAGACGAAGAACGTGAGCCCGCGCCCCTCCCAGCCGACACCCGCCGGCAGCGGTCGCGGCGTGAACTTGCCGATGCCGGCGGTGAGGATCAGCGCTCCCGCATGCACCGTCGTACCGTCATCGAGGCCCACCCACACCGACCTGTCAGAGGCTGGCGGGACCCCGTCCCGCTCGGCTCCGGACGAGTCCGTGGGCAGCGACAGGTCGACCGCCGTGCGGCCCATCAGATACCTCGGGTCGGCGCTCGCTGCCTGCTGGACCAGCCGGTCGACGAGGTCGCGGCCCTTGATCACGGCGAACCCGCCGACGTCGTAGATGTCCTTCTCCGGGTACATGGCCGTCACCTGGCCGCCGATCTCCGGCAGCGAGTCGACGATGGCGACGCTCAGCCCGCGGAAGCCTGCGTAGTAAGCGCCGAAGAGCCCGACCGGGCCGGCGCCGACGATGAGGAGGTCGACCTCGAGGCTCTCCTGGCCCGCAGCGCTCGTCACCTGCCGACACCCGCCTTCCAGCCCTGCTCGGCTCTCACCCGATGCCCGGCCAGCCTACTGCCGGGACCACAGGAGCAGCGGCCGTACGGCGAGCCGCAACGGCGCGCGTACCGTCTTAGCCTGGATCCGTGGAAGGCCACCTGCTGCGTGACCCCAGAGCTGCACACCGGCTGCGTTGCCGGCGCTCGACGGTGCAACCAGACCGCCATCGCGCCGGCGCCTTGCCCTCGCACCCCTCTGGTGCCGCTCGCTACGGCGCCCCTCCTCGGATCCAGGCTTAGGCATGGGCGGCCCGGCACGCGAAGACGGCCACTATGTGCGGGGCAGCCTGAACCGCGCACAGCGAGAACGCGACCTCGACGCCGTGCTGAGCGGCTGCTCGGCGTACGTCGATCTGCTCGTCGTCGGCGGTGGCATCACCGGGGCCGGGGTGGCCCTCGATGCGGCCTCGCGCGGCTACTCGGTGCTGCTGGTGGAACGGCGCGACCTCGCCTACGGCACCAGCAGGTTCAGCTCGAAGCTCGTGCACGGGGGGCTGCGGTACCTGGCGAACGGGGACGTGGCGGTCGCCCACGAGAGCGCGGTAGAGCGCCACATCCTGATGACGAGGACCGCTACGCACCTGGTGCGCCCGCTGACGACCGTGCTGCCGGTCTATGCCGGTACTCCCCGATCGGTCACGGCGATCGTCCAGGCCGGGCTCTGGGCCGGCGACGTGCTACGCGTATCAGCGGGGACGACTGGCGCGCTGCTGCCACGGTCTCGGCGCGTCGACGCCGAGACCGTGCTCGCCCACGCGCCGGAGCTGAAACCCCGCGGGCTGCGCGGCGGGTTCGTCTTCTGGGACGGCCAGTTGGAAGACGATGCCCGACTCGTGCTCGCGGTGGCGCGCACAGCGGCGACGTACGGCGCCCGAGTGGTGACGCGCTGCACAGCTCGGGAGTTGTCGGGGGACGGCGCGATGCTGCAAGACGAGCTGAGTGGGGACCGGTTCCAGGTTTCGGCAGCAGCCGTCATCAACGCCACCGGAGTCTGGGCCGGCCGGCTGGTGCGGGGCCTCGACCTGCGGCCGAGCCGCGGCAGTCACCTGATCCTGCCGGCCGCAGCGCTTGGCAACCCGAGGTGCGCAGTGGCGGTGCCCATCCCGGGTGAGAACAACCGCTACGTCTTCGCCCTGCCCGAGCCCGCCGACCGCGTCTTTGTGGGGGTCACCGACGAGCCGGCCCATCGCGACCTCCCCGAGGTGGCCGAGCCGACCGAGGAAGAGCTCGACTTCCTGATCGGCGTACTCGACAACGCGCTCCAGCGGCCGGTACGGCGCACCGACGTGATCGGTGCGTACGCCGGGCTGCGCCCGCTCGTGGGCTCGGGGGGTGCCCGGACCGCGGACATCTCGCGCCACCACATCACCCACCGGTCCGCCGACGGGGTCGTCACGATCGTCGGCGGAAAGCTCACGACGTACCGACGGATGGCGGCGGACGCAGTGGACGCGGCAGTCTCCGCCGCCGGTCTGCCCTGGACGCCGAGCCGGACGGCGCGGCTGCCGCTGGTGGGGGCCGCCGACCGGGGCACGCTCGGGCGCCTGCCGGCACCGGCCCGCCTGGTGGCGCGCTACGGGACCGAGGCCGCGCTGGTGGTCGCGGAGGCCGACGGCGACCCGCACCAGTTGGAGCCGCTGGCCGCGGGGGTGCCCGCAACTGCGGCGGAGCTGCTCTTCGGCCTGCACCACGAGGGGGCGCTTTGCATGGACGACCTGCTGGCTCGCCGTACCCGGGTCGCGTTGGTCCCCGACGATGCGGCTCGGGTGCGCCCGGCCGTCGACGACCTCCTTGGCGCCGAGCTCGAGCCCCTGCCGGCCCAGCTCTAGGCCTCTCCGCTTGCCTCCCGTGGCGTTGTCCGCCGCCGGTGGGGTTGTCCGCCGGGCGGGGGGTCCGGGTCCGGTTTGGGCCCCGCTGGGCTCGCAACGTACGACTGGCTGGACGGGTCAGCCGTAGCCCAGCTCGTGCAGCCGCTCGTCGTCGAGACCGAAGTGGTGAGCGATCTCGTGCGCGACCGTTACCTGCACCTGCCGGCGCACCTCGTCGGCGTCCGCGCAGATGCTCAGCACGGGGAGCCGGTAGATGGTGATCCGGTCCGGTACGGCGAACAGGTACGACGAGTTGGTCCGGGCCGTGAGTGGGACACCTTCGTAGAGCCCCAGCAGGCGCTGCCCCGGTGGCGGGTCGTCCTCGACGAAGACGGCCACATTGTCGATGAGCCTGGCCAGGTCAGGCGGCAGGCCGTCGAGAGCATCCGCGACGAGCTCCTCGAACTCCGCTCGCCCCAGCTCGACCACGCCACCAGCGTACGTTTTGGCGGTGTCTCGGCGACCACCTATGCTGGTCCGGTCCCCCGACGGTGTCCGGCGCCGGGTGCGGGCTTAGGCCCCCATCGTCTAGCGGCCTAGGACGCCGCCCTTTCACGGCGGTAGCACGGGTTCGAATCCCGTTGGGGGTACGCCGTGCGCTATCGTGTGCGCTGCCCACGCGGGTCGTTCCGCGGGCAACGCAACTCGGTCGCCGGCAACAAACCTGGCCCCGTGGCGCAGTTGGTTAGCGCGCCGCCCTGTCACGGCGGAGGTCGCGGGTTCGAGTCCCGTCGGGGTCGCTGAGCGCCCCGCCTGACGAGTCAGGCGGGGCGTTTTTCGGCTGGCGCGCGGCGGGTGACCAGCGCCTCCTGCAAGCCCCTGGGCACCGCCAGTCCGCAGATCGTCATAGCCGACTCCGAGGAGCCGGCGGCGAGGGCGCCCACGGTAGGGTGTCGAGGCGCGCCGGACGACCTCGTTCGGCGTCGCGGCCAGGTAGCTCAGTCGGTAGAGCGTCCGCCTGAAAAGCGGAAGGTCGGCAGTTCGATCCTGCCCCTGGCCACCCACTTTCATCTGGGCAAATGTCGTCTCGCACCTCGCGGCAAGCCCCTTGAGGGCAGTGTTTGACGGCAACGCCATCGCAGTTTCCCGTCCAGCCGGTCCATCGCGACGCGCCTCTCGTCCTGGGAGGCGTGGGCGTAGGCGCGCATCGTCCCACCGATGTCAGCGTGGCCAACGATCTCCGTCCCACATGCGGAGGTTCCACGACCGCGGCCATCGCACAGAGCCGGAGTGGTCATCGACACCGGTTACGATCTTGGCCTCGCGCAGCTCCCCGGTAACGACATCGACCAGCGTCATGCCGCCGACGATGTCGATTCCCCACGGCTGCATCGGCCCAGGCCGCTCGAAGCGCTTCCACGACGACCCCGGCCGTTTCCCAGGTCGCTGCTGCAGCAGTCCATGCCTGATCAGGATCCGATCGATCGTGCGGGCCGAGGGAACCGCCCACGTCTCATGGCTCCACGGCAACGCACGACGCAGCAGCTCCAGTCGGATCCGCCGCGATGCCCACCGCGGGCGCTCCCGCCACATCTCCGCCACGGCGACCTCGACGTCTGAGGCGTCGTGGTAAGAAATCGTTGCGGTGCCGTCGTAGGACTCCTTTGTGGCGGGTCCGGGAAGTGACTGATCCGAAGAGCCGGTCTGGGGATGCAAGCCGACCGCGCTGGATTGATGTGACGCTCCCCGGTGTCCTCCCGGGCCCGTCCGCCTGTCGGGTAACGAGGTCGTTGGGCAACCGCGACGCTTGGTGAACAGTTTGCCGGGCCGGGTCGTCTATTAGCCATGAGGGACTCCAAGCACATGGCAGGTGTCGCCCTGGCTGCCGCTGCGACACTCGTTGCCACTGGATGCGGCAGCACCGGAGGTAGCGGCGCCGGCGCGTCAGCAGCCCCGGGCAGCGGTCCGATGTCCCGACTGGTGTCGGTGGCCTCGGTGGACGGAAATCGTGTACTCGTCAACTCCACGGGCTACACCGATCTACAGCACGGTGGCCGAGAAGAACGGCAAGATCCACTGCGTCGACGCCTGCACCACGTTCTGGGCGCCCGTCCTGGCCTCGCCGGCCGACGTTCAGGCTGTGCATGCCAGCTTCAGTGCCAAGCTGAGCGTGGTCAAGCGCCCCGACGGTGAGTCGCAGCTGACCCTCAACGCGCGACCGCTGTACACCTTCGCCGAGGAGGGCGCCCATCAGCTCAAGGGCGACGGCTTCACCGACGACTTCCAGGGCAGACACTTCGTGTGGTCGGCCGCGACGACCTCCGGATCCACGGGGAGGTCAGCAGGGCCCGGCGGCCCAACCGGCCAAGGCAACCGATATGGCTACTGACAGCTGGGCCGCTGGAGCGTCGCGCGTACTGGGGCGCTATCTCTGTTGTCACTGGGCTCCGTTCACCTACAGCAGTACGAGAAGCTCTACTGGGCCATACCCACGATCGGCACACTCTTCGTCCTGAGTTTCGCCGGCGCCGTGGCCAACGCGATCGGTCTGCTCTACGAGTGCCACCTTGGTGCGACGGAGCTGCGGCCCAGCCATCGCGGCACGGCAGCGCGGTAGGCCTCGTAGGGGGCTCCGAAGTTGGCGAGCAAGGCAGACTCCTCGGCTGCGATCTGCACTCGGCCGATCACGAACGTGAAGGCGGCCACGGGCAGGAGCGCCTTCCACGACCCGAGTCGCAGCGCGTTCGCGACAAGAACGCCGGACACGCCGACGTACATGGGATTCCGGCTCACCGAGTTCGCGCCAGTAGTCACCAGGACAGCCGCTCGCGCCGGCTCGAGCGGCTCCAGCGTGGTGCCCTGGCGACGGAACTGGCGCGCCGCCGCGGCCGCAAGCGCCCCGGAAGCTGCTGCGGTCGCGCTGGCCAGCGCCGCGCGCGCAGCAGTCGGCCGGGGCGCATCGCGTGCCAACGCACGCTGCGCCACCAGCGCGGCTACCGCCAGTACCGGCGGAAGTGGGCGCTTCACAGTTGTACCGTGCCACGCCACCGGCATTAGTGGCCGAGCAGGTCACCACTGGGCTCGGCGGGCCCCAGGCTGGTTCCTCCCGTGCCGCGGCGGACGAACCCCCTCCCCTGCGGCCAGAGGACTACGAACTGGTCGCCGGAGGGGTCTTGGTATCGCAGGTAGGCGACCGTGCCCACGAGCAGCACGCCCGGGCCGATCAGCTTCTCCCGGGCCGGCCGCGCCAGCCGCGGTGCCGAAGCTTCGAACTGTGCCCACTTCATCGGCACCACCTCCGCCGATCGCCTACGGAGGACAGTCCACCAGGCACCCACCGACACCAGCTGCGTGGATGCGGACCGCCATGCCGATCCCTCGCGCCGCTACGCCTGCGGTTGTCGGGTGATGAAGTCGGCCATACCGGGGACAGTGAAGGCGACCATGCCGTGCTCGGGGGCGTACACGAGCCCTTTCGCGATCAGGTTCGCACGGGTGGGCCCAAGACTGGTGACCTTACGGCCGAGCCGATTCGCCACCTCTCCGGAGCCACTGCCGCCATCGCCGTCTCTGGCCATGGCACGCAAGTAGTGCTGCTCTGATCGAGTGGCCCGATCCCAGCGGGCACGAAAGAAGCCAGCGTCGAGTGCCGCTCTGCCCTGCGCCGCTCCCACCCGGGCGTCCGTGAGGGTGATGGCGTCAGGCCCCGGCGCCTCGTTCCAAGTATCTTGCCCGAACTGCTGCAGGAAGTATGGGTAGCCTGCCGCGCTCGCTACGACGTGCTGGACAGCAGCCAGGTCCCACGACACGCTCTCCTCGGCGGCAGGCTCGATGAGGGCTCGTGCGGCCAGTGCGTCGTCCAGGTGCTCGACGGGCTCGTATCGCCATACAAGTCGAGGTCGGCCGCACCGCCTCGTCGTCCAGTCGGCGTACACCTCGCACCCCCGCTATCGGGGCTAGCGCAGCCCGAGTCGGGTCTTCCCGTCAAGGAGCTCGCGTGCGATTTCGAGATGCCCGGAGTGCGCGGCCGTCTCCTCGATGAGGTGGAGCACGATCTCGCGCACGCTGGCTGGCTGTTCGGTGGCGGTGCCGCCATGACGCCCTTTTGGCGCCGAGTCCAGCGCCGTCACGGCGAGCATGTCGTCGGTCCGTTGAGTCTGGTCGAGGTAGTAGGTGAGGACCTTGTCCGAGGACCAGTTGATGACGAACGGCGCGTACGGGTCGTAGGGCTCGTCGTCGTCCTCATCGAACGGGTGGCCAGGGTCGTCGTCGAGGATCACCCCGCTGGTCCAGTGGCGCTCCGCTCCCCCGAGATGCGCGACCATGCCGGCCGGCGTCCAACCCGAGGGAACCGCCGAGGTGTGCCAGTGCTCCTCCGACAGGCCGTCCACGATGGCCCGCACCGAGGCTCGTTGGTACTCCAGCGCCGCGAGGAGGGCCGGCCGGTCTGCTTCGTCAAGTCTGGGAATCATCGGCCGATGGTGGCACGACGTACCCGCCGCTGACAAACCCGTCGTCGGCCCGATGCCAGCCTTTCCGACCTAGGTCCTCGACTCGCGTCCAACGGACGGCGGCGCGCTGGCTTCGGCGAGCGGTCGGTCGGAAGGTGGCTCCTCTCGGTAGAGGTCGGCCAGCAGGCCGAAGGCGCGCTCGAAGACCTCCGCCGTGACGAGGCGGGGAGACAGCCGCTGCTCGATCTGCAAGCCGACGAGCATGGCCTGTCCGATCGCCCAGACCTGGACGGGCGTGACCCCGTCGGCTAGATCCTCGCTGTCAGAGTCGTCGGCGTCGGCCAGCTCCTGGAGCCGGCGCTCGCGCCCGCTGCTGTAGCGCCGCAGCGAGGCCGGAGCGCGAAGTAGCGCCGCGAAGAACTCCAGGTACATCGCCAGCTCCTCGGTGTCACCGGCCTGTTCCGCGGCGACGCGGCGGCTGAACTCCGCCAGGCGGTCGCGCAGCGGCCGCGTCGGGTCGCTCAGCGTGGTCGAGTAGTCGGGGGTCGGGGCCGCTTCGAGCGCGCAGAGCATCAGGTCCTCCTTGCTCGCGAAGTGGCCGTAGATGGCACCTTTGGTCACCTCCGCCGCCTCCGCGATCTGCTCCAGCGATGTCGCGGCATAGCCGCGCTCGCGGAAGAGCCGCTGCGCCTGCGCCAGCAGCCGCTGGCGCGTGCGCTCCTTGGACTCCGCTCTCGTCACCCTGGCCATGCCTCCATGCTTGCACATTGACATACCGATGGAATATGGCGTACCGTTAGAATCCAGATACCAGAAGTAGGTGAATCGCTCCGACGGGTCTTCCGGCACGGAGTAGGAGGGTGGCAATGGGCCTCGCAGACCAAGTCAGGAACCACGTGCTCGAGCCGGCCGTGCTGCGGATCTGCCAGTGGCGTGGCGACCCGGTGGCCCGGCTGATGCTCTCGGCGACGAAGGCCGACCCCTATCCGCTCTACGCGCGGCTGCGGCAGCGCGGTCTGGTGCGCAGCCCCCTCGGCGTGTTAGCCGCCGCTGACCACGCGACGGTCTCGGCCGTCCTTCGGGACCGGCGGTTCAGCAGCTCGCCGGTGCACCAGCGTGGCTACCGACCGCCGGCCTACCCGACGGACGACCCGCGGGCGGGGCTGCCCGCCGCGGACCTGCTCACGATGGACCCGCCCGACCACACGCGACTACGCCGGCTGGTGACCAGCGCGTTCACCCCGCGCGCAATCGCCGGTCTCGAGCCTTGGATCCGCGGGGTCACCGAGCGGCTGCTGACGGCGGCGGACGCTCGAGCCGGCTTCGACCTCGTCGACGCGCTGGCCTTCCCGCTCCCGATCTCGGTCATCTGCCGCCTGCTCGGCGTACCTGCGGAGGACCGGGCCCAGTTTCGGGCCTGGGGACACGACGTGGCCGCGAGCTTGGACCCACAGACGGCGGCGGCGGCGCAGGCGCAGACCCGCGCGGCCGAGCTGGCGCTGACCGGCTACCTCCGAGAGCTTGTGCGCAAGCGCCGGGCCAACCCCGACGACAGCATCCTGTCCGCGCTCATTGCCGCCGAGGAGCAGGGCGACCGGCTGAGCTCCGGTGAGGTGGTGAGCATGGCCTTGCTGCTGCTGGTCGCCGGGTTCGAGACCACCGTGAACCTGATCGGGAACGGCACAGTCGCCCTGTTGGGGGATCCCGCCAGCTGGGACCGGCTCCGCCAGGATCCGGCGCTGATACCTGGGTCGGTCGAGGAGATGCTCCGCTATGACAGCCCGGTCCAGCTGACCTCCCGGACAGCAGTCGAGGAGGTCGAAGTCGGTGGGCGCGTCGTTGCTGCCGGCCAGTCGGTCCTGGTGTCGATCGGCGGCGCAAACCGTGACCCGGGGGTCTTCGAGCACCCCGACGAGTTCCGGACGGACCGGTCGAATGCCGGCCAGCACCTGTCCTTCTCGCTCGGCATCCATCACTGCCTGGGCGCCTCGCTCGCTCGGCTGGAGGGCCGCATTGCCATCGAGGAGCTGACCCGGCGGTATCCGGCCCTCGAGCTGGCCGCCCCGCCGACCCGGCGACCACTGCTGGTGCTGCGTGGCTTCGAAAGCGTGCCCGTTCGCGCCACGTCACAGCCGGCGCGGTCCGCGGCGGCTAAGAGGTGACGTGCTGCGCCAGGAAGTCCTCCCAGGTGCGGGTCCCGAGCGTGCCGTCGATCGGGAGGTTCGCGCCGGCGCGGATCGCTCTGGCGGCGCCGCCCGGCACCTTCAGGGGGACGAATGGCCGTTGCTTGTTGCTGGCGCGTAGGTAGCTGCCGACCAGGTCCTTCAGCTCGTACGCGCGCGGGCCGCCCAGGTCTGGCTGGATTCCGGACGGTTCCCCGAGCGTGAGCGCGGCAAGTCGCTCGGCCACCTCGCCGGTGTCCACCGGCTGGAACCGGATACCGGTCGGGGTGGGCACGAGCGGCAGCTTCGCCATACCACGGGCCACCATCAGGATCAGGTCGTGGAACTGCGTGGCCCGCAGGGTGGTCCACCCGATTCCGGAGCTCTCGATGCGTTGCTCGGCCGCTCGCTTGTACCCGAAGTATCCGAACATGAGCCAGTCCGCCCTGGTGCGGACGGGGATGCGGTCTGCGCCGACCACTGAGATGTACACCAGGTGTCGGACGTCAGCGCTTCGGGCGGCCTGAAGGAGGGTGCTGGTCTTGGCGTCATCCCCCTTGGCGCTGCCGGCCAGGTGCACGATGGTGTCGCAGCCGTTGACGGCGGCGCCGACGCCCTGGCCGCTGGTAAGGTCGCCGACCACGAAGGAGACACCGTCGCTGTCGTCATGGACTCGCCGGCTGAGGATGCGCAGTGGTCGCTGGGTCTGACGAAGCCTGGATACAACCTGCTTGCCGAGTGTTCCGGTCCCGCCGGTGATCAAGATCGGCGATGCCATCGTGGTACCTCCATGCGGTGGTGTTCGGCGCGCATCGCCCTCGGGTGTGTGAGCCGCACGGCGCCGGTCCAACTATCTGCCTGCAACTCGACCGCCCGCCAAGTCAACGTGATCGGGAGTCGAGAGCCTCGAGGACGGCGTCGACGTCCGCACCGGTGTTGTACAGGTGGAACGACAGGCGGAGCTGGCCGGCTCGAGTCGCGGCTCGGATACCCGCGTCGGCGAGCCGGCCGGGGGCGTCCGGGGCGTCGATCGAGACGATCGCGCTGTCTGCCGCCGGCAGGCCCATCCCGGCTCGGAACCGGTTCGCCAGCGCCACGTCGTAGGCGTGGACGGCCTCCACCCCGACCTGTTCGAGGACGTGCAGCGCGGGGGCGGCGCCCACCCAGCAGTGCCAGGCGGGAGAGAGGTCGAACCGGCGCGCATCGCGGGCGAGGGTGAGCGATGGCCCGTAGTAGCTCGCGTGAACATCCTCGCCGGCGTACCAGCCGGCCGCCTGCGGCAGAACCCGTGCGCGCAGCACGGGAGACAGGTAGCAGAACGCAGTGCCCCGTGGACAGCACAGCCACTTGTAGCCGCCACAAACCAGCGCGTCCACCAGGTGTACGTCGACCGGCAGCCATCCCACTGCCTGGGTGGCATCGACCGCCAACAGGGCCCCGGCGCCGCGGGCCTTGGCGGAGACCGCCTCCAGATCGGTCACCTCCCCGGTAGCGGACTGGACCAGGCTGACCGCGACCAGGTAGACACTTTCGTCGATGTGGTCGACCAACTCGTCGGTCCGCACTGTCTGCACGGTCACCCCACGGTGGGAGTGCATCTGGTAGGGGAACAGATTCGAGCCGAACTCGATCCCGGGCGCGAGCACCCGCGACCCGTCGGGCAGGCCGGACGCGATCACCCCCACGAACTGCGAGACCGCGGCACCCACCGCCACATCCGCCGGAGTCGCACCCACCAGCCGGGCGAAGGACGCCCGCGCGAGACCCGTGGCCTCGTCCCACACCTCCCACGGGGCCGCACCTGCCCGCCAGTCTGCGAGCGCTCGCTGGAGTGCCTCCCACGCCGGGTCGGGTGGCAGGCCGTAGCTGGCCGTGTTGAGCCACCCCGGTTGCGGATGAAACAGCACCTGGGCCTCGGACAGCGTGAGCGCACCAGTCATGAGCCGAGTCTCGCACGCCTGCGCTGGTCGCTCATGACGCGGAGGCGGCGCCCGCCGCCCGATCGGGCGGCAAGGTGATAGCCAATTGGTGACGGGAAATTGTCCGTTTGGCCGACTGCGGCAGGCGGCCGGTGCCCGCACCCTGGTGCGACGGGGTGGTTGCTCATCCCTGCCAGGGCAACGACGGGGCTGGTCGTCGCCGTACCAGACCGGTAGTACCGATGCTCGAGGGGGCTGCGGGATGCGCAGGACGTTCAGATTCACGGCGATGGCGGCCGCGGCCATGGTGCTGATGGTCGCTACGACGGAGAGTGCGCTGGCCGACAACGCCGTCGCGGATGGCGACGACGCTACCCCGGTGGCCGCCAACGGGTTGAGCCTGGGGACGGTGTGCATCAACAGCAGCACTCACGAACAAGCATTGGTTGCGGTGAGCCGCAACGGCAGCGCGACGGGCACTAACACGTTCGCGAACAGTGCGCAGCTGACCGTCTCGGTGCAGTCGGCGTCCGGCAGCGGGCTCTCCGCGGCGATGGACACCACGTCGATCGGGCTACCGTCGAGCTGGACGACTCTGACCAACAACACGATGAGCGACCCGGTCTCCTCGACGGTGAACTTCGTGGCGGGGAGCAGTCCGGGCTCGTTCTCGGGGACTGTGGTCTACGCGGTGTCCGGGCGGAACACGAGTGGCACCGCGATCAGCCGTACCGGCCAGCTCGCGGTATCCGCCACGGTCAGTGACACCGGGGCATGCGCGCCAGCGGCTCCGGACACCACGCCCCCGACGGTCACGGTGAGCTTCCCGGCTCCGGTGAGCGGGCAGAACGGCTGGTTCAGCGCCTCGGACGTGGTGCCCGTAGTGGGCACCGTCACCGCGAGCGACGCCTCGAACGTCACGGACATCTCGTGCACCGGCGCCGCGTTGAGCGGTGTCACCGGCTACGGCACCTCGACCGCGAGCGGCACGCTGACCGTGTCCGGTGACGGCGCCCACGACGTTGCGTGCACCGCCACCGACGGCGCGTCGAACATGGGCGACGCAGCGGGGTCGGCCAACACGGCGACCGTCAAGGTCGACACCACTCCACCTTCGTTCTCAGCGAGCCTGGACCCGTCCAGCCCGGCCGCCTCCGGTTGGTACAACATCGCCACCGGTGCGCCAACGGTGGCGTTCACCTGCTCTGACGACACGTCCGGGCTGGCCGGTGACTGTCCCACCAGCTACACCTTCGGTGAGGGAACCGACCAGGCGTATGGCCAGACCATCTACGACAACGCGGGCAACGCCGCGACTGCCGGGGTCGATGGCGTCGAGGTCGACCTCACGGCCCCGACCACCGTCTTCGACCACCAGTCGCCCGCCGCAAACGGCTCCGGGTGGAACAACACGGACGTCACCCTGTACTGGGACTGCGCCGACGACCTGTCCGGGCCGGTTGACACCGCGGTCAGCACCACGGTTACCGGGGAGGGGGCTGGCCTGTCCGGCACCGGCACGTGCTACGACGCCGCTGGTAACAGCTCGGACGACACCGAGCAGGTGAACATCGACGAGACCCCGCCGACGGTGTCGGTCACCGGCGTCACCGAGGGCGCTAGCTACGTCCTGGGAGATGTGCCGACAGCAGGTTGTAGCACCACGGACTCGTTGTCTGGCGTCGCAACGCCGGCAACCGTCTCGGTCACCGGCGGCACCAGCAACGGCACCGGCACCTTCACCGCCACCTGCGCCGGCGGCACCGACCTGGCCGGAAACGCCGCGCCGCCTGTCGCCGTCAGCTACACCGTCGACTACCACTTCAGCGGCTTCCTCGCTCCGGTCAACAACCCCGCGACCGTCAACACCGGCAAGGCCGGGAGGACCTACCCGGTCAAGTGGCAGCTCACCGACGCCAGCGGCAACTACATCAACGCGCTCAGCGCGGTGCAAGGCATCAGCTACAAGCAGACCTCGTGCTCCGCGTACACCAACGACTCGACGGACGCGCTGGAAAGCACCGTCACCGGCGGCACCTCATTGCGCTACGACTCGACCGCCAACCAGTACGTCTACAACTGGGCCACCCCGTCGAAGGGCTGCTACACCATCTTCGTCACTTTCGACTCCGGGCAGGTCGCGGACGCCTACTTCAACCTCTCCTGACGAGCCCCGCTCAGGATTGTTGTCCCGCATCCGGGCGAGCAGCGGGCGCAAAGGGACCGCCACTCGAGGAGGTGTCGGTCGACGGCGAGTGGAGCTTCTCCCAGACGCTGCGGCACCTGGTAATGGCCACAAACGTATGGCTGCACGGTGCGATCCTCGGCCGCGAGCAGCCGTTCCACTGGATAGGCCAGCCCTTCGCCGAGTACGAGCCCGAGGGCGGCGACACGTCGATGTTTCGCGAGCCGACGTCGTACGCCGAGGTGCTCGCCGTTCGCGCCCAACACCAGGCGATGGTCCGCGACTACCTAGCCACCGTCACGGGGCACGTGCTCGCCGAGACCCGTCCCCACCCGTGGGCACCCGAGCACCGGGTAACCGTCCTGCACTGCCTCCACGTCATCCTCAACGAGGAGTGGCAGCACCAGCGGTACGCCGTCCGCGACCTCCGGATCGCGGCCGGCGGCTAGCAGCCCGCCCCGGTCGCTGTGGTACTAGGCAGACATCGAGGCTTCGATGGTCGGTCGCCAGGGGCTACTGGCGTTCGAGGCTCGCACTGCGCTTGCTCTCCCACTCCAGCCAGCGCAGCGCCGCGAGTCCGATGGCGAAGTACAAGGCGCCCAGGCCGACCTCGCGTAGCAGCAGCCCGGACACGTCGCCGAGACTGCTGCCGGCAGCGACCAGCCGGGCGGCGTGGATGGCGTGCGTGAGCGGCAGCCAGTGGCTGATCGCCGACATCCAGCCGGGCAGGGCATAGAGCGGCACGTTGACGCCGCAGAACAGCAGCAGTACGCCGAAGATGATGTTCGACAGTACGGCGGTCTCCCGCACCCGCAGCCCCAACGCGGCGTTCATCATGCCGAGCCCGGTGCAGGACGCGGATGCCACAGCTACCACGACGGCGATCGGTGGCCAGGCCGACGCCCGCAGATCTATGCCGAGGAGCGCTCCGCCGACCGCAAGACTGAACATGGACACGAACCAACCGTTGGCGAGCACGGGTAGTGGCCGACCGAGAAACAGCGGGATCCGGCGGGCCGGCGTGGTCAGCACAATGCCCAGCGTCTGGGTGAACCGTTCGCCAGCGACAGTGTTGGCCATTGCGAACAGGCACGGGATGGCTGAGTACTGCACGGCGTTGCCGATCACGAAGAACTTGTTGTTCGCCAGTCCGGCACTCCGGCCGAGGTAGGCGAACAGAAGTATCTGGAAGATCGGCGCCACCAGCATGCTGGAGATGTAGACCCAGGGGCTCACCAGCCGAACAGCGCACGGAAACTGATGACACCGCCCACGAAGAAGACCCGCACCGAATGCACGCCGGCCGGCCTAGGTGAGCGACAGGGTCGCGTTGCGACGGGCCGATCGCAGCACCGTCTCGGACAGCAGCGCCGCCACCACGCCGTACCCGATGCCCAGGCCGAGGCAGATACCCAACTCTGCCCACGGCGAGCCGCCGGCCGCGGCCGACCGGATCGCCCGCATGCCCCAGGTCGGCGGCAGCGCGTAGGAGATCGGCAGCACCCAGGCGGGGAGGACGGTGAGCGGGATGAGGAACCCGCACAACAGCCAGCCCGGGTACTCCAGCATGTTGCCCAGCGCCCAGGCTGTGCGGTAGCGGACCACCACGACCGACAGCAGGAACCCGACCAGCGCAACCGAGAAGATCGAGAGCACGACCGACAGCGCGAACAGCGCCGGGCTGATGATGTGGAAGGGGATGCCGAACAACAGCCACCCCCAGAAGCGTCGCACCCAGGTTGTAGAGCCCCAGCGACGCCATCGCGGCCGAGATCGGCACCAGCACCGGGGAGAACGGCGTCGGTGCCGCGACCAGCAGTTCGAGCGTGCCCATCCAGCGTGCTGGCGTGCCCTCGGCGACGATCGTGCCGGCTGCGATCACGGCGATGGTGTCGCACAGCTGGTCGGCCTCGAACATGTAGTGCGTGGTCAGCAAGATCGTCTTGCCGCGCTCCGCGAGCTAGCGAAGTAGCGCAGGTTGTCCAGCGCCGACAGCCGGTCGTAGAGACCGCGGTCGCCCCCGAACACGTAGCCGATGTTGCGCCTGACCTCCCTGGCGTCGGCAACCACGTCCTTGCCCAGCACGCGCGCGGTGCCAGCAGTCGGCAGCAAGAGCGTGATCAGCATCTTGATCGTGGTCTTGCCGGCGCCGTTGGGCCCCAGCAGCCCGAACAACTGCCCGGCCTCGATCGAGAAGCTGACGCCGCGCACCGCCTCGACCGTCTTCCGCTCGCGCTTGAACACTCCGGCCCGGGTGAGGTAGGTCCGTTGAAGGTTCTCCGCCTCGACGATGGCCACCCGCCAACGCTAGAGATCAGACCCCCACGCGGCAATGGCATTACTCAGCGGACGTCGGCGCGTCAACGGCCCCCAGGCCCGTTGCGTCCTCCCGACGGAGCGCTATAGCGCTTCCCCTGCCAGACGTTACGCGGGGACGCCGGCTCATTGGCCCACTCGCCCGTCGATCCGTTCGCGCAGCAGGTCCGCGTGGCCGCAGTGGCGGGCGTACTCCTCGATCAGGTGTACGACGACGTCGCGCACTTCGGCCTGGTGGCCCTCAGGTCCGACCAACGCGCCCAGGTCCTCGACTCCGGCGTAGACGTCGCGAGCGTGAGCGACCTCGGCACGCCAGGCCGCCCATGCCTCCGCGGCCACGGCGTCGTCCGCGACGGCACCGTTGAAGTCGAGGTCGCGGTCGGCTGGCGAGCGGAAGAGCCTCGGCAGGTCGGGCTGCCCCTCGATGAACCGGCGGCACCACGAGTGCTCGACATCAGCGAGGTGCCGGAGGAGCCCGAGCAGGGACATATTCGAGGGCGGCACGGAGCGCTGGGCGAGCTGCCCGGCGTCGAGGCCCTCGCACTTCATCTCGAACGTCATCCGGTATCGGCCGAGGTACGCCGACAGCAGCGCCTTCTCGCCGACCCCCTCGTCGACCTTCTCGCGGGGGTCGTCGGCCGGATCCACCCACATGTCGGGATACTCGGCGGCGGCCGTCCAGCGTTGCAGCGAACGCTCGGGCGATGTCTCGGCGGTCATCCTCCGAGTGTGGGGCCCAGCCAGCCCGGGAGCAATCCGCGTCCGACTCCGCCCCGGTAACCCTCCCGGCCGGCGACTGGTGAGAGTTGGGACCTCCCCTCGCACGCACTGCCTCTGAGCGGCCGGTGGATCAGCCGTATTCGCGCTCGATGGCCAGCGACGCCAGCCGGGTGGCAGCAGCAAAGCAGCGGTAGACCTCGTCGACGCTCGGGTAGCCGAAACGCACCACCCGCGGGGACGGCCGCTCGACGCCGGGGATCTGGGCGACCGCACCGGGGCAGCTGGTATTGGCGAACTCCAGCTCGCAGGTGTACGGCGGCTCCGGCAGCACGGGCACTGCGGCGGACTCGACCGCGGCGGCAGCCGCGGACCGGAGCATGGCGGCGGTCACCTCCGGGGAGAGGCAGCGAGCCGTGTAGCGGTCTACCGCCTCCTTCACGACCACGCCTCGAGCCGTCGGCGCGTAGTCGGCAGCGTCGGCGCACGTCAGGTCGTCGCCGGACACCAGAGCCAGCCGCACGCCGTACTCGGCGCACAGCATCGCGTTGAGATAGCCCTCGCTCATCAGCCGCCCGTTGAGGGTCACGGCGACCAGCTGGGTGCCCATGAACGTGTGGCTCAGCACCCCGGCCGTGCCAGCTGCCGAGTGGTAGCCGACGAACGCAGCCACGTCCGTATCGGGAGAGATGCCCTCCAGCATCGCGTAAGTCTTGTGCCGTCCGGTGACCAGCGAGATCCGCGGGTCGAGCTGTTCCAGCAGGAGGTTACGCATCCCGTCGTGAGCCTCGGTCACCACGACCTCGTCCAAACCCGCATCGAGGAAGCCCAGCGCAACGGCGTTGACGTCGGCCGTGAAAATCGGCCGGAACCGGGCGTACTGCGAGGTGCCCGGGATGCAGTCGTCGGGGCACGTGACGCCGGTGGCACCCTCCATGTCGGCCGAGATCAACGCGCGCACGACGCCGCCTCCCGGTCAGGTCGGCCGGCCGCTGGACGACCGGAGTCGTCCAGCAGTTCGGACCTGCCGCTCACCAGGCCAGCCATTCGCTCGCCGTGGTCGCCGCCTCCAGTACGTCGGGCAGCGGCTCGACGCCGATCCCCGAGCCGGTGGGCACCTCCAGGTACCCCTCGTCGAGCACGAACGGTGGCGTGAGGTCGGTGGAGAAGTAGCGGTCGGAGGCCGACGTGTCGCCGGGCAGGGTGAAGCCAGGGAGCGCAGCCAGCGCGAGGTTGGCGGCGCGGCCGACGCCGGTCTCGAGCATGCCGCCGCACCAGACTGGGATCCCGTTCGCGAGGCACACGTCGTGGATCCGGCGCGACTCCAGCAGCCCGCCCACCCGGCCCGCCTTGATGTTCACGATCGCGCAGGCGCCCAGTCGGATCGCGGTCGCGGCCGCCCGCGCGGAGGTGATGGACTCATCGAGGCAGATCGGTGTGGTCAGCGTCTGCGCGAGCTGGGCGTGACCCAAGAGGTCGTCCTCGGCCAGCGGCTGCTCGACCAGGAGCAGGTTGAAGCGGTCGAGCTCGGCCAGGTGCCGCGCGTCCCCGAGCGTATACGCCGTGTTGGCATCCACCTGTAGCAACAGGTCGTCGCCGAAGCGCTCTCGAACGGCGGCGAGCGGCTCGACGTCCCAACCCGGCTCGATCTTGAGCTTGATCCGCAGGTAGCCGGCGTCGAGATAGGCGGCGACCGCCTCGAGGAGCTGCCCGATCGAGTCCATGATGCCGACGCTGACCCCACACGGGACCCGGTCCCGTACCGCGCCGAGGTGGCGCGCCAGCGGCACCCCAGCCGCCCGGAGCTCCGCGTCGAGCACCGCCGCCTCGAGCGCCGCCTTCGCCATCCGGTGTCCACGGAACCGCTGCAACAGCGGCTCGACGGCCGCCGAGTCGAGGCTGTCAGCGGCCGCCAGCGCCGGCCCGAGGAAGCGCCGGGTCACGTCCGCCGCGGCGTTGATGTACTCCGACGAGTAGAGCGGTGCGCTCCCGGCAACGCACTCGCCCCAGCCATCGGCGTCGGCGGTCACCACGTGCACCAGCAGTACGTCGCGGGCTGCCTCGACGCCGAAGGACGTCCGGAACGGCGACACCAGCGGCATGTCGACCCGGCGCAGCTCGACGCCCTGCAGCTTCATGACTCGCCTCTCTCGTTGGAGATCCCGGTCGGGGGCACCACGACGTACCAGCCTCCGGGGTCGAAGCCTGCCACCAGGCCCCCGCGCGACATCAACCCGCCCAGGACCTCGCGGAGCGCCGCTCGCCAGGATGCAGCCGCCGACGGGTCCAGCCGCCGCAGCGACTCCACGTCATCGGGGACGGCGACGGAGACCGCGCCGGACTCCGGCATCGCGAGCCGCACCGGTTCACCGCCCGCCCCAGCTACCAGGACCGGCGTCGCGACAGTGGGGCGAGTGCCGCCGCCTGGCAGCGGATTCGCCAGTTCCCACCTCACCAACATCCGGTCGGACTCCGCTCCGCGGTTGATGCCGTCGTACATGTTGCCGTAGAAGTTCGGCAGGTACTCGACGCTCTGGGCGCCGAGCCGGGCCAGGTTGAAGTACGCATTGCGCCGGACCAGCGGGTCGAAGGTCCAGGTGATCGCGGCGACCCCCTGCCGCCGCGCCCAGGCCCGCTGGTGGGTCTTGAGCGCGAAGCCGATGTGGCGGCCCCGGAATTGCTCGGACACCCCAGCGATGTGGCTGTGCAGACTCCGCTCGGCGGGTGGCCCGAAGAACGCCACACAGCCGCCAGCCAGCGACGAGCCGTCGAACGCGCCGGCAACGTACCCACCGGACTTCGTCAGCGCGCGCAGGAGATCTGCGCTCATCGGTTGCCGGCCAGGGTCGCTCCCCCAGATCTCGGCGAAGAGGTCGGCCAGCGACTCCAGCTCTGTCAGGTCAGTGACCTCCCGCACCAGTACGCCGGCCGCCTTCGCCGCCCGCTCGGCCACCGCAACCTCGCCGCCTGGTCGGTTGCTGTGTTCGGGTGCCGGTGACGGAGCCGCGGCGGCCGGACCGGCCGCAGCCGCCAACAGGTCCGTGCCGGATCGGCTTGGTGGCTTGCTCGTCATACCTGCGGTGCCCCGCCGTCCTCGGCGGCACGCGCCTCCTCTTCCCTGCAGAGGTCGCCGATCAGGGCCGCCAGCAGGGCCGTGCGGCCGGGGATCTCCGCGACCACGACATGCTCGTGATCGGCGTGTGCGCCGCCGCCCACGGCGCCTAGCCCGTCCAGGGTCGGGGTGCCGACCCCGGCGGTCAGGTTGCCGTCCGAGGCGCCGCCCACCGCCGCGCCGGCAAGCGGCCGGAGGCCAAGCCGTGCCCCGATCGCCGCCGCACGACCGAAGAGGTCCTCCGAGGCCGCCTCCTCCAGCGGCGGGCGGTTGGGCCCACCCTGGACGTCGAGGCTCGCTCCCGGTGTGGTCGGCCGGAGCGCCCGGATGGCCGCGTCCACCCGCGCCTGCTCGACCCCGGTCCTCGCCCGTACGTCGACCGCGACGCTCGCGTAGGCGGGCACGGTGTTGGTGGTGGTGCCAGCGGCCAACACGGTGGGGGTCACCGTCGTTCCGAGCTCCTGATCGCCCAGCCGGCTGATCGCGAGGACCTGGTGGGCCAGCTCGACGGCCGCATTGATGCCGGCCGCCGGCTCGAGCCCCGCATGCGCGGCCCGACCGCGCACCGCCAGTCGGTAGATGGAGGTGCCCTTGCGGCCCGTCTTGAGCGCACCGCCGTCCGCCGAGGACTCCAGCACCAGGGCCGCCCTCGCGGAGCGTGCCTCCTGCTCGATGAGCTGCCGTGAGCTCGGGGAGCCCAGCTCTTCGTCCGAAGTCACCAGGACGGTCAGCGGAAGCGCACCCGCGAGCTCGGCGGCGGCGTACAGGGCCATCACGATGCCGGTCTTCATGTCGAAGCAGCCGGGTCCGCGGAGCACCCCGTCTCGAACGTCGCAGGGGTGGGTCTGCAGCGAGCCAACCGGCCAGACCGTGTCGTGGTGGGCCAGCAGCAGGACGCGCGTCGCCGCGGAGTCTGCACCGAGCCGCCACCGCAGGTGCGCCCGGCCGTCGGCGGCGAGACGCTCGGGCGATTCGCCCAAGAGCCGGGTGCCGAGCTCGGCGACCAGGTCGGCCGAGCGGGCCAGCGCGGCGAGGTCGCTGCTGGGCGACTCGCACCGGATGAGCGTCTCTATGTCGGCCAGCATCGCCGGCAGTGCGTCGGTGAACCGTGCGACCAAGGTCGCGTCCGGTACCACGTCGCCGGCCGGCGTACCCCCGGTGGGCGCCCGGCCGGTCGGCGAGTCGTCGGGCGACGCCGCCCCAGTCGCTGCGGCAGGCACCGGCTCGAGCCCCCTTCCTCGGCGTAGGCGGAGTGCGTGCTCTCAAGGGCCAGCCTATTGACGCGGAGCCGGGACGGCGCACGCCGTACCCGGGCGAGGCGACGATGTGCCTATCGCAAACGTCCCAGCGGTTCGTCCGAGAGCCCACCCTCGGCAGCGCGCAAAGAGCGATGCGGGCGTCGGCGACGGACTCGCGGGCCCCGGGAGCAAAGTACTGTGCCCCCATGAGCGACGCGGAGGACAGGGAAGAACCGAACGACACGTCAAACAGGGTCGGTGCGCCCGGCCGGAGTCCGGAGTGGACGGCACCCGAGGTGGAGCGGCGCCGACCCGCCCTGGAGTCCGAGGAGCGGCGGGCGCTCGAGGAGTGGCTCGACTACCAGCGGGACACCCTCTTGTGGAAGTGCGCGGGCCTGACCGCCGAGCAGCTGAAGCGCCGCGCGGTCCCGCCGTCGCGGCTGTCGCTCCTCGGGCTGGTTCGGCACATGACCGAGGTCGAGCGCTGGTGGTTCCGGATCCACGCTGCGCAGCAGGACCTCGGCTACCCGTACGACCCGGACGGGGTCGGTCTCGACTTCGAGGACCTCGAAGCGGCGGACGCCGAAGCCAATCTGGCCGCCTTCCGCGAGGAGATCGCGGCCGCCCGCACCGCCGTCGCCGACAAGGCGCTCGATGACGTCGTAACCAGCCGCGGCCATCATCCCGAGCGCACCCGCGACATCCGCTGGATCTACGTGCACATGATCGAGGAGTACGCCCGGCACAACGGGCACGCCGACCTCATCCGCGAGCGAGTCGACGGTCAGACCGGCGACTGAACCTCGGCACCGGATCCGTCTAGGCTTGCGCGGGCCCTCCCGGGTGGCCTCGCAGACGAACCGCGGGAGCACGGCCGCTGGTCCGGCCTAGCGGGCCGTCGCGGCAATCGCGGGAGCAGACTCAGCCGGCACCCCGCGCAGTTCGTCGAGGCGGACCAACACGACCCCGACGACGATGAGCACACCGCCGCCGACCTGGATCTCGGTCGGGACCTGCCCGAGTGTCAGCCAGGCGACCAGGACGCCGAAGAGCACCTCCGCCAGGCCCACGAACGATGCGAGTTTCGCTCCCAGCAGCCGGGCCCCAGCGATGCCGGTGACGTACGGCACCACGGCGGCCACCGTCGCAAGACCCACGACCGGGACCCACCAGCTCAGCTGGTGGCCGGCCAGCGCAACCGGTCCGAGCGCTGAGTGCACGGGCAGCAGGCCGACAGCGCCGCAGAGCCCTAGCGCGACCGCGCCGACCGCGAGGCCGCCGCCGGCCACCGCCACCGGCGGGACGCCGGCGTCACCCTTGGCGGAGAGCACGTAGTAGGCGGCCAGCCCGACGGCTGCGCCGAGTGCCCACAGCACGCCCAGCGGGTCGAGGTGACCGGCGCCCAGCAGGTTGAGCACGAGCAGGAGGCCGACCACGGCTAGGGCAGTGCCCGCGATGGTGAGCCGCCGGGGGCGCCGGTGCAAGCGAGCCCACTGCCAGCCGACGACGAGGATGATGCCCATGTACTCCAGCAGCAGCGCCATGCCCACCGAGAGTCGCTGGACGGCGAAGAAGTAGCACAGCTGACAGGCGGCCACCGGTACGAGCCCGTAGGCAACCACCACCCGAGAGCCGGCGCGCAGGCCGCCCCACCGACCGCGCATTGCCAGCGCGGCCGGCAGCGCGAGCAGTATTGCCGCGATCCCGACCCGAGCCGTCACCACTGCGCCAGGGGACCATCCGGCGTCGATGAGCGAGGTCGCGAACGACCCGGAGGTCGAGAAGGTGGCCGCGGACAGCAGTACCAGGCCCAGCCCTGCCCCGCCGTACCGTGAGCGCATGCCGATCCTTCCAGGCCCGATGGGCGTCATGAGCGAACATCACGTAGACTGATGACATTACATCGGCTCGACGTTAGGGGTCAAGATGCTTTTCACCCATGACACCGAGATGGCTCTGGCATCGGCGGCAGCGCTGGTCAACACGTGCTCGGGCGACGACGAGCTCCTGCCTGACCTGGCGGCTCTGGATGAGTTCGTGCGCGAGCACGAGTGGACCGGCAGCCGCAAGCACGACGAGGCCGAGCTGCGCGCCGTGCGCGCCCTCCGGCCCCGGCTCCGCCAGGTGTGGTACGCGGACGAGGACGGCGTGGTCGACATCGTGAACCGGTTGCTGCGCGACGCCAAGGCGCTGCCGCAGCTGGTCAAGCACGACGGATGGGACTACCACCTGCATGCCGCGACCGCGGACGCGCCGCTGGCGGCCCGCATGGCCGTCGAGGCCGCGATGGCGCTGGCGGACGTCGTACGCAGCGGCGAGCTCGAGCGGCTGCGCATCTGTGCCCACCCCGACTGCGAGAGCGTGGTGGTGGACCTGTCGAAGAACCGCTCTCGCCGGTTCTGCGACGCAGGTTGCGGCAACCGCGCTGCGGTCGCTGCGTACCGGGCCCGGCGCGCAGCCGCGGGGTCGGTCTAGCCAGCCGCGACTACGACCCTTCCTTGACCTCGAACACCTCGTCCGCGACCAACCCGTGCGCCTCCCGGTGCACCGTCGTCGATGCCTCCGCCGACGGCGCGTCTACCAGGCAGAAGATCTTTCCCTGCCGTTCATCCACCCAGTAGCGCAGGTAGTGCACGTCGTACCTGTCCTGGACCTGCAGGTCCGCCTCGTGGGCCTTGGCAACGTCATCGACCGTGACGCCTCCGGCGATGTTGTGGACGTCCATGAAGAGCGGCATGACAAGCTCCTGTCAGCTCGAGCCGGCACCCGTTGTGCCCCGGCCAGCAGCGACAGCATGCACCCCGATCGGGGCATCGTCTGTAGTCCGACCGGGCCGTATCCAAGGCCCTCGGCCGGCCACCGCGGGCCGGCCGCGCCCGATTCTCAGCGAGCTGCCAGGCGGTTCCCAGGGTGCCTCCAGTCCGGCGCGAGACGCTGAGTCCATGAGCGAGTACGACGAGCACCCAGCGGGAACTCCGGCCGAGGGGCCGCCCGGTCAGAGTCCATCGACCGAGCCACAGCTGCCGGCCGCCACCACCGCGCCGATAGGGCCCGCCGGGCAACCACCGACGGCAATGCCCACCGGTGCCGTCCCGAACGCGGCACGACGACGCCGCCGCTGGCCGATGATGGTCGGCGCCGGCGCCGGGCTCGTCGCGCTCGCGGTGGGCTCCGGCGTGGCCGGCGCCGAGATCGCCACCCACAACGGCACCACCTCGACGGTGGTGATCGGCGCCACCACCGGCAGTACGGCGGCCGCGCAGTCCGCGACCCGAGCCCCGACCGAACCGCTGGCCAAGGTCGCGGCGGAGGTGCTCCCGAGCGTCGTCTCGATCACCGTGCGGACGTCGTCACAGGCGGACGAGGGCTCTGGGGTGATCCTGCAGCCCGACGGCGTCATCGTGACCAACAACCACGTGGTCGAGGCAGCGGCGAGCGGCAGCGGCACCATCAGAGTCACGTTCAACGACGGCAAGACAGCAGCCGCGAGCATCGTCGGTCGCGACGTCCCCGACGACCTCGCCGTGATCAAGGCGCACGGCGTGTCCGGGCTGACCCCGGCGACCCTTGGCTCGGCGAAGAGCCTGCAGGTCGGCGACAGCGTGCTGGCCATCGGCAGCCCGCTCGGCCTGGAGGGCACGGTCACTTCGGGCATCGTCTCCGCCCTGCATCGCAGCGTGAACCTCGGCAACGAGCAGCAGGGGCAGGGCGGCAGCCCGTTCCCCGGCAACCCGTTCGGCTTCCCGGGTCAGCAGCAGGCGCCGAAGGCGGTGACCGACTCTGTGCTCACCGAGGCCATCCAGACCGACGCGGCCATCAATCCCGGCAACTCGGGCGGGCCGCTTGTCAACGCCAGCGGCCAGGTGGTCGGTATCAACACCGCGATCGCCACGGTCAACTCGAGCAGCACTTCCGGCGGCCAGGTCGGCAGCATCGGGGTCGGCTTCGCGATCCCGATCGACGAGGCGGAGACGGTGGTTGCGCAGCTGCTCAAGGGCGAGCAGCCCAAGCACGCCTGGCTCGGCGTCGAGATCACCAACGCGCGGGCCGCCGGTGCCATGGTCGCCGCCGTCACGAACGGGAGCCCGGCCGCCAAGGCGGGCCTGCGCGCGGGCGACGTGATCACCAAGATCGACGGTACGGCGATCACCGGGCCCGACGACCTGGTGACCGTGATCCGCTCGGACCAGCCCGGGGACAAGATCACCGTGACCTACCGGCGGGACGGCAGCGCGCACACGGTCAGGCTCAGCCTCGGTAGCGCGAACGGCTGAGCCTGTAGTACTGCCAGGTAGCTCACAGGCAACGGCCAGACACCGCCCAGCCTTCGGCGCCATGCTTGACCACATGACCCCGACGCATCCGGCCGGTCCCCCACCTGCGCCACCGGGGGGTGCAGGTGGGCGCCGGCCGGAGGCGCGGCTGCTGGTAGTGGACGACGAGCCGAACATCGTCGAGCTGCTGTCCGCCGCCCTCCGGTTCTACGGCTTCGAGGTGGAGACCGCCTCCGACGGCGACGAGGCCCTCGCCCGCGCCAGGACCTACCGACCCGACCTTCTCGTGCTGGACGTGCTGATGCCGACCACGGACGGCTTCGGGGTCGTCCGCCAGCTGCGCCGCGAGGGAATGCGGGTGCCCGTCGTCTTCCTGACCGCCAAGGACGCCACCGAGGACAAGGTCACCGGCCTGACCGTTGGTGGCGACGACTACGTCACGAAGCCGTTCAGCCTCGATGAGCTGGTGGCCCGGGTGCGGGCGGTGCTGCGACGCACCCGGGCAGGCGCGGCAAACCGGCCAGCTGGCCTGACGTTCGGTGACCTGGAGCTCGACGACGACGCGCACGAGGTGCGGAAGGCCGGCCGGCCGGTGGCCCTCTCGCCGACGGAGTTCAAGCTGCTCCGCTTCCTCATGCAGAACGCCAACCGCGTGCTCTCCAAGGCGCAGATCCTCGACCACGTGTGGAACTACGACTTCGGCGGCGACGCCAACGTCGTCGAGTCGTACGTGTCTTACCTCCGCCGCAAGGTGGACGGAACCGAGCCGCGCCTGATCCACACCGTCCGTGGCGTCGGCTACGTGCTGCGCCAGACCCGTCAGTAGGTCTCGAGATGTCAGCTGAGGTCGGGAGCGGACTGCCGCCGTCCGAGCGGGCGGCCGACGGAGTGCCCCGGCTACGGCGCGCCGCCGCCGCGACTCCCTTACGACTTCGGCTGGTCGCAGCCCTGGTCGTCCTGATGGCCATCGCCCTGGCTGCTACCGGGGTCGCGGCAAGCGCGACCCTTTCGGGCTACCTCATGGGCCGGGTCGACGGCCAGCTCAACCACGCTCTCGGTCCAGCGATCGGCCGACTGCTGCACGATCCAGCGGCCGCCAGGCTCGGTGCCGGCGTCTACATCCCGCCCAGCCCGTACTACGTCCAGGCCACTACCGCCGGCGGGGTGATCGTCGCCAGGCTCACGCCCCCGCACACGCGGACCAAGCGGCTACCGAACCTGCCGGCACTGACCCTGCCGAGTGCGCTCGCACACCAGGACTCGCCGTACACGGTTGACTCCCGCGACGGCAGCGGTCAGTGGCGCGTGCTGACCACGGTGCTCTCCGACCGGTCGGGCTCCGTCACGGTCGCGGTGAGCCTGGCCGATGTACACGCGACGCTCGCCAGGTTGCGGGTCATCGAGCTCGTCGCCGGCCTCGCCGTGCTCCTCGTGCTGGGCGCCCTCGGTTACGCGAGCGTTCGCTCCAGCCTTCGCCCGCTGGTGCAGATGGAGGCGACCGCGACCGCGATCGCAGCCGGCGACCTCACCCTGCGGGCGCCGGCCCGCGACCCGCGGACCGAGGTGGGCCGGCTCTCGTTGGCGTTCAACTCGATGATCGCGCAGATCGAGATGGCCTTCCGCGCCCGGCTCGACTCCGAGCGCGCGGCGCGGTCGTCGGCCGAGCGGATCCGGCAGTTCGTCGCCGACGCGAGCCACGAGCTGCGCACCCCGCTCACGTCGATCCGGGGTTTCGCGGAGCTCGAACGGCGTCGGCTGTCGGACGGCCCCCCGGAGCGTGCCGAGGTGCTCCAGCGCATCGAGGCGGAGGCCACCAGGATGGGACTGCTGGTGGATGACCTGATGCTGCTGGCGCGGCTCGACGAGCAGCGACCACTGCGCCGGGACCCGGTTGACCTGCTGGCGTTGGCGACCGACCTGGTTGGGACGACGCGCGTCCTGCACCCGCTACGGTCGATCGACCTGGAGATGGTCGGCGGCGGGCGGGTGCCGATTGTCGCCGGCGACGAGCCGCGCCTGCGCCAGGCGCTCTCCAACCTGGTCACGAACGCGGTCACCCATACCCCCGACGAGGTCCCGGTCGCCGTACGGGTCGGCACCGACTCGGCGGGGGGTCGGGAGTACGCCGTGGTGGAAGTCACCGACAACGGGCCCGGCCTCACTGCGGCGGAGGCGCAGCGGGTCTTCGAGCGCTTCTACCGCACCGACCCGTCCCGCAGCCGGGCGCGCGGTGGCAGCGGGCTCGGACTCTCGATAGTGCAGGCGATCGTCGGCGCGCACGGCGGGCGGGTTGACCTGCGGACGAGCCCCGGGACGGGAGCAACGTTCCGGGTGACCCTGCCGCTCGCGCCCGACCGATGACGCAACTGACGGCCGCCGGAGGAGCGCCGGCGGAGCAAACATGACCACGGCCCCGCTGCCGGGGCCGTGGTGGTAACTGCAGTGGGCTAACGGACTTGCTCCCGAGCGGGGTGGCGCCCGTCCTGCCGAGACGTGGGTTGCTAGTTGTCGGTCTGGCGCTGAACCGGGATCCCGGCCAGCAGCTGGCGTACCTCGGACTCACGGTAACGACGGTGACCGCCTAGGGTGCGGATGGAGGTCAGCTTGCCGGCCTTCGCCCAGCGGGTAACGGTCTTGGGGTCGACGCGGAACATCGCGGCAACCTCGGCCGGAGTCAGCAGGGGCTCGGAGTCGGTCGGGCGTGTGTTCACGCGGTACTCCTTCCGTTCGTGCGCTCAGCCCCCGAAACTGAACACGGTGTCTTCATCATCGGTGATGCCTGAGAGACGCCAGTGTCGTTCGCACACATCACTCCCCGCCGCCTCATGGTCGGGACGCACGAAGCGGTCATCCGTCTAGAAAGGGTAGCCGACCCAGGCAAACTTCGTGCGCAAATGACGGGAAAGTGAACGGTGAGTCGCCTGCGCACCTGGTCCCTCCGCAAAGGGTCACCAACAACACCCGACGCCGTCTGGAACCGGTGGCTGGTGACCACTCAAGCGACCCTCGGCTAGGCAAGGTCCGGTGCCGGCCGGGCGCCGGATCGCAGCTTCGATCGCCTATCGTGAGGGCACAACCCAACCCGAGCATCGGCGTACCCCGGCGGCTCGGCGAGTGAGAGGTCGCCATGCAAACGTCCGATGGCCGCGTCTTCTCCGGCGAGACCGGCCATGAGCAGGTCGTCTTCTGCCAGGACCGGCCGACCGGGCTGCGCGCGATCATCGCGATCTACTCGACGGCGCTTGGGCCGGCCCTCGGGGGGACCCGCTTCTACCCGTACGAGTCGGAGGCCGCCGCGCTCCGCGACGTACTGAACCTGTCGATGGGCATGGCCTACAAGGCGTCGCTCGCCGGGCTGGACCTCGGTGGTGGCAAGGCGGTGATCATCGGCGACCCGCACGAGGCCAAGACCGAGACCCTGTTGCGGGCGTACGGCCGCTTTGTGCAGTCGCTCGGCGGTCGCTACTACACCGCGTGCGACGTCGGCACCTACAGCGAGGACATGGACTGCGTCGCCAGGGAGTGCGACTTCGTCACGGGCCGGACCGTCGAGCATGGCGGCGCGGGCGACTCCAGCGTGCTGACGGCGTTCGGGGTGTTCCAGGGCATGCGCGCGGCCGCGGAGGCCACGTGGGGGACACCATCCCTGCGGGGACGGCGCGTAGGTATCGCCGGAGTCGGGAAGGTGGGCCATCACCTCGTCGGTCACGTTCTCGACGACGGTGGCGAAGTGGTGGCCACCGACGTGTACGAGCCCGCAGTGGCCCAGGTCCTCGCTGCGCACCCGCAGGTCGAGGTGGTGGCGACCACCGACGAGCTGGTCGCCTCCGACATCGACGTGTACGCGCCCTGCGCGCTCGGCGACGCGGTGAACGACGACAACGTGCAGCTGCTCAAGGCGAAGGTTATCTGCGGGGCAGCCAACAACCAGCTTGCGCACCCGGGCATCGAGCGGGTGCTCGCCGCCCGAGGCATCCTCTATGCACCGGACTACTGCGTCAACTCCGGTGGTCTGATCCAGGTGGCGGACGAGCTTGAGGGCTTCTCGTTCGAGCGGGCGAAGGCGCGCGCGGCCCGGATCTACGACACCACCAGCCGGATCTTCGCATTGGCCGCCAGCGAGTCGGTCACCCCGGCGGAGGCCGCCGATCGGCTGGCCGAGCAACGGATTGCCGACGTGGGCCGACTGCGCCAGATCTGGCTGCGGCCCGGAGCGGGGACCGACTCAGCCAACTGAGCTGAACCAGGCACCAAAGTCAACTCAACCAAGCTCAGCTTATGAGCCGCTCGAGCGGCGGGCCAAGCGTCGTGCGCCAGTCGAGCTCCGGAACCAGAGCGCCCGGCGCGGGTGCGGGCTCAGCGGGGAGCGGCAGACTCGTCGTCGTACACGTGCGGACCGGGCGAATCCGAGTCGCCGGCCTCGTCCTCGTCGCCCCAGCCATCGTCGCGGCCGGCGTGCAGCTCACGCTGCAGCTCGGAGAAGTCGGTGTTGAACTCCCGGTACTTGAGCTCGCGAGCGACCTTGGTCTGCTTCGCCTTCGCACGGCCGCGCCCCATAGGGTCGACCCCCTCGCACGTCTCGGTCCGGCCACACGTCGCCGCGGCGGACCCTCATCGGTTTCGTCGTGCGTCCACGATACCCGCCGAACGCCTCCCAGCACACCGCCTCGCGTGGCCGCCTGAGCCTGGGCCGGTCCAGGCGCCAGCGATCCCCGCATGGTCAGCCGGCGTACGCGGAGACCAACCGCACCGAGCCGGCCGGCTCGGCTACCGTCCGCCCGGCCACCCAGCAGCGCAGGCCGGCTGCCCCGAGCCGCGCGAGCGCTGGGTCGGCTGCCTCCGGTGCGACCACGGCCACCATGCCGACGCCCATGTTGAGCGCTCCCTCCACGTCGGAGGTGGTGAGGCCCCCGACCTCCCGGACCAGGCCGAAGACGGGGGGTGGGGCCCAGCTGGCCCGGTCCACCACGGCACCGATCCCCGCCGGCAGCACGCGCGCGAGGTTCGCCGCCAGCCCGCCGCCGGTGACGTGGGCGAGGGCCCGGACGCGCGTGCTCCGGGCCAGGTCCAGGCAGGGCTGGGCGTAGATGGTGGTCGGCTCGAGCAGCTCCTCGCCGAGGGTGCGCCCGAGTACATCGACGTACCGATCCAGCCGCCAGCCGGCGTCGGCCAGCAGTACTCGCCGGACCAGCGCATACCCGTTGCTGTGCAGGCCGGAGGAGGCCATCGCGACGAGCACGTCTCCGGCACGCACCCGATGCGGCCCCAGCAGCGCCGAGCGCTCCACCACGCCGGTCGTCGAGCCGGCGAGGTCGTACTCGTCCGGCCCGAGCAGCCCGGGATGCTCAGCCGTCTCCCCGCCCAGCAGGGCGCAGCCGGCCTGCAAGCAGGCCTCGGCGATGCCGCGCACGATCTCGGCAACACGCTCAGCCACCACCCGCCCGCAGGCGACGTAGTCGGTCAGGAACAGCGGCTCGGCGCCGCAGACGACGAGGTCGTCGACGAGCATCCCCACCAGGTCGTACCCGATGGTGTCGTGCTTGCCGAGCGCCTGGGCCACCGCCACCTTGGTCCCGACCCCGTCCGCGCTGGTGGCAAGCACCGGCTCGCGCATCCGCTTCAGCGCGGCCGCGTCGAAGAGGCCGGCAAACCCGCCGATGCCCCCGACCACCTCGGGACGGCGCGCCTTGTCCACCCATTCGCGCATCAGCGTGACGGCGCGCTCGCCCTCGGCGACCGAGACCCCGGCGGCCGCGTACGCCCCCCGGCCCGCCGGTTCGGTCATCGGCGGCCCCCTCGGCGTACGCCGGTCATGGCCGGCTCAGCGCCTCGACCGCACCGCCGCCCGCGAGCGCCGTGGTGAGGCCGTCCGGGCGGGCGCCCGCGCCGGGCAGCTCTCGCTCGAGCAAGTGCTTGCCGAGCACCTCCGGCTCCGGGAGCGCCAGCGGGTACACACCGTCGAAGCAGGCCCGGCATAGGTGGTCGGACGCCAGCCGGGAGGCGGCCACCAGGCCGTCCAGCGAGATGTAGCCCAGGGAGTCGGCCCCGATGGAGCGGCAGATCTCCTCGGTCGTCATCGCGTTGGCGATCAGCTCGGCCCGGGTGGCGAAGTCGATGCCGTAGAAGCAGGGCCACTTGACCGGAGGGCTGCCGATGCGCACGTGCACCTCGCGAGCGCCGGCCTCGCGGAGCATGCGCACCTGGGCCCGCTGGGTGTTCCCCCGCACAATCGAGTCGTCGACCACCACCAGCCGCCGGCCCTCGACGACATCGCGCAGTGCGTTGAGCTTCAGCCGGATCCCGAGCTGGCGGATGGTGTCGCTGGGCTGGATGAACGTGCGTCCCACGTAGGAGTTCTTCACGAAGCCCTGGCCGTACGGGATGCCGCTCTCGTCGGCGTACCCGATCGCGGCCGGGGTGCCCGACTCCGGCACCGGGATGACCAGGTCTGCCGCCACCGGGAACTCGCGGGCGAGCCGCCGGCCGATCTCGGTACGCACGCTCTGAACCCGGCGACCGCTGATCAGTGTGTCGGGTCGCGCCAGGTAGACGTACTCGAACAGGCACCCCTTGGGGTCGGGCGCCGCGAACCGCTGGCTGCGCAGCCCGCGCTCGTCGATCGCGATCAGCTCGCCGGGCTCCACCTCGCGCACGAAGGTGGCTCCGACGATGTCGAGCGCCGCCGTCTCCGAGGCGACCACCCAGCCACGCTCGAGGCGGCCGAGTGCGAGCGGCCGGACACCCTGCGGGTCGCGAGCGGCGTACAGGGTGCCCTCGTCGAGGAACACCAGGCAGTAGGCGCCCCGCAACGTCGGCAGCACCCGGGCCGCCGCCTCCTCGAGCGTGCAGTCGGAGTACGACGCGAGCAGTGCGGTCACCAGGTCGGTGTCGGTGGTGGCGACCGTGGGCTCGGCGGCCACCACACCGAGCTGCGACCCGGAGAGCTGCTCCACCTGGGCGGCCAGCTCCGCGGTGTTGACGAGGTTGCCGTTGTGACCGAGTGCCACCGACCCGGTCGGGGTGGGGCGGAACGTCGGTTGGGCGTTGCGCCAGACACTGGCGCCGGTGGTCGAGTACCTGGTGTGCCCGACCGCGATGTGACCGCGGAGGGAGCTCAGGGTCGCCTCGTCGAAGACCTGCGAGACGAGGCCCATGTCCTTGTAGACCAAGATCTGCTCGCCGTTGCTCGTCGCGATCCCGGCCGACTCCTGGCCGCGGTGCTGCAGCGCGTACAGCCCGAAGTAGGCCAGCTTCGCCACGTCCTCGCCGGGCGCCCAGACGCCGAAGACGCCGCAGGCGTCCTGGGGGGACCTGTCGTGGGGGTCGAGATCGCCAGTGAGCAACCCGTCTCCGCGCGGCACCGGCTCAGTCTAAACGACGGAAGCCTTCCTGCCGGGCCGGTCAACCGCTCGGCGGCTGCGCGTCAGAGGTCGGCCAGGTTCCGCAGCAGCAGCGCCTCGGCCAGGCACACCTTGGCGAACTCGCCGAGGTGGAGCCCCTCGTTGGCGCCGTGGGCGCGGGTGTCGGGGTCCTCCACCCCGGTGACCAGGACGGCCGCGGCGGGGAACATCTCTGCCAGCTCAGCGATGAACGGGATCGAGCCGCCGACGCCGGCGTCCACCGCGCTGGTGCCGCCCCATGCCTCGGCGAACGCCGCCCGGGCCGCGTCGTACGCCGGCCCCTGCGCGTCGATCGCGAACGGCTCCCCCGTCTCACACCGGCCGAACGTGACCTGCGCGCCCCACGGCGCATGCGCCACCAGATGCTCCTTCAGCCGGTCCAGGGCGCGCTCGGCATCGTCGCCCGGCGCCAGCCGCAGGCTGACCACGGCCCGGGCGGAGGGGGCAAGGGTGTTGCTGGACCTGGCCACCGGGGTCGCATCGAGCGCTAGGACAGCCGCGGCCGGCTTGGCCCAGAGCCGCTCGACGATCCTCCCCGCGCCGATCATGGCGACGCCGTCTAGCAGGCCCGACTCGGCACGCACCCTGCTCTCGGGGTAGTCGAGGTCGGCGGCAGTGCCGCTGGTCAGGCCGGCGACCGCGACGTTGCCGGCATCGTCGTGCAGCGTCGCCAGCAGCCGGCACATCGCGGTCAGGGCATCGGGCGCCACCCCGCCCCACATCCCCGAGTGCACCGCATGGTCGAGCGTGCGGAGCGTGACCTCGCAGTGGGCCGTCCCCCGCAAGGTCGTAGTGAGAGCGGGAACGCCGATGTCCCAGTTGCCGGAGTCCGCGATCACCATCACGTCGCTGGCCAGCTCTTCGCGGTGCTCGGCCAGGATCGCCGGCAGGGACTGCGAACCCGACTCCTCCTCACCTTCGACGAAGACCGTGACGCCCACCGGCAGCTCGCCCTCGAAGGCCCTGATCGCGGCGAGGTGCGCGGCCACCCCGGCCTTGTCGTCGGCCGCGCCGCGCCCGTACAGCCGGCCGGTGCGCTCGGTCGGCTCGAAGGGCGCGGAGTCCCAGAGGGTCAGATCACCCTCGGGCTGTACGTCGTGGTGCGCGTACAGCAGCACCGTCGGCCGGCCCGGTGGGGCCGGCTTGCGCGCGATGACCGCGGGCAACCCATCGGCCACCTGGACGGTCCGGGTCTGCAGCCCCTCCCCTTCGAACAGCGCCGCCACCGCCGCGGCCGACCGGCGTACCTCGTCCCGCCGAGCCGGGTCCGCGCCGACGGACGGGATCCGGACGAGCGCCTTGAGGTCTTCGAGCACCCCAGGCAAGACGGCGGCAACGGCGGACGGCAGGTCGACGGTCATGCGCCGATGATATTGACCCGATGCCGGCGCCGGACCACCGGCGACGGGCCGGTCCGGCGACCGGTCACCAACCCACCCCTTGTCCCCCCCAGGTGGCGTTGCCCTGGTGAGGGGGCTTTGGTGCCCCATTTCTGCCCCACAACGCGGCCAACGCCCCCCGGGGAGGACAAGGCAAGTCAGGTGAGGGGAGGACAAGGGAAGTCAGGTGAGGGGCAGGAGCGGGCCGAGGTCAGACCGTTCGCCGCTTGCCGTCACCCGGCCCGAGTGGACGGCTGCGGCGAAGTCGAGCCGCCCCCGGGCGAGCGCCAGCCAGGTTCCGGCGTCCGTCTCGACCACGGCCGGCGGCGTGCCGCGATGGTGCCGCACCCCTGTGACGCACTGCACCGCCGCGTACGGCGGCACCCGGACCTCGACGCTGTGTCCCGGGTGACGCTCGGCCAGGACAGCGAGGAAGTGCTTGACGGCGGCCCGGAGGTCCACCAGGGACGGCGGCTGGACGCCGCCGTCCAGCCGGCTCAGCACGGCGGCCAGCTCCGCGGGACTCAGCGGGCGGGGACGGGCGGGCACGCTCCCAGTCTGCGCCCTTCGACGCCACCCCAGCGGCTGCCCTCCGGCGACGTCTCGGCGGGCCCGATGCAGCGGACCGCCGCTCCGTCCGGGCGGTACGACCGTCCGTGCGGCCGCACCGCGCGGGCGGGAGGATGCGGTCGTGGCGACCACAACCGCCTCGGCACAGCCGGCGGCCAGCTCGGTGGCCGACCCGCGCCGGGTCTGGGTCATCATCGGCGCGCTCCTGCTCGGCATGTTGCTGGGCGCGCTGGACCAGACCATCGTCTCAACGGCCCTGCCGACCATCGTGGGCGACCTGGGCGGAGCCGCGCACCTGTCGTGGGTGGTCACGGCGTACATGCTGGCGAGCACCGCCTCGACGCCGTTGTGGGGGAAGCTCGGCGACCTGTACGGGCGCAAGCCGTTCTACTTGGCGGCCATCGTCATCTTCCTCGTGGGCTCCGCGCTCTCCGGCCGGTCCCAGTCGATGCTGGAGCTGATCCTCTTCCGGGCCCTGCAGGGCGTGGGCGGAGGCGGTCTGATGGTCGGCGCGCAGGCGATCGTCGGCGACGTGGTCCCACCGCGGGACCGCGGGCGCTACCAAGGCGTCTTCGGTGCCGTGTTCGGGTTCGCCAGCGTGCTCGGCCCGCTGCTCGGAGGACTGTTCGTGGACCACCTGAGCTGGCGCTGGGTGTTCTACGTCAACCTGCCGATCGGGGTGGTCGCGTTCGGCGTACTCGCGTCGGTGCTGCCGGCGGCGGGCGAGCGGACGCGGCGGAGCCTGGACTACCTCGGCACCACGCTGCTCGCCGCCGCGACCACGTGCATCGTGCTGTTCACGAGCCTCGGCGGAACCTCGTTCGCCTGGGGCTCCTGGCAGAGCATCGGGCTCGCTGTCGCGGCCACCTTGTTGCTGGTCATCTTCCTGGCGGTCGAACGCCGGGCCGAGGAGCCCGTACTGCCGCCGCACCTGTTCCGTATCCCGGCCTTCTCGGTGGCCAGTGCGGTCGGTTTCGTCGTGGGCTTCGCGATGTTCGGGGCACTCACGTTCCTGCCGCTGTTCCTGCAGATCGTGCAGGGCGTCAACCCGACCTTCTCGGGGGTTCGGATGCTGCCCATGATGGGCGGCCTGCTGCTCACGTCCATCACGTCCGGGCTGTTGATCAGCCGGACCGGTCGCTACAAGTTGTTCCCGATCGCCGGCACGGCCCTGATGACGCTCGGGCTCTACCTGCTCTCGACCATGACCGTGGCCACGAGCACGCTGCTGACGTCGGTCTTCATGTTCGTGCTCGGCATCGGCCTCGGCGGCGTGATGCAGGTGCTCGTCATCGTCGTACAGGGCGCGGTTGGGTACCGCGACCTCGGGGTGGCGACCTCCGGAGCCACCTTCTTCCGGTCCATCGGCGGCGCGATCGGTACGGCGGTCTTCGGCACGATCTTCGCGAACGTGCTGGCCGGCCGGCTCGTCCGGTACGTCGGCCGCACCGCCCTGCCGGGGGGTGGCGCCGGTGCCGGGCTGTCCCCGCAGGTGCTCGCCACGCTCCCGGCCCCGGTGCATGCCGGCGTGGTGCATGCCTACTCAGACAGTCTCGGCGTGGTCTTTCTGGCCGTCGTACCGGTCGCCGCGCTCGCCTTCCTGCTCGCGTGGGTACTCCCCGAGATCCAGCTGCGCTCGACCGTGCAGGCGGTGGGGGCGGGCGAGGGGTTCGCTGCGCCGGCCCAGCGGACCTCGCTGCAGGAGGCCAGGCGGGCCCTCGAGGTGCTGGCCCGGCGGGACAGCCGGGTAGCGATGTACCAGCGGCTTGCCGAGCGGGCCCAGGTCGACCTCCCGCCGCTGGCCTGCTGGCTGCTCTTCCGGCTCGCCGACGAGCCCGACCCGCGGCTCGCCCGGGTGGCCGCGCGGCTCGGCGGTCGGGTCGACCGGCTGGAACGCGCGGCCGCCGAGCTGGAGCGGGCCGGCTGCTGCACGGTCGTCCGCGACGCGGACGGGGACCGCAGTGCGGTGCTCACCGCCGCTGGGCACCGCGCGATGGAGGCGCTTGTCGAGGCTCGCCGCGAGCGGCTGGCCGAGCTGCTCGAGGGCCTGGACCCGGCCGAGCACCCCGAACTGCTGGAGATGACCCAACAGCTTGCCCACTCCCTGCTCGCGAGCGACGAGAAGCTGCTCGAAGCCGCCCGTCCGGTGGGGGCACCCGCGGGCTGACCTCCGGCGCGGGCGGTCGGGGTACTCGTGCTTGCCCCCGGCGGCACCGCGGGGTCAGCCTGGGCGAGGGGCGAAGGCGGCGGGCAACGTGGCCGACCAGGCCGTGCGCAGCTCCGCCAGCGGGATGGTGAACTGCCCGGCCACACCCAGTCGAGCGCCTTCGCCCTGCCCGTCGGTGACGCCGATCCGAGCCACCGGCACGCCGCGCGCCGTACACAGGTCCGCGAAGTCGGGCTCCGCGCCGGCTGGCACCGCCGCCACGGCGCGAGCGGACGACTCGGCAAACAGCGCGACGAACGGGTCTATCTGCTCAGGCAACTCCACCAGCGCGCCGACCCCGTGGCGCAGGCAGCACTCGGCGAGCGCCTGCGCGAGCCCGCCACCGGAGAGGTCGTGAACGGCAGCGGTCAGGCCAGCCCGACCCGCCGCCAGCAGCACCTCGGCCAGCCGTCGCTCGGCGGCTAGGTTGACGCGCGGGGGCCGCCCGCCGAGATGCGCATGCACAACTGCCGCCCACTCGGACCCGTCGAGCTCCGCCCGGGTTTCGCCAAGCAGGTAGATCTGCAGGCCGATGTCCCGGAAACCCGACCCAGTACGGCGGGCGACGTCGTCGACCACGCCCAGGACACCCACCACCGGGGTCGGCAGGATGGCAGTCTCCCCGGTCTGGTTGTAGAAGCTCACGTTCCCTCCGGTGACCGGGATCTCCAGCTCCCGACAGCCGTCGGCCAGTCCCCGGACGGCCTCCGCGAACTGCCACATGACCGCGGGGTCCTCGGGGGAGCCGAAGTTGAGGCAGTCGGTGACCGCGACCGGCCGGGCACCGGCTGCGGCCACGTTGCGGTAGGACTCCGCGAGGGCCTGCTGCGCGCCGGCGTACGGGTCGAGCAGGCACCACCGCGCGTTGCAGTCGGTGGCCACCGCGACGCCGAGGCCGGACTGCTCGTCAACCCGGACGATGCCGGCGTCCTCCGGCTGGGCCAGCACGCTGTTACCGCGCACGTAGCGGTCGTACTGGTCGGTGACCCAGGACTTGTCGCAGAGGTTCGGCGAGGCCACTAACCGCAGCAGGGTCGACCGGAGCTCCGCCGGGGTTGCCGCGCGCGGCAGCACCGCCGCGGAGTCCGCCTGCACGGAGTCCTGCCAGGCCGGCCGGGCATACGGGCGCTGGTATATGGGGCCGTCATGGGCAACCGTGCGTGGTGGAACGTCGACTATCCGCTCTCCGTGCCAGTCGACCGTCAGCCGCCCGGAGTCGGTGACCTCGCCAACGACCGTCGCCACGACGTCCCACCGCGCGCAGACCGCCAGGAAGCGCTCGACGCTGGCCGGCTCGACGACCGCCAGCATCCGCTCCTGTGACTCGCTCATGAGGATCTCTTCGGGCGCCAGCGTCGCGTCCCGCAGCGGCACCCGGTCCAGCCACACGTGCATACCGCCCTCGCCGGCGCTGGCGAGCTCGGAGGTGGCGCAGGACAGCCCGGCGCCGCCGAGGTCGCCGATGCCGACGACCAGTCCGGCGGCAAGGAGCTCCAGGGTGCACTCGACCAGCAGCTTCTCGGTGAACGGATCGCCCACCTGCACGCTCGGCCGCTTTGCCGGCCCACCGGTTTCGAAGGTCTCGGAGGCCAGCACCGACACGCCGCCAATCCCGTCGCCGCCGGTGGCGGCACCGAACAGGATCACCTGGTTGCCGACCCCGGACGCCGCCGCGCGCTGGAGGTGCTCCTGCCGAAGCACGCCGACACAGAGCGCGTTGACCAGCGGGTTGCCGGCGTACGACGGGTCGAAGACGGTCTCCCCGCCGACCGTCGGCAGCCCCAGGCAGTTGCCGTAGCCACCGACGCCGGCCACCACCCCCGGCAGCACGCGCCGGGTGTCCGGCGCGGTCAGCGGGCCGAACCGGAGCGAGTCGAGCACGGCGACCGGGCGCGCGCCCATGGCCAGGATGTCCCGCACGATCCCGCCTACCCCGGTGGCGGCGCCCTGGTAGGGCTCGACGTACGACGGGTGGTTGTGCGACTCGATCTTGAACGTGACCGCGTAGCCCTGGCCGATGTCCACCACGCCGGCGTTGGCACCGATCCCGGCGAGCAGGTGTGCTCGCATCTCCTCGGTCAGGTCCCCGAACCGCCGCAGATGCGCCTTGCTCGACTTGTACGAGCAGTGCTCGCTCCACATCACCGAGTAGATCGCCAGCTCGCTGCTCGTCGGGCGGCGCCCGAGGATCTCCCGCAGCCGGGCGTACTCGTCCGCCGTCAGTCCGAGCTCGGCCCACGGCTGCGCCGCGTCTGGGGTCTCCGCGGCGTGCGCGACGGTGTCCAATGCCAGGTTCCCGGCCCGCTGGGTGGCGGTCAAGCGGCTCCTCTCACCTGAGGTGCTGGGCGGCCCAGCAGGCACGCTCGCCGTGACATTGCTCCATGGCGAGCAGGGTACGTCGCAGGCGGTTACGCAGGACGGGGCTCATCGTGGCCACCCGGTTGTCGAGCTCGTACGGGTCGGTACGCAGGTTGTAGAACTCGCGGCCGCCGGTCACGTACTGCACATACAGCGCATGGGCGGTTCGGATCGCCTCGTACGACGGCGGGTTGCCGGCGTCCTTGTACTGGAAGTCCGGATCGAACGTGTTGGTGTCGGGCCCGTGATGCTCGATCAGCACGGCGGTGCGCCAGTTGCGGGGGACGTGGCCGTGAATCAGCGGCACCAGGCTGCGGCCGTCGACCGTGGGCAGCGGGGTGGTGCCGCCGAGCCGCTCGAAGGTCGGGCAGAGGTCGATGTTCTCCGCCAGCGCCTTGACCACCCGCCCCGACGGAACGCCCGGGCCCACCAGCACCAAGGGGACCCGGATGTCGGTGTCGAAGGCCGTCTGCTTCCCGGGCCGCAGGTCGTGCTCGCCCATGTGGAACCCGTTGTCGGAGCTGAAGATCACGTAGGTGTTGCGGGCGATACCGAGGCTGTCCAGCTGTCGTCGGAGGCTGCCGAGCATGCGGTCCACCGCGAGAACGGACTCCGCCCGCAGCCGGTAGAACTGGTTGATGGTGCGGATGTTCCCCGGGTTGAGCGGCCCGATGCCGTGCATCCAGCGCGGGGCGTTGCGGATCGCCTTGCCGAAGGCCGGGGTCCTGGGCGCGGACAGGTTGGGGAACTTGCCGACGTCCTGGGGAGCGGGCACGAACGGGCGGTGCGGAGCGAACGTGGCGACCTCCAGCAGGAACGGCTTGTGCGCCGCCGCCGACGAGCTGATGAACCGGTGCGCCTTGCGTGCCAGCACGGAGGTCATGTAGTCGCGCGGGGCGAAGCCGTAGTAGTCCACCGAACGGTTGTCGGTGATGTGGAAGCCGTACTCCCGGTAGCCGTGGACGTCGGCAGCACCGAAGAGCGACCAGCCGGGATCGCGGTAGGGCTGCTCACCGCGAACCCTCATCTCGGTCGGGTAGCCGTTGAGGTACTTGCCGAGGATCGCGGTGCGATAGCCGCTGCGGCGCAGCCGGAGGGCGAAGGTACGCCGCTCGTCGCCGTTTCGCAGGAAGGCCCGGAAGCCACCGTTCGGACCCGTGTTCATGATGACGCCGGTGTCATGCGGGTAGTCCCCGGTGAAGATCGAGGAGCGCGACGGGCAGCACAGGGAGTCGGTCACGAAGTACCGGCTGAACGTCACGCCCTCATGCTCCATCTCGCGGACCTGCGGCATGAAGCGGACCAGGTTCCAGCTGAGGTCGTCGGTCAGGACGAAGACGATGTTCGGCCGGTCCGCGGACCCGCCGACACCTGGTCCCGGTAGGGACGGGCGCAGGGAGGAGATCGGGGCGGTACTGGTACACGCGGCGACCAGGAGGGCGGAGACGGCGAACGCACCCAGGACCAGCGCCCTCCGCCAGCGGCGGTCCACCATCGAACGTCCTCCCGCAAACGAGCGTGGCGGATCCTGGTGCCCGCCGAGGCCGGCCAGCTGACCCCGCCTCCTGCGGGCCCCGACGACCGGACGGGTGGCCCGCGCGGAGCAACTCTAATCTCGGGTGCTGCCGAGGCTGCCGGTGACCCCGCGGAACGACGTCGACCGAGCCATCGGGCCCATGTTCTTGACCACTAGCCCGCGACTGCCAGGGCTCCGGCCAGCCTGGCGTTGGACAGGACCAGCGCCACGTTGGCCGCCAGGCTCGCTCCGCGGGTGTGCTCGTGGAAGTAGTCGAGCAGGAACGGAGTGACCGCGGACCCGGCCAGTGCGGCCGAGGCCAGTGCGGCCAGGCCCGCAGCGAGGGTGGAGTCGTGCAGGTCGCGACGCATCTCGTCTGTCGCGGGGATGGGGTTGGCGACCAGCAGTGCCTGCGGCAGGGCCAGCCGCCGCCGCTGGGCCATCACGGCCGCTATGTCTGCAGCGTTGTCGAGCCGCCACGGCGCCGGAGACCCGGAATCGCGGACGTAGAAGCCGGGGAACCGGTCGGTCCGGTAGCAGACCACCGCCACCGAAAGCGTCTCCAGCCGCTCCAGCGTCGCCGGTACGTCGAGGATCGATTTGACGCCGGACGAGACGACCGTGATCGGGGTCGTGGCCAGCGCAAACAGGTCGGCAGACTCGTCGTACGACTCCCGGGCCCCTCGATGCACCCCGCCGAGCCCGCCGGTGGCGAAGACCCCGATACCGGCCAGGTGGGCCAGGTACGCCGTGGACGCGACCGTGGTGGCTCCCGCTCCCCGCGCTGCGAGCACCTGCCCGAGGTCGCGGATGCTGGCCTTGGCGACCGCGGGGTCCGTCGCCACGCGATCGAGCGCCGCCTGGTCCAGGCCGACCCGCACCTCGCCGTCGAGAACGGCGATCGTCGCGGGTACGGCGCCGGACTCCCGGACCGCGTCCTCGATCCGGCCGGCCACCTCGGCCGCGCTGTCGGTGGGCAGGCCGTGGCTGATGATCGTCGACTCGAGGGCGACCACCCCGCGGCCGGCTGCCAGCGCCTCGGCCACCTCCGGCTGCACACGCAGCAGCTCGCCGGCAGTCACCGGGCTACTGTATTGCCGGTCCGAACAGCCGCCGAGCAGACCTGCTTGGGCCGAACCCGGGCCGGCGCCGGAGCGATCCTCCGGGCTAGGAATGGCGGGGCCACCACCGCCTGCCGCCGTCACGTCGTCGAGGTGAGCGATTCACACGGTCTGCGTCGGGGACGCGCTACTCGACCTCGTGGTCGCCGTGCCGCACGGGTTGCGCACGGATGACGACTCGGAGGCGCGCATCGACGTCCGCCCGGGCGGGCAGGGCGCCAACGTCGCGGCGTGGCTGGTGGCACTCGGCGGGGCGGCATCGCTGGTCGGTCCCGTCTGCGAGTCGGCCGCCGGCCGGCTGGTGGCCGATGGGCTGGCGGCCAGTGGGATCGCCCTCCTAGGGGTGGCGGCCGAGCGGACCGGCACGGTCATCTCGGTGAGCGCAGACGGCATGCGGACGCTGCTGACCGACCCCGGCGACCAGGGGTGGGTGGACCGCCTCGAGCCAGTCACTCTGCCGGCTGCGGACTGCCTGCACTTGTCGGGCTATGTCGTGCTGCGTTCGAGCGACCTCACCACGCTGCGTGCCTGGTGCGCGGCCGCCCGCAGCCGGGGTGCGACCGTGTCGGTTGACCTGGCCGCCGCAACGCTGGTCCAGCGGTACGGCGCCGAGCGACTGCAGCGCGCGCTGGTGGGGCTCCGCCCCACCGTGGTCTTCGGCAACGCCGCCGAGTGGGACGCACTGGGCCTCGATCCGCGACGGGCCCCGTTCGACGCGGTCTGCAAGCGAGGTGCCGATGGTGTCGAGGTGGTGTGGGCCGGGATCGCCCAGACGCTCGCCGCCCGGACCGGACCGGTCGTCGACACGACGGGGGCCGGCGACGCGTTCGCTGCGGGATACCTCCTCGGCGGCCCCGAGCTGGGGCTCACCACGGCCGCCCGGTGTGTGGCTAGCCTGGGCGCGCAGCCGCCGCGGCCAGCGAGCTGAAGAAGCCGAGCCCGTCGGTACTCGGCCCGGTCAGGGCGTCCACCGCATGCTCGGGGTGCGGCATCAGCCCAACCACGTTGCCCACCGCGTTGGCCACACCGGCGATGTCGTGCAGAGACCCGTTCGGGCTGGGGCCGACGTAGCGGGCCACAACCCGGCCGGTCGCCTCCAGTCGGTCCAAGGTAGCCGGGTCGGCGACGTAGCGGCCCTCGCCGTTCTTCAGCGGTACGACGATCTCCTCCTGCGGGCGGTAGGCGCTGGTCCACGGCGTGTCAGTGTTCTCGATCCGGAGCCGCTGGTCGCGGCAGACGAAGGTGCGGTGGTCGTTGCGGACCAGGGCGCCCGGCAGCAGCCGGGCCTCGCACAGGATCTGGAAGCCGTTGCAGATGCCGAGCACCGGCACGCCGGCAGCAGCCGCCTCGACGACTCGGGTCATGACCGGCGCGAACCGCGCGATCGCCCCGCAGCGGAGGTAGTCGCCGTACGAGAAGCCGCCCGGGAGGATCACCGCGGCAACCCCGCGCAGGTCGTCGTCACCGTGCCAAAGGGGGACCGCCGACGCCCCCGCCAGTGTCAGCGCCCGGCAGGCGTCCAGGTCGTCCAGCGAGCCGGGGAAGGTGACGACGCCGACCCTCACGGCTGCTCCGGGCGCACCGTACAGTCCTCGATCACCGGGTTGGCCAGGAGCGTCTCGGCAGCCCGCTGGATCTCCGCAAGCCGCTGCTCGGTCAAGTCGCCGTCGACCTCCAGCTCGAAGCGCTTGCCCTGCCGGACCTCCGCGATGCCGCCGAAGCCGAGCCGTGGCAGCGCGGCGGCCACGGCCTTGCCCTGGGGATCCAAGATCTCTGCCTTGAGCATGACCTCGACAATCACGCGGGCCACTTGGCACCTCCACCAGGCTCCTGGCACGTACTAACCGCCGGCTCCCGGCCGGGCGCGGAACAGTGTAGTGGCGCCGGGTCGCGTGCCCGGCCCGGCGTCGTCGCCAAATCGTGACCTTCGGCCGGCAACCGCGGCGTCCTCGCCTGCGTCTACACGAGTAGCAGATCCTCGCCCCCATGCGGGGGTCCGGGTGCCCGCTCCGCAGCTCGGGGGAGCAGCATCGGGCATCGTTCCAGGGGAACGGAGACGGCCGGGCCAAACGGCGAAATGGCCCGGCCTCTCTCTTTGGCCAGACCCGTTAGCGGAGCTCGCGCTTGAGGATCTTGCCGGTCGCGGTCATCGGCAGCTCGTCGCGGAACTCGACCAGCCGCGGGTACTTGTAGGAGGCCATCTGCTCGCGAGACCAAGCCACCAGCTGATCCTCGCTGACGTCGACGTCCTTCCGCTTGATGATGAAGGCCTTGACCTCCTCGCCGTACTGCTCGTCCGGCACCCCGACCACGGCCGCCAACGAGACCGCGGGGTGCGTCATCAGCACCTCCTCCACCTCGCGCGGATACACGTTGTAGCCACCCCGAATGACCATGTCCTTGGAACGGTCCACGACGCTGAAGTAGCCGTCGGCGTCGCGCGTGCCCAGGTCGCCGGTCCGGAACCAGCCGTCCCGCAGCACCTCCGCGGTCGCCTCCGGGCGCTTGTAATAGCCCTTCATGATGTTGTGCCCGCGAATGGCGATCTCGCCGACCTCGCCATTGCCGGTCACCTCGTTCCAGTCGCCATCGACGAGCTTCGCCTGCACACCCCAGATCGGGATGCCCACGGTGCCCGGCCGAGGTGGGCGGTCCGGTGGGCTGAAGGTGGCCACGGGCGAGGTCTCCGAGAGGCCGTAGCCCTCCTGGATATTCACATGGAAGCGCGCCTTGAACTCCTTGATGATCTCCACCGGCAGCGAGGCTCCCCCGGAGAAGGCGGTCTGCAGGTTGGTCGCGATGGCATCCACGTCGTCGTCGGGCGACAGGGCTCCGAGCATCCCCCAGTACATCGTCGGGACGCCGGCGAACACCGTGACCCGATGACGCAACATCGCGTCGATGGCCGCGCGGGCGTCGAAACGGGCCAGCAGGACGAGGGTGTCGCCTTCGTAGAAGCCGGTGTTCATCAGACAGGTCTGCCCGAAGGAGTGGAACAGCGGCAGCGCCACCAAGGAGACGTCGTACCCCTGGGCGGGTGCGGTATGCAGCATCGACGTGCCCTGGGCGTTCAGCGTCATGTTGGCGTGCGTGAGCTCGGCGCCCTTCGGCTGCCCGGTCGTACCGCTGGTGTACAGGATCACCGCCGTGTCGGTGGCCTCGGTAGCGACGCTCTCGAACGTGGCCGGCTGGCCGGCCAGCGCGCCGCCCATCGTCTCGGCACCGTCGATCGGGGAGGGCGCGGACGGGTCGGCCGTGATGAGCAGGAAGCGCCGACAGCCCGCTGTCTCCTGGAACGCCTGCCAGCCCCGCGCGCCCATCGGGAGCCCGGCGGTCCCCTCGAAGCACAGGTAGGTCACCGCGTCGGAGTCGTCGAGGTGGTAGGCAATCTCCCTGGCCTTGAGCAGGACGTTCAGCGGTACCACGACCGCGCCGGCCTTGAGAATGCCGAAGTAGACGATCGGGAAGTACGGCAGGTTCGGGCAGGACAGCGCCACCTTCTCGCCTGGCCGGACGCCACGCGAGACGAGGAGGTTGGCCACCTGGTTGGCCATCGCGTCGACCTGGGCGTAGGTGAGCCGCATCTCCCCGAAGACGACGGCGTCCCGGTCTGGCACGTTGCGGGCACTGTCCTCAAGCAGGACCGAAAGGTTGAGCATGGCCTGGCCTCTCTCAGCCCACCCCCCGCCGCCGGACGTCGGCTGGCACGCCCAACGTAGCCACCGCCCGGAGGTCTCGCCAGCGTCGGCTCAGACGAAGGTGCTGCCGGTGAGCCGCTCGTACGCCTCGACGTACCGCTGTCGGGTCCGGTCCACCACCTCATCCGGCAGGGGGGGCGGGGCCGCGCCGGAGCGGCGGTCCCAACCTGACGCGGGCGACGACAGCCAGTCGCGCACGAACTGCTTGTCGAACGACGGCTGCGGATGCCCCGGCTCCCATCCGTCGGCGGGCCAGAACCGCGACGAGTCCGGCGTAAGCACCTCATCGGCGAGCACTACGGTGCCGTCCCCCCGCTGGCCGAACTCGAGCTTGGTGTCGGCCAGCAGGATGCCGCGGTCGCGGGCCACCTCCTCCGCCCGGGCGTAGACCGCGAGCGAGCGGTCGCGCAGCGCCGCCGCGGCAGACGGGCCGACCGTGGCGGTCACCGCGTCGAACGAGACGTTCTCGTCGTGCTGTCCGAGCGGCGCCTTGGTCGCCGGAGTGAAGATGGCCTGCGGCAGCCGCGAGCCGTCGGCCAGCCCGGCCGGCAGCGGTACGCCGCACACTGCACCCGTCCGCCGGTAGTCGGCCAGCCCGGAGCCGGTGAGGTAGCCGCGGGCAACGCACTCGACCGGGAACATGTCGAGCCGCTCGCACACCATCGCCCGGCCGGCGACCGCCGGCGGGACGTCCGTCGACAGCACCTGGTTCGGCACCAGCTCGGCCAGCTGGTCGAACCACCACAGCGACATCGCGCAGAGAATCCGGCCCTTGTCCGGGATCGGCGTCTCGAGCACGAAGTCGAAGGCGGAGATCCGGTCGGTCGCCACCATGAGCAGGTTCGCGTCTGGCAGCTCGTAGAGCTCGCGCACCTTGCCGGTGTAGAGGTGTCTAGCGCCCGGCACTTGGAGGTCAGCAGCCACCGCGCCATCCTGCCGCACTCGGCGGCCCCCGTCGTGGCCGGCCGGACGCGAGCCGCGACTTTGGCAGGATTGGCGCATGCCGCGCCACCTCCACCCGGTTCCGGCGGCGGACCGCCGGCCCCGGTGGTCGGGCCGACCCGGCGGCCTACGCGGGCCGGTTGGCTGATGAGCGACGTCCCCGTCTTCGCCGTGGTCGTCGCGGTCGTGTCGGCGGCCGTGCTGGTCGCGGTCTTCTCCAACCGCCTCGGTGCCGTGCTGCGCGTCCCGAGCGCGGCCATCTTCTTGGTCGGTGCCGCGATCGTCTCCGACCTGGTGCCGCGCCTGGCGACGATCCCGATCACCGTGGTGCAGCGCGTAGTCACGGTCTGCCTGATCTTCATCCTCTTCGACGGCGGGATGCACATCGGATGGCGGCGGCTCCGGCCCGCCGCCGGTGCGGTCACCTGGCTGGGAGTTGCGGGCACGCTGGTGACGGCGGGCGGCGCCGCGGCCATCGCGCACTGGATGCTCGGTCTCGCCTGGTTCCCCGCTCTGCTGATCGGGACGGCGCTGGCGCCAACCGACCCTGCCGTCGTCTTCTCGGTCCTCGGCCGGCGAGAGATCAAGGGGCGCACCGGGACGATCCTCGAGGGCGAGTCGGGTGCCAACGACCCGGTCGGGATCGCGCTCATGATCGCCCTGATCGGCTCGGCCGGCGTGAGCAGCTGGCACGCCGTGGGGGTCGGCGTGGGCACGTTCGCGCTGGAGATGGCCGTCGGCCTGGTGATCGGTGCGGCGGGCGGCTATCTGCTCCAGCTGCTCATGCGGCGGGTGGCCCTGCCGAACGACGCCTTGTCGGCCTTGCGCACGCTGGCCTGCGCCACCCTGGTGTACGGCGTTGCGACCTTCCTGCACGGATCGGGCTTTCTCGCGGTGTTCCTGGCCGGCATCTTCGTCGGCGACATCCGCGCGCCGTACAAGCCGGAGACCGAGCGGCTCAGCGGCGCGGTTGCCAGCCTCTCCGAGATCGTCGCCTTCACGGTGCTCGGCCTGACCGTGTCGCTGAACGCGGAGCTGCACGGACACGACCTGCTGCCCGCGCTGGCACTCGCGCTGCTGCTCATCGTGGTGGTACGACCGGTCCTGGTCGGACTGGTCCTGCTGCCGATCCGGCTGCGAATCGGTGAACGCGCCTTCGTGCTGCTCGCGGGACTCAAGGGGGCGGTGCCGATCCTGCTCGGCACCTTCGCGCTCGGCGCCGGCGTTCCCGAGGCCGCCCGCATCTACCGGATCATCTTCGTCGTCGTCCTCGTGTCGGTCGTGCTCCAGGGGGGCCTGGCGCCGACGATGGCCCGGCTGCTGCACGTGCCGATGCGGGAGGTGGAGCCCGCGCCGTGGGCGCTCGGCATGCGCTTCCGCGAGCAGCCGCAGGGCCTGCAGCGCTACGTCATCAGGGCCGGCGCCCGGGCGGACGGCTCCACCATCGCCGACCTCCCGATCGAGGACCGCGCCTGGATCAGCATGGTGAGCCGATCGGGCGAGCTGCTCCAGGTGCGCGGCGACACCACGTTGCATGCCGGTGACGAGGTGCTGGTACTGGCCGACCCCGACGACGAGCACGGCCTTGCGCTGCTCTTCACCCGTCGCCACTGAGGTCGCCGCCATCCCCCGCGGTCGGCCCCGGTGTCGGCGGTTGAGCAGCGGCCGCCGGCCGGGTGCGCCGCCCTGAGCCCGTCGAATCGGAACCCGGGACCCCGCTGGACGCCTCGAGATTCGAGCCGGCCGCTGCGCGGCCTCCCCAACCGGCGGCGCGCGGCCTCAGCCGGCGGCGCGTGGCTACCGGATGGGCGCGGGGCGGTAGCTCGCCGCCTCGGGGTCCGCGTCGACCAGGGCCTGCACCCGCCGTACGACGGCGTCCACCTGCGCGAGCGCCGCGCCGGTGAACGTCAGCGGCTCCGCGATGACCGAGTCCAGCTCGGCGGCGGAGAGCCCGAGCCGCTCGTCGGCGGCCAGCCGGGCGAGAAGATCGTTGCCGCCGGTGCCCTCCTCGCGAAGCCGGCCGGCCACCTCGACGGCGTGCTCCCGGATGACCTCGTGCGCCGTCTCTCGGCCGATGCCGCGCCGTACGGCGGCCAGCAGCACCTTGGTGCTGGCAAGGAAGGGCAGGTACCGATCCAGCTCCCGCTGGACGACCGCGGGGAACGCCGCGAAGCCCCCCAACACGGTCAGGAAGGTCTCGAACAGCCCGTCGACCGCGTAGCAGGAGCCCGGCAGGGCCACTCGGCGTACGACCGAGTCGGACACGTCGCCCTCGTTCCATTGGGCGCCGGCCAGCCCGGCCGTCATCGTCAGGAAGCCGCGCAGCACCTCCGCCAGCCCGCACACTCGCTCACACGAGCGCGCGTTAATCTTGTGCGGCATCGCGCTGGACCCGACCTGCCCGCTCGAAAAACCCTCGAAGACCAGGTCGTGCCCGGCCATCAGCCGGACCGTGGTCGCCAGGCTCGCCGGGGCGGCGGCCGCCTGGACGAGCGCGGCGACCACCTCCAGGTCGAGGCTGCGTGGGTAGACCTGTCCCACGCTGTCGAGCGTCCGAGCGAAGCCCAGATGCGCAGCCACCCGCCGCTCCAGCTCGGCCAGTCGCTCGGCGTCCCCTCCTAGCAGGTCCAGCTGATCCTGGCTGGTGCCAACCGGTCCTTTCATCCCGCGGAGCGGGTACGACGCGAGCAGCGCGTCTAGCCGTTCGAGCGCGGTAAGCAGCTCGTCGGCACAGGTGGCGAACCGCTTCCCGAGCGTCGTGGCCTGGGCTGGCACGTTGTGCGTCGGGGCGGCGAGCACCAGCGTCCGGTGCTCGACCGCGAGCTCGGCCAGCCGGGCGGCCGCAGCGACCATGGAGCCGCGGACCAGCTCGAGCGCGCGGTGGACCTGCGCCTGCTCGACGTTCTCGGTGAGATCGCGGCTGGTCATGCCCAGGTGGACGTACTGCCGACCCGACAGCGCGCAGAACTCGTCGATGCGGGCCTTGACGTCGTGGTGGCTGACTCGCTCACGGGCTGCGATCGACGACAGGTCGACGTCGTCGACGCATCGCTCGTAGTCCTCGATCACCCCGTCCGGGATCTCGACCCCGAGATCGCGCTGGGCGCGCAGCACGGCCATCCACAACCGCCGCTCGGCCCGCACCTTCCCGGCCGGCGACCACACGGCACGCATCCGCTCGGAGGCGTAGCGGGAGGCAAGGACGTCGGGGATCTCGCTCACCGGGTCAACCACCGGTCACCTGCCCGGCCTGGCCGCCGCGGCCTCCATGGCGGCGGCCGCCGCTGCGATGTCGCTACGGAACTGCGCGCCCGGGAAGTCGATCCGCCCTACCCCCCGGTACGCCGCAGTGCGGGCCTCGTCGACCGTCGTACCGACCCCGGTCACGGCCAGCACCCGGCCGCCCGAGGTCACTAGCGAGCCGTCGCGCAGCGCCGTACCAGCGTGCAGGACGTCCACACCTGGGGTCGCCCGGGCCTCGTCCACCCCGGTCACCGGGTCGCCGGTCAGCGGGCGCGCGGGATATCCCCGGGCAGCGAGTACGACGGCCACTGCGGCGCCGGTGCGCCAGCTCAAGGGGCCAAAGTCGGCCAGCCGGCCGGTCGCCGCTGCCGCGAGCAGCCCACCGAGCGGAGTTGTCAGCAGCTCGAGCAGCACCTGGGTCTCCGGGTCGCCGAAGCGCGCGTTGAACTCCACCACCTTGGTGCCAGTCCCGGTGAGCGCCACCCCCGCGTACAGCAGCCCGGTGAACGGCGTGCCACGCCGACGAAGCTCGTCGACACATGGCTGCAGGACGCGCTGGCGGACTTCCTCGGCCAGGTCGTCCTTGGCCCATGGCAGCGGGGCGTAGGCGCCCATCCCGCCGGTGTTCGGGCCCACGTCGCCGTCGCCCAGCCGCTTGAAGTCCTGGGCCGGCTCCATGGCCAGCACCGTTCGGCCGTCGGTGATGCCGAAGACCGACACCTCCGGGCCGTCCAGGAACTCCTCCACGACGACCCGCCCGCACGACGCGGCATGCCGTTCGGCCGCCGTCCGGTCAGAGGTGACCACGACGCCCTTGCCTGCCGCCAGCCCGTCGTCCTTCACGACGTACGGCGGCCCGAGCTGGTCCAGCGCGGCGGAGGCCTCGGCCGGGCTATCGCAGACCCGGGCCCTGGCGGTGGCGATCCCGGCCGCCGCCATGACCTCCTTGGCGTAGGCCTTGGAGCCCTCGATCCGCGCGGCCGCCTTGCTCGGGCCGAAGCAGGCCAGCTCGGCGGACCGGACCGCGTCGGCCACCCCGGCCACCAACGGTGCCTCCGGCCCGATGACGACGAGGTCGGCGGTCAGCCTCCGCGCCAGGCCGGCGACCGCCGGGCCGTCGAGGACGTCGACCCCGTGCACGCCGGCGAGCTCGGCGATGCCGGGATTGCCCGGGGCCGCGTGCAGCTCGCCGACCTCCGGATCGCACCGCAGCGCCTTGACGAGTGCGTGCTCGCGCCCGCCGCCACCCACGACGAGAACCCTCACGACCGCCGACCCTATCGGCAGTGACACCGACCAGTCCCCTGCCCGCCATCGGGGCGTTGTCCGCCCCGGGTGGCGTTGGCGGCCGTAGGGGGCAAGCTGCGCCCGATTCGTACCCCCTTGCGGCACAACGCCACCGGGGGCGGACAAGGCACTGGGCTCAGGGAAGGGGCCGGAGCGGGATGGCCTGGTCGCGGCCGGGGCCGACGCCGATCCCGCACAGGGGAGCGCCGGCGAGATCCTCGATCGCGGACACGTAGGCGCGGGCGTTGGCCGGCAGGTCCGAAAGCTGCCGCGCGCCGGAGATGTCTGCCCCCCAGCCGTCGCAGAACTCGTAGACGGGGCGGGCGTGGTGGAACTCGGTCTGGGTCATGGGCATGGTGTCGTGTCGTACGCCGTCCACGTCGTAGGCGACGCAGACCGGGATGCGCTCCCACGCGCCAAGCACGTCGAGCTTGGTCAGGAAGAAGTCGGTCAGCCCGTTCACCCGCGCCGCATAGCGGGCGATCACGGCGTCGAACCAGCCACAGCGGCGGGGCCGGCCGGTCGTCGTACCGAACTCCACGCCCACCTGGCGCAGCCGCTCGCCGTCGTCGTCGACGAGCTCGGTCGGGAACGGGCCCGCGCCAACCCGGGTCGTGTAGGCCTTGACCACGCCCACCACCCGGTCGATCCGGGTCGGCCCGACGCCCGCACCCACGCAGGCGCCGCCGGCGACCGGGTTGGACGACGTGACGAACGGATAGGTCCCGTGGTCGACGTCGAGCATCGTGGCGTTGGCCCCCTCGAAGACGACGGTCCGGCCCGCGTCCAGCGCCTCGTTGACGACCCGTGACGTGTCGGCCACGTAGGGTCCCAGCGCCTGGCCGTACCCGCGGAGCTCGGTCATCACCTCGTCGACACTCACGGCTCGCCGGTTGTAGACCTTCACCAGCAGGTGGTTCTTCTGCTCGAGGGCGCCCTCGACCTTCTGCCGCAGGATCTTCTCGTCGAACAGGTCGCCGACGCGTACGCCGATCCGCGAGATCTTGTCGGCGTACGCCGGCCCGATGCCCCGCCCGGTGGTGCCGATCTTGTTCCGGCCGAGGAAGCGCTCGGACACCTTGTCGACGGTGACGTGGTATCCCACCACGAGGTGCGCATTGGCCGAGATGAGCAGCCGCGACGTGTCGACCCCGCGGTCGGCCAGCGCCTTGAGCTCGGCCACCAGCGCGCCCGGGTTGATCACCATGCCGTTGCCCATGACCGGGACGCAGCCGGGGGTCAGGATTCCGGACGGCAGCAGGTGGAGGGCGTAGGTCTCGCCGCCGACCACCACGGTATGGCCGGCGTTGTTGCCACCCTGGAAGCGCACCACGTAGTCGACGGACCCGCCGAGCATGTCGGTGGCCTTGCCCTTGCCCTCGTCGCCCCACTGGGCCCCGAGGATCACGACTGCGGGCATCTGCGGACCATCCCTCTAGGCGTACGCCGAGCCGCCGCGACCCGAAGGCGGGCGGCTGTTTCCGCAACAGCCCCGCTGTTGCGAGCACATGCTACCCAAGCCTCTTCCGACGTCCTGCCAAGTGCGGTGACAACGCAGCGGGTGATAACGCACCAAACCGCAGGACGCTACGAGGAGGGGCCCCCTCCCCTGTCGTTGCGTCCGGCAGGGTGCGGGTGATGTCGCGTGTGATAGCACCACGCCATCTGCAGGACGCTACGAGAGTTACAGCCAGCCGCGGCGAACCGCCTCGGCACCGGCCTGGAACCGGGAGTCGGCGCCGAGCTCGGCCATCAGGTTCGCCACCCGGCGCCGTACCGTGCGCAACGACATCCCGGTCAGCCGCGCGATTAGGTCGTCCTTCACTCCCTGCGACAAGAGCTCCAGCAGCTGCTTTTGGGAGACGGGTCCGCTGCCCTCGGCAAGTGCCACCCCGTGAGACCACAGCTGGTCGAAGAGCTCCCGGAAGGCCGCGACCAGCCCCGGCTGGCGAACCAGCAGCACCCGGGAGCTGGTGCGACCCCAGGCCTCGGGTACCACGACCGCCTCGGTGCCGAAGACGGTCAGCCGACTGGGCAACGCAGCCAGCAGGCGCACCTGCTCGCCCTTCCCCGCCCGCTCGAAGACGACCGGTGCGTCCTCGAGCAGGATGGTCCGCGGGTAGACGGCCCGGGAGTGTCGGCCTCCGGACAGGGCCTTCAGGACCTCCCGGTCGGTGCTCAGCCCGGAGGGCAGCCGCCACTGGTCCGGGCGGACGAAGAGCATCTCCCCGGCGGTGCCACCGACCAGGGTCGCCATCAGCTCCGCGATGTCGCCCGGCTCGACTACTTCCAGCGGGATCGCCGCCCGCCCCGGCGGGCGTCCCGCGCGGTACTCGGCGACGTACTGGTGGATGCCCAGCCTGGCCATCGCCAAGGCCGCCTCGCCCCGGGCCAGCCGGCCGGACTCCGCATCGACCAGCCGGCCGATCGACTCCTCCGGCGGCTGTGCGGCCACCGACGCGCCGACGACCCGAACGAGGCCGGCGCCGACCAGGACCGCGACGTCGGCGGACACCGCCTCGAACGTCCGACCGACCCGGTCGGCGAGGGTGGCCACCGAGCTTCCGCCGGTGCGCAGCAGCAGCCGGTAGACCTCGTCCGGCCCCGTCCCGATCCCGAAGGCGGCCAATGGCGTACGGCGCGGCGGGACCGGCTCGATCTCCACGCTGGCATCTTACGGACAGCGTCACTTTCCTGCCGTCTGACCGCTCCCGAGTAGGGCAGAATGGACCTGAGAGCGCAGTCTCGGAACCGGCGCAGGGGACGGTTCCGTGGCCGCGCTCTCGGCCTTCGTGGGGCCAGGTACGGCGTACGGAGTCCCCGGCGAGCAACCGGAGCCGAGCCTGCCGCTGCCTCCACCGCGCTCCGCCAGCTGCGCGTTCCCATCCGGGCGCCCTTGGCGGCGCCGGGCTGCGGCATGATGGCGACGTGTCCGGCCAGAACCTGCTCGGCGACCCGCCGCCGGTCCACCTACCGCCAGACCCCGCCGAGGCGGGCCTGGCCGCGGGGATGGCGGCCGACCTGCTGGCTCGGCGCTACCCCGCCTCGTCGCTGGCCTGGGCGGTACTCGCCGAGGCCGCGCTCGGTGCCGGCGGGGAGCTGACCGCCTATGCCTACGCCCGGGTGGGATACCACCGCGGGCTGGACGCGCTCCGCCGAGCCGGCTGGCGGGGCCACGGCCCGGTGCCCTGGTCGCATGCCCCGAACCGAGGCTTCCTCCGCGCGCTGGCAGCGCTGGCCGCCGCCGCTGACAGCATCGGCGACGACGCCGAGGCGGCTCGCTGTCGCGAGCTGCTCACCGAGTGCGACCCGGCTGCACCCCTGCTGGGCGGCTGACGGGCCGCGGACCGCGTTTAGCGGTCGCGCCGTCCGGCTCGACCCTACGCCGGCGGCGGTCAGGCGTCGTCGAGCGCCGACGGAGCGTCGGCGCGCTGGTCCGGCTCGGCCGGTGCGCTCAGGCGGCGCCGCGCGCGCACCCGCAGCGCCTCGACCACGATCGGAACCACCGAGATCAACACGAGGATGACCAGGATTGCCTCGATGTTCGACCGGATGAACGCCGCCCGGCCCAGCCAGTACCCGAGCAGGGTCACGCCGGTCGCCCAGATCACGCCGCCGACAGCCGAGTAGGTGATGAACCGGCGGAACGACATCTGCCCCACCCCGGCTGCGAGCGTGATGAACGTGCGCACGATCGGGACGAAGCGCGCGAGGAAGATCGCCTTGTTCCCGTACCGGTCGAAGAACGCGTTCGTCTGGTCGACGTACCTGCGCTTGAAGAATCGCGAGTCGGGCCGGTCGAAGATGGGCGGCCCGAGCCTCGCGCCCACCCAGTAGCCGACGACGTTGCTCAGCACCGCCGTCGCAGACAGCACGATGCAGGCCACCCAGATCGGCTGGATCACCCGCTGCTGCGCCGCGATCAGCAGGCCGACCGTGAACATGAGGCTGTCGCCAGGCAGGAACGGGAAGAGCCAGCACTCGATGAAGACGATGAGCGCAGCGCCCCACAGCGCGTAGGCACCGAAGTGCGCCAGCAGTCTCTGGGGATCGAGCAGGCCGCCCAGCAGCGCCGGGTACTGCAGCACTGACGTCACCGGGGAAGCCTAGCCAGGCTCTCTAAGGTGAACCTGTGAATCCGGACGATGACGTTCGGCGTCGGGGCCAGCCGGTCGGCGTCGGCCCGCACCCGGAGCCGCTACCAGACGATGCCCGACTAGACCCCGACCTGCTGCGGTACGGCGACAGCCGCAACGTCGCCGATCGCTACCGGTACTGGCGGGTCGAAGCCATCGCCGAGGACCTCGACCGGCGGCGGCACGCCTTCCACGTGGTGGTCGAGAACTGGCAGCACGACCTGAACATCGGCTCGGTGGTACGTACCGCGAACGCGTTCCTCGCCGCGGAAGTGCACATCGTCGGGCGCCGGCGGTGGAACCGGCGCGGCGCTATGGTCACCGACCGCTATCTGCACATCCGCCATCACCGGACGGTCGACGATCTCGCTGTGTGGGCGGCCGATGCCGCGGTGCCACTGATCGGGATCGACAACGTCGCCGGCTCGTCACCGCTCGAGCTCGCGACCCTGCCCGCGTGCTGTGCGCTGATCTTCGGCCAGGAGGGCCCCGGCCTGAGCGCTGCGATGCTCGGGGCGGTGCACGCAACGCTGGCCATCACCCAGTTCGGGTCGACTCGGTCGATCAACGTCGCCGCCGCGGCCGCGATCGCCATGCACGCCTGGGTCCGCCAGCACGCCGCCCTCGCTCCGGGCAGTCAGGAGCCGGTCGCCCACCCGCGGGGCTCATGATCCTCGCGGCTAGAACACGGGCGCATAGAAGGCGGCCACCCGAACTGTCCGGCCGCGAGGGTCCTGCCGCAGAACGTGGGGGTAGCCACCGACCCAGCAGGGTTTGGCGCCGCGGTTCGTGACGGCATACCCGGGGATGAGCTGCCCATGTAGCCGCACCACATGGCTTGGTCGGAGACGGAGACTCGACGCCGAGCACTCCCGCGCTCCAGTACCGCGCGGTTTCGTTGCGGTTGAGGTCGTCCCAGCGGATTCGGCACCGCTCGAGAGGACTCTCGAGGCGGTTGGCCTAGGCCGCATGAGGTCAAGGATCGGCGGAGCTTCGCGAACTGCCCAGAAAGCTGTGCAGAAGCACCGCCAAGCCCATGACACCGGCGGCCCGTAACCCGGGTGAGGCTCTGTTCTTGCATCCCGCTCATTCAGACTGGGTATCCCCCCGCACGGAAGCCCGTGGCCACTAGGCTCGGACGGGTCGGGAGAAGGAGGACGACGATGCCGATCGCCACACCGGAGTCGTATGCGGCGATGCTCGACCGGGCGAAGGAGGGCCGGTTCGCCTACCCCGCGATCAACGTCACCTCGTCGCAGACGCTGCACGCGGCGCTGCGCGGCTTCAGCGAGGCAGAGAGCGACGGGATCGTCCAGGTCTCGACGGGCGGGGCGCAGTTCCTGTCCGGCACGACGGTCAAGGACATGGTCGCCGGGTCACTGGCCTTTGCGGCCTTCGCCGAGGAGGCGGCCAAGAAGTACCCGGTCACCGTCGCTCTGCACACCGACCACTGCCCGAAGGACAAGCTCGACGGCTTCGTCCGGCCGCTGCTCGCCGTGTCTACGGAGCGGGTGAAGGCCGGCGGGGTGCCCATCTTCCAGTCGCACATGTGGGACGGCTCGGCGGTGCCCCTGGAGGAGAACCTCTCGATAGCCAAGGAGCTGCTCGCGCAGGCGTCCGCCGCCCACGTGATCCTCGAGGTCGAGATCGGCGTTGTCGGCGGCGAGGAGGACGGCGTCGAGGGGAAGATCGACGAGAAGCTCTACACCACTCCCGATGACGCGCTGCGCACCGCCGAGGTGCTCGGCACCGGCGAGCACGGCCGGTACCTCACCGCGCTCACCTTCGGCAACGTGCATGGGGTCTACAAGCCAGGAAACGTGAAGCTGCGGCCCGACATCCTCGAGAAGGCGCAGGCTGGAGTCGCGCAGAAGCTCGGGCTGCCCGCCGACGCGCAGCCGTTCGACCTCGTGTTCCACGGCGGGTCCGGCTCGGACCTCTCCGACATCCGGGCGGCCGTCGACTACGGCGTGGTCAAGATGAACGTCGACACCGACACCCAGTACGCCTTCACGCGCCCGATCGTGCACCACATGTTCACCAACTACCGCGGCGTGCTCAAGGTCGACGGCGACGTCGGCGACAAGAAGGCCTACGACCCGCGCTCGTACGGCGCGCTCGCGGAGGCCGGCATGGCCAGCCGGGTGGTGGAGGCCTGCGAGAACCTGCGCGCTACCGGCAGTGCGACCAAGGGCTAGCCCGCCTCACCGACCTCCACCGCAAGGATCCGACGTTGAGGTCGTTGGGGCACCCCGTATGTCGGATCCTGCGGGGCATGGGGTTGGTGCTGGGTCACCGCTGTGGTTTGGGTACCCACCAAGATCCGACGGTGAGGTGGTTGGAGCAGCCTGAACGTCGGTGGGTGCGGCAGGAGCCCGTCCAGCGATCCGACGGTGAGGTGGTTGGAGCAGCCTGAACGTCGGATCTTGCCGGGCAGCGGTGATCTTGCGGGCGCTAGGAGCAGGGAGGTAGGAGCGGACTAAGAGCGGCCTAGGGAGGACTAAGAGCGGCCTAGGGAGGACTAGGAGCGGCCTAGGGAGGACTAGGAGTGGCCTAGGCGAGGCCGAGGTCCGATAGGTCGTAGGCGGCCAGGTAGGGCAGGCCGGCGGCCTCGACGGCCGCGCGGGCTCCTCGGTCGACGATGACGGCGACCGCGGCGACCTCGGCCCCGACCTCGCGGAGCGCATCGACCGCGGTCAGCACGGAACTGCCGGTGGTGGAGGTGTCCTCGACCGCCAGCACCTTGCGGCCGGCGACCTC
>DASSHZ010000033.1:0-34568 GCA_035692425.1 Nocardioidaceae bacterium
CCGCACCAGCACTGATCGTGGCGGGCCTGGCCGCCTCGACCGCGGGTGCGTCCGCCGCCCCCTCCTCGACGGGAGCGCTGCACGCCAAGCGGGTGTGCGGGGCCCCCATGGCCGGTCATGCGGCCTGCTTCTCCGAGGTCCTCGTCAACCGGCACAACCGGGTGCCGTACTCCAGCTCGCCCCCCTCGGGAGCGCTCAAGCCCGTCCAGCTGGTCGCGGCGTACAACCTGCCATCGTCGCCCGCCACTGGCACGCCCACGGTCGCGATAGTCGACGCCTACGGGTACCCCAACCTCGCCAGTGACCTGGCCACCTACCGCTCCTACTTCAAGCTGCCGTCTTGCACCGAGGCCAGCGGCTGCCTGACGGTGATGAGCCAGAGCGGCAGCACGACGAACCTGCCGAAGATGAACCTCGGCTGGGCACAGGAGCAGGCGCTCGACGTGGACACGGTTTCCGCGGCCTGTCCGACCTGCCACATCCTCGTCGTAGAGGCGAGCAGCTCGTCGTTCGCGAACCTGGGCACTGCCGTGGTCACCGCGAGCAAACAGGCCGGCGTGGTGGCGATCTCCAACAGCTACGGCGGCAGCGACGCGCCCGACTCGACGTACGGCCACTACTACAAGCACCCGGGCATCGCCGTTACCGCCTCAGCCGGGGACAGTGGCTACTCGGGTGCGAGCTACCCGGCGTCGTCGGCGTACGTGGTCGCCGCGGGCGGCACCTCGCTCACCATGAACGGCACCAGCCGAGTCTCCGAGACTGTCTGGAGCGGCACCGGCTCCGGCTGCTCGTCGTACAACGCAGCACTCGCCGCGGCCGCGTCGTTCGGGACGCAGTGCAGCGGGCGCGCCATGAACGACGTCTCGGCAGCGGCCGACCCGGCCAACGGCGGCATGGCCGTCTACTGGCCATCCAGCCGGCGCAACTCGACCTGGGCGCAGGTGGGCGGCACCAGCGAGTCGTCGCCGATCATCGCCTCGGTCTTCGCCCTCTCCGGCAAGACCGGCAGCACGTCGGAGTTCGCGAACGCGATCCCGTACGGCGCCTGGCCGAGCGGCCTGCACGACATCACCTCCGGCAACAACGGGTCGTGCAGCCCGACGGTGTGGTGCAAGGCGGGGAGCGGCTGGGACGGCCCGACCGGCCTCGGTACGCCGAACGGCGTCAGCGCCTTCTAGTCGGCGCCGTCTAGGGATGCCTCCCTGACTCGCTCGCAGACCATGGAGACGCGAGTTGGGGAGCGCAGACCCGCGACAGCGACGCAGCGGCGCCGGCTGGTTGGCTGACCGGCCGGCGCCGGGCCGTGGTGCGGTAGGTTCGCGGCCATGGGTGCCGAGCACGCGGGGCTGTTCAAGTCTCCGCTGCACGATCGGCACGTCGCCCTCGGCGCCAAGTTCGCCGAGTTCGGCGGCTGGTCGATGCCGCTCGAGTACGCCGGCACCGTCAAGGAGCACACCGCCGTGCGGACGGCCGTCGGCATCTTCGACGTGAGCCATCTCGGCAAGGCGGTCGTGCGCGGGGCCGGGGCCGCGGCGTACGTGAACTCCTGCCTGACCAACGACCTGAACCGGATCGGGGCCGGTCGGGCGCAGTACACACTCTGCTGTCGGTCCGACGGCGGGGTGCAAGACGACCTGATCCAGTACCTCCGCGGCGAGGACGAGGTCTTCCTCATCCCCAACGCGGCGAACACCGAGGAGGTCGTCCGTCGGCTCGCGGCGGACGCACCGGCCGGGGTCGAGGTGGCGAACCAGCACCACGACTACGCGATCGTGGCGGTGCAGGGCGCGGATAGCGACGCGGTGCTGGCAGCCGGCGGGTTCCCGGTGGGGCACGACTACATGAGCTTCGTCGAGATGGAGCACGGAGGCGCCCCGGTGGTCGTCTGCCGCACGGGCTATACCGGCGAGCGTGGATACGAGCTCGTGGTGCCGAACGCCGCGGCTGGCTCGGTGTGGGACGCCCTGCTGGCGGCGGGTGAGGACCACGGCATGGTGCCGTGCGGCCTGGGCGCCCGGGACACCTTGCGCACGGAGATGGGGTACCCCCTGCACGGGCAGGACATCTCGACCGACGTGACCCCGGTGCAGGCCCGGTTGGGCTGGGCTGTCGGGTGGGACAAGCCGACCTTCTGGGGACGGGCGGCCCTCGTCGCCGAGCGGTCGGCGAAGCCGGCTCGGTTGCTGCGCGGCCTGGTGGCCGTCGGGCGGGGGATTCCCCGGCCGCACATGTCGGTTTCGACGCCCGACGGCTCACCGGTCGGCTTGGTGACCTCGGGCACCTTCTCGCCGACCCGGCGCCAGGGAGTGGGGCTGGCGCTGCTCGACCGCGCCGTGCACGACGGCGACGAGGTGCACGTCGACGTACGCGGCCGCGCCGAGCCGTTCAAGGTCACCAAGCCGCCGTTCGTCACCCCCGGCGTCCGCAACCCGGCCGCCTGACCGCACTTCCCGCGCCAGACCCGCTCCGCCTCGCCAGCAGCCATCTGTGCGCTGGCGCCTTGTGCCGTTGGCAGTTCGGGACTAGGCGGAGGCGAAGTGAGCTCGCCGGGCGACTCGGCGGAGCGCTGCCAGGACCGGCCGGCCCATGATCAGCACTGCCACCGCGGTCAGCAGCCCACGCGGGATGTCCCACCCCAGAGAAGTCGTCGCCCAGAAGACGAGGTAGTGGTGCAGGTTGGCGGCTGCCGGCGCCCCGGCGACGTACGACGTCTCCGGCGAGTACGCGCCGAACGGCCAGAACCACAGGTTGAGCAGGCCGCCGTAGAACAGACCGGCGACGAACCCGAACCCGGCGAGCATGAGCACCTCAGCCCGGCCACGGGTCCGGGCGGGCAGCATGCCCGCCAACAGCCCGACCCAGGCGGCCCCCAGCATCTGGAAGGGCAGCCACGGCCCCACTCCGCCGGTGAGCAGCGCGCCGGCGAACATCGACAACGCACCCAGCACGAAGCCGAACCCCCGGCCGAAGACGCGCCCCCCGATGACGACGACGATGAAGCTCGGCTCCAGCCCAACCGCGCCCGGGCCCAGAGCGCGGAGTGCCGCCCCGACCGCGGTCAGCATCCCGAGCATGGCGACCGCCTTCGCGTCGATGCCGCCCGAGGACAGCTCGGCGAGCACCACGAGGACCAGCAGCGGCAGCAGGGCGACGAAGACCCAGGGTGCGTCCGTAGAGTGCGAGGCGGTCGTGGCGCCGGTCCGCAGCAGGAAGGGCCAGCCGTACGCCGCGACGCCCACCAGCGAGACCACGGTGAGGAGCGCGGCGGAGGGCAGGCTGACCGGCAGCACCGGCGCCGGTCCGCGCCGAGACCGGGCCTCCGGGCTGTCGCCAGGTTCGGGACCGGTGCCTGCTTGCGGCAGGTCCAGGCTCGTCATGACGGGCCACCCCCTCCCAGGGCGGCCGCGACGGCGCTGACCGTCAGCCATGGCTGCGGCGCCAGGATCTTGGCCACCTGGGGCGCGAACGCGGGGGAGGACACGACCACCTCCGGCGTGGGGCCCTCGGCCACCACCTCGCCGTCGGCGAGCATGACGACCCGGGTGGCAAGCTCGGCGACCAGCTCCACGTCGTGGGTGGCGACCACGATCGCGTGCCCCTTGGCGAGGAGCCCGCGCACGATCTCGGCCAGCCGGCGCTTCGCAGCGTAGTCGAGGCCGCGGGTCGGCTCGTCGAGGAGCAGGAGCCGCGGGGCCGCGGTGAGCACCACGCAGATGGCGAGGGCCAGCCGCTGGCCCTCGGACAGGTCGGTCGGGTGGCGGTCCGGCGCCAGGGCCAGGTCGGGGGCCAGCCGTGCCAGTAGGTCCCGACAGCGACCGGCTGCGGCGCCCGCGTCGCGGTCCGCCTGCGCGCACTCGCCGGCGACCGAGTCCCCGTAGAGGATGTCGCCGGGGTCCTGCGGAACCATGCCGGCGGCGTGGACCAGCACCGACGGCCGAGTCCGGACCGGGCTCAGGCCCTGGACGTCCACTCGGCCGGACTCCGGCGCGGCCAGCCCCACCAGCGCCTTGAGCAGCGTCGACTTCCCGGCGCCGTTGCGGCCCATCAGGGCAACCGCCTCGCCGCGGGCCACCGCGAACGAGACCCCGCGCAGCGCCCGCACGGGGCCGTACCCGACCACCAGGTCGCGGGTGGTCGCCAGCACCTCGCCGGGCACGACGTCGACGCCGGTGGCGTCGGCCGTGGCGCCCGCTGCCGGGTGCCCGTCGTACGCCGGTCCTGGCAGCGACGCCAGCCGCCGCCGCAGGTCGCCGGACCGCCGCCGGGCGTCTCGCACCGACAGCGGTGGCGGCGACCAGCCGGCCAGCCGCCCCAGCTCGACGACCGGCGGGGCGACCGGGCTGGTGGCCAACATGGCCGGCGGGTCGCCCGCCGCGACCGGCCGGCCGCCCCCCGGGACGACCACCACCCGGTCGGCGAACTGCGCCACCCGCTCCAGCCGGTGCTCGGCCAAGACCACGGTCAGCCCGAGGTCGTCGACGAGCCGCCGTACCGCCGACAGCACGTCCTCGGCCCCCTGCGGGTCGAGCGCGCTGGTCGGCTCGTCGAGCACGAGGACTCGCGGGTGGGCGGTCAGCACCGAGCCGATCGCCACCCGTTGCTGCTGCCCCCCGCTGAGCGTCGCGAGCGGCCGGCCGCGGAGCTCGGCGATCCCGAGCAGGTCGAGCGTCTCCTCGAGCCGGCGGCGCATGGTCGGCGGGGAGATCCCGAGGCTCTCCATCCCGTACGCCAGCTCGTCCTCGACCGACTCGGTGACGAACCCCTCCAGCGGGTTCTGCCCGACGTACCCGACGAGGTCGGCGAGGTCGCGCGGGTGGTGCGTTCGGGTCGAGCGGCCGGACACGGTCACCTCGCCGCTGAGCGTCCCGCCGGTGAAGTGGGGGACCAGCCCGTTGATGCATCGCAGCAGCGTCGACTTGCCCGAGCCGGTGGAGCCGACGACCAGGCAGAGATCGCCCTCCGCTACGTCGAACGAGACGTCCCGCAGGACGGGTTCGGCGGCGTCTTCGTAGCGGACCCCGACGCGGTCGAACGCGATCATCTGCGCTCCGGGACGCCGGTGCGTCGGCCGAGCCTGCGCCGCCCCGGGACCGCCGGGTCAGCGCATTGTCCGTGACCACCCTCCGTCACCCCGGCGATCGAGGAGCCCTCCCGCGCGGCGATTGAGGAGGCCGCGTAGCGGCCGTCTCGAAATCTCGGGGTTGCCAGCGGTGCCGGCGCAACGCGGTCGGCAGGCGGCGGCGCAACCACCGCCGGCAGCAGACCAAGCAGCGGTCCAAGCAGGGCAAGCAGCGGCACCTGCGGCAGCTGCACTGGGTACGGCGGCGCGCTGGCCGCGGGATCAACCCGCGCGAGCACGACGAGCGCGGCCGCACAGCCCAGCCCGGAGGCGGCCACCAGCCACTCGGGCAGCGCCCAGAGGTCGGGCCGATAGCTGGTCCGGCCGGTACGCCGGCCACCGGCCACCAGGCCGCCGATGGCCAGGCCCGCGCCGGCGCCGAGCAACGGCAGCCCCAGCCAGCCGCCGGCGTCGGCGTCGAGCAACCCGTAGACCCCGATGCAGACCCCGAGCAGACCGCCCAGCACCAGCGTCGAGGAGGCGGCCCGGACCCGCCGGCTCGAGACCGCGGTACGGCCATACCCCCGGGCGTCCATCGCCGCGGCCAGCGTGACGGACCGGTTGAGCGCCCCCTCGAGCACCGGCCGGGCGGTATGGCGCAGCACCGCGAAGCCGGCCCGGTCGTAACCGCGGAGCCGGCTCGCGGCCCGGACCCGGGCCGCGTCGGCGACCAGCTGGGGCGCGAAGGTCATCGCCACCACCACAGCCACTCCCGCCTCGTACAGGGCGGCCGGCACGCAGCGCAGCAACCGCTGGGCGCTGGCTAGCGCGTTCGCCGTGCCGACACAGCAGATGATCGCGGCCAGCTGGAGGCCGGCCGCGAACGCGGTGAGGACCGCCTCCCAGGTCACGAGGCCGCCCAGCTTGAGCCCCGCCAGCCACGCGGGCAGCGGGAGCTGCGGCAGGTCCACGATCACGTGGACGCCCTGCGACTCGCTCGACAGCAGGGCCTGCAGCACGATCCGGATCGCGATGATCACCAGCCCGAGCCGCAGGAAGGCGCCGTAGGCGCGGCCCCACGGGGCCCGAGACCTTCGGGTGACGACGACGAACCCGGCGACGGCCACCAGGAGCAGCAGGATCACCGGGTTGGTGGTGCGGGTCGCTCCGGCGGCCAGGCCGATCGCCCACAGCCACCACGCGCCCGGGTGCAGCGTGCGCGGGAAGCGGGGGCGGTTGGCCGGACGCATCGGTCAGGCCCGCCGCCGCCGGAGCAGCAGGGTCCCGGCACCCAGGGCCAGTACGACGAGGCAGGCCACCACGATCGCCGCGATCCCGCCACTGGACAGCCCGCCCCCGGACGACGCCTGGGAGGCGCCGACCAGCCGCAGGGTCACCGGCCGGTCGGCCGGGTCCTCCTTGGCGTTGGCAACGGTGGACCCGCAACCGTTGGCTGGATAGCCGCCGATGCCGCAGATCAGGCCGCTCGCGGCGGTCCGCACCGGGGTCACGGACTCGAGCGCCTGCTGCACCGTGTCGGCGGTCGGCACTACGGCGCACAGGCCCTCGGCGGTGGGCGGGGTACCGCCACCCGGGTCGTCGGCGGCAGTCCCGAAGTCCACGATCAGGGCGACGCGCTTCCGGCCCGCCGGTGCGGTCTGGTTTCCGCAGATCGCGCTGAAGCTGCCCGCCGCCCGGGGCAGTCGCGGCTCCTTGACGACCAGGGCCCAGCGGAAGCCGTAGACCGAGCCGTCCGCTGGCAGTTGCTTGGTGCTGTTGGCGCCCACCGGCATGTAGGCCCAGGTGTGCTTGCCGGGGTCCCAGCGGTAGTAGCCCCAGTAGGTGTAGCCCTTGGTGGTGAAGGGGCGCGCCGCCGGCCGCGGAACCACTCCGGCAGGCCGGGCTGTAGCTCCGGCCGACGGTTCGGCTCCATGGCCGGGCGGGGCCGCCACCGCGGTGCCAGCCAGCACGGCGGCGACCGTAAGCGTTACGGAAAGGGTGAGGAGGGCGCCCACCGCGAAGATGACAACCCGACGTACTGACGCCATGTGTGCGCCTTTCGACCAGCGGTCCGAAGACAAGTCCGGACCACGGGCCCGCGCACGAAGGCGTCGGTCGACGGCCGGGCTCGCCCCGCAAACCTCGACGGAATCTGGAGCCGCCGACCTGGCCAGGTGCTCCGACTCGCCGTGGCGGGCCACGGCTCACGGTTGCGGGTCAGTGCCGGACTTGCACCGGCTTCCCCTCGCCAGGTCGTTTGTTGCTGGCAGCCAGCCTGCCACCGATGTCCGCGGCCGGCCAACTGGGGGTGCTGATACCCCGTCCTCGGTGCGGGCTGCCAGCGCCCAGGGTGGTCACGGACCACGTGCTCGGCGGGCTGCTGGCTGTTGCTGGTGACCACACATTGGGGGTGGCCGCGCCGAAGGCACTACCGTGGCCCGGTCCACTCGAAGTGGTCGCAGACAACGGCCTTCGCTCGGTGACGCTGGTTGCTTCTGACCAAATGCGCGAAGCGCAACCAGGGTCGGCAGTGCGGAGCGCGGGCTGTCCGGGAGTGGAAAGGCGCTCGAGGGCAGTAAGGAGGACGCGATGTCTTGGACGTGGCTGGTGGAGGAGGCCGACGGTAAACCCGCCAGCCTCGACGAAGCGCCGCCGGAGTTCACCTCGCAGGCCGACGCCGAGTCGTGGCTGGGTGAGATCTGGCGTGAGCTGGCCACGGCGGGTGCGACCCAGGTCAGCCTGCTCGAGGACGGCCGCCGCCTCTACGGTCCGATGTCGCTCTCCGAGGACTGATGCCGTCCCTCGGAGGACTGACGTCGCTCCGGCAGGACTTGCGGGCCGCGTCCTTAGTGACTTCGGCGGGGGGTCAGCTCCGGGAGCCGGGTGACTGGGTCAGGGACGGGTCGCGCTCCACCACCGGGCCGAGCGCCTCGTCGATCTGCGACAGCACGTCCGGGTCGAGCTTGCGGCCCGAGGCGGCCGCGTTGTCGACGACCTGCTCCGGTCGGGTGGCCCCGATGATGGCCGAGCAGACCGCCGGGTTGGCCAGCACCCAGGCGACGGCCAGCTGCGCCATGGTCAGCCCGGCCTCGTCGGCAATCGGGCGCAGCCGCTGCACCCGCTCGAGCACCTCGTCGTTCAGCCGGTCTCGCAGCGGCGCCCCGGCGCGCTCGTGCGCTGCCCGGCTGTCCGATGGGGGAGCGGCTCCGGGTTGGTACTTGCCGGTCAGCACACCCTGTGCCAGCGGCGACCAGACGAACTGCCCGAGCCCCAGCTCCATCGAGGTGGGCAGGACCTTGTCCTCGATGACCCGCCAGAGCATGTTGTACTGCGGCTGGTTCGACACCAGGGGCACTCGCAGCTCCACCGCGAGGTCGTGCGCCGCCCGGATCTGCTCGGCGGTCCACTCGGAGACCCCGATGTACAGGGCCTTGCCGGCCCGGACCACGTCGCCGAAGGCGGTCATGGTCTCCTCGAGCGGGGTCTCGACGTCGTACCGGTGTGCCTGGTAGATGTCGACGTACTCCGTCTGCAGCCTGGTCAGGCTCCCGTCGATGGCCTCGTGGATGTGCTTGCGCGACAACCCCGACTCGTTCGGTCCCCGGTCGCCGACGGGCCAGAACACCTTGGTGAGGATCTCGAGCGACTCCCGGCGTACGCCGTGCAAGGCTCGGCCCAGGACCTCCTCGGCCCGGCCGTTGCTGTAGACGTCGGCGGTGTCGAAGGTCGTGATGCCCTGGTCGAGGGCGGCGCGCACACAGCTCCGCGCGGCTTCCTCCTCGATCTGGCCGCCGTGCGTCAGCCAGTTGCCGTAGCTGATCTCGCTGACCTTGAGTCCGGAGGTACCTACATGTCGATGCTCCATGGCTCAGACTCTACGGACGCCGCGGCACTGTCGGAAGCCAGCCCTGAGCGGTCGCCGCGCCGAGTCGGGGCGCCGGCTCCGACCTTCCCGGGGGGCGGGGTCCGACGCTAGCCAGGCCCGGGTGGGCAGCGGCTCGACACCAGGCAGCTCGTGCTTGCTCGAAGGGCCTCCGTGCGGAGGCGGCCCGTCTCAGGACTGGTGGCTGCCCGGCCGCACCTGCGGCTTCGGGAGGCGCAGCCGCCGCATCTGCCAAGCGCGCATCAGGGCGTACATCGAGTGGCCCCTGACCTGGTCGGCGCCGAACCGCTCGGTGATGCCCTTGCGCAGCCCGTGCAGGATCCGCATCGAGTCCAGCGCCATGGCCGCCAGGATGACGATCCAGGCGATGCTGCCGAGGAACTGGGTGTACGACGTCTTCACGTAGACGAGCAGGAAGAGCACCACGAAGACCGGGATGAGGAACTCGCCGATGGTCCGGCGCGAGTCGACGTAGTCGCGGATGTAGCGCTTCACCGGGCCGCGGTCTCGCTCGGGCAGGTAGCGCTCGTCACCGCTCTGCAGCGCCGCTCGCTGCCGCGCTCGCGCCTCCCGGGTGCGTTCGCGCTGGAGGGCCTTCGCCTCCTTGGAGTTGCGCGGCGGGGCCACCCGGCGTCGACGTGCCGACTCCGCGTCCCGGCGCTTGGGGGTCGGCCGCCCCTTGCCGGCGTGCTCGGGGTCGACAGTGTCGTCGGAGACCAGCGCATCCTCTCCCGCGGCGGCGCGGCGACCAAACAGCGGCAATGTCCCTCACTCGAACTCGATGGCGGGCCCGCGCTCTCCGACTTCCGAGGCCCTGCCCAGGAGACTACCCGGCGAGGCAGTCTGGGCTCCGGACCGCCTCGCACCGCCCCGCCTCGCCGCGACTCGCGTCGGGTTCCGCGGAGCCCGCTCCGCGCTCGCATCCGGTTCGGCCGGGACGTAGGGTGGGCAGCGGTACGGCGGATGCCGCACGACGGACTCGACGAAGCCGGACGAAGGGCGCCAACTCCCATGGGAAGCATCATGCAGCGCATCTCGCTGATCTTTAAGTCCAAGGCCAACAGGGCCCTGGACCGGGCCGAGGATCCGCGCGAGACGCTCGACTACAGCTACGTGAAGCAGACGGAGCTGCTGACCAAGGTAAGACGCGGGGTCGCCGACGTCGCGACCAGCCGCAAGCGGCTCGAGATTCAGATGCAGACCCTCGACCAGCAGTCGCAGAAGCTGCAGGGCCAGGCCCAGCAGGCTCTCGCCGCGGGTCGCGAGGACATCGCCCGCGAGGCGCTCACCCGCAAGGCGGGCCTGCAGCAGCAGATCGCCGACCTGCAGACGCAGCACGCCCAGCTCCAGGAGCAGGAGGAGAAGCTCGGTGCGGCCTCCCAGCGGTTGCAGGCCAAGGTGGAGTCCTTCCGCACGCAGAAGGAGACCCTCAAGGCCACCTACACGGCGGCCGAGGCCCAGACTAAGATCAACGAGGCCTTCTCGGGCGTCTCGGAGGAGATGGGCAACGTCGGGCTGGCGGTGGAGCGGGCGCAGGACAAGACCGCTCAGATGCAGGCGCGCGCGAGTGCCATCGACGAGCTGATCGCCGCCGGCACCCTCAACGACCCGATCGGCGGCGGCAAGGACGACATCACCAGGGAGCTCGAGCAGATGACGTCCACGAGCACCGTCGATGATGAGCTGGCCAAGATGAAGGCCCAGCTCGGCGGCGGTTCGGCCCCAGCTCAGCTCGAGGGCTCGAGCGGGCAGGCGCCGGCCAAGGAGGCGACCACGGCGGAGTCCCCCGCGGCCCCGCCGCCCGGCCAGGGGGAGCAGGCATGATCGTCCGCATCCTGACCGAGGGCCAGTACGACGTACCCGACGCCGAGCTCGACGAGCTGAACGTGCTCGACGACCAGCTGGAGCAGGCCATCGAGGCCGGTGACGAGGGCCAGCTCTCCGACGCCCTGGGCAGGCTGCTCGACCGGGTCCGCTCGGTAGGCAGCCCGGTCCCGTCGGAGGCACTCGTGGAGTCGGCCCTGGTGCTGCCCTTCTCAGACGCCACCCTCGACGAGGTCCGCGAGCTGCTCAGCCCCGACGGCCTGATCCCCGGCCGCGGCGCGGCGGCGCCACCTCGGGGCTAGCCGGCTCCGCGCCGCTCGCGGCCCCTCCCGGGCTCCGGCGTTTGGGTCGGGGCCTTCCGCGGCACGGTCCGGCGGGCAACCAGCCTCGCTCCTCGGGACCCCCGGACTCGCTCAGCAGCTTCACAGCCGCTCGTGACCTCGCCGACGGAACAAGCGGGCGCGCGTCGGCGTCCTATCTGGTACCTCAGCTCGTCGGTACTATGTGCGTAAGCCAAGAAGGGGAGGTGCCCAGCCGCCATGGCAAGCACCCGTTTCCGCAGTGACCGGGGCCTGACCGCCCGGATGAGCACCGTCATGTTGCTCTTAGGTGCCTTGTACGTCGCGGTCGTCGTAGGTCTGATCTTCGCCTTCCCGGGCTCGATCGCGACGATCATCGTCATCGCCGTGCTCATCGGCGTGGGCCAGTGGTACTTCTCCGACAAGATCGCCACGCTCGCGATGCGGGCCCGTGAGGTCGCCCCGGAGCAGGCGCCCGAGCTGCACGGGATGATCGATCGTCTCTGCGCCCTAGCCGACATGCCCAAACCGCGGGTGGCGATCGCCGACACCGACGTACCCAACGCGTTCGCCACCGGCCGCAGCCCCAAGCACTCCGTCGTCTGCGTGACCACCGGCATCATGCGCCGGCTCGACCCCGACGAGCTCGAAGGTGTGCTCTCGCACGAGCTCTCGCACGTCGCCCACCGCGACGTTGCGGTCATGACGATCGCCGGCTTTCTCGGCGTCTGCGCCGGCCTGGTCATGCGGTGGGGCTTCTTCTTCGGCGGTGGCCGCCGCGACAACAACAACAACGCGATGCCGATCATGTTGATGATCTGGCTCGGCAGCATCTTGGTGTACTTCATCTCGTTCCTGCTGACCAGGGTGCTCAGCCGCTACCGCGAGCTGTGCGCCGACCGATCGGGCGCCTACCTGACCGGCAAACCGTCGGCACTCGCCTCGGCGCTGACCAAGGTCACCGGCGAGATCGCCCGGATCCCGACCAAGGACCTCCGCTCGGAGCAGGCGTTCAATGCATTCATGTTCGCGCCGGCCTTCAACAAGGAGTCGGTGATGACGCTCTTCTCGACGCACCCGAGTCTGGACAAGCGGCTTGAGCAGCTCGCGGAGATCTCTGCTGACCTCTCCCGGCCAAGCGCCTGACGCCCGGTGGGCCTGTTAAAAAGCATCTTCGGTGGGCGCAGCGACCCGCCGAAGGCCAACCTAGACAACCTGTTCGCGGTGCCGTCGGCAGCGGTGACTCTGGAGGCGTCCAGCGGCTTCAAGTCGACCGGGGTGGCCGCCGTTTGCTACCGGGCGGCCGAGGGTGGCGCCTTCGCGAGCACGCAGCACGACGTGCAGGAGCTGCTGGACATGGACGCCGGGCCGAAGGTCGAGCGGTCGACCGATGAGTTCGGCTTCACCTGGCTGCTGTGCCGCAAGGACCCGTCCGACATCTCGAGCCTGATCACCGACGTGCACGCGGTCAACAGCACGCTCGAGAACGCCGGCTTCGGGTCCGCACTGCTGTGCTCGCTGGTCGTGTTCGCCGACGACACCCGGCGGTTCGGGCTGGTCTACCTCTACAAGCAGGGCACGTTCTACCCGTTCGCGCCCAAGCCCAACCAGCAGCGGGACAATGCGCTCGAGCTCCAGGTGCGCGCCGAGCTCGGCGGCGACCTGCCGATCGAGCCGGCGCTGACCCGCTGGATGGCCGTCTGGGGCGCCCCCGGCCTCTCCTGACCTTGTCCACCCAGGGTGGCCTTGTCCGCCGTACGGTGGTCTAGCGCCAGGTTTGTGCACCCCAAGCCGGACAACGCCAGCGGCTAGTGGCGGTTGCCCTCGCCGTTCAGCCAGTGCCCGCCGCTGCCGATCAGGCCGATGATCGCGGCGAACAGCTCGAAGCCGCGGTTCACGGCACCTGGGCTGGCGGCAAAGATCGCGGTCAGCAGCAGCGCGAAGGAGGCGAAGCCGGACACCGTGGAGGTGAACGTGTCCGGACGTGAGCTGCGGAACTGCCACAGCCCACAAAGCGTCATCACGATCGAGATGGTGATGACGGCGCCGTGGGTCTCGTTCCCGAGCGAGGTGTGCGGGTAGTCGAAGAAGATCGGGAAGACGAACAACAGCACGCCGCCGGCCAGCACCAGCCCGCCGAAGAACTTGCTGCGGTCGCTGGGGGTGAGCGGGGGTGCCTCGAACGGGATGTAGGGTCCGACGGCGGTGCTCTCCGCGGAGCCGGAGACAGGGGGCTGGGCTTGACCGTGCCGGACCGGCAGCCCGGGCTGCTCGGCCTCCGCTTGCTCGGTGCCCGCCGCTGGCGGGGTGTCCGCCTGGTGGCTTGTCACGACACCGTGATACCACACGACGGGCCGGCCGAGCGCCGCGCACCCGGCCCGGCAACTGCGCCCGCTGCTAACGATCCGGGACCTGGGTGTGACACCATGGAGAGCGGACAGCCGTGGCGCCGACGTTCGCCGGCCGGCCACCACACCCACCGATGGAGCATGCGATATGACCGAACAGCTCGAGCAGATCGACACCACGACGGCACCGGGCGTCCACCTGACCGATACCGCCGCCTCGAAGGTCAAGCGGCTGCTCGACCAGGAGGGTCGCACCGACCTTCAACTGCGCGTCTCCGTCCAGCCGGGCGGCTGCTCCGGGCTGCGCTACCAGCTGTTCTTTGACGAGCGGCAGCTTGACGGTGACATCGTCTCCGACTTCGGCGGGGTCAGCGTGGTCGTCGACCGGATGAGCGCGCCCTACCTGCAGGGGGCCAAGATCGACTTCGTCGACAGCATCGAGAAGCAGGGCTTCACGATCGACAACCCCAACGCCACCGGGTCGTGCGCCTGCGGCGACTCCTTCCACTGACCGGCCCGCGCCAACCCGTACGCCGGTCCTAGCCCGGCCCGGCGCTTGAGCCGGCGGCGAACTGTCGGGCGGTAGAGCCGGCGGCGAATGCCGCCGAGCCGAAACCCGGACCGGCCAAACCCCCTGCTTCGAGGTCGCTGCACGGACCCCGCAACCGCCGGGACTCCGCCGCCTGCGCTGGGACTCTGCCAGGTGAGCGTCAGCTCCGAGCACCCGGGTGGTAGGTCGCCCGCCAGCGGTCGAAGTCCCAGCTGGACAGGAACTTCGCCGCCGCCGCCCGCCCCGCGTCGATGAGCTGTTCGCGCTGCGCAGCAGTCAGGTCGAAGTCGAGACCGGAGATGCCGCCGGTGTCAACGAAGATCGTGCGTGCAATGGCCGACGGGTTGTCGATGTGCCGGTTGTCCCAGCCCTCCAGCATGGTCTCTATCAGTGCCTCGGCGATCCCGACCGGGTGTCGGATGGGGTGGTCGGCCGCCCGGGTGCTCTCTCGGGCCGAGAGCCGGATGCCGAACGTCGGCCATCGCGGCAGTCGCTCGCCCGGCTGGTCGAAGACCGTGATCGGGTACATCGAGAGCAGACCGCCGTCGACGAGCGTCACGGCCCCCCGCGGGGTGCGCGTCTGCAGGATCGACGGGACGTAGAAGAACGGGATGGCGGCGGACGCCCGCACAGCGTCGGCCACCGGCTGCTCGTCCGGATCGAGACCGTAGTACGCGTAGTCCCACGGGAGCAGCGACATCCGGTGCTCGGAGATGTCGCTGGTGACTGCCAGGAATGAGTAGTCCCGGTCGGCCGGCAGGCCGGACCCTGGGTCAACCCGGCGCAGGTCGGCGAAGGTCCGCACCCCGAGGTCACGCAGTACGCCGGCGACCCAGTCATGCAGGTACCTGCCCTGGTAAAGGCCACCGGACAGCACGAACCTGGCGCCCTCGGCGACGAAGTGGAAGGGGCCGAGGTGGTGGCCCCAGCCGAGATCGCGGAACCGGCGGAGGTCCATCGTGCGGGCCACGTCCAGCAGTCGCTCGGGCGGCTCGCCGGCGTGCTCGAGGGCGGCCAGCACGGCACCGCTGATCGCCCCGGACGACGTACCGGCAATGCGTGGGAACCGGTAACCGGCGCGGGCCAGCTCGCCGAGAGCGCCCGCGAAGGCCAGGCCCTTGACGCCGCCGGCCTCGAGGACCAGGTCGGCTTGGGGCCTGGTGGCCCCGCCTAGCTCCATGTGCCGAACGCTATAGGGTCGCGGGAGTGAGGGTGCTGCTGCCGTTCTCCCCGGACCTACTGGCGGACCTTCCCGGCGACGGCTTCGAGTACGTCGAGCTGGACCTGGACGCTGTCGCCCTCGACCTGGTCAGGTCCACCGAGTTCTACGTCCCTCCTTACAACGCGGCGCGGCGCAGCGCCGCCCTGGTCGCCGAGATGCCGAGGCTGCGGGTGGTCCAGACCCTGACGGCGGGCGTCGACCACATCCTGCCGCTGATCCCCACCGGCGTAACGCTCTGCAACGCGGCCGGCGTCCACGATGCCGCCACCTCGGAGCTCGCCGCCGGGATGATGATCGCGATGGAGCGGCGGCTGCCGGCGCTGATGGCGGCACAGCGCCGGCATGAGTGGGACCCGCAGATGTCACAGTCGCTGGCCGACAGGTCCGTCCTAGTCGTCGGCGCGGGCCACATCGCTCGGGCGCTCGAGCGACGGCTGGTGGGCTTCGAGTGCAGCGTGACCCTGGTCGGCCGGACCGCCCGGGACGGCGTAAGGGCCGCGACAGAACTGCCCGATCTGCTGCCGCGCGCGGAGATCGTCGTGCTGCTGGTCCCGTTGACCGGCGAGACCCGGCACCTGGTCGACGCGAAGTTCCTCTCGCTCATGCCTGACGGCGCCCTGCTGGTCAACGTCGCCCGCGGGGCCGTGGTCGTAACCGACGACCTGCTGGCCGAGCTGCAGTCCGGCCGGCTGCGGGCTGCGCTGGACGTGACTGACCCAGAGCCGCTCCCGGCCGACCACCCGCTCTGGGACGCGCCCGGCTGCCTCCTAACCCCCCATGTGGGCGGTGCGGCCAGCTCGATGTGGCCGCGCTCCTACCGGCTGGTGGCCGAGCAGCTGCGGCGGCTCGCCGGCGGCCGGCCGCTGCTGAACGTGGTCGCACGGGGCTGAGGCGAAGCTGACGCTGCGCCCGCCGGATATGGGGTGTTGCGGCGGGCCACCGGTGGTTAGTGTTTTGTCTTCGGGGTTTGGCACCATGCCCGACACACAGAGGCGACCGCTTCTCGAGAGCAGGTCGGGAGGGCAGGCAGCATGGCACGCGACGTGATCCTCATGATCGGCACGCGGAAGGGGCTCTGGCTGGCGCGTTCGGATGAGTCGCGCGACTCCTGGGCGGTCGAGGGGCCGGAGTTCCTCATGAACGAGGTGGCCTCTTGTGCGATCGACACGCGGGGTGCCATGCCCCGCTTGCTGGCCGGCGTTGTCGACTTCCACTTCGGGCCGCAGGTCTTTCGCAGTGACGACCTCGGCAAGACCTGGGAGCGCACCGCGGACGGCGCCATCCGGTTCCCCGAGGACACCGGGGCCGCGCTTGAGCGGGTCTGGCAACTCGCCCCAGCCGGCGACAACGAGCCGGACGTTGTGTACGCCGGGACGCAGCCGTCGGCACTGTTCCGCAGCAGCGACCGGGGCGAGACGTTCAGCCTGGTGCGTCCGCTGTGGGACCACCCGCACCGAGAGCAGTGGGGCGCCGGCTTCGGCGGCCAGGCCATCCATACGATCCTGCCCGGGTCGGACGACAGCGCGCGGATGACCGTGGCGATGTCCACTGGCGGCGTCTACCAGACCGCAGACGCGGGGGAGAGCTGGCGTCCGGCCAACGTGGGAGTCAAGGCGTACTTCATGCCCGACCCCTGGCCCGAGTTCGGCCAGTGCGTGCACAAGGTGGCGGGCCACCCGGCCGCGCCGGACCGCATGTACCTGCAGAACCACCACGGCGTCTACCGCAGCGACGACCGGGGGGCCAACTGGGTCTCGATCGCGGCGGGGTTGCCGAGCGACTTCGGGTTCCCCATCGTGGTCGACCCGCACGACCCGGACACCGTCTACCTCTTCCCGCTGGTGGCCGACGGGGAGCGCATCCCGCCCGGCGGCCGCCCCCGGGTATGGCGCTCACGCGACCGAGGCGAGAGCTGGACCGAGCTGTCGAAGGGGCTGCCCGGGGACGGGTTCTATTCGGCCGTCGTGCGCGACGCCATGTGCGCCGACGGGGCCGACCCAACTGGCGTCTACTTCGGCTCCCGGGAGGGCTCCGTCTACGCCAGCAACGACGCCGGCGACTCTTGGCGGCCGGTGGCCAACCACCTGCCAGACGTCCTCTCCGTCCGGGCGGCCCAGCTCGGCTAGCCGGCGTTATCAACGGAGACCGGCCACCGGGATTCCCGGCGGGTGAGCGGCGGCGTCGTACCGCACTCGGCGTCAATACACTGCCGGGCATGATCGAGAGCGTCGTCAGCCGGACCGATATCAAGCCGCGCAGCCGCGTCGTCACCGACGGGCTCGCGGCCACGGCGGCTCGGGGCATGCTGCGCGCGGTCGGCATGGGTGACGCCGACTTCGCCAAGTCGCAGGTCGGGGTGGCCTCGTCGTGGAACGAGATCACCCCGTGCAACCTCTCACTGCAGCGGCTCGCGCAGGCGGTCAAGCAAGGCGTGCATGCCGGCGGCGGCTACCCGCTGGAGTTCGGCACGATCTCGGTATCCGACGGCATCGCCATGGGACATGAGGGGATGCACTTCTCCTTGGTGTCCCGCGAGGTCATCGCGGACTCGGTGGAGACCGTGATGATGGCCGACCGCCTCGACGGCATGGTGCTGCTGGCCGGTTGCGACAAGAGCCTGCCGGGGATGCTGATGGCCGCGGCTCGCCTCGACGTTTCCGCCGTGCTGCTGTACGCGGGCTCGATCATGCCGGGTCGGGTGGGCGACCGTGAGGTAACGATCATCGACGCGTTCGAGGCGGTCGGGGCCTGCCTGGCGGGCCGCATGTCCCGGGCCGAGGTCGACGAGCTGGAGCGGGCGATCTGCCCCGGCGAGGGCGCCTGCGGGGGGATGTACACCGCGAACACGATGGCCTCGGCGGCCGAGGCGCTAGGCATGTCGCTGCCCGGATCGGCCGCTCCGCCAGCCGTCGACCGCCGGCGGGACGGGTTCGCACACCGGTCCGGGGAGGCCGTCGTACGGATGCTCGAGCAAGGGATCACCGCACGCCAGGTGCTCACCCGCGAGGCGTTCGAGAACGCGATCGCGGTCGTGATGGCACTCGGTGGCTCCACCAACGCCGTGCTGCACCTGCTCGCCATCGCGTGCGAGGCCGAGGTCGACCTCGACCTCGACGACTTCAACCGGATCGGCGACAGGGTGCCGCACCTCGGGGACCTGAAACCGTTCGGACGCTACGTGATGACCGACGTCGACCGAGTGGGCGGCATCCCGGTAGTGATGAAGGCACTCCTCAGCGCCGGCTTGCTGCATGGCGACGCGCTCACCGTGACCGGTCGGACCGTCGCGGAGAACCTCGCAGACATCGCGCCGCCGGACGTCGACGGCGAGGTGCTCCGGCACCTGACCAGCCCACTGCATCCGACCGGGGGCCTCACCATCCTGCGGGGGTCGCTCGCACCGGAGGGAGCGGTGGTGAAGACGGCCGGCCTGGAAGGGGAGGTCTTCGAAGGCACGGCCCGGGTCTTCGACGGCGAGCGGGCCGCGCTCGACGCGCTCGAACGGGGGGATATCCGGGCCGGGGACGCGGTCGTGATCCGCTACGAGGGTCCCAAGGGCGGCCCCGGCATGCGCGAGATGCTCGCGATCACCGGGGCCATCAAGGGTGCCGGGCTCGGCCGGGACGTGCTGCTGCTGACCGACGGCAGGTTCTCCGGGGGTACGACGGGCTTCTGCGTCGGTCACGTGGCGCCGGAGGCCGTCGACGGTGGTCCGATCGCCCTCGTCGCGGACGGGGACCGGGTCCGCCTCGACGCGGGTGCCCGGACCCTCGACGTACTGCTGCCCGACGAGGCGCTCACCGCTCGCCGCGTGGGCTGGGAGCCGCTGCCGTCCCAGTTCCGCAGCGGGGTGCTGGCCAAGTACCGGAAGCTGGTGCAGTCCGCCTCGGTCGGTGCCGTCTGCCGCTGAGTGCTCAGATGCACGCAAGGCATTCAGTGCTGCGGGCAAGCCGTGCCAGCGGGCTGGGTTCGGCATGTGAGACAGGGTTGACGAGGCCCTCCTGGTACCCCATGGTTGTCGGGTGCGCATGACTCTCCTCGTACGCCGCGACGCGCCGGTGCCGCTCACCTGAGCCAGCCACCACGCGCGTCCCCCTCAGTGTCCGCGAGGACCGGGGGGTTTTTTGTTGCCCGCCTACTGGAACGGAAGACCGATGACCGAGCAGCTGACCGGAGCCCAGTGCCTGATCCGCGCGCTGGAGCGCGCCGGTGTCGACACCGTCTTCGGGATACCCGGTGGTGCCATCCTGCCGGCGTACGACCCGCTGCTGGACTCGACTCGGCTCCGGCACATCCTCGTTCGACACGAGCAGGGTGCCGGCCATGCCGCCGAGGGCTACGCCATAGCGACCGGCCGGGTGGGGGTATGCCTGGCGACCAGCGGCCCGGGGGCGACGAACCTGGTCACCCCGCTGGCGGATGCCCACATGGACTCGGTCCCGATCGTGGCGATCACCGGCCAGGTCCCGAGCTCGGCGATCGGCACCGACGCCTTCCAGGAGGCCGACATCCGCGGCATCACGATGCCGGTCACCAAGCACAACTTCCTGGTGACCAGCGCAGCGGACATCGCGCGCGTCGTCGCGGAGGCGTTCCACCTCGCCGCCACCGGGCGGCCGGGCCCGGTGCTCATCGACATCACGAAGGACGCACTGCAGGCGACTACCACGTTCGAGTACCCCGACACCGTGACGCTGCCGGGCTACCGTCCGGTCACGGCGCCGAACGCCCGGCAGGTCCGCGCCGCGGCCCGGCTCATCTGCTCGTCCCGGCGGCCGGTTCTGTACGTCGGCGGGGGAGTTGTGCGTTCGGGCGCGAGCGCGGCGCTCGCCGAGCTGGTGGAGCTGACCTCGATCCCGGTCGTCACCACCTTGACGGCACGGGGCGCGTTTCCGGACGGCCAGCCGCTGAACCTCGGCATGCCGGGTATGCATGGCTCGGTGGCCGCGGTGGGCGCGCTGCAGCGCGCCGACCTGCTGATCGCCCTGGGCGCCCGGTTCGACGACCGCGTGACCGGCCGGCTCGACACCTTCGCACCGGGAGCCAGGGTGATCCACGTCGACGTGGATCCCGCGGAGATCTCCAAGAACAGGCTCGCGGACGTACCGATCGTCGGCGACTGCCGCCGCGCCGTGATCGACCTGGTCGCGGCAGTGCGCACGGAGCTGGCGAGCGGCGTTGGCGAAGAGCGGCCCTTGCACGCGAGGTTCGCACCGTGGGTGGCCCAGTGCACGGCCTGGCAGGCTCGCTATCCGCTCGGCTACGAGTCGTCTGACGGCGCCCTCGCACCGCAGCTGGTGATCGAGGAGATCGGCCGGCTGGCCGGCCCGGAGGCGATCTACGTGGCGGGCGTCGGGCAGCACCAGATGTGGGCCGCCCACTTCGTCGGCTTGGAACGGCCCCGGTCGTGGGTCACCTCCGGCGGGCTGGGCACGATGGGCTTCGCGGTGCCCGCCGCGATGGGCGCTCAGGTCGGGGTGCCAGACCGGACCGTGTGGGCCATCGACGGCGACGGCTGCTTCCAGATGACCAACCAGGAGCTCGCGACCTGCGCCGTGAACGGGATCCCGATCAAGGTCGCCGTGATCAACAACTCGAGCCTCGGCATGGTCCGACAGTGGCAGACCCTCTTCTACGCCGGCCGGTACTCGCACACCGATCTGCACCGGAGGGTGCCCGACTTCGCCAAGCTGGCCGAGGCGCTCGGCTGCGTCGGGCTGCGCTGCGACTCGGCCGCGGACGTGGAGCCGATTATCCGCAAGGCGATGGCGACGAACGACGTACCGGTAGTGATCGACTTCGTCGTCAGCCCCGACGCCATGGTCTGGCCGATGGTCGCCGCCGGAACCAGCAACGACGCGATCCAGATAGCCCGCGACCTCAAGCCGGACTTCGACGACGACGAGAGGCAGCCAGCTCGCGCAGGGGCGCAGTCATGACCCGCCATACGCTGTCGGTGCTCGTCGAAGACAAGCCGGGCGTCCTCGCCCGGGTTGCCTCGCTGTTCTCCCGCCGCGGCTACAACATCGACTCGCTGGCCGTCGGCCCCACGCTCTACGAGGAGCTCTCCCGGATGACAATCGTGGTGAGTCTCGACGACCTCCCGCTGGAGCAGGTGACCAAGCAGCTCAACAAGCTGGTCGAGGTGATCAAGATCGTTGAGCTGCAGGCTCCAGCCGCAGTGGAGCGAGAGTTCGCGCTGGTGAAGGTCCGTGCCGACGAGGAGAGCCGCGGCCGGGTACTGGACGTGGCGCGCATCTTCCGCGCCGCCGTCGTGGACGTGGCAGCGGACGCGGTGACGATCGAGGCGACCGGCAGTCGCGACAAGCTGCAGGCGATGCTCGACGTACTGGCGCCGTTCGGCGTACGCGAGCTCGTGCAGTCGGGCATGGTGGCGATCGGTCGCGGGGGCCGGTCCATCACCGACCGCGCACTCCGGCCAGCCTCGCCGCGGTCCTCGGCTGAGGCCACACCGCCTATCCTCGACTCCGTTCGCCCCTACTAGGAGACATCCATGGCGCAGATGTACTACGACGACGACGCCGACCTCAGCGTGGTGCAGGGGCGCAACGTCGCCGTGCTCGGCTACGGCAGCCAGGGCCACGCGCACGCCCTCTCGCTGCGCGACTCGGGAGTCGATGTCCGGGTCGGGCTACCGGAGCAGTCCGCGAGCCGGGAGAAGGCGGCCGCCGAGGGGCTGCGTGTCCTCTCGCCGTACGAGGCCTGCGAGGAGTCGGACCTGGTCGTCCTGCTGGCCCCCGACCCGGCCCAGCGGGCGCTCTACCAGACGGCCATCGCCCCTAACCTCGTTGACGGCGACGCCCTGCTCTTCGCGCACGGCTTCAACATCCGCTTCGGCTACATCACGCCGCCGGCCGGCGTCGACGTCTGCATGGTCGCGCCGAAAGGCCCCGGCCACCTGGTCCGGCGAGAGTTCGACGCCGGCCGCGGCGTCCCGGTGCTCGTCGCGGTGGACCAAGACCCGTCCGGCAAGGCGTGGGACCTGACGCTCTCCTACGCGAAGGCGATCGGCGGGACCCGGGCGGGCGCCATCCGGACGACGTTCGCCGAGGAGACGGAGACCGACCTCTTCGGGGAGCAGGCGGTGCTCTGCGGCGGCGCCTCCGCGCTGGTGCAGGCGGGGTTCGAGACGCTCGTCGAGGCCGGCTACCAGCCCGAGATCGCCTACTTCGAGTGCCTCCACGAGCTCAAGCTCATCGTCGACCTGATGTACGAGGGTGGGATCTCCAAGCAGCGCTGGTCCGTCTCCGACACGGCCGAGTACGGCGACTACACCTCCGGCCGGTACGTCATCGACGCCTCGGTGAAGGCGCGGATGAAGGACGTACTTGCCGACATCCAGAGCGGACGATGGGCCGCCGGATTCATTGCGGACCAGGACGCCGGCGCGCCGCGCTTCCGCGAGTTCCGGGCTCAGGCCGAGCAACATCCGATCGAGCAGACGGGCCGCGAGCTGCGCCGGCTGATGGCCTGGATCCGCTCCGACGACGACTACCACGAGGGCACTCCGGCCCGGTGAGGCTGCGGGACCGCGGGCCAGTCCGGTGGGCGCAGGGATGAGCTCGCGGCGCCATTGACTTCAGGCACTAGAGTCTGGCGGGTGAGCAAGCCGGTCGTGCTGATCGCCGAGGATCTGAGCCCGGCCACGGTCGACGCTCTCGGTCCCGACTTCGAGATCCGGCGCTGCAACGGAGCGGACCGGACGGAGCTCCTGGCTGCGATAGCCGATGCCGATGCCGTGCTGGTTCGCAGCGGCGCCAAAGTTGACGCGGAGGTGATCGCCGCCGCGCGACGGCTCAAGGTGATTGCCCGGGCCGGGGTCGGCCTCGACAATGTGGACGTCGAGCAGGCCACCTCCTCGGGGGTCATGGTGGTGAATGCGCCGACCTCGAACATCGTCAGCGCCGCCGAGCTGGCGGTCGGCCTGCTGTTGGCGGCCGCGCGCAACATCGCGCCGGCGACGGCCTCGCTCAAGCACCACGAGTGGCAGCGCGCCCGGTTCTCCGGGGTCGAGCTCTTCGAGAAGACGCTCGGCATTGTCGGGTTGGGCAAGATCGGTGCACTGGTTGCGCAACGCATGGCGGCCTTCGGCATGACGGTGATCGCTCACGACCCTTACGTCCAGGCCGGTCGGGCTGCCCAGCTAGGCGTACGCCTGGTCGGCCTCGACGAGCTCCTGGCGGGGTCCGACTTCGTCTCGGTGCACCTGCCGAAGACGCCCGAGACCGTCGGTCTCATCGGGTCGGCACAGCTGGCGCTGTGCAAGCCAAGCGCCGTACTCGTCAACGCGGCCCGCGGTGGGATCGTCGACGAGGACGCGCTGTACCTCGCGCTCAAGGAGGGGCGGCTGGCCGGCGCCGGTCTGGACGTGTACGCGTCCGAGCCGTGCGTCGACTCCCCGCTGTTCGAGCTGGACAACGTCGTTGCCACCCCGCATCTGGGGGCGTCGACCGCGGAGGCGCAGGAGAAGGCCGGCGTGGCTGTGGCGACCTCGGTGCGCCTCGCGCTGGGTGGCGAGCTGGTGCCGGACGCGGTGAACGTCCAGGGCGGTGCGATCGCGGAAGACCTGCGCCCGGCCATCCCGCTCACCGAGCGACTGGGGCAGATCTTCACCGGGCTCGCCGGCGAGGTGCCGCAGCAGCTCGACGTCTCGGTGCGCGGGGAGATCGCCGAGTACGACGCGAGGGTGCTCGAGCTCGCCGCACTGAAGGGCGTCTTCGTCGGGATCGTGGAGCAGCCGGTGACGTACGTGAACGCACCGCTGCTGGCCGGCGAGCGCGGCCTTCAGGTGCGGCTGATCACCGATCTCGACAGTCCCGACTACCGCAACTTGGTGAGCCTGCGCGGAACCATCGCGGACGGCAGCGTGGTCTCGGTTTCGGGCACTCTTGTCGGCGTACACCAGCTCCCCCGCCTGGTGGAGGTCAACGGCTACGAGGTCGACCTGGAGCCGGCCGAGCACCTTGCGTTCGTCTCCTACGAGGACCGCCCGGGGATGGTCGGTGCGGTCGGCAACATCCTCGGTCGGGCCAACGTCAACATCGGCGGCATGCAGGTCGCCCGCGACCGCAAGGGAGGACTGGCGCTGGTCGCGCTGACGGTCGACAGTGCGGTCCCGCCCACTGTCCTGGAGGCGATTGCCGCTGAGGTCGACGCGTACGCCGTACGCAGCGTGGACCTGGACGGGTAGCCCATCGACCGCCCGAGCCGCTGGCCGGGTCGGGTGACGCGGCTCAGGTCAGCGGCGGGTGGCGATCAGCACGGCCGTGTCGGCGGCGACCATGACCTCGACGGTGGTGAAGCGCTCGTCGGTGAGCCACTGCTGCCGGGTGGTGTCCACCCGCCCCTCGTACATCGGCGGCCAGGTCGCGCACGGAGTGAAGTCGTCGAGGAGTACGACGCCGCTGGGCGCGAGCAGGTGGGCCACCGCGTCGGGCCCGGCCAGCTTGGCCTCGCGCACATCGAGAAAGAGCAAGGAGAAGGGCCCGTGTTCGCGCAGGGCTCCCCAGTCGCCGGTGATCACCTCGACCCGGGGGTCGTCGGCGAAGAGGTCGCTGACGTCCTCGGCCAGCGCGGCGTCGACCTCGGCCGTCACGACGCGGGAGCCTTCGCGCATCGCGCTCGACAGCCAGGCTGCACCCACCCCGCAGCCGGTGCCGCACTCGCCGAGCGTGCCGGCCCGGCTGGCGGCAAGCGTGGCGAGCAGCCGGCCGGTCTCGACGCGGCTCGAGGTCACGAAACCGCGCCGCCGAGACAGGTCCAAGGCCCGCGTGACGACGAGGGGGAGCTCGGCGGGGGCGCTCATCGGCACCGAGTGTGGCACAGTTCCCAGCGCCACGGTCGTCCCGGATCGCGAGACGAACAGCCAGGCTCCGGACCTGCGGTGCCGGCGGCCGATATGGTGGATGAACCATGCGGTTTCAGGTAGTCATCCTTACCGGCCGCGGCGGGGCCCCCAAGTAGGCCGACACCCCGCCGCGGAGGACCCGTGTTGGCCGCCGCGTGGATATGAGCCCCACTACCCGTCGTCCGACGGAGCCAGCGCTCTGGCGCGCGGATAGCCGAAGCCTGGAAACCCGAACCGGAGACGAGAAGATGTACGACATGTATCCAACCGAGTGGGGAGCCGTCGCCGGCGACGACGCCGGCCCGAGCCATCCCGGCACCGATGCGGGCGGCACCGGCGAGCCGACCGAGCGCAACGACGACAACTGAGGACCAGTTGGCACATCGGATCCGCCTCGCCGTCATCGGCGGTGACGGCATCGGCCCCGAGGTGGTTGCCGAGGCGCTGAAGGTCCTGCAGGCGCTGCCCGCCGACCTGGGCCTGGCCGTCGATCCGGCCAGCTACGACCTTGGCGCGGACCGCTGGCTGCGTACCGGCGAGGTGCTACCCGACCAGGTGCTCGCCGACCTGCGTGGCCACGACGCCATCCTCCTGGGCGCGGTCGGGGCGGCCCCGTCCGACGCCACGGTGCCGCGGGGGCTCCTCGAGCGCGGGCTGCTGCTCCGGCTCCGGTTCGAGCTCGACCACGGAGTGAACCTGCGTCCGGCGCGCACCTACCCGGGGCTCGCGACGCCGCTGCGCCGACCCGCGGACGTCGACCTGGTGCTGGTCCGGGAGGGGACGGAGGGGTCCTATGCCGGCAACGGTGGCGCGCTGCGGCCCGGCACGACAGCCGAGGTGGCCACCGAGGTCAGCCTCAACACGGCGTACGGCGTGGAGCGCGTCGTGCGAGACGCGTTCAGCCGGGCGGCCAAGCGGCCGCGTCGCCGGCTCACCTGGGTGCACAAGACGAACGTGCTCATGCACTCGGGCGCGCTCTGGGCCCGGACGGTCGACGGTGTCGCGGCGGACTTCCCCGACGTAGCCGTGGACTACCTGCACGTGGATGCGGCGACGATGGCCTTGGTCACCGACCCGGATCGGTTCGACGTGCTTGTCACCGACAACCTGTTCGGCGACATCCTCAGCGACCTAGCGGCCGCGGTGACCGGCGGGATCGGGCTGGCCGCCAGCGCCAACCTCAACCCCGCCGGGACCTCGCCGGGCATGTTCGAGCCCGTGCACGGCTCCGCGCCGGATCTGGCCGGACGCCACCTGGCCGACCCGCGGGCGGCGATCCTCAGCGCTGCGCTGATGCTGGACCATCTCGGCGAGCCGGCGGCGGCAGCCCGCGTCCAGCGCGCGGTGTACGACGACGTGACGATGAACGCCGGCATGGCGGATCGACGTACGGAGGAGGTCGGCGACGCGATCGCCGCCCGGGTCGCCGGCTGAGGGGCCGAGGCTGGGCCCCGTCCGCCGGATCGTGTCGGGTCGCGCCGGGTCGGCTAACGTCTAGGCATGAGCTCGCCTGGGATCACGATCGAACGGAGCACGTCGACGGTCGACCCCGCCCGTCGTGCCGAGATCCTCGCGGACCCGGGCTTCGGCCGGTACTTCACGGACCACATGTTCGTGTCGACCTGGTCGGCCGACGAGGGCTGGCACGGGAGGACGATCCGGCCGTACGGGCCGTTCAGCCTCGACCCGGCGACCGCCGTACTGCACTATGCCCAGGAGATCTTCGAGGGCATGAAGGCCTACCGGCACGACGACGGCACGGTCTGGCTGTTCCGGCCCGAGGCCAACGCCCGCCGCTTCCAGCGCTCGAGCCGACGGCTGGCCCTGCCGGAGCTGCCCCAGTCCGACTTCGTCGCCGCCCTCGAGGCGCTGGTGCGCACGGACGCCGACTGGGTGCCCAGCGGTGGCGAGAAGGCGCTGTACCTGCGGCCGTTCATGTTCGCCTCCGAGGCGTTCCTCGGCGTTCGCCCGGCCGGGCGGGTCACGTTCGCAGTGATCGCGTCCCCGGCCGGCTCGTACTTTCCCAGCGGTCCGCAACCGGTGACGATCTGGCTCAGCGAGGAGCACACCAGGGCGGCGCCGGGCGGGACCGGCGCGGCGAAGTGCGGCGGCAACTACGCCGCGAGCCTGTTGGCCCAGCAGGAGGCGGTCGCGAACGGGTGCGCCCAGGTCGCCTTCCTCGACGCCGCGGAGCGCAGCCGAGTCGAGGAGCTCGGCGGGATGAACCTCTTCTTCGTGTACGCCGACGGCACCCTTGTCACCCCCGAGCTCACCGGTTCCATCCTGGAGGGCGTCACCCGCGCCTCCGTGATCGAGCTCGCCGAGGACCTCGGCCACAAGGTGGACGAGCGGGCGGTGCTGGCGGCGGAGTGGAAGGACGGGGTCGCCTCCGGAGACATCACCGAGGTCTTTGCGTGTGGTACGGCGGCGGTGGTCACCCCGATCGGGACGCTCCGGTGGCGCGGTGGCGAGGTGCGCGCCGGCGACTCCTTCCCGGTGGCCGCCGAGATCCGGGCCCGGCTGCTCGACGTCCAGTACGGCCGAGGCGCCGACGCCCGGCACTGGATGCACCGGGTCCTCTGACCGCCGTCGTGACCCCGGGGTCGATCCGCTCGGCCGGACCGGGCCGACCCCGCGCCGGTAGGCTTGGCGCCCGTGAGGATCGCGCGCTACACGACCGGTGGCGACCCGGCGTACGGCGTGGTGGGGGCGGGCGGCGTGGTCACAGCCCTCAAGGGCGACCCGCTGTACGCCGGCATCGACCCGACCGGGGAGCAGGTGAACCTCGCCGAGGTCCGGTTGCTGGCGCCGGTGATCCCGCGCAGCAAGGTGGTCTGCGTCGGACGCAACTACGCCGAGCACGCGGCCGAGCTCGGCAACGACGTGCCACCGGAGCCGCTCGTCTTCCTCAAGCCCAACACCTCGGTCATCGGCCCGGGCGATCCGATCGTCTACCCCGCGCAGAGTCAGCGGGTCGACCACGAGGGGGAGCTCGGCGTGGTGATCGGCCGGATCTGCCGCCACGTGCCGCGCGACCAGGTGGCGGACGTGGTCTTCGGCTACCTCGTCGGCAACGACGTCACCGCGCGCGACCTGCAGGCCAAGGACGACCAGTGGGCGCGTGCCAAGGGCTTCGACTCCTTCTGCCCGCTGGGGCCGTGGATCGAGACCGAGGTGGACCCGTCCGACCTCGAGGTACGGACGGAGGTCAACGGCGAGGTCCGGCAGCAGGGTCGCACCAGCCTCATGATCTTCGACGTGCCGGCCATCATCGCGTATGTCACGTCGTTCATGACGCTGCTGCCCGGCGACGTGGTGCTGACCGGCACCCCGGCCGGCGTCGGACCCATGCAGCCTGGGGACCGAGTCGCGGTCACGGTCGAGGACATCGGCACGCTGGCCAACCCGGTGGTCTCCCATGACTGAGCCGGCCGGGTCGGACATCAGGGTCCGGTTCTGCCCGTCGCCGACGGGCAACCCGCACGTCGGCCTGGCCCGGACTGCGCTCTTCAACTGGGCGTACGCGCGGCACAACGGTGGGACGTTCGTGTTCCGCATCGAGGACACCGACGCGAGCCGTGACTCGCAGGAGTCCTACGACCTGCTGCTGGACGTGATGGGCTGGCTCGGCTTCACGTGGGACGAGGGGCCGGTCGTCGGGGGCCCGGACGCGCCGTACCGGCAGTCCGAGCGCTACGACATCTACCGCGACGTAGCAAAGCGCCTGCTCGAGAGCGGGAGCGCATACCACTGCTACTGCTCGAAGGAGGAGCTGGACGAGCGCAACCAGCGGGCGGCGGCGGCGGGGCGGGCCCCGGGGTACGACGGCCACTGCCGAGAGCTGGGCCCGAGCCAGGTGGCGGCGTATGAGGCCGAGGGCCGGATGCCGGTGCTGCGCCTGCGGATGCCGGACCGGCCGATCACGTTCGACGACCTCGTTCGCGGCGAGATCACGTTCCAGCCCGAGCACGTCCCCGACTACGTGCTCGTCCGGGCCAACGGGCACCCCCTCTACACGCTCGTGAACCCCGTCGACGACGCGCTGATGCGGATCACCCACGTGCTCCGCGGCGAGGACCTGCTGTCGTCGACGCCGCGCCAGATCGCGCTGTACGACGCCCTCGCGGCCATCGGGGTTGGGGCGGGCCCGCCGCGCTTCGGGCACCTGCCCTACGTCATGGGGCAGGGCAACAAGAAGCTCTCCAAGCGCGACCCGGAGTCGAACCTGCTCGGCTACCGCGACCGCGGCTTCCTGCCCGAGGGGCTGACCAACTACCTGGCCCTGCTCGGCTGGGGGCTCGCGGACGACCGCGACGTGTTCAGCCTCGACGAGATGGTCGCGGCCTTCGACATCGCCCGGGTCAACCCCAACCCGGCGCGCTTCGACCTGAAGAAGTGCGAGGCGATCAACGCCGCACACCTCCGGGGGCTGGAGCCCGACGACCTGGCCGTCCGGATGGTGCCCTACCTGCACGCGGCCGGCCTCGTAGCGGACCCGCCCACCGAGGAGGAGCAGGCGATCCTGCGGGCCGCCGCGCCGCTGGTGCAGGAGCGGATGGTGGTGCTGGGCGAGTCCGTCGACATGCTGTCCTTCCTCTTCGTGAGCGAGCGGGACTTCGCCCTGCAGCCGGCCGACTCGGCGGCCGTAGCAGACCCGAGCGGGCAGGAGGTCGTCTCGTCGGCGTACGACGCACTGACCGGCCTACCCGACTGGACGGCTCCGGCCGTCGAGGGCGCACTGCGCGGCCGGCTGGTCGATCGGATGGGGCTCAAGCCGCGGGCGGCGTTCGGCCCGGTGCGGGTGGCGGTGACCGGCCGGCGGGTTTCGCCGCCGCTTTTCGAGTCGATCGAGCTGCTGGGCCGAGAGCGCACCATGCGCAGGCTCGCCGCCGCCCTGCGTACGCCGAGCTGAGCCGGGTCGATGCCCGCCCACGACCCTCTGTTCCCGGGCCCGTACCACCGGCTAACCCGACCGGCGGGCGGAGCCTGGTGGCGGTTGGTGGCCGCGCTGGTGCTCGGCGCGGTCGGGTTCCTGGTCGTGAGCGCGGCTGCCCTGCTGATCGTGTTGGCCGTCGCTCATGCGCTCGGTTTCGGCGGTTTCAAGATCGACACCACGCAGATCAACGCCGGGATGTTGTTGGGCACCAACCTGGGCCTGGCGCTACTCATCCCGCTGGCGCTCCTGCTGACCCGGCTGCTCTACGAGGTCCGGCCGCGCTGGGTGGCCTCGCTGGGACCGGGCCTCCGATGGCGTTGGCTCGGCCGGTCGCTGCTCCTCGCCGGCGGGATCTGGTTCGTGCTGTTCGTGATCGTCCTGGCGTCGAGCCTGGCCTCCCCGCACAAGCCGATCGGCGGCGCTGAGATCGGCATGCTGGTCGTCGTACTGCTCACCCAGCCGCTGCAGGCGGCCGGGGAGGAGTTCCTGTTCCGCGGCTACCTGCTGCAGAGTCTCGGGGCGACCCGGCTGCCCACCTGGATCTGCATGGCGGTGTCGTCGGCGCTCTTCGCGACCGCACATCTGCAGTTCGCGCCACCACTCTTCGCCGACCGCTTCATCTTGGGCCTGGCGCTGGCCTGGCTGGCGTTGCGCACCGGCGGCCTGGAGTCCGGCATCGCCATCCACACGGTCAAGAACATGTCGGTGCTGATCCCGGCTGCGCTGCTCAACCAGACCAGCCAGGCCGTCCAGCCCACCGGCGTCACGTGGGTGCCGGTCATCATCGACATCGTGATGCTGGCCATCGTCCTACCGCTCCTGGTGCGCGCCCACGACCGCCGCCACCGCCCGGCCCGCTCGGCCTAGCTGTCGCAGGTCCGACGAGGTCGCGTGGGAGGGCCTCGGTTTGGGTGGTGCTGACCCGCTCCGGTAGTCTCATCGGCCGGCGCCCATGACGGCGCCGCCATGGGGTATGGGGTAATTGGCAGCCCGACGGATTCTGGCTCCGTTAGTCTAGGTTCGAGTCCTAGTACCCCAGCGACGAGGCGCGGGCAGCGCTCCCGGAGGCCTTCGTCGCGTTTGATGGCCCCGTTGTGTAGCGGCCTAGCACGCCGCCCTCTCAAGGCGGTAGCGCCGGTTCGAATCCGGTCGGGGCTACTGAGACCGTGGGTGGCCTGTCAGCCAGTGCGGCCGTGGACGCCCTTGCCGGTCAGTGACTGAGGTCAACCCGACCGGCCGCGGCAAGCACTTCCCAGCAGCCACTTCCACCGCGCCCTCGTCCGCTCGTCCACTGGGGCAGCGTGGCAGACCACTGGTGAGGTGTCTAGCCGGGAGTCCTACCGAGCGCACTAGCCGGCCGCAGCGGTTACGTGACAAGTTGTCGTATCCGCGGGGCGCCGTACGTGGTGATGGTAAAGGGCGGCCAACGAGACCGCCCGGGACAGCGGAGGTGCAAGATGGCGCATTACCTGATGGCCGTGCATGGCCCGGCCGAGCGGAACGAGTTCGGGGGTTACGGCTCGAGGGAGGAGATGGAGGAGGCGTTCGCCGCGACCGGAGTCTTCAATGACGAACTGCACGCGGCCGGCCACTGGGTCTTCGCCGGTGGGCTCCAGCCCGCGTCGACCGCGACGGTCGTCGACGGCCGGGGCAAGACCCCGGTGGTGACCGACGGCCCCTACCTGGAGACGAAGGAGGTCATCGGGGGCTTCTGGGTGATTGACGTGCCCGATCTCGACGTCGCGCTTGCGCTCGCCGCCGAAGCGTCCAAGGCGTGCCGGGGCAAGGTCGAGGTCCGCCCGTTCGAGGGCCTGGCCTGAGAGCGATAGCGCCGTGGGTGCCGTATGGACGTGGGCGCGTTCGGGTAGGCGGCGGGTGCCGTGACCGCTTCACCGGTGAAGCCATCGCTCGATGTCCAGGGCGATGGTGAGGTGGCGCGGCGTAGCTGTCAAGAGGTCGCGAACCAGTTGCTCGTTCTGCGGTCGGCTGATGTCGTCGGCGGCTCGCAGCCCGGTGGCGCGCTCGATGCAGAGGGTCAGCCAGTCGATGCCGAGCACGAAGTCGACGGCAAGGTCGTGCGGAGCGAGCGGTAGGTCAGCGTCACCACCATGCGACGCGTACGCCGTGATGGCTGATCTGGCTATGTCCGGCCGCTGCCAGGCGGCCAGGGACATCGCCGTTCGGGCGAGCTCAGCGCGTCGGTCCCACGGCGCTGCGACGTCCCAGTCGCACAGCACCGGGCCATCTGCGGCAAGGATGATGTTCTTCTGGTCTACGTCCCCGTGACTCATCGGGTCATCGTGGAAGCTCGTTCTCGCGCCGTCGAACAGCAGGCCGAACGCCGCCATGATGCCCGCGCCACCAGGCGAGTCATCGCGGTCGCCGCACCTCACCACAGCGAGAGTGTCTCAGCCGCGTCGCGAGACGCGGGAGCCGAGCAACAGGCGGGTTGGAGGCCTAGCCACCTCGACTCGTGAGAGATCCTCGACTACGCCAGCGAAACCAATCTCGACATCCCCAGCGGAACCTCTCGAGAGTTGGTCGAGACGCTCAGACGGATCCGGCGGGTTTTCTCGCGTCTTAGGATGAGCGCAGTCGCGCGGTCAGCTCGATCTCGACGGCGATGTCGAAGGGCAGCTCGGCCATCCCGACGGCACTGCGAGAATGCCGTCCCGCCTCGCCGAAGACCTGCACCAGCAGTTCAGAGCAGCCGTCGATCACCGCGGGTGTCTGGTTGAAGCCCGGCGCGGCATTGACCATGCCGAAGACCTTCACGATCCGATCGATGCGGTCCAGGCCGATCTCGGCGTCCAAGGTGGCGAGAATAGACAGTGCCGTCAGCCGGGCCGCGTGCCGTCCCTCCTCGAGGGTAAGGTCTCCGCCCACCTTGCCGCGGATGATGGTCTGCCGGCGATGGGTCCGTGACCGCTCACGCATACCAAGCCCTCGTCGATGCTGCATGCCAGGTAACTGCCGGCGGGAGGAAACGGCGGTGGCAGGTCGATCCCAAGCTCCTGGAGCCGCTCCGCGATCACAGAGGCGGCGTAGGTCTCCGACGCCTCAGCGCTTTCGAAGTGAAGCTGAATCCTGCCGACACGGACAAGGCAGCGGCCACTTTGCTCTCCTTCGCTGAGAAGATCGACCAAGGAAGGGCAGGCCAGCCGTCGGCATTGGGCGTTATCACCTCAACAGGATTCGCCTACCGCCGATCAGACGGCGTCATCGTGCTACCTATCGGGACCCTTGGCCCCTAATCGCAGAGGTCACGCTTGACGTCCCGATGAGCGCCGGCGCACTGCCCGTACGAGGGCTCGGCAACTTCGCCGGAGTTACACGTCGCGCCCTCGCCCACGATCCCTGGCGAGACGGGCGGTCACGGCCTCATCCGAATCTGCCGGCCACGAGGGCCGGGATCGCTTTCGCATCTGGCCCGACTCCTCGAAGAGCCCGAGTTTGGCATTGTGCTAGCAGCTTGAGACTCGGACTTTTCGGAGGGGAAGTCGGGGGCCCTCGGGTGGCGCGCCCCGGTAACCTGACTCCCACGGCGATGTCCGATTCCCGCTAGAGTCTGGGCCGGTGGATGCGCTTGGATGGAGCCATGCGCACCGCAATGGAGGGTCGTCCCACGGAAGTTCGTCCGACGTACGGGCTCGATGCCGACCGGTGCTACCTGGCAGTGCGGGCGCGTGACCCGCGCTTCGACGGGGTCTTCTACACCGGCGTGCTCACCACCGGCATCTACTGCCGCCCGTCCTGCCCGTCCCGTACGCCGCGGCGAGGCAACGTGGTCTTCCTCCGCACGGCCGCGGCTGCGCAGGCGGCGGGGTTCCGGGCCTGCCGACGCTGCCTCCCCGACCGGACGCCCGGCTCGCCGGAGTGGGACCTCACCGGCGACATCGTCGGCCGCGCGATGCGGCTGCTCGCTGACGGTGTCGTGGAGCGGGAGGGCGTTGATGGGCTCGCGTCCCGCCTCGGCTACACCACCCGCCACCTCAACCGGCTCCTCACCGACCGGCTAGGCGCCGGTCCGCTCGCGCTCGCCAGGTCGCAGCGGGCGCATCTGGCCCGCATCCTCATGGAGACGACTTCGATGCGGATGGCCGACGTCGCTTTCGCGGCGGGCTTCGCCAGCGTGCGCCAGTTCAACGCCACGATCCGACAGGTCTACGCGGCGACCCCGGCGGAGCTGCGCCGGGCTCGGCGGCCCTCTGCCGGGGCCTCCCCGGGCCTCGTCACGGTTCAGCTGGCCGTCCGGGAGCCCTTCGCGGCGGGCGATCTGCTCGAGTTCCTCGGCGCCCGCGCGATCGCGGGTGTCGAGGACGCGTTGCCGGGCGCGCACACCAGGACGATGCGCCTGGGCTCCGGAAGCGGCACCGTGCGCCTCACCCCGAGCAGCGGCAGCGTCGTATGCCAGCTTGCGCTCACTGACCTGCGCGACCTTGGTTCCGCCGTCGAACGCTGCCGCCGACTGCTCGACCTCGACGCGGACCCGGTGGCCATCGACGAGCACCTGCTCGAGGGCGACCTCGCACCGTGGGTGCGGAAGCGGCCCGGGATACGGGTGCCAGGCAGCACC
>DASSHZ010000034.1:0-36819 GCA_035692425.1 Nocardioidaceae bacterium
CGGGGCCAAGGGCGACCAGGACGCCAAGCCAGCAAGGGGAAACCCGACTCGCGAGCGCCGGCTCACCGAAGGCCGTCGAAGGCGGTCCGGCCGCGTACGACGGTCAGCTCGCAGCTCGGCAGCGGGGCCCCGTCCGCCAGCTCGGGCAGGCCGCCGGCCGGTTCGCGGCCGTCGTCTGCCGGCCGGCCGGCCGACTCCGCGGGGACCCTCCACACCGCGTAGCTGGCGGCCGCGCCCGCGGCCAGTATCCCGGCCGTGTCGTCCCGGGCGGCCGCGTGGCCCCCTCGGGTGTGGGCCTCGACGGCGGCCTCCACGGCGAGGCGCTGGTCGGGGTTGTGGTGGTCCACGGCCGCCCGGACCGCCTCCCATGGCCGCATCGCGGTCACCGGACTGTCGGAACCGAAGGCGAGCGTCAAGCCGGCCCGGCGCAGGGTCGCGAAGGGGTTCATGGGCGCGGCCCGGTCCGCGCCCAGTCGCTGCTCGTAGAGCTGGCCGGGGTGGCCCCAGAGGCCGTCGAACATCGGCTGCACGCTGGCCACGACGCCCCAGCGCGCCAGCTGGGCCACCTGCTCGGGGGAGACCATCTCCAGATGCTCCAGCCGGTGGCGGGCCGCTCGCAGGGCATCCACGCCGACCGCCTCCGCGGCGGCGGCGAACCCCTCGACGACCGCGGCCGCCCCGCCGTCGCCGATGACGTGGAACCCGGCCTGTGCCCCCGACCGGGTGCAGAAGACCACGTGCTCGCACACCTGCTGGGCGTCGATGTACAGGTGGCCGCAGGTCGCGGCGTCCTCGTAGCGGTGCCGGAGCCGGGCCGTGTGTGAGCCGATCGAGCCGTCGACGCTCAGGTCGCCCGCGTAGCCGAGCACCTCCCGCTCCAGCTCCGTCCCCACCACGCCCGCACCGAAGAGCGCCCCCCAGTAGCCGACGACTTCGGGGAGCGACTCCCGCGCCTGCACCCGCCGGACCAGCTCGAGGTCGGACGCCGGGGCGATGTGCGGGGCGTTCACCTCGTGCACCGCGACGATGCCCTGCCGGGCGGCCTCGTGCAGTGCGGCGGCGATCGCCGACTCCCGGTCCTCCTCGGACCGCAGGCCAGCAATGGCGCTGCGGGCCAGGTGGTGGGCATCCCGCTCGACCGTGCCGTCCCCGCGCCAGCCGTCGGCGTCGCGCACCTGGGGGGCCCGGCGCACGAGCGCGGACGACACCACCGCCGAGTGCCCGTCGACGCGGGACGCATAGGCGACCCGGTCGCCGACCGCCTGGTCCAGCTCGGCCATCGTCGGCGTACGCGCCTCCGGCCAGCGCGACTCGTCCCAGCCGTGTGCGAACAGCACCGCCCCTTCCGTCCGCTGGGCGAAGTCGGCCAGCGCCGAGAGCGCCTCCGGCAGGCCGCGCACCTCGGATAGGTCGAGGTTGCCGAGCGTGAAGCCGGTCTGCGACAGGTGCACATGCGCATCCACGAAGCCCGGCGTGACCAGCCGCCCCTGCAGGTCGCGGACGTCGTCGGCGTCGGCGACGTACGTCGCGGCTGTGCTCTCGTCGCCGACCCAGGCGACCTGCTCGCCCACCGTGAGCATCGCGGTGGCACCGGGTGCGTGCGGCGCGTAGATGCGCCCGTTGCGGAGCAGCACCCGGCTGCCCGACGCCGTCGGAGTCGGCATGGTCGTCCCTTCTGTCCGGCGCTCGCCCGCGTCAGAGGTTTGGCGGGCGGCTCTCGTACGGCGTCGACAGGACGATCGTCGTCCGCGTCGACACGTTGGCGCTGCTGCGGATGCGCGACAGCAGCACCTCGAGGTCGGTGGGCTCGGCGACCCTGACCTTGAGGATGTAGGACTCGTCGCCGGCAACGGAGTAGCAGGCTTCGATCTCGGGGATCTCGGCGAGCCGGTCCGGCGAGTCATCGGGCTGCGATACGTCGATCGGACGGATCGAGATGAACGCGGTGATCGGCAGGCCCACCAGGTGGGCGTCGATGTCGGCCCGGTACCCGCGGATCACCCCGCGCCGCTCCAGCCGCTTCACCCGCTGATGCACCGCGGAGGTGGACAGGCCGGTCTGCTTACCCAGATCGGTGAAGGACATCCGGCCGTCTCGGGCGAGCAGGGCGCATATCCTCCGGTCCACCTGCTCGAGTCCGGGGTCGGCCATCAACCGCCCACCACGGTCAGCTCGCGGGGGCGGCGGTTCAGCCGCTCGGAGCCGGCGTCGGTGGTCACCACGATGTCCTCGATCCGGGCGCCGTCCCGGCCGGCCCGGTAGATGCCGGGCTCGATGGAGAATGCCATGCCGGCCTCCAGCAAGGTGGCGTTGCCGGCGACGAGGTAAGGCTCCTCGTGCGTCTCCAGCCCGATGCCGTGCCCAGTCCGGTGGAAGAAGCACTCGCCGTACCCCGCGGCCTCGATCACCTGTCGGCCCACCGCGTCGACCGACTCGGCGGCGACCCCTGGCCGGGCGCGGTCGCACTGGGCCAGCTGAGCCTCCTGCAGGACCGCGTAGTAGTCGAGGAAATCCTGTCCGGGCAGCTCTCCCACGGCATACGTGCGAGTGCTGTCCGAGCAGTAGCCGTCGTCGGTTGCCCCACCGATGTCGACCACCACCGGATCGCCCGGCGCGAGCACGCGGTCGGAGACCGTGTGGTGCGGGGAGGCGCCGTTGGGACCGGACCCGACGATGACGAAGTCGGCCCGGGCGTGGCCCTCCTCGACGATGGCCTCGGCGATGCGCCGGCCGGCGGCTCGCTCGGTGCGCCCGACCCGGAGGAACTCCCCCATCCGGGCGTGCACCCGGTCTATCGCCTCGGCCGCCGCGCGCAACGCCGCCACCTCGGCCGGGTCCTTGCGCACCCGGGCGCCGCTCAGCAGCGAGCCCGCGGCCCGGACCTTCGCCGCGGGCCGCATCGCCTCGACCGCGAGCACGCGGCTGGCCCACATGTGGTCGTCCACGGCGATGCTGGCTGCGTCGCCGAGCAGCCCCAGCGCGAGCTCCAGCGCGTCGTCGGTCTCCGCGTAGGTGCGGATGGCGAGACCGCCCTGCGCCGCCGGCGACCGGCGCGCCTCGGCGGCCTCCAGGGTGGGTACGACGAGCGTGGGGTCGCCCTCGGCGGCGAGCACGAGGGCGGTCAGGCGCTCCAGCGCCGTCGCCGGGTAGCCGGTCAGGTAGCGCAGGTCCGCCCCCGGCGTCACCACGAGGCCGTCAACCCCGGCGTCGCGCATGCGCGCCCGCACCCGCGCGATCCGCTCGCCTAGGTCTGCCCGCATGCGCCAACTCTAGTGCCGCAGCCTGGCGCGTCCGCCCGGCGTGGTCCGCTGTTCGTCGTGCCATGATCTCGGGTGTGACGGCCCGGTTGATGCTGCTGGACACCGCGTCGTTGTACTTTCGCGCGTTCTTCGGGGTTCCGGACAGCTTCCGCGCGCTCGACGGCACCCCGGTGAACGCGATCCGCGGCCTGCTGGACTTCATTGCCACCCTGGTCACCACCCACCGCCCGCAGGGCATCGTGGCCTGCTGGGACCAGGACTGGCGACCCGGCTGGCGGGTCGAGCTGCTCCCGTCGTACAAGGCGCATCGGGTGGCCGCCGTGACCGCCGGCGGCGTCGACGTGGAGGAGACGCCCGGCGCGCTGGACGTGCAGGTCCCGCTCATCCGGGCGGTCCTGGACGCGCTGGACGTCTCGGTAGCGGGCGCCCCGGCGGCCGAGGCCGACGACGTCATCGGCACGCTGTGCGCCCGAGCCTCGGGGCCGGTGGACGTGGTCACCGGCGACCGCGACCTGTTCCAGCTGGTCGACGATGCCAGCGGGGTCCGGGTGCTCTACACCGCGCGCGGCGTGGGCCGGTTGGAGGTGGTCACCGACGCAGTTGTGGTTGCCAAGTACGGCATCCTGCCGGAGCAGTACGCCGACTTCGCGACCCTGCGGGGTGACCCCTCGGACGGGCTCCCAGGCGTCAAGGGGGTCGGCGAGCGCACCGCCGCCACCCTGCTGCGCGAGTACGGGGACCTCGCGGGCGTGCTTGCCGCGGCCGCCGACCCGGCCTCGTCGCTGTCCGCGGGCCTGCGGGCGAGGCTGCTGGCGGCGTCGGCGTACCTCGCGGTCGCCGAGCGCGTGGTGCGGGTCGCCCGGGACCTCCCGCTGCCGGACCTGCAGACCACCGTCTCGCCCACCCCGGACCAGTTGGCGGCGGCCGCGGAGCTCGGCGACCGGCTGAGCCTCGCCGGCGCCCTCCAACGGGCCCAGACCGCCCTGCGCACCCTCGCCGCCAACCCGCAAGATCCGACATCTGCGTCGCCATGACCGCCCAGATGTCGGATCGTGCGGGAAGGGAAGCGGGCAGGGGAAGTCAGTAGGCCGCGACGCCGCGGCGCATGGCCTCGACCACGTCGCGGGCGACGCGCCGGATGCTCTCGTCGGGGGCCACGGCGCCGACCTGGCCGGCCACGTCGATCACCTGCTTCACCCAGCGCACGAAGTCGCCCGCCGGCAGTCCGGCGTCCTCCAGCGCGCGCTCTAGCGGCTCGCCGGCGGCCCATCGGTGGGCCCCCCAGGCGAAGCCGGGGTCGGGCTCCCGGAGCTGGCTCAGCCGGTGCGCTCGCTCCAGCCGGTCCAGGTCCGCCCACACCCGCACGGTGTCCTCGATGGCGGTCCGCGCCGGCCCGGCAGGGAGGCGCGGACGCCGCCCCTCGTCCGGCGCCCGCGACTCGAAGACGACGCAGGACAGTACGGCGGCCAGCCCCGGCGCGTCCAGGCCGCTCCATGTCCCGCGCCGCAGGCACTCGGCCACCACCAGGTCGAGCTCGCCGTAGATGCCGGCCAGCATGACCCCGTCCGTGGTCACGGCACCGTCGGCGAGGTAGCCGAGCGCGGACAGCAGCTCGCAGACTCGGTCGAACTGCCGCGCGATCGTGTTCGTCCGGGTCTCGATTCGCCGGCGCAGCGCCTCCACGTCGCGCTCCAGCCGGAGGAGCTCGGTGGACGCCTTTACGTGCCCGTCCCGGTGCGGGCAGGCGTGGCTGGGGTGGGCGCGGATGGCTGCGCGCAGCCGCTGCACCTCGCCGTCCCCCGGTTCCGGCGTCGGCCCGGGCGACGGGGCCTCGGCGTCCCGGACGAACTCGCGCAGCCGCGCAGCGAGGTCGCGGCGCTGCTGGGGGCTGCGGGCAGTCACGGTGCGCGGGACGCGGAGCCGGCCGAGCGTGGTTGGCGCCGCCGGCAGGTCGGCCGCAGCCAGCCGCCGGGCGCGCCGGTCCAGCGTCACCACCAGCGGGCTCGCGTGGTCGCCCGCCGACCGGTGGCCCGGATCCACGACCAGGCCGTACCCCTTCCGCCGGCCGGCCGGCACCCAGATGACATCCCCGGGGCCGAGCCGTCGCAGGGCGGCGGCCACGTCGTCCCGTCGCCCGGCCCGGCGCTGCCGAGCGGCCTCCGACTCCCGTTCGGAGAGCTCGCGCAGCAGCCCGGCGTACTCGACGACGTCTCCGCACTCGCACGCCACCCGTTCGCGGGCCCCCGCCAGCCGCTCCTCCACCCGGTGCAGCTCGGCGGCCAGGCCTACCACCGCCCGGTCCGCCTGGAACTGCGCGAACGACGACTCCAGCAGCTCGCGCGCCACCTCCAGCCCGGACTGCCGCACCAGGTTGACCGCCATGTTGTACGACGGGCGGAACGACGAGCGCAGCGGGTACGTGCGCGTGGACGCCAGGCCGGCGACCTCAGCCGGCTCGAGGCCCGGCGACCAGACCACGACAGCATGGCCCTCGACGTCGATGCCGCGCCGGCCCGCCCGGCCGGTGAGCTGGGTGTACTCCCCCGGCGTCACCTCGGCGTGGGTCTCACCGTTCCACTTCGTCATCCGCTCGATCGCCACCGTCCTGGCCGGCATGTTGATGCCGAGCGCGAGCGTCTCGGTCGCGAACACCACCTTCACCAGGCCGGCCGCGAACAGCTCCTCCACGCACTCCTTGAACGCCGGCAACAGGCCGGCGTGGTGGCTGGCGACCCCGAGCTGGAGGGCCGCGGCCCACTCGTCATAGCCGAGCGCGTCGAGGTCGGCGTCGGCAATGCCTCCGAGACGGCGGTCCATCACCTCCCGGACCGCTCGCCGCTCGTCGTCGGTGACGAGGCGGAGGTTGGTGTTCAGGCACTGCTGCACGGCCGCGTCGCAACCGGCCCGGCTGAAGATGAAGATGATGGCCGGGAGCAGTGCCGCCTCGTCGAGGGTGTCGACCAGCTCGACCCGGCTCGGCACGAGGTCGCGGGAGCGCCGGCCCCGGTAGCCGCCCCGATGACCACCGCCGCGGCCCCGCCAGCGCTGCCAGTCCTCGTGCGCCAGGCGCGTCAGCTCGGGGTTGACCTTGGGCGGGGCGCCGGCAGGGTCGGCGTACAGGTCGTAGAGCCGCTCGCCCGCTAGCACGTGCTGGAAGAGCGGCACCGGACGGTGCTCCTCGACGATGACGTCGAGCTCGCCGCGGACCGTGCGCAGCCAGTCGCCGAACTCCTCCGCGTTGGAGACGGTCGCCGACAGCGACACCAGGGCGACCGACTCCGGCAGGTTGATGATGACCTCCTCCCAGACCGGGCCGCGGGACCGGTCGGCGAGGTAGTGCACCTCGTCCATGACGACGTAGCCCAGCCCGCTCAGCGTCCCCGAGGCGGCGAACAGCATGTTGCGCAGCACCTCGGTGGTCATCACCACCACCGGCGCCTCCCCGTTGATGCTGTTGTCCCCGGTCAGGAGGCCCACGGTCCCGGCGCCGTACCGGCGCGACAGGTCGGCGTACTTCTGGTTCGACAGCGCCTTGATCGGCGTGGTGTAGAAGCACTTGCCGCCCCCGGTGACGGCGAGGTGTACGGCGAACTCCCCGACCACGGTCTTGCCGGCTCCGGTGGGGGCCGCGACCAGCACCCCGCGTCCCGCCGCCAGGGCCGCGCAGGCGGCGAGCTGGAACGCGTCGAGCGGGAAGTCGTATCCGCGGGCGAACTCCGCGACGGCGCTCATCCGGCCGGGGCGAACACGCGGACGGCGGCGGGTGCGACGTCCACGGTCACCGGCAGGGGGCCGAGCCGCTCCCCGTCGGCGTAGGCGACGATGCCCGGCGCCTCGATGCGCACTCGCTTCGCGAGCCGGTGCTCGTACGCCGGGTGGTGGACGTGGGTGCCGCGGAACAGCCGCGGGTAGACCGACACCAGCTGGGCCCTGCCAATCGGCCGGACCACCGCGACATCGAGGTACCCGTCGTCGGGGCGAGCGCCGGCGCATATCTGCAGGCCGCCGCCGTACGACGACGTGTTGCCGACCGCGACCAGCACTGCCTCGAGCTCGCGACGCTCCCCGTCCACCTCCAGGACGTACGGCCGCGGCCGGAGGACCCGGAGCTCGGCCAGCGTGGCCAGCGGGTAGCGCAGCTGGCCGTGCGGCCAGGTGAGCCGGTTGGCCCGCTCGTTGACCAGGCTGTCGAAGCCGGCGGCGAGCACGGTCGCGAAGTACTCGGTGCCGACCTGCGCGGCGTCGAGCGTACGGATCGACCCCGCGCAGACCACGTCGGCCGCGTCCAGCGGTCGCCGCAGCGGCAGGCCGAGGGCCCGCGCGGCGTCGTTGCCGGTGCCGGTGGCGATGATGCCCAGGGCGGTTGCCGAGTACGCGACGGCCTGCAGGGCCAGCCGGACCATGCCGTCGCCGCCCATGACCACGAGCGCCTGGTAGCCCTCCTGCACGGCCCGCGCCGCCAGCGCGGCCGACTCCTCGACGTCCCGTCCCTCCATGCGAGTCACGTCGTAGCCGCTCTCCCCCAGCCGGGCGAGCACGGACCCGGCGGCGTCCCGGTGCCGGCCGTTGCCCGACGTCGGGTTGACCAGCAGGGCCAGGCGTTCGCTCACGGCCCGAGGATACGGCCCGAGGGGGGCCAAGTGGCGCGTCACTGCGTCGCTAGATCGGCGACGCCTCGTCGTCTTCGAAGCCGCTGTAGTCGACCTCGGCGGCCCGGGCCCGGTGCGCGTCCACGGCCCGCGCGATGACCTCGGAGATGAGGAACAGGGCGGTCATCGGGAGCGCCAGCAGCAGCATCGTGATGGGGTCGGTGGAAGGGGTCGCCACCGCCGCGAAGACGAAGGTCAGGAAGATGATCCAGGAGCGCCAGCGCGCCAGGTGCCGAGCCTTGACCACACCGGCCAGGTTGAGCAGGACGACGAACAGCGGGATCTCGAAGGCGACGCCGAACACGAGGAGCACCCGCAGGACGAAGCTGAAGTAGCCGTCGACGTCCACCAGGTTGGTGACGCGCTCTGGCGTGAAGCTCAGCAGCACGGTCAGGCCCTTGGGCAGCACCTCGTAGCCCAGCCAGACGCCGCCGAGGAACAGCGGGCTGGCGATCGCGACGAACAGCATCGTCCACCGCCGCTCGTTGCGGTGCAGCCCAGGCATGATGAACGCCCACAGCTCGTAGAGCCAGACCGGGCTCGCCAGCACGATGCCCGCCATGAGCGAGATCTTGGCCCGCAGCATGAACGGCCCGGAGACGTCGTTGATCACCGCCTCCGCGTGGATGCCCTGCTTGGCGGCCAGATGCTTGACCACGCTGTCGTAGGGGTCGAGCAGCAGGCCGAAGAGCCGGTTGTAGAAGATCCAGGCCAGGATCATCGCCAGCAGGACGGCACAGACCGAGACGAACAGCCGGTTGCGGAGCTCCCGGAGATGCTCCGAGAGCGTCATCCGACCTTCGTCGTCAGGCTCCCGTCTGCCTTTCCGTGGTCGCACGGAGATGGCCACGAAGCGCCCTCTCGGTCAGCGTTCCGGATCGCGCTGCGGCTCGTCGACCGGCTGGGCGGCGGCCGGCTGAGCCGGTTCGGCCGGGCGCCCGGCGATCTGCTGGGGCCGCTTGCCGGCCTCCTGCTCGTCGTCTTCGTCCATCAGGCCCTTGGTCTCAGCCTTGAAGATGCGCAGGGCGCGTCCGGTCCCGCGGGCGATCTCGGGGAGCTTCTTGCCGCCGAAGAGCAGCAACACCACGACGACGATGATGATGACTTCGGGCCAGCCGAGATCGGGCATGACTACCTCTTCTTCGCCGCGAGCGCGGCCTAGCTTGTCCGTTCAGCCACATGGTACGCCGACACCTGGGCCGGGCCGCAGCCCGCGCGGGCCCGCTTCGGAGCCTCGGCCTGCAGGCTCAGACGTCGGGGTACGCCGACAGCGCGGCCGCGGCACGCGCCCGCACCGCAGCCGCGAGGTCCGCAGGCTCGACCAGCGTGGCCGACCCGCCGAGCCGGAGCAGCAGCCGCTCCAGCCAGCGTGGGTCGGCGAAGCGCAGCCGGATGCGCAGCCCGCCGCCGGGCCCCGGCCGAGCCTCCTCCACCGGGTAGTATTCGGCGACCCAGTGGGCCGCGGGCGACAGGTCCACCACCGCGACCGGGTCGCCCGGCGAAGGCTGGAAGAGCCCCCGCGCCAGGTCCAGCTGCCGGGCTCCCTCCGGCGGCTCCGCGGCGGCCTCCAGCACCTCCGCCGACACCATCCGGTCCAGCCGGAAGAGGCGGGTCTCCTCCGCCAGGTGGCACCAGCCCTCGAGGTACGAGTGGCCTTCGGAGACGATGATCCGCATCGGGTCCACGTCGCGCTCGGTGGTCTCGTCTCGCGCGGGCACGTAGTACGACAGGTGCAGCTGGCGGCCCTCGTGCAGCGCTCGGTCGACCCGCTCGCGGGTGTCGGACTGCACCGGCTGGAGCTGCACGTCGACCGCCGCCGCGGGTGCCGCGACATCGCCCAGTGCCGACTCCAGCTTTGCCAGCGCCCGCCGGACCGCGTCTCGCTCGGTAGGGCCGGCCGCCTCCGCCAGCGCGCGCAGCGCGACCACCAACGCGAGCCCCTCGCTCGGCGTGAGCCGCAGCGGGCGGGTGAGGAACTCCGCGTTCGACAGGTGGATCGCGCCGTCGTCCTTGACCGCTTCCATGTCCACCTCGATCAGGTCGCCCGAGACAGAGTTCGGGAGGCCGCAGAACCACAGGACCCGCAGGTCCTTGACGATCTCGGCCGGCGTCACGCCGAAGTCCCGGGCCACCTCCTCCACGGAGATGCCGTCTCGCACCTGGAGATAGGGCACGAGCTTCAGCATGCGAGCAACCTGGCTCTGGGCGGTGCCGCTCACGCCGTTCCGGCCCCGGCTACGGCGCGCAGGCCCCGGACCACCCCGGAGCGCACCTCCTCCGGACCGACGACTACCACGTCTGCGCCGTACGAGAGCAGCTCCTCCACCAGCGTCGAGTCGCTGCCGTAGGGGATCTCCAGCTCGGACCACGACTCGTCTACCGCCCTGCTGCGCACGGCCCGCCGGCGCAGGGCGTCCCCGGCCCCCTGGCGGACCCGGACGGTCGCCGACGTGTGCGGATGCGGCGGTCCCAGCGAGGTCGCCAGCGAGCGCAGGTCCAGGTCGTCGGGCGGCGTGAAGGAGCCGGCCGCTCCGATGGCCCGCACCTCCCCCTCGACCCGCGAGAGCCGGAACATCCGCGCCGAGCCACGGTCGCGGTCCTGGCCGGTCACGTACCAGTGGCCGTGCCACGAGACGATGCCCCATGGCTCCAGGTGCCGCTCGGCGGCGGCGTCGCTGCCCACCGGTCGGTAGGCGAAGCCGATCGGCGTGTGGGTGGTCACGGCCGCGAACACGGCGTCGAAGGCGGGCTCGTCGGCCGCAAGCTGCGGCTCGAGCATCGCCAGGGCGCTCGGGTCGACATCGGCACCCCCGGCCCGGAGCTTCTGCAGCGCCTGGCTGGTGGCCGACGCCAGCCGGGCGTGCTGCCACACCCGCGCCGCCAGCCCGATCACCGCGGCCTCGTCGGCCTCGAGGCTGAGCTCGGGCAGCTCGAACCGGTCCCGCCGGATGCGGTACCCGACCTCGTCGTCGAAGAGCTTGTCGTTGCTGCCCAGCTCGATCGGCACACCCAGCACGCGCAGCTCGTCCTTGTCCCGCTCGAACATGCGCTCGAAGGCCTCGTCACCCAGTCCGTGATAGCCCTCGACCGCCCCCCTGATCTGCGCCTTGCCGACGAAGCCCCGGGCGACGAGCAGGCAGATGACCAGGTTCATGAGGCGCTCCGACTTGCGCGCGCTCATCGCCGTCACCCTCCTCCTGCCGGGCCGACCCGGGTCAAGAGACCGACATGATGTCGATCACGAAGACCAGGTCGGAGTTCGGCGCGATCTTGGGCGGGCTGCCCTTCTTGCCGTAGCCCTGGGCCGCCGGTATGACGACCTCGACCCGGGCCCCAGCCCGCTGCCCCAGCAGCCCGATGTCCCAGCCCGCGATCACCTGGTGGGCGTTCATCTGGAACGTGAAGGGCTGCTTGGTCCACGACTCGTCGAACACCTTGCCGGTGGAGTAGAGCCCCCCGACGTACTCCACGGTCAGGGTGTCGAGCGCCTTCACCTTCGCCCCCACGCCCGGCAGGAGGGTGTATGTGTGGACGGTCTTCGGGTGCGGCGCCAAGCCGGCCGGCAGCGTGAAGCCGGCCGGGCAGCCGTGGCCGTTGTAGGTCACCTGCGGCGCGCTACTGGGCGCCTTGCGGGGGTTGACCACCTTGAGTACGTCGATCACGAACACCACGCTGTCGCCCCTGCGTACCGTGGTGCCGTTCCCGGTCGGGTCGTAGGCCTGCTTGGACGGGATCGCGATCACCCGCCGGTCGCCGGCGTGGGCGCCCAGCAGTCCCGCAGTGATGCCGGGTATCACCTGGCAGAGCAGGAAGGTGGCCGGCTTTGCGTGCTGGGTGAAGTTCGAGTCGATCTGGGTGTCATTGGATGCATTTAGACCCAGGTAGCGGACGGTCACCCGCGAGGCGGCCGTCACCGCCGGGCCCGTTCCCGGTCCCTTGACCACCGTGCGGCTCATGGTCTGGTCGAACTCGATCGGTGCCTTGAAGCTCACGTGCGGTGCCGACCCCATCCGCCCGCTGACCGAGATCGCGGCCACGGTGGCCGCCTTCGGCTTGGCCTGCGGCGCGCTGCCACCACTGCAGGCGCTGGCGGCGAGGAGCACGGGCACGGCAATCAGAGCGGTCAGTGTGCTGCGTCGCACGGGATGGCACCTCACGGGATCGGGCAGGGTAGCGGCGCGGCCTCCGGGCCGGCCCCGGCGGCCAAGGATACCGGGAGCGGCCGGGTCACATCGACTCGATCAGCCGCTCGACCCGCTCGTCGTGGGCTCGGAAAGGGTCCTTGCACAACACGGTGCGCTGAGCCTGGTCATTGAGCTTCAGGTGCACCCAGTCGACGGTGAAGTCTCGGCGGCGCTCCTGGGCCCGGCGGATGAACTCACCCCGGAGGCGCGCCCTGGTGCTCTGGGGCGGCACCATCTTGGCCTCGAAGATCGCGAGGTCGGTGGTAGCCCGGGCGACCGCACCGCGCCGCTCGAGCAGGTAATAGAGCCCGCGTCCGCGGCGGATGTCGTGGTAGGCGAGGTCGAGCTGGGCCACCCGCGCCGAGGTCAGGCCGAGGCGATGCTGGGCCCGGTAGCGCTCGATCAGCCGGTACTTGATCACCCAGTCGATCTCGCGCTCGACCAGGCTGAGGTCGTCGGACTCGACCGCCTTCAGCGTGCGCTCCCACAGGTCGAGGGCGGTGTCGAGCTCAGGGGTGCGGAGCTCCCGGCGGTCGACGAAGTCGAGCGCCTTGGTCAGGTACTCGTGCTGGATGTCGAGCGCGGACGCCTCCCGGCCGTTGGCCAGGTGGACCTTGCGCCGACCGCTGATGTCGTGCGAGATCTCCCGGATCGCGCGGATCGGGTTCTCCATCGTCAGGTCGCGCATGACAACGCCGGCCTCGACCATGCGCAGGACCAGGTCGGTGGTGGCCACCTTGAGCAGCGTGGTCGTCTCGCTCATGTTCGAGTCGCCGACGATCACGTGCAGGCGGCGGAAGCGCTCGGCGTCCGCATGCGGCTCGTCGCGGGTGTTGATGATCGGCCGGGACCGGGTGGTGGCGCTGGAGACGCCTTCCCAGATGTGCTCGGCACGCTGGCTGATGGAGTAGATCGCCCCGCGCGGGGTCTGCAGCACCTTGCCGGCACCGCACACCACCTGGCGGCTGACCAGGAACGGGATCAGTACGTCGGCCAGCCGGGAGAACTCCCCGTGCCGGCCGACGAGGTAGTTCTCATGGCAGCCGTAGGAGTTGCCGGCCGAGTCGGTGTTGTTCTTGAACAGGTAGACGTCCCCGGCGATGCCCTCGTCGCGAAGGCGACGTTCGGCATCGACGAGGAGCCCCTCCAGCACCCGCTCCCCGGCCTTGTCGTGGGCTACCAGCTCGGTGATCGAGTCGCACTCGGGGGTCGCGTACTCCGGGTGGCTGCCCACGTCCAGGTAGAGGCGCGCCCCGTTGCGCAGGAACACGTTGCTGGACCGGCCCCAGGAGACCACCCGGCGGAACAGGTAGCGCGCCACCTCGTCGGGCGACAGCCGGCGGGCGCCGCGGAACGTGCACGTCACGCCGTACTCGTTCTCGATGCCGAAGATCCGCCGGTCCACGAGGTTCAGCGTACGCGCCGGGTGGCGCCAGCCGCGGCATTGCGCCAACCGCTCCGAGGGGCCCCGAATCAGCCCGGCGAGGGCGCGCGGAGCAGCTCGGTGAGCTCGGGAGCGACGATGCGGCGGAACTTGCGCTTCTGGGACCGGGTGCGGTCCAGCAGCGCCACCTCGAGCCGGTCTGCGGTGAGCTCCCGCTCCTGCGGGCTGTCGTGCCCGAGGGCTCCGACGGCGGCCCGGAGGGCCGACCCGAGGTCCATCTGGTCGTGGTAGTGGGAGCCCAGATACTCGCTCACCTGCTCCGCCGAGCCGCCCATTCCGGCGTACCCCTGCTCGTAGGTCACCGAGCCCTCGTAGGTGACCCGGTAGACCTGGTCGCCCTCGGCGGAGTCGCCAACCTCGGCGACGAAGATCTCGACCTCATACGGCTTCTCGCCCGCCGCGGAGAAGATGGCACCGAGCGTCTGGGCGTAGGCGTTCGCCAGGCCACGACCGGTCACGTCGCTGCGATCGTAGGAGTAGCCGCGCATGTCGGCCAGCCGGACCCCGGCGATCCGCAGGTTCTCGTACTCGTTGTAGCGGCCGGCCGCGGCGAACGCCAGGCGGTCATAGAGCTCGGAGATCTTGTGCAGCGCCTGGGACGGGTTCTCCGCGACGAACAGCAGCCCGTCCAGGTTCTGTACGGCGACCACCGACCGCCCCCGGGCAATGCCCTTGCGGGCGAAGTCCGCCCGGTCCTTCATCAACTGCTCGGGCGAGACGTAGAACGGCATCGACATCGGCTGGGTCCTTGTCAGGTGAGCGGCGCCGCCGGGCCGTCCGGCCGCAGCATGCGGGCGGCCAGCACCCGGTCGGCGACCTCGGCTACCGCGGAGTCCTCCAGCCGTCGGAAGCCGGTCGTCGAGACCACGGACACCACCGGGAAGATCCGCCGGGTCATGTCGGGGCCGCCGGTGGCCGAGTCGTCGTCCGCTGCGTCGTACAGCGCCTGGACGACGGCCGTCACGCACTCGTCGGCACCGAGGTCGTCGCGGTACAGCTTCTTCAGCGAGCCACGGGCGAACAGCGCCCCGGACCCGACCGAGTGGAAGGCGTGCTCCTCGTAGCGACCACCGGTGACGTCGTAAGAGAAGATGCGGCCGGTGTCCGACTGCGCGTCGTAGCCAGCGAACAGCGGGACGACGGCGAGACCCTGCATGGCCATGCCGAGGTTGCCGCGGATCAGGGCCGCGAGCCGGTTGGCCTTGCCGTCGAGGGAGAGCGCGGCACCCTCGATCTTCTCGTAGTGCTCGAGCTCGGCCTGGAAGAGCCGCACCATCTCTACGGCCAGGCCGGCGGACCCGGCGATCCCGACGCAGGAGTGCTCATCGGCGGGGAAGACCTTCTCGATGTCACGCTGGGCGATGATGTTGCCCATCGTGGCGCGGCGGTCACCGGCCATCACCACGCCCCCGTGGAACGTCGCGGCCACGATCGTGGTCGCATGCGGCACGTCCAGCTCCACCTTGGCGGCGGGTAGCGCCCGTCGCGCCGGCAGCAGGTCCGGCGCGGCCGTCGCCAGGAAGTCGGCGAACGACGAGGTGCCGGGGGCCATGAAGGCCTCCGGCAACCGTGACGAGGACCGCTCTGCAGTGCTCACTGGCCGCCCTTCTGGACGAACCCCCGGACGAACTCCTCCGCGTTGGACTCCAGTACCCCGTCGATGTCGTCGAGGATCGAGTCAACGTCGTCGTCGAGCTTCTCCTTGCGCTCGGCGAGATCTTCGGTCGCCGCCTGCTCGGGCGCCTCCTCTTCCTCGCTGGACCTGCGTGTGGTCTTGTGCTGCTGACCACCTTCGCGCGCCATGACCAACCTCCTTGCCTCGGTCTGGGCTGCCGGTCCCCGGCTCCCGTGGTCAAACCCTACCCGGGCCGGCCTCGACCGTACCGGTCACGCCGTGATGGCCGCGAACAGCTCCTCGGCGGTGTCGCAGCGGTCGAGCAGGGCGCCGACGTGCTGGCGGGTGCCGCGGGTCGGCTCCATGGTCGGGATGCGCTGCAGGGACTCGCGACCCGGGAGGTCGAAGATGACCGAGTCCCAGGACGCGGCCGCGATCCGCTCCGGGTACTTGGCCAGGCAGCGCCCCCGGAAGTACGCGCGGGTATCGTCCGGCGGCAGGTCGGTGGCCCGCTCGATCTCGACGTCGGTCACCACGCGGTCGAATGACCCCCGGCTGACCAGCCGGTGGTAGAGCCCTTTGTCGGGCCGGAGGTCGGCGTACTGGAGGTCGACCAGATGCAGCTTGGGCGCCCCCCAGTCCAGGCCGTCGCGCTCGCGGTAGGACTCGAGCAGCGACAGCTTGGCGACCCAGTCGAGCTCCCGGCGGCACTCCATCGGGTCCCGGCGCAGCCTGGTCAGCACCGACTCCCAGCGCGCCAGGACGTCGGCCGTCTGCTCGTCCGCGTCATCGCCGTACCGGTCCTCGACGAACTTGCGGGCCTGCTCGAGGTAGGCGTCCTGCAAGTCCAGCGCCGTCAGCCTACGGCCGTCCTTGAGCGGGATCAGGTGGCTCAGGGACGGGTCGTGCGACACCTCGTGGAGCTCGTGCACCGCCCCGTCGACGCTCAGGTCTCCGGGCAGCACGCCCGCCTCGACCATGGCCAGCACCAGCGACGTGGTACCCATCTTCAGGTACGTCGAGACCTCGGACATGTTGGCGTCACCGAGAATCACGTGGAGTCGCCGGTACTTCTCCGGGTCCGCGTGGGGTTCGTCGCGGGTGTTGACGATCGGCCGCTTGAGCGTCGTCTCCAGCCCGACCTCGACCTCGAAGAAGTCCGCTCGCTGGCTGACCTGGAACCCTTGGCCCCGGCCGTCCTGGCCGACGCCGACCCGCCCGGCGCCGCAGACGACCTGCCTGCTGACGAAGAACGGCGTGATGTGCCGGACGATGTCGGTGAACGGGGTGGACCGGCGCATCAGGTAGTTCTCGTGCGCGCCGTAGGACGCGCCCTTGTTGTCGGTGTTGTTCTTGTAGAGCGCGATCGGGTTCTGTCCCGGGATGTCGACCACCGAGGCGGCCTTGCGCATGATCCGCTCCCCCGCCTTGTCCCAGATCACGACGTCGCGAGGGTTCGTGCACTCGGGAGTGGCGTACTCGGGGTGGGCGTGGTCGACGTACATCCGCGCCCCGTTGGTCAAGATCATGTTGGCCAGGCCGATCTCCTCGTCGGTCAGCTGGCTGGGGTCGGCGGTGCTCCGGCTCAGGTCGAAGCCGCGGGCGTCGCGAAGCGGGTTCTCCTCCTCGAAGTCCCACCGGGCCCGCCGCGCGCGTGCGGTGTAAGAGGAGTACCCGTTCACGACCTGCGACGACGCCAGCATGGGGTTGGCCGTCGGCGTGCCCAGCACGGAGATGCCGAACTCCGTCTCGGCGCCCATGATCCGCCGCACGCTCATGCCGTCGAGCGTACGCTCAGCGGGACTTCAGTCCGGTCGTTGCGGCGGCACCGGCGTCCTCAACCGGCGGCAGGGTGGCTCGTCGAACACCGCAGTTTCCGACGCACAGGCGGTCCTAGCCACCCCAGCGTCGGATCTTGCGGAGCGGCTACTGGTTTCGAGGCGGCCGCCGCGCGGACTTCCCAACCGGCGGCAGGGCGGCGTCCCCAACCAGCGGCGGGGCGGCCGGCCCAGTCGGTGGCGTCGACGGAGGCGGCTGGTCGGCCGGCGGGGGCGCGTCGTACTCGTTCCGATGACCGGGGACCCAGCCGAGCCGCCCGCTGTAGAGGGCAGCGAATGCGAAGCCGCTGAGCATCGCGACCGCACAGACTATGGCAAACCCCAAGGGCATCGGCGCGCTCCTTCCGGACCCGCGACCAAGCCTAGTCGTGCCACGCCGGGGTGGCGCCACGCACTGCACGTGGTGGCCAGGCGGTCTCCGCTGGGGATCCGGAGGACGGTCCGAACCGGGTTAGAGGTACTGGCCGGTGTTGGCGACGTTGTCGATCGAACGGCCGGGCTCTGTGCCCTGCTTGCCGGAGATGAGAGTGCGGATGAACACGATGCGCTCGCCCTTCTTGCCGGAGATGCGCGCCCAGTCGTCTGGGTTGGTCGTGTTGGGCAGATCCTCGTTCTCCTTGAACTCGTCCACGCAGGCCTGCAGCAGGTGGCTGACCCGGAGCCCCTTCTGGTGGGTCTCCAAGAAGTCCTTGATCGCCATCTTCTTGGCCCGGTCGACGATGTTCTGGATCATGGCACCGGAGTTGAAGTCCTTGAAGTACAGGACCTCCTTGTCGCCGTTGGCGTAGGTGACCTCGAGGAACCGGTTCTCCTCGGACTCGGTGTACATGCGCTCCACGGTCCGCTGGATCATCGCGCCGACGCACTCGGAGTCGTCGCCGCCGAACTCCGCGAGGTCGTCGCCGTGCAGCGGCAGCCCCACCGTCAGGTACTTGCTGAAGATGTCGCGCGCGGACTCCGCGTCCGGCCGCTCGATCTTGATCTTCACGTCGAGCCGACCCGGGCGCAGGATTGCCGGGTCGATCATGTCCTCTCGGTTCGAGGCGCCGATCACGATCACGTTCTCGAGCCCCTCCACGCCGTCGATCTCGCTCAGGAGCTGCGGCACGATCGTGTTCTCGACGTCTGAGGAGACCCCCGAGCCGCGGGTCCGGAAGAGCGAGTCCATCTCGTCGAAGAAGACGATCACCGGCGTACCCTCGCTGGCCTTCTCGCGGGCGCGCTGGAACACCAGCCGGATGTGCCGCTCGGTCTCCCCGACGTACTTGTTGAGGAGCTCCGGGCCCTTGATGTTGAGGAAGTACGACTTGCCCTCCTCGCCGGTCCGGGTCGCCACCTGCTTGGCCAAAGAGTTGGCCACGGCCTTCGCGATCAGCGTCTTGCCGCAGCCCGGCGGCCCGTACAGCAGGACCCCCTTCGGAGGCTTGAGCTGGTGCTCCTTGAAGAGCTCGGGGTACAGGTACGGCAGCTCGATCGCGTCGCGGATCGCCTCAATCTGCCTGGCCAGCCCGCCGATGCTCGCGTAGTCGATGTCGGGCACCTCCTCGAGCACGAGCTCCTCGACCTCGGTCTTCGGAATCCGCTCGTAGACGTAGCCCGCACGCGAGTCGAGCAGGACCGAGTCGCCGGCCCGGAGCTTGGCCGCCTGCAGTGGCTCGGCGATGCGCACGACGCGCTCTTCGTCGGCGTTGCCGATCACCAGTGCCCGCTCCCCGTCGGCGAGGATCTCCTTGAGCATGACGACCTCGCCGACCTCCTCGAAGCACAGCGCGTCGACGACGTTCAGCGCCTCGTTGAGCATCACCTCCTGGCCGCGCTTGAGCGACTCGACGTCGACGTTGGGGCTCACGTTGACCCGCAGCTTCCGGCCGCCGGTGAAGACGTCCACCGTGCCGTCGTCGTTGCCACCGATGAAGGTGCCGAACCCGGTCGGCGGCTGGGCCAGCCGGTCGACTTCCTCCTTGAGCGTCAGGATCTGGTCGCGCGCCTCCCGGAGCGTGCTCGCGAGCCGCTCGTTCTGCGCAGTCAGTGCGGACAGCGACGACTGCGTCTCGGACAGCCGTTGCTCCAGGAACCGGCCCGAGTGCGGCCCCTCGGCCAGCCGGCGGCGAAGCTCGGCCACCTCGGACTCGAGGAACCCGATCTGGGTCCGCAGCTCCTCGGCCGTGTGCCTGCCCCGCTGCTGTGCGTCATCGTGTGCGGCCACCGTCACCACCTCGTCAGAGGACCTCGACTACGACAGTACCTGTGGGACAGACGTCGACATCCACGTCTCGACACGTGTCGGTACCACTCTGTTATCAACCGGCGGCCGTCCGCGCCCGGCGTACGGCGGCAAGCGAAGGGCCGGCCGACCCATCAGCGGGGTGGCTCGGCGTCGCGCCCGGGGGCCGAAGCCTCGTCCGCCGGTCTCGGACCCTGGTAGTCCGGGCCGTACGCGCCCGGGGACGGGCGCCGGGTACGCCGCGGCGGGGCGACCCCGGGAGCCAGTCGCCGGCTGGTCACCAGGAACCCGGTGTGCGAGTTCATCCGGTGCTCCGGCCGGACCGCGAGCCCCTCCACGTGCCAGCCCCGCACCAGCGACTCCCAGGCGACCGGCTCGACGAACCCCCCGTCGGAGCGCAGCGTCTCGATGAGCCGGCTGAGCTGTGTGGTGGTGGCCACGTACCCGCACAGCACCCCCCCTGGCCGCAGCGCGGCGGCGGCGGCGGGCACGCACTCCCAGGGCGCCAGCATGTCGAGCACCACCCGGTCCACCTCGCGGTTCGTTAGGTCGGTGGCCAGGTCCCCGACGCGCAGTGTCCAGGCCGGATGCGCGCCGCCGAAGAAGGACTCGACGTTGCGCCGGGCGACCTCCGCGAAGTCTGCTCGCCGCTCGTAGGACGTAAGCCGGCCCATCGGTCCGACTGCCCGCAGCAACGCGCAGGTGAGCGCGCCGGAGCCGGCGCCTGCCTCCACGACCCGCGCGCCGGGGAAGATGTCACCCATCATCAGGATCTGGGCGGAGTCCTTCGGATAGACGACGGCCGCGCCTCGCGGCATGGACACCACCGACTGGGCGAGCAGCGGACGCAGGACCAGGTAGTCGACGCCGCCACTGGACGTGGCGACGACCCCCTCCGGCCGTCCGATCAGCTCGTCGAGCTCCAACGATCCCCGGTGCGTGTGGAACGTCCGCCCCGGCTCCAGCACAACGGAGTGAGCCCGGCCCTTGGCGTCGGTGAGCCGCACCCGCTCCCCCGCGGCGAGCGGCCCGCGGCGTACGCCGGACCAGGCCGGGGCCACCGCCTCGGCCGGTCCCTCGCGCTCCGTGCTGGCCACGCCGAAACGATAGTGGCCAGGGGCGCGGGCCGTTCCGGTGGAGCGAGGCGCCTCGGTTCGTCCGCGCGACCCCCGCGCCAGGGGCGCTGGCAACCGCAGGCGAGTCGGGTGTTGGGGCTCAGGCGGTGCGGAACGCCTCGTCGACGTCCTTCGTCACCAGCACGCCGAAGATCGACCCGCTCGGCTCGAGGAGCACGTACTCGGTGGCCGGGGTCGACCGCATCGCCTCGATGAGCTGCTCGCCGCCGATGTCCACCGGGAGCATCAGCCCGTCCTCGAGCCGACGGGCGACGTCCCCGCACGGCAGCCATGGCCGGCGCTGCAGCGGCGTCGAGACCACGGCCGCCTCGTTGACGATCCCGGTTGGCCGCCCGTCGCTGCTGACGACCACAAGCGACCCGGCGTCGGCCTCGCGCGCCCGTCTGATGCCCTCGGCCAGCGGGAGGTCGGCGGGTACGCCGATCGCGCGCCTGGCGAGGCCTCGGGCCTGCAGCGCCGGCAGCCTGCTGCGGAGCTTGCTGACCATCAGGGACTGGGTGGCGCCGGTCCACAGGAAGGTGGCGATCAGGAACGTGAAGAGGAAGACCGTGATGTCCGGTGGCGGCTGCGTGTGCAGCAGCAGCAGGGCGATCGGGTAGCAGGCGACTGCAACCGCCGCCACCCGACCGCCCCAGGCCGCCACGGTCGTTCCGAGCGAACGCCGCCGGGTCACCCACCACACCACTGCCTGCAGACAGCGGCCGCCGTCGAGCGGCAGGCCGGGCACCAAGTTGAGCAGGCCGAGCCCGATGTTGGCGTACGCCAGCGCGCCGACGGCGAACCCGAGCAGGCCCGCCGGGAGCGCGTCCTGGGCGGCGTAGGCGATGCCACCCAGCGCCAGCGACGTGAGCGGGCCGACGACCGCGATCACGAACTCGCGCCACGGTGTCGGGGCCTCACCCTCGATCTCGGTGGCGCCGCCGAGGAAGTGCAGGTTGATCGCGCGCACCGGCATCGCAAATGCCCGGGCGGCCAGGGCGTGCGACACCTCGTGGAGCAGCACGCAGCAGTAGACGAGCAGCGCGAAGGCCAGCCCGGCGACGTACGCCATCGCCCCCAGCCCCGGCTCGACGGTCTCCAGCGCGGGCGCGAGCAGGACCGCGAGCAGCGCAACCACCAGGAACCAGGAGTGGGAGACTACGACGTCGACGCCCCCGATGCTGCCCAATCGGATGACGCCGGGCAGCTGCGGACGACGCGGTCGCCCGCCGCCACCGAGGTTGCTCACACCCCAACGCTAACGGTCCGACCTGCCCATTCCCCACCTCGACGTGGAAGCGGCGGTCGCGAACCGACTACGTCTGGTCGATTCGCCTCCGCGGGCGCGCTCTCGCGCCCGATGTCGGTGCCCTGCCCTAGTGTCATGTTCATGACGGAGTCGATTACCTCGGTGGCGGTGGGCGTCGACGCTACGCCGGCGGATGCAGCCGGGGCCGGCGACGCCGCAGCGACGACGTCGGACCTGACGCCGTACAACTCGCTGTCGCCAAGCCGCGCCAGCGACTTCATGAGCTGCCCTCTCAAGTACCGGTTCCGCGTCATCGACCGGCTGCCCGAGGCGCCGAGCATCGCCGCGGTTCGCGGCTCGGTCGTGCACAAGGTGCTGGAGGACCTCTTCGACCTGCCCACCGCGGACCGTACGCCGGCTCGCGCCAGCCTGATGATCGCTCCGGCGTGGGAGCAGATGCTGGCCGACGAGCCGGAGCTGGCCGAGATGTTCGCCGACGGTGTGCACGACCTGGCGGGCTGGCTCGAGGAGTGCCGCCTGCTGCTCGCGCGCTACTTCCGCCTCGAGGACCCGGCCCGGATCGAGCCGGCCGAGCGCGAGCTGCACGTACGGCACGAGCTCGGCTCGGGCCTGGTCATCCATGGCTACATCGACCGCCTCGACCGGTCGGCGGCCGGTGACCTCCGGATCGTGGACTACAAGACGGGCACGGCGCCCGACGAGCGGTTCGTCGCCCGGGCGCTGTTCCAGATGCGGTTCTACGCGCTCGTCGTGTGGCGGGCCAGAGGGGTCATCCCCCGGCTGCTGCAGCTCATCTACCTCGGCAACGGAGAGCTGGTCCGGTACGAGCCGGACGAGGCCGACCTGCTGGCGACCGAGCGCAAGATCGAGGCGATCTGGCGGGCCGTCCAGCGGGCCGCGGAGACCGGCGACTGGCGCCCCAACCGGTCGCCCCTGTGCGCCTGGTGCGACCACCAAGCCATCTGCCCGGCCTGGGGCGGCACCCCGCCGCCGCTGCCCGACCGAACGCCGACCACCTAACCGGCCAGCGCCGAGGTCCGGCCGGCAGCTTCGGGGCCGCGGCCCACGCTGGTGGCTACTGCTTCCCTGGGTCGGGCGACGTGTGGCGGCCGGCGGCCTCGGACTCGGGCGGGAACAGGTGGCAGGCAACCTCGACCCGACCACTCGGGCGCAGCAGCGGCTCCTCGCCGGGGTGGAAGGTGACCTCGACGCCGCCCGAGCGCTCCTCGACCGACTCGACCCCGGTCCAGAAGCGGGCGTCCGGCGCCTCGTCCCGCATCTCGGTCAGCAGCTCGGTCAGGTCGGCCGGCGACCCGGTGCCGGACGGGCGCAGGAGCGCGGGGCGCCCCGCCTCCTGCCGGGCGATCGCGTCGAGGTTGGAGATCTTGGCCCGCTCCGTGTCGTACGTCGAGGCTCGGTTACGCAGCCAGTGGCTCTCCAGGCCGGCGGCGAGGTCGCGCGCCTCCCAGCCGCAGCGGTCGAAGGCGGCTGGGCACCGAGGGTGGAATGCGCAGCCGCCGGGTGGCCGGGCGGCGTCGGGGATCTCGCCGGACAGCAGCTGCTTGGTTCGGGCCTGGCTCGGGTCGGGGTCCGGGATCGCCGCCAGCAGCGCCTTCGTGTAGGGGTGCTTGGGGTCGGCAAAGATGTCCGCCGTCGAGCCCAGCTCCACGATCCGCCCCAGGTACATGATCGCGATCCGGTCACAGAAGAACTTCGCACTCGCCAGGTCGTGGGTGATGTAGAGGTAGGTCAGATCCAGCCGGTCCTTGAGGTCCAGCATCAGCTGGAGGATCTTGGCCCGCACGCTCATGTCGAGCATCGAGATCGGCTCGTCGGCGACCAGCACGCTCGGGCCCATGATGATGGCCCGCGCGATCACCACGCGCTGCTTCTGGCCGCCAGACAAGTCCGACGGGTACTTCGAGGCGAAGAGCTCCACCGGCGACAGCCCGACCAGCTCCAGCGTCTCGACCACGCGCCGATGGCGCTCGGACGCCGGGCCGACGCCATGGATGCGCAGCGGGTCGGCGACCGCCTCCTCGACGATCATGGCCGGGTTCAGCGCGCCATTCGGGTCCTGGAACACCATCTGCACGTCGCTGCGCACCCGTCGCAGCCCGCGCCGCGACAGCCGCCCGAGGTCGCGCCCATGCAGGATGATCGAACCGCCGGTTATCGGAGCGAGCCCGAGCAGGGCCCTCCCGAGCGTCGACTTCCCGCTGCCGCTCTCCCCCACCAGCCCGACCACCTCGCCAGGACGGATCGTCAGGTTAACCCCGTCGACGGCCCGGACCGTGCCCGTGCTGAGGCCCACCAGGCGGGCCAGCGTGCTGCCGCCGAGGTCGTAGTGGACGGAGAGATCGCGGAGGTCGACGATCGCCTGGTCGGCTCCGGCCCGGTCGAGCAGCTCAGGCTTCGTCGGCAACGCTGATCGCCTCCCGGGTGAGCGGCGCAGAGCCGGCCGGCGGCATGAGTTCGGCCGGCCCGTGGAGCCAGCACTCGACCGTCCCACCGCCCTGCCGTGCGGTCTCCACCGGGTCGAGCTCGGCGCAGACTTGCATCGCCGATGGACAGCGCGGGTGGAACCGGCACCCGGGCGGCGGGTCCACCAGGTCGGGCGGGGCGCCCGGTATGTAGTTGAGGCCCGAGGTCGACAGGCTGATGGTCGACCGGAGGAGCTCGCGGGTGTAGGGGTGCTGCGGGTCGCCGAAGACCGAGCTCACCGTGCCGGACTCGACGATGCGGCCGGCGTACATCACCGACACCCGGTCGCACGCCTCCGCGACGATGCCGAGGTTGTGGGTGATCAGCAGCAGCGCCGTGTCGAAGTCTCGCCGCAGGTCGTTGAGGGTCGAGATGATCTGGGCCTCGACGAGCACGTCCAGGGCCGTCGTGGGCTCGTCGGCGACGACGAAGGCGGGCCGCAGCACCAGCGCGAGCGCGATCATGAGCCGCTGCCGCATGCCGCCGGAGAACTCGTGCGGGTAGGAGCGGTAGCGCGTCGGCGGGATGCCCATCATCCGCAGGGCCTCGATCGCCCGCTCCCGCAGCTGCGCCTTCGAGATGCCCCGCTCGTGCTGGGAGATGGTCTCCTCGAAGTGCTCCGAGATGCGCATCAGTGGGTTCAGCCGGGTGAGCGGTTCCTGGAAGATCATGCCCACCTGAGCACCCCGCAGGGCGTAGGCCGCCTTGGGGCTCAGCGTGAGGATGTCCCGACCCTGGAAGATGACCTCGCCGTCGCGCTTGGCGCCGTCCGGCAGCAGCCCCATCAGCCCCCGGCCGAGGGTCGACTTGCCACAGCCGGACTCCCCCACCAGGCCCATCGTCTCCCCACGTCGCAGCTCGAGGCTGACGCCGTCGACCGCGCGGATCGCGCCGCGGGTGGTGCCGTACCAGACCCGCAGGTCGCGGACGCTGAGGACGGGGTCGGCGTCGGTCGGCGTACCAGAACCTTCCGGTGTCGCGTTCACAGCTCCCCCTCTGCCGCCGGCATGCCCACCTCCGGGCTGGCCTCAGTGACCACCGCGCTTGGGCGGCGAACCCGCGGCGGCAACACCACCGGCAGCAGCCGCCGGCGGCGCAGGATCGGGTTCACCGTCTCGTTGAGGCCCTCACCGATGAGCGTGAGCCCGGTGACCAGGCAGACGATCGCCAGGCCGGGGTACAGGCCGGTCCACCAGACGCCCGAGGATGCGTCGAGGATGGCCCGGCTCAGGTCGTAGCCCCACTCGGCGGCCTGGTTCGGCTGCAGGCCGAGGCCGAGGAAGCCGAGCCCGGCCAGCGTGCTGATCGCGTCGGCGGCATTCAGCGTGCCGATCACCGGCACGCTCTGCACCACGTTGCCGAACAGGTAGCGCCGCATCACCACCCCGTCGGACGCGCCGATCGCGCGGGCGGCTTCGACGTACGTCTCCTCCTTGGCGCTGATCGTGGTGTTGCGAACCACGCGGAAGTACTGCGGGATGTAGATCACGGTCAGCGACATCGCGGCGCTCACGACTCCGCCGCCGACCAGGTTGGTGAGCAGGAACGCGAAGACGATCGCGAGCAGCAGCGACGGGAACGTGTAGATCGCGTCCATGACCAAGGTGATGCCGCGGTCCAGCCACCCCCCGGAGTACCCGGAGATGAGGCCGAGCGGTACGCCGATCACCAGCGAGACGACCACCGAGAGCAGCACGACCTCGAGCGCGGTCCGCGCTCCCCAGATCGTCCGCGACAGCACGTCGAACTCCAGGTTGTTGGTGCCGAAGAGGTGGCCGTGCCCCGGCGGCGCCAGCTTGGGGAACGCCACCCCGTGCGCGCTCGCCTGGGCGAAGCCGTAGGGGGCGATCCAGGGTGCGAAGATCGCCAGCACGACGAAGAAGGCGGTGATTAGCACGCCGGCCACCAGGATCCAGCGGGCGAGCCCGGTGGTCTTGGCGAAGGGCGACAGGACTGCGCCGAGGATCCGCCGCATCGTCAGTACCGCACCCTCGGGTCGATGAGGGCGCCGACGATGTCGACCAGCAGGCTGACCACGATGATCACCACGGTGAACATCGTGATGATGCCCTGCACGGCGCCGTAGTCGAGGTTCTCGATGTACTGCGTCAGCTTGTAGCCCAGGCCCGGCCAGTTGAAGGTGGTTTCCGTCAGCACCGCCCCGGCCAGCAGCAGGGCGACCTGCAGCCCGATGACCGTGATCACCGGCACCAGTGCGTTCCGGAAGGCGTGCCGGCGCAGCACCTTGCCGGGCGCGATGCCGCGGGCCTGCGCCGCCTCCACGTAGTCGCTCTGCATCGTCTGCAGGATGTTGACCCGGACCAGCCGGATGAACACCCCGCAGATCAGGATGCCGAGCGTCAGCGCCGGCAGGAACAGGTGCTTGAGGATGTCGAGCACGCCGCCCCACTGCCCCGACAGCATCGCGTCGAGGAGCAGGATGTGCGTCTTCGTGGGCACCTCCACCGTAACCAGCGCGCTGGCCTGGCCGGAGGTGGCCAGGCCGAGCGCCGGGGCCACGAACAACTGGACCAGCAGGCCGGTGAAGAAGACCGGAGCGGCGTAGGTGACGATGCCGAACAGCCGGACGACCACGTCGAACCAGGTGTCCCGGTAGCGCCCGGCCAGCAGGCCCAGCGGGATGCCGATGGCCAGGGCCACGATGAACGCCGCCACGGTCAGCGTGAGTGTGGCCCCTCCGTTGGTCGCGATCACCTCGCTGACGGGCAGCTGGTCGCTGAACGTCGTGCCGAACTGCAGATGCGCGACCGAGCTCAGGTAGTCGACGTACTGGTCGATCAGCGGCTTGTTGAGGCCCAGCTGCGCCTTGCGGGAGGCGATCGCGGCCGGCGACAGGTGCCCGCCCAGGAGCGCCGTGACGGGGTCGCCCGGGGCGACCCGCAGCAGGACGAAGACCAGCGTCAGCGCGACCCAGATCATCGGTATGACCAGCAGCAGCCGCTGCAGGATGAACCGGGGCAGTGAGCCTTGCTTCATCGCCCGCCTTCACAGCCCTCGGTGGGGAGGCGCGCCCGAGCGCTCCTCCCCACCGCGCCTACCACCGAATCTCTACGCGTCCTTGGTGATGTCCCAGAAGCGGAAGATGAACGACGGGTCGAGCGTCTTCTGGACGCCCTGCACGCCCTTGCCGTAGACCGCGGAGTTCTTGCCGACCCACGAGGGGATGAACGGCACGTCCTGCGCGGCGATCGTCTGCAGCTTCTCGAAGGCCCTGGCCCGCGCGCTCTGGTCGGAGGTTGCCTCCTCCTGCGCCACCAGCCGGTTGGCCTCGGCGTTGTGGTAGCCGTTCTTGTAGAACCCGCCGTCGACCAGGAACGGCGCCAGGTAGTCGTCGGCGTCGAGGTAGTCCGGGAACCAGCCGAGCATGAACAGGTCGTAGGCGCCCTGCTGGTAGGCCGTCTGGTAGGCCGTCCACTCGGCGCTCTTGAGCGTCACGTGGAACAGCCCGCTGGCGTCGAGCTGCCGCTGCAGCTGGGTGGCCTCGTCGACCGCGTTCGGCCCGTAGTGGGTGCCGGTGTAGCCGACGGTGAGGTTGATCGGCGTACTGATGTGCGCCGCCTTCAGGAGCGCAACCGCCTTCGCCTTGTTGGGCGTAGTGCCGTAGAGCTTCGCGAAGGCGTTGGTCTGGCCGGCGAAGCCGGGCGGCACGATCGAGTACAGCGGCTTGACGACGTTGTCGTAGGCCACGCTGGCGATCTGCTGGCGGTTGATCAGGTAGGCGACCGCCTTGCGGACGGCGATGTTCTTGCCGACGTGGTTGCCGTTGAGCTTCCAGACCCAGTAGCGGATCTCCGAGCCCGGCCCGGTCGCCACGGTGACGCTCGAGTTGGACTGCAGGCTCTTGAGGTCGGCCGGGGCGAGGCTCCGCCACGCCACGTCCACCTGGCCGCCCTGCACCGCGAGCTTCAGCGCGGACGTGTCGGAGAAGTACTGCACCACTATCTTCGGCGCCTGCGGCTTGAACGGCCCGGTGTACAGCGGGTTGGCGTCGAACGCGGCTATCTGGCCGGCGGTGTACTTGGTGAGCTCGTACGGCCCGGAGCCGACCACTCCGGAGCCCTTCAGCAGGCTCGTGGCCGGGAAGACCTTCGGGTCGACGATCGCGCCCGCCGGGGTGGTCAGCGCGCTGATGAACACGGTGTCGGGCCGGGTGAGGTGGAAGATCACCGTGGTGTCGTTGGGCGTCGAGATCGAGCTTGGGCTGAACTTGTAGGCGCCCGACTTGGTGGTCCCGCTGGTCAGCGAGGACAGCAGCACGGACGCGCCGTTGGCGCTGTTGATCTTCATGTTCCGGACGATGCTGTACTTCACCGCGGCTGAGTTGAGCGGGTCGCCGTTGGAGAACTTCTCCCCGGGTCGCAGTACGCACTTGAGCGTCTTGGGGTTGGTGTAGGTGCAGGACTGCGCGGCGTCGCCGATCGGCTTGTTGCCGCCGGCCGGGATCGTGACGAGGGTCTGGTACATGTTGTACATAAGGGTCCAGGAGCCCTCGTCGTAGGCGCCCGCTGGGTCGAGCGACGTCACGGTGTCGGTGGTGCCGATGATGACCGGCTGGCCCTTGATGTCGACGAGCCCGGGGCTCGCGGAGGAGCCGCTCGGAGTCGTGGCCATCGAGTTGGTGGGGCTGGTGGACGAGCCACCCGGGCTCGCGCCGTTGTTCGAGCCGCAGGCGGCGAGCGAGGCGATCAGCGCGGCAGTGCCAGCAATCGCCAGCACGGATTGGGTCTTGCGCACGTGGTGCTCCTGTCCGGGGACGAGTGAGCGTCGCGGGGTGACGCTCAGCAGGGACACTACCCACTCGGACGGATGCTGTCAGTAGCGGTCCATCACGAGATGGTCACCATTCCGGCGAGACAAGGGCGCATAGGTCACCTACCCGGACGCGGCGGCCGATGTCAGCGGGCGTTGAAGTACTTCGCCTCCGGGTGGTGGACCACGATCGCATCCGTCGACTGCTCGGGGTGGAGCTGGAAGCCCTCGCTCAGCGTGACACCGACCCGCTCGGGGTGGAGCAGCCCGATCAGTTTCGCGCGCTCCTCGAGGTCCGGGCAGGCCGGGTAGCCGAAGCTGTAGCGGGAGCCGCGGTAGCGCTGGCGGAAGATCGCCGCGAGATCCGGGGAGTCCTCAGCGGCGAAGCCGAGCTCCTCCCGGATCCGGGCATGCCAGCACTCGGCGAGCGCCTCGGTCAGCTGGACGGAGAGCCCGTGCAGCTCCAGGTAGTCGCGGTAGGCGTTCTTGGCGAACAGCTCCGCCGTCACCTGGCTGACCCGTGACCCCATCGTCGCCAGCTGGAAGGCGACCACGTCCAGCTCGCCGCTGTCGCGTGGCCGGAAGAAGTCGGCCAGGCACAGGAACCGGTCTCGCCGCTGCCGGGGGAAGGTGAACCGAGCAACCTCGGTGGTACGGTCCGCCGGGTCGAGGACGACGAGGGAGTCGTGCTCGCCGTAGCAGGGCCAGTAGCCGTAGACGACTGCCGGCTCCAGGATCCCTTCGGTCGCGATCCGGTCCAGCCACGAACGCAGCCGCGGACGCCCCTCCGTCTCGACCAGCTCCTCGTACGTCGGGCCGCCACCGCGGCCGGCGCGCAGCCCCCACTGCCCCATGAAGGTGGCGCGCTCATCCAGGTACGCCGCGACCTCGGCCAGCGCGGTGCCGCGGATCACCCGGTCCCCCCAGAACGGCGGGTCGGGCACCCGGTTCGTCACCGACACGTCGGACCGGTCCGGTACGTCGGTGCTCACCGCGGCGACCGGGCCGCCGACCGACACGCGCCGCTCCCGGCGAGCGGGCAGCCGCGCGCCGGGCTCGCCGCGCTTGACCGCCATCACCGCGTCCATGAGGCGCAGCCCCTCGAAGGCGTCGCGGGCATAACGCACCTCGCCGTCGAACAGCTGGGCGAGGTCCTGCTCGACGTACGCCCGGGTGAGCGCGGCACCGCCCAGCAGGATGGGCCAGCGGGCCGCCTCGCCACGCGCGTTCAGCTCCTCCAGGTTCTCCTTCATCACGACAGTGCTCTTCACCAGCAGGCCGGACATGCCGATCGCGTCGGCCTCATGCTCGTCGGCCGCGTCGAGGATGGCGCTGACCGGTTGCTTGATGCCGAGGTTCACCACCGTGTAGCCATTGTTGGACAAGATGATGTCCACTAGGTTCTTCCCGATGTCGTGGACGTCCCCCTTGACCGTGGCCAGCACGATGGTGCCCTTGCCGCGCTCGTCGGATCGCTCCATGTGCGGTTCCAGGTAGGCGACGGCCGTCTTCATCACCTCGGCCGACTGCAGGACGAAGGGCAGCTGCATCTCCCCAGCGCCGAACAGGTCGCCGACCACCTTCATGCCGGCGAGCAGGTCGTCGTTGACGACGTCCAGCGCCCGCCGGCCGGAGGCAAGCGCCGCATCGAGGTCGGCCTCCAGTCCGGTCCCCTGACCGTCGATGATGCGGCGCTGCAGGCGCTCGGCGAGTGGCAGCGCCGCGAGCTCGGCGGCTCGGCTCGCCCTCGCCTCGGTCGCCGTGACACCGGCGAACAGCTCCAGCAGCCGCTGCAGCGGGTCGTAGCCGGAGCGACGGCGGTCGTAGACGAGGTCGTAGGCGACCTGGCGCTGCTCGTCGGGGATCCGCGACAGCGGGAGGATCTTCGCTGCGTGGACGATGGCGCAGTCCAGACCCGCCTTGACCGCCTCGTGCAGGAACACGGAGTTGAGCACGACCCGCGCGGCCGGGTTCAGCCCGAACGAGACGTTCGAGACCCCCAAGGTCGTCTGGATGTCCGGATGATGCTGCTTGACCGTGCGGATCGCCTCGATCGTCTCCACGGCGTCCCGCCGAGTCTCCTCCTGCCCGGTGGCGATCGGGAACGTCAGGCAGTCCAGCACGATGTCGCTGACCGACATCCCCCAGTTCTGGGTGAGCTCGGCCACCAGCCGGTCCGCCACCTCGACTTTGTGCTCGGCGGTCCGCGCCTGGCCGGTCTCGTCGATGGTCAGGGCGACCACGGCGGCGCCGTGCTCTCGGACGACTGGCATGACCCGGGCGAACCGGGAGCCGGGGCCCACCCCGTCCTCGAAGTTGACCGAGTTCACGATGCACCGACCGGCGAGCGCCTCGAGCCCGGCCTCGACCACCGCCGGCTCGGTGGAGTCGATGACGATCGGCAGCGTGGACGAGGTGGCCATCAGCGCCGCGGCCCGGCGCATGTCGGCCACGCCGTCCCGGCCCACGTAGTCGACGCAGAGGTCCAGCAGGTGAGCTCCGTCGCGGATCTGCCCGCGGGCAATCTCGACACAGTCCTGCCACCGGTCCGCAAGCATCGCCTCCCGGAAGGCCTTGCTGCCGTTGGCGTTGGTGCGCTCGCCGATGGCGAGGTATGCAGTGTCCTGCCGGAACGGCACCGCCTGGTACAGCGACGACACCCCGGGCTCCGCGACCGACCGGCGGGGCGGCAGCGACCGCCCGCGTAGCCGCCGGGAGACCTCGTGGACGTGCTCGGGCGTCGTACCGCAGCAGCCGCCCACGAGCGCCACCCCGAACTCCCGGACGAAGCCCTCCTGTGCATCCGCGAGCTGCCTCGGCGTGAGGGGGTACGCCGCGCCGGTGGCGGTCAGCTCGGGCAGCCCGGCGTTGGGCATGCACGACAGGCCCAGGCCGGTGTGCCGGGACAGGTGGCGCAGATGCTCGCTCATCTCGGTCGGGCCGGTGGCGCAGTTGAGACCGACCAGGTCTATGCCGAGCGGCTCGAGCGCGGTCAGGGCTGCCCCGATCTCGGTACCGAGCAGCATCGTCCCGGTGGTCTCGACCGTCACGCTCACGATGATCGGGACGGCTCCGAGCCGCCCGGCCGCGGAGAGCGCCCGTCGGGCTCCGACCACCGCCGCCTTGGCTTGCAATAGGTCCTGGGCGGTCTCGACCAGGACCGCGTCGACGCCGCCGTCGAGCAGCCCTCGGACCTGGTCCTGGTAGGCGTCTCGCAGCGCCGCGAAGGGCACGTGGCCGAGCGTCGGCAGCTTGGTCCCCGGACCTACCGACCCCAGCACCCAGCGCGGGCCGTCGGCGGCCCACGCATCGGCCGCCGCGCGGGCAAGGCCGGCACCGGCCCGGGCGAGCTCGTAGACGCGGTCCGCGATGCCGTACTCGCCGAGGTTGGAGAGGTTCGCACCGAACGTATTGGTTTCGAGGCATTCTGCCCCCGCCTCGAGGTAGGCATCGTGGATGGCCCGTACGACGTCAGGTCGCGTTAGGTTCAGGATCTCGTTGCAGCCCTCGAGGCCGTCGAAGTCGTCCAGCGTGAGGCTGGCCTGCTGCAGCATCGTGCCCATCGCGCCGTCCGCGACCACCACTCGCTCGGCGAGTGCCTGACGCAGCGACTCGGGTGGGCGACCATCCGCCACGAGACCTCCTGGTGGGCCGGCTGTTCACGGAGCGGCCCGCCCGCCCCAGTGCGCGCTGTCCAGCCCCGACACTAGTCGCCGCCTTCCGTCGAGCCGGGCACGCGTCTCGGATTTCGTCGGGCCGGGTGCACCGATCCGACGGACCCTGCCGCGAGCACCAGCCAGTTACCCTGAAGGGGTGATCGAGGTCGAGGCCAACGCCAGCTTCGCGGATGGGGTTGCGGTGGCCGCGTTCCGTGGCTGGAACGACGCGGGCGAGGCGGCCTCCGGCGCCGTCGAGCACCTGCTGGCCCGGTGGGAGGCCCGCCCGCTGGCGAGGTTCGACCCGGAGGACTACTACGACTTCCAGGTCAACCGGCCGCACATCGGACTCGACTCCGCCGGGAACCGCGAGATCTCCTGGCGCACCACCACGATGTGGCACTGCCGCGCGGGCCGGGCCGACCGGCCGGTCGTGCTGGTCAGCGGAATCGAGCCGAGCCTGCGCTGGCGGGCGTTCTGCGACGAGCTGCTCGGCTACCTGTCCGGGCTCGGGGTGACCAGCCTGGTGACGCTCGGTGCCCTGCTGGCCGACGTCCCCCACACCCGGCCGGTACCGATCACCGGGATCTCCTCGAACGCCGAACTGGCCGCCGCGCACCATCTGGAGCCGTCGACGTACACCGGCCCGACCGGGATCGTCGGAGTCGTCTCCGACGCGGCGGAGCGGCGCGGGCTGGCGACGATGTCCTTCTGGGCCGCCGTGCCCCACTACGTGGCGCAACCACCGGCGCCGAAGGCGACCCTCGCCCTCCTCGGTCGGCTCGAGGACCTCTTCGGCACGCCGGTCGACCTGGGCAATCTGCCGGAGGAGGCGCGGGCCTGGGAGCGCGGCGTCGACGAGCTCGCCTCCGACGACTCCGACGTCGCGGAGTACGTCCGCTCGCTGGAGGAGGAGCGCGACACCGCTGACCTCCCCGAGGCGTCCGGCGACGCGATCGCGCGCGAGTTCGAGCGCTATCTGCGGCGGCGGAACCAGGACGGTTGACGCCGCTGCCCCCGCGGCGCACGACGTTGCCCCCGGCCTGCGCCGGCGGCGCCCGCCGGGCTTCAGGCTGAGAGGCGTACGCCGAGGGAGGCCTCCGCCACCGCGGCCACCAGCTCGCCGGACCCGGGCACCGGTCGTCCGGCCGCCTCCACCCAGGCGTCGATGGCGGCGAGGGCGGCCGGCGCATCCAGGTCGTCGGCCAGCGCCGCCCGGACGGCGCGCGCCGTGTCAGTAGCGTCCGGGCCGCCGCGGCGGACCGCCTCGGACCAGGCCGCCAGCCGCTTCCGCCCGCGGTCCAGCAGCCCGTCCGCCCACTCCCAGTCGGTGCGATAGTGCTGGCCGAGTAGTGCCAACCGGATCGCCCTGGCGTCAACGCCCTGCGTGCGAAGGGACGACACGAGCACCAGGTTGCCCAGCGACTTCGACATCTTGCCGCCCTGGTAGCCGACCATCCCGGCGTGTACGTACGACCTGGCGAACACCCCGCCCGGCTGCGCCACCTGCGCCTCGGCCGCGGACATCTCGTGGTGGGGGAAGACCAGGTCGGCACCGCCGCCCTGCACGTCGAAGCCCATGCCGAGGTAGTGCCGCGCGATCGCCGCGCACTCCACGTGCCAGCCGGGCCGGCCGGTGCCGAGCGCTGTCTGCCACCCTGGCTCGCCGGCCCGCTGGCGCTGCCAAAGCAGGCAGTCGAGGGGGTCGCGCTTGCCGGGTCGATCGGGGTCGCCGCCCCGCTCCGCGAAGAGGCTGAGCATCCGCGACCGGGACTCCCCCGACACCGCCCCGAATGCCGGGTCGGCGGCGACCGAGAAGTAGAGGTCCCCTTCGACGTCGTACACGGCGCCGCGGCGGCGCAGCTCGGCGACCAGGTCGACTACGAGGGGTATGGACTCGACCGCTCCGACGTAGTGGTCCGGCGGGACGACCGCGAGCGAGGTCATATCGTCGCGGAAGAGCTGGGTCTCGCGCTCGGCGAGCTCTCGCCAGTCAGCTCCGGTCTGGTTTGCACGCTCCAGCAGCGGGTCGTCGACATCGGTGACGTTCTGGACGTAGGCGACCGCGCTGCCGCTCTCGCGCCAGGCCCGGAGCGCCAGGTCGAAGGCGACGTACGTCGCGGCATGGCCCAGGTGGGTCGCGTCGTACGGAGTGATCCCGCAGACGTACATCCGGGCGCGGTCGCCGGGACGCGTCGGGGTCAACCTCCCCTTCGCAGTGTCGTGCAGCGCGAGCACGGGCGCTGGGCCGAGCAGCCTTCCGGGCAGCTGCTGCTCGCGGGGAGCCGGCCAGGACCGCATGGCCTCAGCGTAGTGAACGGCTCCGCCACCCCTCGCCCTCGACGGCCGGCGGCGGTCGACGACCGGCTGCGTCAGAACGCCGGCCAGGGTATGACCGGCCACCGTCCGGTGGGCGATGGCATGCGGCCGGCCGCCACCAGCCCGGCCGCCCGGCGGCGCAGGGCGTCCCGCTCAGGCCGCGATAGCAGCTCCGCCAGGGTCTCGTCGAGGCCGTCTTCCAGCGCCTGCAGCAGGCGGGCGACCGAGTCGCGGTCCTGGTCGCGGAGCGCCTGCTCCGCCCAGCCCCAGAGGACGGTCCGCAGCTTCGGCTCGGTGTGGAAGCAGACACCGTGGTCGCAGCCCCAGACGGCGCCCGAGCCGGCATACAGGACGTGGCCGCCCTTGCGGTCGGCGTTGTTGACCACCACATCGAAGACGGACATCGTGCGCAGCCGGGCGTCGTCCGCGTGCACCAGGCGAACGGTCCGACCATCGCCGTCCTCCGCCTCCAGCACCGAGAGCCAGCCGGCCGGGACATCCTGCGGCGGCACGACGTCGACCAGCGTCCGCTCGGCGACCACATCAACCCAGTGCTGAACCATGCCGGCGCCGAACGGGCCATCGCGCAGGACCGTGGCCGGCACGACCCGCCAGCCCGCCGCCTCGGAGACCATCCGCGCCGCCCGCTCCCGGCCCGCCAGGGTGCCACCCGGGAAGTCCCACAGCGGCCGTTCGCCAGCCACCGGCTTGTAGATGCAGCTGAGGGCCCGGCCGTCGAGCTCAACGGTCCCGACGAACGAGGCGTTCGAGGCGGCGACCAGCCGGCCGGTCAGCTCGAGTGTGCCGCGGGTCAGCACTTCCTCGACCGCCGACTCCTCGACCGCCGACTCCTCGATGCTTTGTGGTCGCTCGCCCACTTGACTACCCACCGGCCGCTAGCACGATCGGGAGGCTCCGCACTACTCCACGTCGCCCGGGCAGCTCAGGTGGCAACGCGCCGGAACCCGTTCGCACGGGGACACAGGTGTCCCTCCGGATCGAGCGGGCGGCCGCAGAATGGGCACGGTGGCCGGCCGGCCGCGACGACGGTCATCGCCCGGCGTACGAACTCCCGGGCATAGCCGGGCTCCAGCACGATGACGAAGATCTCGGTTGCCTCGGGCTGCGGTATGTCGAGTGGCGGGGTCTCGGGCGATGCACCGGCGGCGTCCTCCGACTCGCTCTCCTGCTCCGGCGAGACCGGGAAGAGCTCGATGGTCACCACGCCGGGCTCCTCCTGCCAGGCCAGCGTAATCGTCCCGACCCGGAACTCCTCGTCGATCGGCTGGTCGAGCGGCTGGGCGTCGGCGAGGCTCTCGGGCGCGACCGCCGGGATGGCGGCGCTGCCGTGGGTGCGCTGCAGGGCCTCGTCCAGCAGCAGGTCCAACCGCTCGGCCAGCACTGCGACCTGCTGCTTCTCGAGCGCGACGCTGGTGACGCGGGACCCCTCCCGCGCCTGGAGGAAGAACGTGCGCTGGCCGGGTGGGCCTACCGTCCCGACCACGAAGCGGTCCGGACGGTCGTACCGGTGGACGACGACCATGACGCCAGCCTACGACCGGGCCCTCGGGCGGTCAGGGCACCGCGCCACCGGCCCCACCGCCGACGACCGCGTCACTGGCCGCTCGCCTCGCCCGACGCCGTCGCCGCGCGGGCCGCAGCCCAGAGAGGTCACCGTGCTCGTTCAGACGCACCACAAAGGGCCGCAACGGGCGGTAGCTGACCACCGACACCGAGCCGGGGTCGGCGACGATTCGCTGGAAGCTGTCCAGATGCATGGCCAGCGCGTCCGCCAGGACCGCCTTGATCAGGTCCCCGTGGGTGACGGCAACCCACATCGCGTCCGCTCCATGCTCGTCCTCCAGCCGAGCGTCCCAGTCGCGCACTGCGGACACCGCGCGCGCAGCCATGTCGCGCATCGACTCACCACCGGGGAAGACGACGCCGCTGGGATGCGCCTGCACTGCGCGCCACAGCGGCTGGCGGGCGAG
>DASSHZ010000035.1:0-38790 GCA_035692425.1 Nocardioidaceae bacterium
CTCGACCGCCGACTCCTCGGTGAGGCCCTCGACCGCCTCGAGCGCCACCGGGTCCCGCACCACGACCTGGGCCAGCCCGCTGCGGTCTCGGATCACCACGAAGGTTAGCCCGGAGAGCCGCCGCCGCCGGTGGATCCAGCCGCTCAGCCGGACCCGCTCGCCGGGTTGGTCGGCGTACCCCGCGAGGTCGGCCGCGAGCGTGCGGGGCAGGTCGGAGCGCCCCGGCTCGGTCAGGGAAGCCACGTCACCTCCTGGTCGTGGTGGGCCTGGAGGTCGGGAGGTCCGTGCCTACTGGGCTCCGTTGTCGCCGTAGGGGAACAATACTTGCGCCCACATCGACGAGGCCGCGGTGCTGGCCGCCAGCGCGGGGGGCCAGAGGATCCAGCCCGCGGTGTCGTTCGCGGTGCTGGGATCCACGTTGCCGGGCGCGGATAGGTCGGCGATCATCGGGTAGGTCAGGAACTTGGCGCCTTGATGCCCCTTGGGCACCCGCCAGGTGACCTTGAGCGGCGACTGCACCGGTGCAACCGCGTTGCAGGTGACGACCTTCGCGGCGAAGGTGCACGTCCAGCCGGGGCCGTCGGCGTTGAGGGACAGCCATGGGCGGAGCCGCTGGCCGTTGGTGAAGGTCACCTTCACCGGCGCCCCGGCGGGCAGCTGGCCTGTGCCCGAGACGGTCAGGTCGAGCGAGTACCGGTTGGCACCCGCCTGGGTTGGCGTGCCGGCGGTCAGGCCCAGGTCCACCGCGGTCGGCTGTACGTCGATGGTGACAGTCCCGACGTTGGAAGTCTCGGCGCCGTCGAAGGCGGTGTAGGTGAATCTGTCGGTGCCGTACCAGCCGGCGTCGGGGGTGTACGTGAGGTTGGGCGCGACGCCGCTCAGGGTGCCGTTGGCTGGTTGCGTGTAGCTGTAGGTCAGCGGGTCCCCGTCGGCGTCGGTCGCGTTCAGGGCGACCGGGACCGCGGTGTCGTGAGGCCTAGCGGCGGGGGACACGTCGAAGGCCACGGGAGCGGTATCGGTGAGGTTGATGCTTACGGTCGCCGACCTGGAGGCGATGCCGTCGGAGACCGTGTAGGTGAAGCTGTCCGGGCCGACGTACCCCGGGTTGGGCGTGTAGATGAGGTTGGGCGCGGTGCCAGCCAGCTGGCCGTTGAGGTGCTGAGTGTCGAGCGTGAACGAAAGTGGATCGCCGTCCGCGTCGGTGGCTGGCAGCGTGATCGGCACCGGCGTCCCGAAGTGCTTGCTGATGCTGAGACCGGGCGCCACCGGGGCCGTGTCGGTGACCTGGATGGTGACGGTGGCCAGCTTCGACCGGAACTTTCCGTCCACGGCCCGGTAGGTGAACGTGTCGGTGCCGACCCAGTTGGCAGGCGGGGTGTAGGTGACCTTCGGCGGCGTGCCGCTGAGGGTGCCGTCAGCGGGCCCGCTGACCACCTCGTATGTCAGCGGGTTTCCGTCGAGGTCGGCGCCGCGCAAGGTGATGGCGACTTGGCGGTCGTGGAGCGTGGTGACCGCGCTGTCCTCGGCGGTGACGGCCGGGACATCGACCGAGCTCGTCGCGGTGGCCGAGAGGCTCGAGGTATCGGTGACTCGGAGCGTGACCGTGTGCCACCCGGGAGTGGTGTAGCGGTGGTGTACGACGAGGGCGGCGGTGGGCCCGCTGACGCTGCCGTCGCCCCAGTCGTAGGTGTAGCTGAGCTTCTCGCCCTGCGGGTCTGCGGAGCCGCGGGCCGTGGCCGTGACCCGGCCGAGGTTGCCGAGTCCGGGCTTGAGCTGCACTGCCAGCACCGCCGTCGGGGCGCTGGGCTGGGTCACCTTGATCGTTCGCGAGGTGGTCGTCGAGTGGCCGGAGGTGTCGGAGACGGTCACCTGCAGCAGGTAGGTCCCGGGGTAGCGGTAGGTGTGGCTGGCGACCGGGGAGCTCCCGCGGGTCAGGTCCTGCCACCCCAGGACGAGCGCGCCGGCCCCGCCGCTGCCATGGTTGTCGCCGAAGTCGAAGGTGTAGGTGAGCGCCTCGCCCCGTGGGTCGGTGGAGCCGCTGGCGTCGACGGTCACGGTCAACGGGGCCGGGCCGCCGGTGGTCGACAGTGCAAGCGTCGCCGACGGCGCCAGCGAGCCGCCCCCTGGCTGGCCACCGGTGCTGCCACCGGGTTGCGTGCCACCGGTGCTGCTGCCAGGCAGCGTGCCGCCGGTGCTGCCACCGGGCTGGGTGCCACCGGCGGAGGTGCCGCCATGGTGCTTCGCCCCTGCGCCGGCCGTGACCAGCGTGGCCCCGTGCGGGTTCGGCTGGCTTGGGGTCGACTTGTGGGAACCAGCGGGTCTCGACGCGGTCGGCCGCGGGCCTCCGGGCCGCTGCGATGCCGGCGCCGATGCCGTCGGTTGGGTGGTCCCCGCGGTGGGTCCGGTGTCGGCCAGGTTCTGGTTGCTCCCGCCGTGCAGCACGACCGCTGCCACTATGGCCACCGTGGCCACCCCGGCTGCGACGGCGCCGCCGCCGACCGCGGTCAGTGTGCCGTGTGCCTTCGCCAGCTCCTTGCCCCTCAGCAGCAGGCCGGCCAGGCCGACCGTCCCGGCGGACCCGGCGTGCGCCAGGTAGCCGGCCGCGGCGCCGCCGAGCACCAAGGGGGCGATGATGCCACGGAGGTTGGAGTTGACCTCGGTGAGCTCCAGGTAGACCGCTGTGCATCGCGGGCACCCCTCGAGGTGCTTCTCGACCTTGGCAGTGTCCCGGCGGGACAGGCCCTTGCGCACATAGCCGCCGAGTCGCTCGGTTACCCAGCGGCACTCCTCGGCGCCGGTGTCCGTCATGTGCATCTGCAGGTACGCCTGGCGCAGTCCCTCCCGGGCCCGGTACGCCAGCGCGGAGACGCTGTTGGGGCTCATCCCGAGCAGTCCGGCGATCTCCGCCGGCTTCTGGCCCTCGACCTCCAGGTGCCACAACACCAGCTGCCAGCGCTCCGGCAGGGACGCGAAGGCCTTGGACGCCGCGGTGCTCTCGAACTGCGCCACCGCCGGATCGGCGAACGGGACCCCCGGGTCGAGCTGCTCGATCTCGTCTGTCGTCGTTAACCGCTTGGTCGCCCGGAGCCGGTCGACGTGGAGCCGGCGGACCGCGGTCAACAGATAGGCGCGGAACGCCACATCCGGGCCGTCGCCGCGCCGCAGGACCTGCAGCACCTTGGCGAAGGCGTCGGAGACCAGGTCCTCGGCATCGCTCCGGCCGGCGATCTGCCTGGCCAGCCGCAGCGCCGCGCCCTGGTGCCGGGTGAAGAGCACGCCGTACGCCGAGACGTCTCCGCCGCGGACGGCAGCGATGAGCTCGCCGTCGCTGGGCGTGGCGGGGTCACTCGCGAGAAGGCTGCTCACGGCATAGACCTGCCCATCACCGGAAACACGGGAAAATCATCCCATATCTGACGTCGCCAGCCGCGACTTTCTGCCAGATCACGGTAACCGGTCCGGGGTTCGGCGTCATAGTTCGACGCGTCCTTCGTGTCACCATTATCTGCGAGGAGGGCAGCGGATGGGGATAATCGGCCGGCGGGCCACCGCGGACCGGGCGGAACGAACGCGGGTGCCAGCAGGCTTCGAGGCCCTCGCGGACTCGCTGCTGCTCGACGGCGAAGCCGTCGCTGCCGCGCATGAGATCGGCCGTGCGGCGGCCAGCCGTGGTGCCCTCCTGGACGACGTGATGGCCGACGTCGAGAAGACCTACCAGCTGGCCGGCGTCGGCCAGCCCGCATTCCAAGTCGTGCGCGCGCTCGCGCTCGCCTGGTCCGAGGGCTCCCTGCAGTACCTGCACGCGGCCTCGTGCAGTGATCCGCTGACCGGACTCTCGACCCTCGCCCACATCCGCACCCGGGTTGCCGAGCTTTACCGCGAGGCGTCGTTGACGGGCCGGTCGGTACCCCTCAGCCAGGCGCTGCTCGTCATCGAGATCGGGCCTTCGGCGGACCCGCAGTTGGACCGGGCCATGCGGCTCGTCGACGTGGTCGAGCTGGCGCGGGCCGTCTACCCCGGGGAGGAGACCATCGGCCGCCTCGGGCCGAGCCGGGTCGTTGTCGTCGTACGGCGGACCGACCGGCTGGGCGACCAGGTCGCGATGCTGCGCGGCCTGCTGGCCGACTGGCACCACTCCACGGGCATCCGCAGCCGGCTTTGGACCGAGCGGCTGCCCGCTTCGATGGAGTCGGCCGACTACCTGCTGGACGATCTCGCGCGCTGACTGTGCCCCTGGCGCATGTGGCAGGGTGGTCGCATGTGCGGTCGCTACGCCTCGAGCCGCAAGCCCGAGGACCTGGTCGAGGAGTTCGAGGTCGACCGGGTCACGGCCGAGCAGGCGCTGCCCGCCGACTACAACGTCGCCCCGACCAAGGATGTCTACGCCGTCCTCCAGCGGCTGCCCCGGGACGCCCCGGCGGAGGCAGCACCCGAACGTCGGCTGACGACGCTGCGCTGGGGGCTGGTGCCCTCCTGGGCCAAGGACCCCGGGATCGGCTCGCGGCTGATCAATGCGCGCGCGGAGACTCTCGCTGACAAGCCCGCCTTTCGGAAGGCCTTCGCTGCCCGCCGCTGCCTGCTGCCGGCCGACGGCTACTACGAGTGGTACCCGACCTCGATGCGCGGCCGCTCCGGAAAGCCGCTGAAGCAGCCGTTCTTCATCACGCCGGCGGACGGCTCGGTGCTCGCGATGGCCGGCCTGTACGAGATCTGGCGCAACCGGTCCGTGCCCGAGGACGCCTCGGACGCCTTCCGCTGGACCGCGGTCGTGATCACGACCTCGGCGGAGGACTCGCTGGGGCGCATCCACGACCGGATGCCGATGTGCATCGAGCGGTCGTCGTACGGCGCCTGGCTCGACCCGCGGTCGTCCGACCCGGCGGAGCTCAGCCGGCTCCTGGTGCCCGCCGCACCCGGCCGGCTCACCGCCTTCCCGGTGTCGACCGAGGTCAACGACGTCGCGCACAACGGGCCGGAACTGGTGGCGCCGCTCGCGCCGGCCAAGGCGCTGGAGACGCCCTTCAGCGCATGACGTCGGTGCGGGTCGTGCGGTCCCGCCTGGGCGACGCTCGGCTGCACGTCGACCGGGCTCATCGGCCGGTGGCGACGCTCGCCCTGGGGCACGGGGCGGGGCGCGGCATCGATGCTCCCGACCTGGTGGCCCTCGCGGCCGCCCTGCCCAGGCAAGGCATCACCGTCTTCCGACTGGAGCAGCCGTGGGCCGTGGCCGGCCACCGGGTCGCGCCCGCGCCGGCCGCGCTCGACGAGGCGACGGTCGACTGTGTGAACGCAATCCGGGTGCGTACGCCGATCGTGCTGGGCGGCCGTAGTGCCGGCGCCCGGGTGGCCTGCCGGCTGGCCGACTCGCTGGGCGCGGTGGGCTGCCTGGCCCTGGCCTTCCCGCTGCACCCGCCGGGGCGTCCCGAGCGCAGCCGGGCGGGCGAGCTGGCCGGCGTACGGGTTCCCACCCTCGTGGTGCAGGGGGAGCGCGACCCGTTCGGCGGGCCGGCGGAGTTCCCCGAGGACGTGGACCTGACGGTGATCCCGGATGCCAACCACACCTTCGCGGTCCCCAAGCGCGCGGCCCTCGACCGGCAGCAGACGTTGGGTCTGATCGTCGAGGCCGTGGTCGAGTGGGTGACGCTGCGCGTGGCCTGACGCGCATCGGGGCGCGGGGCCCTCCGGAATCATCCCTTCCGGCGGCTTGTTTGCACCTGGCGGCACCGTCTCGATGACCGGAGGGCCCATCACATGTTCGTCACCCTGGAGCAGCCGTTGTCGGCTGTCGGCGGGACCGCGGCCGCCGTACGACGACCGAGCCGCTCCGGCGGGCCGGTAACCTTGCCGGTGATGACAGCAAAGCAGCACGTGGAGTCGGTCGAGGAGCGCACCGCCCGGTTCGAGCGGGATGCGCTGGCCTACATCGACCAGCTCTACTCGGCCGCCTTGCGGATGACCCGCAACACTCACGACGCCGAGGATCTGGTCCAGGAGACGTACGCGAAGGCGTTCGCGGCGTTCGGGCAGTTCACCGAGGGCACCAACCTCAAGGCGTGGCTCTACCGAATCCTTACCAACGCGTTTATCAACAACTACCGCAAGCGGCAGCGGCAGCCCGCCCAGGACCCCCACGAGGAGATCGAGGACTGGCAGTTCGCCCGAGCCGCCGACCACACCGCCGCCGGCCTGAAGTCAGCGGAGATGGAGGCTCTGGAGCACCTGCCCGACAGCGACGTCAAGGACGCGCTGCAGCAGATTCCCGAGGACTTCCGGCTCGCGGTCTACCTGGCGGACGTCGAGGGCTTCGCCTACAAGGAGATCGCCGAGATCATGGGTACGCCGATCGGCACCGTCATGTCGCGGTTGCACCGCGGCCGCAGCCAGCTCCGCACGCTGCTGGCCGACTACGCGCGCGAGCGCGGCCTCAGGCGCGGGGCGCGTCTGGAAGCCGAGGCGCGGCGATGAGCGGCGACGGCCGCCAGCCCGCCGACTGCAGCGACGTCCTGCGGCGGATGTACTTCTTCATCGACCACGAGCTCGCGGAGGCCGACACCGTCCGGATCCAGGAGCATCTGGACGAGTGCGCGCCCTGCCTGCACGAGGTCGACTTCGAGCGCGTGGTCAAGGCGCTCATCGCCCGCTCCTGCTGCGAGACCGCCCCGCCCGAGCTACGGCAGCGGGTGATGTTCTCGATCCGGCAGGTTCAGCTGGAGCTGGGGATGGAGATCGGGAGCAGCAGCTTCCTTCGGCCGCCACAGCTTTGAGCCTGGGGCGGCCCGACCGTCAGGAGTTCGGCCGCTTGCCGTGGTTGGCCTTGCTCTTGCGGCGCGACCGACGCTTGCGGCCGTTCTTGCTCATGCTGCCCTCCCGAACGGGATTGGGGATCCCGAGCCTACCCCGACTGCTCCACCACACGACGTCGCCATCGCTGCTTCTACCCCTCGCTGGGGCGCTGGGTCAAACCTCGGTCGATGGCGCTCAATGTGCTTGTTCCGTCGCTGCACTGCTGGCCCCCTGCCCGGTGATCAGACTGAATGCATCTGTCCCAGCGCCTAGACCGAGGTACTCACCGGAGGCCGAGTCGAACATGACCGTGTATGTGCTGAACGAGGTTGTTGCAGCACTTGCGGGCGCCGACGACGGTTGGAACTGAGCCTGCACCGCCACCATCCATACACAGCGGTCGAGGGCGACTAGGGAATTGTCGAGCATGTGTCCGCCGATCCAGCCATCACCCACCTGGTACGGAACCTCCACAGCGGCCGCCGGTATCGAGTCCAAGGCCGGACCGGAGACGCCCGCCGCGCTTGCTGACTGTTCCACGCTCGACAGCACTCGTGCCGCGTTGACCGCCGCTGTCAGGTTCAGGCCTGAACTCGTGGAGTCCGGCTGTGAGGCCGGGTTCGACTCGGCGGCGTCAAGCAGACGTTGGTCGGTCCCAGTCGCCAGGGTCGGTGTTGCGTGGAGGTCGCACGGCTGATTGCCGACCACGGGCGCCACGATGCCGTCCCCGCTCGGCGAGGAGGCTGCGATCAAAGTTCGCCCCGCCTGTCGACCAGACGACTCTAGCGTCACATGACCGTGGTCTGCCTCGCCGGATGATGGTGAGGCCTGGTCTGAGCCTGCAATTGCTGCTGACGCTATCGCGATCGCGGCCAACGACAGCCCGACGGCAGAGGCCATCGCGGTGCCCTTCCAGTGCTTCACGACACCACACCCCAAGTCCATGCCGAGTTGGCAGGGCTGTGGCCGTACAGCGGCGGATCAGGCACGGGCGGGTTCGACTGAGGGTTTGGTAATGACACAAATTCGCTTGGCTCTTGACTCGGTTCCCGTCGAAGTAAACATAGAAGTAGTTCGTGTCTGCCGCACGAGAGATCTGGAACTCATCGGTGACCGAGTCGTTGTGATCTAGCCGTGCCAGCATGCGCTCTGAGTAACCGGTGCCGTCTTGCTTCTCCCAGGCTGCGAAGGCGTAGTAGTCACAGGACCCGCCTTCATCGAGCCATCCGGCAGTGTCACCGCCCTCGACCCAGCCTCAGCCGGGCGTGTCAGCCGACACGGTAGGGCACGCACCCACAAGCAGCGCAACGAGCATGGCCACTAGGGCACTAACGCGCCGAAGTCCAACGACTTTCATGCCGACCCCTTATTCGGCAGCAGGCCAGCGCCATGACACCGGCCCGTCAACCCACACGGGCAATTGACGTGAGGGGCCACGCGACGCCACGATCCGGCAGGTCCAGCTGGAGCTGGGGATGGAGATCGGGAGCAGCAGCTTCCCTCGGCCGCCGCAGCTCTAGGCCTGGATCGAGGCAACGGCGGCCCGACCGTCAGGAGTTCGGCCGCTTGCCGTGGTTGGCCTTGCTCTTGCGACGCGAGCGGCGCTTGCGGCCGTTCTTGCTCATGCTGCCCTCCCGAACCGGTTTAGGGATGCCTAGCGTACGCCCCGACCACGCCCGTGGGCTCGCTCGGCGGCCTCCCCTACTCGGGCTCGGAATTGTCGCCGAGCCACCGCGCAAGGATCCGACGCTGAGGCACCTGGAGCAGCCTGGTTGTCGGATCTTGCAGCCCGTGGCGTTCTGGAGGGCTCGGCTAGCTGAGCCAGCCGACTGGGCTGACGAACGACCGGCCGAAGTGGGTGGTGCACTCGGAGCGACCCCAAGACAGGTAGCTGACGGTGGATCCCAGATGTACCCGCAGCAGCGCCGGTCGGTACACCAGGCAGTCCATCGGGGCGAAGTTGCCCGGATCGGGGCTCTGGAGGAACGCCGTGGTGCTCGCACCCGCCGCCAGCGTCACGGTGCTGACTCGCTGACCGCCGGGTGCGGCCGGCCAGCCGAGCATGATCCGGTGGCGGTTGGCGTAGGACACGCCCGGATACCCGCTGACCGTGCACCTGTGCCCCGAGGTGTTGCGGAAGCGGATCGCCTGCACCATCGAGCCCGCCGTCCCCTGCTGCATCCCCAGCGACACAGCGAAGGTCGGGCAAGACGGAGTTGTGGTCGCCGGCGTCGCGCCGGTGCTTGCGAATGCGGTCGAGGCGGTGAGTCCCCCGACCACCAGTGTCGCGGCAGCCGCGCCGGCTGCCACTCGCGTGTGCTTCATCTGGCCCTTCTTCCCGCGTCCGGGCTGACCCGGCCGCCCGTGGACTTTCCCAACGGACAAGACGCAGCAGGGCCGACCTCGGTTGCCCGCACCCGGCGCACCGAGTTGTGGCGTCAGAGGGGCTCTAACCCTCCGTGCTCCGAGCTAGAGGGGGAGGGTGGCGCGGAAGCCGAGAAGCGGTACGCCGGGGGTCGGCTCCCAGTCGAGTCCGGGGTCCCTGGCGAAGCCGAGCGAGCCGTACAGTGCGTGCGCCGCCCGCATGCTTGGCAGGCTGCAGAGGACGATCGCGCCCAACCCGAGCTCGCGGCTCCGGTCGAAGCACTTCAGGACGAGCGCCCGGCCGACGCCGCGTCCGCGCGCTTCTGGTTCGACCGCGAGCATCCGGAACTCGCCCTCGTCTGGGCCGGCTAGCTGCCGGTACGGCGATCCGGGCGGGCAGAACGTGACCGAGCCCGCCACCGAGCCATCCAGCTCCCCCACCCACAGCTCGGCGGCGACGGCTCGGCCGGCCGCGTTCCGCAGGCTGGTCGCGTATCCGTTGTCGTCCGCCGCCAGCCCGTCCGCGCGGTAGGCCAGCACGGTCAGCTCGCCGACCATGGCGTACTCCGCGGGCTCCGCTTGGCGGACCGACACCCGGTCAGACACCGGTAGTGCTCCTCGGGTAGGCGACCGCGGGATCGGTGATCACGTTGACGAGGTAGGGGCACCCGGCGGCCAGCGCTCGGTCCAGCGCTGGGCCGAGGTCCGCCGGCTCGGTCACGGTCTCGCCGGCGCCGCCGAGCGCGCGGGCCACCGCGTCGTACGCCGTGCCGGGGGCCAGGTCGGCCGCCACGTCATAGCCGTAGAGCATGTGCATCGGATGCTTCTCGAGCCCCCAGGACGAGTTGTTGCCGACCACGATGGCGACGGGCAGTCGGTGGCGGACCAGGGTGTCGACGTCCATCAGGGACAAGCCGGCCGCGCCGTCGCCGAGCAGCAGGACTACCTGTGCAGATGGACGGGCGATCCGCGCCGCGATGGCCGCGCCCAGCCCGGCCCCGAGGCAGCCGTACGGTCCGGGGTCGAGCCAGCAGCCGGGACGGCGCGGCTCCACCAGCCGGCCGGCGAACGACACGAAGTCGCCGCCGTCGCCGATGATCACGGCGTCATCGGCCAGCCGCGGCAGCAGCTCGCCGTACACGCGGGCGGGGTGGATGGGGGCGGCGTCGGAGTGCAACAGCTCGGCGTCGGCCGCAGCGACGCGAGCGTGCGACCCCTGCAGCTCGGCGACCCAGCCCGACCAGTCGGGCCTGCGGCGCTGCCGCTCCAGCGCTCCCCCGAGGGCGTCCAGCACGAGGCTCAGATCACCGTCGACGGCGGCGGCCAGCGTGGCATGGGCCGCGATCTGGTCGGCGGCATCCGCGAGGTGCACCACCTGTGCTTCCGGTGCCCCGTCCCGCCCGCCGAACCGTCCGTAACCGAGCCGGAAGTCGAGCGGGGTGCCGACCACGACCGCCAGGTCGCACCTGCCGAAGGCGAGCCCTCGGGCGCGGCTCACCAGTTGCGGGTGCCCGGCCGGGACGACCCCGCGGCCCATCCCGTTGGTCACCACGGGCAGGCCGAACGTGTCCACCAGCCGCAAGGCTGCGTCCTCCGCGCCATCTGCCCAGACGTCGGTGCCGAGCACCAGGACGGGGCGAGTCGCCGCCGACAGCCGGGCCGCGACGTCGGCCACCGGCTGCGGGTCGGGCTCGAGACGGGAGCGCTGAGGCGTGGCCGGAAGTGCCAGATCCGCACGGGAGAAGAGCTGGTCCATCGGTACGTCGAGAAAGGTCGGGCCCCGGTGCGGGCTGGCCGCGATGCGGAACGCCTCGTCGACCTTGCCGGGCAGGTCGGCGATGAGGTGCACGGTCTCCGCGAGCTTCGTGACGGTGGACAGGATCGGCGGCTGGTCCAGCTCCTGCAGACTGCCCATGCCCCAGCGATGAGTCGGGGCCCGTCCGCCGAGCACGACGAGCGGCGACCCGTTGAAGCGGGCCTGCGTGATGGCGCTCACCCCGTTGGTCACCCCAGGCCCGGCGGTCAGTGCGGCGAAGCCGGGGGTTCGGGTGAGCTTTCCGGTCGCCTCGGCGGCGAACACCGCGGTTTGCTCATGCCGTACGTCGACGATGCGCATCGGGGTCGCCGCCTTGACCGCGCCGTCGTAGATCGGAAAGACGTGCGCCCCCGAGAGCGTGAAGAGGGTCTGCACCCCGTGCGCCCGGGCCACGGCAACGGCGAAGTCGCCACCGTGGCCCTCCAGCGTGGCCGGGCAGTCTGCCCTCGGCGCCGCCGCGGCCGACGGCTCAGCCGTCACGGCGCGACGCTCTCCCGGCGTACAGCCATGGGGTGAGCCGCGGGATCGACGCCAGCAGGGCCAGCAGCACATCCGACCGGGCGGCCGGGGCCTCCCGGAAAGACGTCACGGGGTCGGCGGGGGAGATCCCGATCGACAGATGCGCGTAAAGCGCGCGCAGGAAGTTGGAGGTGTTGCGCACCTGTGGCGGGGGTGGCGCATCGCCGGTGTCGGTTCGCAGCCCGGTCGCCGAATCCGCAAGGGAGTCCAGCCAGTGCTCCAGCAGCGGGGACTCGACCAGGTTGCGCTGCAGGACGGCGGCGACCGCGTAGGCCAGCCGGTCGTCCTCGCCATCGGTCCAGACCCGGTCGGTCGGCTGCGTCAGCCGCTCCGCGACCACGTCCAGCAGTACGGCGAGGTGCCCCGCCTCGAGGTGCCGGGAGGCGGCCAGCGCGGCGACCACGTCGGCACCGTTCGCCACCGCGTGCGCCCAGCCGCGGCCTGGCACCCAGCCCCTGACGTCGCGCTCCCTGGTGAACCAGCCGAGCGCCGACTCGGCCCAGCTCATGATCGCGTCCACTGGCACCAGGCGGGCATCGTTGTCGCGCCGGATGCAGGTCTCAAGCACTCGGGCGGACAGGCTGCGACGGAACACCGTGTCGGTGCCCTGCTCGCCGAGGCCGACTCGGAGCCCGCCGGCGATCGAGTCGCCGAAGCTGACCAGCAGGTCGTCGTAGACGCCCTCGGTGAGCCAGGTGGTGAGGACGGGGAGCGCCGTGCCGTCGCGCTCGAGCGGATCTGGCGAGCCGAGCATCGTCACGAGCTCAGCGGTCAGCTCAGGCAGCGGCCGGTCCTCCGGTACCGCCATCTGCGAGTCGAGCACTCGCTGCCAGAAGGCCCCGGACACGGGGCTATCTTTACACAGCGGCGGCCGTTGCTGTGCTGGCGTCTGGCAGTCGCCGCAGGTGGCCCCGCGGCGACGGGTTCCTCCGCCCGGGTCGAGGCCGGGCAGCCTCAGGCGGCGGTCGAGATGACGTGGCCGGACATGGTCCAGGCGCGGTGGTCAGGCCCTGATCCTGGCCCTCGCCCGGCGCCGCTTCAGGGCGCGGCGCTCGTCCTCGGACAGACCGCCCCAGACACCGTGATCCTGGCCGTTCTCCAGCGCCCAGGCGAGGCATTGTTCGCGCACCTCGCAGCGCAGGCAGACGGCCTTCGCCTCCTCGATCTGGAGGAGGGCGGGGCCGGTGTTCCCGATCGGGAAGAACAGCTCGGGGTCCTCATCGAGGCAGGCAGCCCGGTGGCGCCAGTCCATGGCGGTGATGCTCCTTCGCGCGTTCGACGGCTGAGCGGCAACCGTCGGCTTCCTCGTGAAGCGATTCACGAGCCCCTGTGCTCACGCCCCAGGTCAAGCAAGCGTGGATTGTGGGGCACTGCTATCGATCGTTGCAAGAGAAGGCCATATACACAAGTCCCCGACTACTGTCAATTTGCTCACACCAGCCACTCCCGTGGCGGTACCCAGCCAATATTAGCCGTTGAGCCCTGGTTTATACAGATTCTTCGTTGGATCAGGCCACAGCGTCCCCAGCCAGTCCGTCACGGTCGCTGGCCTCCGGTCGGTTCGTCCGCGGCGAGGTGGCAGTGGCGGGCACCGGGTCACGCCGGTCGCCGCCGGCGGCGTGGCACGGCGGACGTTGCCGTGGTCTCTACCATTCAGTTGTGGTAGAGCCTGATCCGCCGAGAGACACATCGCCAGGTCCCGTCGACGACGGACGCCGGTCGGAGGGGGACCGGGCGAAGCCGCTGGAATCTGGTGCCGACGAGCCGAGCCTGTCGGCTCGTGATGGGGCCGATGGCAGTGACCCGTCGGAGCCGGCCAGCGTCGGGGCTGGCACGATTCGCGGCATCCGAGTGGCGGCCGCGCTGCTGGCACTGGAGTCGGCCCTGGGCATCATCTTCGGTGTCCTGGTGCTGACCCGCCTGACGTCCGAAGGCGTCGCCGCGGGGGTCTTCTTTCTCGTCTACGGAGCCGGGCTGGCCCTCTGCGCCCGCGGCCTGCTCCGCCTGCAGCGATGGGTTCGTGGACCTGTCGTCCTCGTAGAGGTGATCGAGATCGGGGTTGCCTCGGACATCCTGCGCCGTTCCGCCGAGTCGATATCCGCGCCGATCTGGGTCGCCGTCCTGCTCTTGGTCCCGGCGGTCGTCGTACTCGCAATTCTCTTCAGCCGGGGCACGACCCGGGCCCTGTACGGCGAGCGCGAGAGCGACGCGTTCCGCTACCGCTGACCCGGCTCGGCTGCCGGGCGACGCTGACCGGGTGGGTCAGCCCTGCTTGGTCTCGGCGAAGATCTTGGCGATCTCGTCGATCTTCGCGAGCAGCTCGTCCGCGGTTGAGGTGTCGGTGTGGCCCTTGGTGCCGGCAGCTCCGGCCAGCTTGGTCGCCTCGTTGAAGAGGGTGTGCAGCTGGGGGTACTTCTCGAAGTGCGGGGCCTTGAAGTAGTCGGTCCAGAGCACCCAGAGGTGATGCTTCACGAGCTCCGAGCGCTGCTCCTTGATGATGACCGCGCGGGTCCGGAACTCGGGGTCGTCGTTGGTCGCCATCTTCTCGCAGATTGCCTTGACCGACTGTGCCTCGATCCGAGCCTGAGCGGGGTCGTACACACCGCACGGCAGGTCACAATGGGCGGAGACGACTATGGTCCGAGCGAACAGACGAGGCAGCATTGCGGATCCCTCCTGAGGGCCAACTGACGTGACACGCTCGACATTACCCCCCGGGCCCGCCGGTCAATCTCGTCGGCGGCAGATCGGGATCGCGAAGGTCCGCGGTCGGTCGATGGAGCCCACTCTGTACGACGGGGACCGGCTGCTGGTCCTGCACGGCGCCCGCCCGACTCCGGGCCGGCTGGTGATCGTGCGGCTCCCGGATCGGCCGCTGTCGATCAAGCGGGCCACCCGGCGGGTGGGCGAGGGTTGGTGGGTGGAGCGTGACAACCCGGCCGTCGGCACCGACTCCTGGCTGGTTGGTGCGGTCCCCGATCAGGACGTGGTGGCGGTGGTCTGGTGCCGGCTGTGGCCGCTCCGACGGCGACCGGCAGGACACTAGTGCAGGACACCAGCTCTGCTGCCGCGGCGGGCCGCGGCCCGCAGGTCGATAGGGTGGCGGCGTGCTCGCCGTGTACGCCGCCGCCACCAGCTCTAGCGATCCGCTTTCGGGGCTGCGCTGCGGCGAGCGGCCCGAGCCGGCGGTGCCGGACGGCTGGGTCACCGTGACGGTGAAGGCAGCCGCCCTGAACCACCACGACCTCTTCTCGCTCCAGGGGGTGGGCCTGGCCGAGGATCGGCTGCCGATGATCCTCGGCTGCGACGCGGCCGGCCTCGACCCCGATGGGCGGCCGGTCGTCGTACACGCCGTTATCAGCGACCCGGGCTGGCGCGGAGACGAGACTCTCGACCCCAAGCGCTCGCTGCTGTCGGAGCGCTATCAGGGCACCTTCGCGGAGCGGGTGACCGTACCGGCTCGGAACGTCGTGCCCAAACCCGCCGAGCTGACCTTCGAGGAGGCCGCCTGCCTGCCCACGGCCTGGCTGACGGCCTACCGGATGCTCTTCACCAAGAGCGGGCTGCGGCCGGGCCAGACCGTGCTCGTCCAGGGTGCGGGCGGCGGGGTGTCGACCGCACTGGTGGTGCTGGCCCGGGCCGGCGGACTCCGGGTGCTGGTGACGAGCCGTGACGAGGCCAAGCGTGCCCGAGCCCTCGAGCTCGGGGCGCATGAGGTGTTCGAGGCAGGCGCGCGGCTGCCCTACCGGGTCGACGCAGTCATGGAGACCGTCGGGGCGGCGACCTGGTCGCACTCCCTGCGGTCGCTGCGGCCCGGCGGCACGGTGGTCGTCTGCGGGGCCACCTCCGGACCGAACCCGGACCGGACCGAGCTGAACCGGATCTTCTTCCTACAGCTGCGGGTGCAGGGTTCGACGATGGGGACCCGCGAAGAGCTCCAGTCGCTGGCCGACCTGCTGCGAACGTCCGGGGTCCGGCCGGTGATCGACCGGACGCTGCCACTCGACGACGCGGCGGCCGGCTTGGCGGCCATGGCGGCCGGGGACCTGTTCGGGAAGGTCGTCTTCAGCGTCTGACCCAGGCCCGGTGTCGCGAGGCTCAGCGGACTCCGACCGCGGCCGGTGCCCCAAGGCTCAGCGGGCGCTGCGTGAGTTGTCCGGGCCGACCGACGCGAACGCCTGGGCGAGCAGGCGGCGCAGCTCAACTTGGTGTACGGACGCCTGCCCCACGGCTGGCGCGGACGACTCCGGCCGGGAGACGCAGGTGAATGGCAGGTCGAGCTCCGGAGCGAGGTTCAGCTTCAGGTGCGGCCATGGCCCCATGTTCGTCGGCTCATCCTGCACCCAGCGGACCTCGGTCAGCCTCGGATAGCGGGCGACTTCCGCCAGGACCTCGTTGCGGGGCCGGGGGTACAGCTGCTCGAGCCGCGCCACTGCGAAGCGCTCCCCGTCGGCCTCCCGCTTCGCCCGCTCGGCCAGGAGGTCCCACGCGATCCGTCCCGAGCACATGAGCAGCACCTCGACCCGGTCGGGGTCGAGATCCTCGGGCTGGTCGGACAGCAGCGGGCGGAAGCCACCGGTCAGGAAGTCGCCCGGCTGCGCCGCCGCGTCCTTGCGCCGCAGCATCGACTTGGGGGTCAGCACGATCAACGGCCGGTGGGCGGTGCCGAGAGCGTGCTGGCGGAGCAGGTGGAAGTAGCTGGCCGACGTCGACGGCTGGGCCACCGTGAACGCGTCGTCCGCGGCCATCGTCAGGAAGCGCTCGACGCGGGCGGACGAGTGGTCCGGGCCCTGGCCGTCGTACCCGTGGGGGAGCAGCAGTACGACGCCGGACTTCTGCTGCCACTTCGCCTGCCCCGAGGTCACGAACTCGTCGATGATCGTCTGCGCGCCGTTGGCGAAGTCGCCGAACTGCGCCTCCCACAGGGTGAGGGCCTCCGGCCGGGCGACCGAGTAGCCGTACTCGAAACCCATGACCGCGTACTCGGACAGCAGCGAGTCGTAGATGTAGAACTGGCCCTGGTCGGCCGCCAGGTTTGCCAGCGGGGTCCACTCGTCCGCCGTCTTGCGGTCGACCAGCGTCGCGAACCGGGTCACGAACGTGCCGCGCCGGCTGTCCTGGCCGGTGAGCCGGACCGGCCGGCCCTGCAGCAGGAGCGAGCCGAGCGCGATGATCTCGCCGGTGCTCCAGTCGATCGGGCCCTGCGTGATCGCCGCCGCCCGCCGCTGGAGTTGGGGCAGCACCTTCGGGTGCACGGTGAAGCCCTCGGGCACCTCGAGGTAGGCGTCCGCGATGCGCTTCAGCACCTCCCGGGTCACCGCGGTCGCGCCCTCGGCGCCGGACTTCGCCGGGTAGCGAGGGGCCGCCGCGTAGCGCGGCTCGCCGTCGACCTGCGCCTTCCGGACCTCCTCGAAGACCCGCTCCAGCTGGTGGCGGTAGTCCTGGAGGGCGGACTCGGCCTCGTCGAGGGTGATGTCGCCGCGCCCGATGAGGGCCTCGGTGTAGAGCTTGCGGACGGATCGCTTCTGCTCGATCAGGTCGTACATGAGCGGCTGGGTGTACGACGGGTCGTCGCCCTCGTTGTGCCCGCGCCGCCGATAGCACACCAGGTCGATGACCACGTCTTTCTTGAACGCCTGCCGGTACTCGAAGGCCAGCTGCGCGACGCGGATGCACGCCTCCGGGTCGTCCCCGTTCACGTGGAAGATCGGTGCCTGCACCATGCGTGCCACGTCGGTGCAGTACAGCGACGACCGAGAGGCGGACGGCGAGGTGGTGAAGCCGACCTGGTTGTTGACGACCAGGTGCACGGTGCCGCCCGTCCGGTAGCCGCGGAGCTGGCTCAGGTTCAGCGTCTCGGCCACCACCCCCTGTCCGGCGAACGCGGCGTCGCCATGCACCAGGAGTGGGAGGACCGGGAACTCGGCGCCGCGGTTGAGCAGATCCTGCTTCGCGCGGGCAATGCCCTCGACGACCGGGTCGACCGCCTCCAGATGCGAGGGGTTCGCGGCCACCGACACCTTGATAACGGCGGTCCCCTCGGCCGCGAACTCGCCCTCCGAGCCGAGGTGGTACTTCACGTCCCCGGAGCCCTGGACGGTGCGCGGGTCGATGTTGCCCTCGAACTCGCGGAAGATCTGTGCGTAGCTCTTGCCAACAATGTTGGCCAGGACGTTGAGCCGGCCCCGGTGGGCCATCCCGATGACAACCTCGTCCAGGCCGGCCTCGGCGGCCGCCGAGCAGATCTCGTCGATCACCGGTACGGCGGTCTCCGCCCCCTCCAGGCTGAAGCGCTTCTGCCCGACGAACTTCGTCTGCAGGAAGGTCTCGAACGCCTCCGCCTGGTTGAGCTTGTGCAGGATCCGCAGCTGCTCCTCGCGGGGGGGCTTCTGATGCGGGCGCTCGACCCGCTCCTGGATCCAGCGCCGCTGCTCGGGGTCCTGGATGTGCATGTACTCGATGCCGACGGTGCGGCAGTAGGAGTCCCGCAGGATTCCCAGGATGTGCCGCAGCTTCATGAAGCGGTCGTTGCCGAACGACCCGGTGGCGAACTCTCGCTCGAGGTCCCACAGCGTCAGCCCGTGCGTGGCCACGTCCAGGTCGGGGTGGCTGCGCTGGCGGTACTCCAGCGGGTCGGTGTCGGCCATGATGTGCCCGCGCACCCGGTAGGCGTGGATCATCTCCAGGATCCGAGCCTGCTTGCTGACCTCGTCCTCGTGGCTTGCTGGGATGTCTGGAGCCCAGCGGATCGGCTCGTAGGGGATGCGCAGGGCTCGGAAGATCTCGTCGTAGAAGCCGTCGTCGCCGAGTAGGAGCCGGTGGATGCGACGCAGGAACTCGCCGGACTGCGCGCCCTGGATCACCCGATGGTCGTACGTCGAGGTGAGCGTCATCACCTTGCTGACGGCGTTGCGGGCCAGGGTCTCGTCGGAGGCGCCCTCGAACTCCGCCGGGTACTCCATCGCGCCGACGCCGACGATGCACCCCTGCCCGCTCATCAGGCGGGGCACCGAGTGGTTGGTCCCGATCGTCCCCGGGTTGGTGAGCGTGATGGTGGTCCCGGCGAAGTCCGCGACGGCGAGCTTGCCGTCGCGCGCTCGGACCACGATGTCTTCGTAGGCGGCCCAGAACTCCGCGAAAGACATCAGCTCGGCCGCCTTGATCGACGGGACCAGCAGCTGTCGAGAGCCGTCGGCGCGCTTGACGTCGATGGCTAGGCCGAGGTTGACCTGATCGGGCTTGACCAGCGCCGGCCTGCCGTCGATGACCGCAAAGCCGTAGTTCATCTCGGGCATGGCGGTGAGCGCCCGGGTGAGGGCGAAGCCGATCAGGTGTGTGAAGGAGACCTTGCCGCCGCGGGCGCGGGCAAGGTGGTTGTTGATGACGATGCGGTTGTCGATCAGGAGCTTGACCGGCACGGTCCGGACGCTGGTGGCCGTCGGCACCGCGAGGCTGCTGTCCATGTTGGCGACCGTCCGGGCTGCCGCTCCGCGTAGCACGACGTGCTCAGTGCCGGCGGGTTCGGCGCCGGCGCTTGGCTGCGGCGCGGGCGTGGCGGCGGGGGCGGGGGACGCCGGCGGCTGGACGCTCGGCGTGGGCGGGGGCGCCACCAGCGTGGCTGTCGGCGGAGCCGCCTCCCGCCGAGCGGGCTGTGCGGCCCGGTCACCAGCGGGCTTGCCGGCCGGCTGCTCGGTCGGCGGCGCGGTGGCGGCCGGTGCTGTGGGCGCGGCAGCCGGGCGGGCGGTCCCGTCCAGGCCGCTCGGCGCCCGGTGGCCACCTCCCGCGTAATCGCGGTCCTCGAACAAGACCCGCCAGGCCTCATCGACCGAGGCCGGGTCCTTTCGGTAGCGGTCGTACATCTCGTCGACCAGCCACTCGTTGGCACCGAAGTCAGTCGTGGAGTTCTCGTGCGAAGACTGGGACACCGCCCTGGCTCGCCTCTTTCGTGCTGCAGGTCCTTGGGGACGTACCCAAGGCTAGTCCTGACGGCCAGCCCTGCGTTGAGGCGCCGTCGCCGCCGCTCCCGAGCCCGGCCCAGCCGGCAGCGGCGGCTCGACCCGCCGACGTTTTGGCTGCGCCCGCGCGGGGTACCGGACGTTGGGTCCAACGTGGGACCCGGGGCTTCCGGATGTCCGTGGTCCCTCGCCAGTCGACGCGCGGCTCGCCGGCTGCGCAGCAGAGCCCGGGTGAGGAAGGACCTCGATGAGGCAACAACGCAGGGGAGTGGCGGGTGCCCTGTCGCACGAGCTGGTCAACATCGAGCATGGCCGGTTCGAGCGGGCGCTCTCCGGCTTAACCGCGGCCGCCGCCGTGATCACTACCGCAGAGGTGTATGTCGAGCACTACCGGGCCAGCTTCGGCAACAAGATGATGTGGTCGCCGGTCGCCGTGACACCGCCGCTGGTGGTGGCCGGGATCGGGGGCGTGTTCAGTCGTCGGTGGGCCAAGGCTGCCCTGCCCGTGACCGCCGGGCTCTACGCCCTCGATGGGCTGGTCGGCGAGTACCTGCACGCCCGCGGGGTGTCCCGTCGACCGGGCGGGTGGAAGCTCTACTCCTACAACGTCCCGATGGGCCCGCCGATCGCGGCCCCCGGCCTGATGGCGATCGTCGGCGGAATGGGGCTGTTGGCCGCCATCTTGCGTCGCGAGCGGTAGGGAGCGGCTATGCCGGACTTCCGACTGCCGCGCCACCTGCCCAACCTCCGCTCGGGTGGACAGCCGCCGCACCCCGACTGGCTGCCCCGCCAGCGGCGCGGGAGGACACCGCAGATGATCGGCCGCTACCCCGACTACGACGTGCTGGAGACGGTCGACACCTGGGACGACGCCACCCGGCAGGTCGTGCTGGCGCGCCTCGACCCACCGGGCCCGCTGCGGTTCTTCACGGCAGAGCAGGAGCCAACCCTGCGCGCGTTCTGCGACACGGCCCTGGCCCAGGACTCGGAGCCGCGCGTGCCGGTCGCCGAGAACGTCGACGACAAGCTCGCGGCGGGCCGGCTCGACGGCTTCCAGTACGCCGACATGCCCGACGACCGCGACACCTGGCGGATCGTGCTGGCCGGGCTGGACGAGACCGCCCGGAGCGGGTACGGCAAGGCGAGCTTCGCGGCCAGCGAGCCGGAGACCCGCGAGGCCATCGTCGACGACCTCGCCCACGCCCGCCTGGGCGGCGGCGTGTGGGACCAGGTCAACGTGTCGCGCGCCTGGTCGGTGTGCATGCGCGCCCTGCTGACCGCCTTCTACTCCCATCCGTGGGCCTGGAACGAGATCGGCTTCGGCGGGCCGGCGTACCCGCGGGGCTTCATGCGCCTCGGCCCGCTCAGCACCACCGAGCCGTACGAGACCCACGGCGCCACCTCGGAGGATCCGGTCCGGGTCACTCAGGAAGGCTGGGACTGATGGGCGACCTGTTCCGGGGGCTGTTCAAGGGGGCCATCGCGCCGGTCGACAACGACTCCCGGCTGCTGCTCGACGTACATTCCCGCCAGCTCCCCGGCGAGGACACCATGCGCCGGTACGCGGACAGCGACGAAGTGGACCTGGTCGTCGTGGGCGCCGGCGCCGGCGGCTCGGTGCTCGCCCAACGCCTGGCCAGGTCGGGGTGGCGGGTGGTGATCATCGAGGCCGGGCCGTTCTGGCATCCCGACACCGACTGGGTCTCCGACGAGGCCGGCTCGCACGAGCTGTACTGGACGCAGAAGCGGATCATCGGCGGGGACGACCCGATCGAGCTCGGCAAGAACAACTCGGGGCGCGGTGTCGGGGGGTCGATGGTCCACTACGCCGGGTACTGCCCGCGCTTCCACCCCTCGGACCTGGAGACGTTCAGCCGGGACGGCGTCGGCGCGGACTGGCCCATCGGCTACGCGGACCTGCGGCCGCACTACGAGCGGGTGGAGCGCGAGCTGCCGGTGGCCGGGCAGGACTGGCCGTGGGGCTACCCGCACCGCTACCCCTTCTCCCCCCACCCCATCTCCGGCGCGGCCGCTCGGCTGTGGACCGGTGCGCTGGCCCTGGGCATCGAGATGCGGGTCGGTCCGGTCGGCATCGTCAACGGAACGTTCGGCAACCGCCCGCACTGCATATATCGCGGCTACTGCCTCCAAGGCTGCAAGGTCAACGCAAAGGCCAGCCCCTACGTCACCCATCTGCCCGACGCCCTCGCCCACGGCGTAGAGGTCCGAGCGAGCTGCATGGCTGCCAGCGTCGAGGTGGACCAGGCCACCAGCCGGGCGACCGGGGTCGTCTACTACGACGAGGCCGGCGGCGCCCAGCGGCTCCAGCGGGCCAGGTTCGTGGCGATTGCCGGGTACTCGATCGAGACCCCGCGGCTGCTGCTCAACTCCACCAGCCGCCGCTTCCCCAATGGGCTTTGCAACAACGAGGACCAGGTCGGCCGGTACGTGATGGTCCAGGGCGCCAGCCAGACCGCCGGGCGGTTCCCCGATGAGCTGCGGATGTACAAGGCGCCGCCTCCGGAGGTCTCCTCCGAGCAGTTCTACGAGACCGATCTAAGGCGGGGCTTCGCCCGCGGCTTCTCGATCCAGACGGTCTCGCCGCTGCCGATCGGCTGGGCTGAGCACGTGCTCGCGGACGGTCACTGGGGCCGGGCGCTGCGGGAGTACATGCGCGACTACAACCACTGGACCACCGTCGGCGTGCTCAACGAGCTGCTGGCCCAGCCGGAGAACCGGGTCACGCTGGCCGACGAGCGGGACGCGTACGGCATCCCGGTCGCCCGGATGGACTACTCGCTCTGCGACAACGACCGGGCCAACATCGACTACTCGACCAAGGTCATCACCGACATCCTGCGCGCGGCCGACGCGCAGGATGTCCTGACGATCCACCGGTACGCGCACCTCATCGGCGGCGCCCGGATGGGCTCAGCCCCCGAGAACTCCGTGGTGGACGCCAGCCAGCGGGCCTGGGCGGTGCCGAACCTGTTCCTAGCCGACGGCTCCGTCTGCCCAACTCAAGGCTCCGCCAACCCTGCGCTGACGATCATGGCGCTGGCGTCCCGGCTGGCGGAGCGGATGGCAGCCGGGACGGCGATGGACGACGACCCGGACGCGCGGGCCGGGCGCCGGGCAGTGCCGGTCGGGTAGGGCGGTGCCGGCGGCCTGCTTGCTGGCCGGCGTACTGCCTCCGATGCAGGACACTAGGCGACCCGGAAGCGCTCGGCGTCGGCCCGCTTGAGCTCCAGTGCCAGCCCCGGCCGGTCCGGGTCGGGACGCAGGGCCCCGCCGTCGGGGTCGAGGGCGCCGTCGAAGAGCATGCCCTCGATGCGGACGTGGTCGTGGAAGTACTCCAGGTGGCGCAGGTTGGGCACCGCGGCGGCCACCTGCGCGTGCAGGTTGGGGGCGCAGTGCCCGGACACGTCCAGCCCATGCCCGGCGGCCAGCGCCGCAGCGCGCAGCCATTCGGTGATCCCCCCGCAGCGGGTGACGTCCACCTGCAAGCAGTCGACCGCCTCGGCCGCGACCAGGTGGCCGAAGTAGGCGAGGTCGTACCCGTACTCGCCGGCGGCCACGTCCGCGGTGATCTGATCGCGTACCTGGTGCAGCCCCGCCAGGTCGTCGGAGGAGACCGGCTCCTCGAACCAGCTCACCTCCGAGTCCGCCATCGCGTGCGCCATCCTGACCGCCTGCTTGCGCGTGTAGGCCCCGTTCGCGTCGACGTAGAGCTCGACGTCGGGACCGACCACCTGGCGCGCGAAGGCGACCCGGGCGAGGTCGCGGCCGGGGTTGCGGCCCCAGGACTCGCCGATCTTGATCTTGACGCGCCCAAGCTGCCAGTCTGCGGTCCAGCGCTCGAGCTGTGCCCGGGCGGTCGGCTCGTCGTACGTCGTGAAGCCGCCGCTGCCGTAGATGGGGACCCGCTCATGCACGACGCCCAGCAGTCGGCAGACCGGTACGTCGAGTAGGCGCGCCTTCAGGTCCCACAGGGCGGTGTCCACCGCGCTGATGGCACAGGAGACCAGCCCCGGCCGGCCGAGGTTTCGCGTGGACCGCACCATCGCCTGCCAGGCGCCGCCCACATCCAGGACTGCCCGGCCGCGCACCTGCTCGGCGAGCAGCCCGACGATCAGCGGACGGCAGGCCGCCCCCGCGTAGGTATAGCCGATGCCGGACCGGCCCCCGCCCCGCACCTCGACGACCACCAGCGTGGTCTTCGACCAGGCCAGCGTGCCATCCGCCTCCGGCTGGTCGGTGGGCACGTCGTACACCGAGGCCGACACCTGCTCGACCACCGGACCGGCAGACCGCATCGCGCATCCCCTTCCCAGGACAGGGCTCCAGGTGGTCGAGTACCCACGGCGAGTGCCGCCCACACGCAGACTCCCCACCGCCCCGGGTGTTCGGTTAGCTGAGCGACTGCGAGTCGCAATGGCTACCGGCGGGAGCGCTCGACGACATCGCACTCGCGCGCCGCCGGTCCCTCGCAGCCACTAAGCGGGTCCGCGCCAACCGGCCGGAGGCGTCTACGGTGGCGGAGTGCTGGTGGTCATCGTCGACGGCGCGAACGTGATGGGCAGCCGGCCTGACGGCTGGTGGCGGGATCGGGCGGGCGCGGCCGGGCGGCTGCACCGGGACCTGGTCGCGGCCGAGCTGAGGCTGAGCTGCGACGAGGTCGTCCTCATCCTTGAGGGGCAGGCGAGGGGCGGCCCACCGGCCGGACATCACGGCCGGGTCCAGACCGTGCACGCACCTGGCTCGGGCGACGACTCGATCGTCGAGCACGCCGCCGCGCGCAGCTCAGCCGGCGACCAGGTCGTGGTTGTCACGGCCGACCGGGAGCTGCGACAGCGAGTAGCCGCCGTGGGCGCCTCCGTCGTCGGACCCGCCTGGCTCCTGCGCAGGATGCGAGATGGTGGTCACCGCACAACGAATTGACTCGGGGCGGCGGTTCTCGATTCGCGGGCGGCTGAGGCGTGGAGGGTGATCCGGAGCGTCGGCTCGCGCGGTGGTGGCTGCCACGGACTACGGTTTCGATCGTGGCGTATGACGAGGTGCTGGCCGCGCGGATCCGCGACCTGATGGCGGGCGAGCCGGTGGTGGAGCAGAAGATGTTCGGTGGCCTCGCGTTCCTCCTCGGCGGTCATATGAGCGTCGCCGCGAGCGGTCAGGGCGGGCTCTTGGTTCACGTAGAGCCGGTGGAGTCCGAGGCCCTGCTCGCGGTTCCCGGGGTCGGCCTGATGCAGATGGGCGACCGGGCCCCGATGGCCGGCTGGCTGCGGGTCGCCGCCGGGGTCGTCGCGGAGGACGCGGCGCTCAAGGAATGGGTGGATCGCGGACTGGCGCACGCCAGGTCACTGCCCCCCAAGCAGTGAGCCGCCGCCTCACGGATCGACCGACCGCAGCCCGCCCTCCCGGTGGCCTTCGGCCGGCCGGGCCGCTGCTTGCGTCTCGTCGCCGGACGCCTGCTTGCTCGACCTGTCTTCGGGCGCGAGCCGCTCGGCTACGTGGCCGGTGCGGCGCGCCACCGCTACCTCCGGCTGGTTGTAGGGGCTCGTGACGGCGGACCGGAGCTGCCACGGGACGCTGGTAACCATTACGCCGGGTTCGAACAGCAGGCGCGCTTTGAGCCAAAGGGCGCTCTGGTTGTGCAGGAGCTGCTCCCACCAGTGACCAACGACATATTCCGGGATGAAGATCGTGATTACGTCTCGGGGACTGCTACGCCGAAGGTCCTGGATATACCGGATGACCGGGCGCGTTATCTCCCGATAGGGGGAGTGGAGCACGACTAGTGGTACGTCGATATCATGCTCGACCCAGTCGTGCTGAAGCTCGTCTGCGTCGTTCTGGTCAATCTGCACAGTCACGGCCTTGAGGCTGCTCGGCCTGGTGCCGTGGGCATAGGCAAGGGCGCGCATCGTGGGCAGGTGGAGTCGCGAGACCAGCACGATGGCGTGGTTGCGGGGGGGTAGCAGCGGGCGGTCGGCGGCCTGAATATGCAGCTCGGTCGCCACGGCGTCGTAGTGACGACGGATGCTCTTCATGGTGCCGAACAGCATCACCATGGCGAGGATCGCCAGCCAGGCGCCGTGTGCGACTTTGCTGTACAGAACTACCAACAGCACGACGCCGGTTGTGACAGCGCCAGCGGCATTGATCGCGCGCTTTGCCCGCAGGTGGTGCTGTGCTCCGAGGTGACCCAAGCGTTGTAGTCGACTCCAGTGCCGAACCATGCCGGCCTGGCCGAGGGTAAACGAGGTGAAGACACCGATTATGTAGAGCTGGATGAGACGATCGATGCTGGCATCAAAGCCGACGATGAGGGCCATCGCGAATCCACCAAGGAGCAGGATGCCATTACTGAACACCAGCTTGTCGCCGCGGTTTTGCAATTGTCGGGGCAGGTAGCGGTGCTGCGCCAGGATTGACGACAGCACCGGAAAGCCGTTGAACGCGGTGTTCGCCGCGAGGATGAGGATTCCGGCGGTGGCTGCCTGGTAGAGGTAGAAGAGCACCGCATGGCCACCGAACACCCCGGCGGCAAGCTGGGAGATCACCGACGGGTTGCCGCCCGCCTGCGCTCGGGCATGCATGACCAGGGTGAGCGCGGTGATCCCACCGAACATAGTGAGCGAGATGAGGCCCATGATCGCGAGTGTGTTCGCGGCGTTGTGCGACTTGGGCTTCCGAAACGCCGGTATGCCGTTGCTGATCGCCTCGACGCCGGTGAGCGCAGTGCAGCCGGATGCGAATGCCTTCAGCAGCAGTGACACGGTGAGGATGCCCCCGACCTTGACTTGTTGCTCGACTTGCTGGCTCGCGGTTGACGCCTCCGACAAGTGACCGGTGACTCCTTTGATCGCACCGAGGATGAGCATGAGGTAGGTGAGCCCGACGAAGGTGTACGTCGGGATCGCGAACGCGCGGCCTGACTCCTTGACTCCACGGAGGTTGGCGAGCATCAGAACGGCGACCGCGCCGACGGAGATCTCGACAGCGGACTTGTGCAGGCTGGGCACGGCGCTCGTGATCGCGACCACACCAGCCACCACGGACACCGCCACGGTCATGACGTAGTCGACTAGTAGCGCGCTGGCAGCGGTAAGCGCTGGGCTGACGCCGAGGTTGGCGAGGCTTACCGCGAACGCGCCCCCGCCGGTGGGATAGGCGTAGCAGGTCTGCCGATAGGAGAGAACCACGATCACGAGGAGGAGGGCGATTGCCGCGGCTACCCACTTCGCCAGGAGCAGGTAGCTGGCGCCACCCAAGGCGAGGACTAGCACGATCTCCTCGGTCGCGTAGGCAACCGAGGACAGCGGGTCGGAGGCGAACAGGGGGAGTGCCATCCACTTCGGAAGCAGCGTTTCCGGCATTTGCTCGCCTCGAAGCGGGCGACCTACCAGGGCACGCTTCAGGAACTCACGCCTGGTCATCGCCGCGCGTCCGCCGTCACGTCGTCCGACGCTAGGTGCCTGTCCAGCGATTTGGCGCAAGGGCAGCGTCAAGGTTCCTGGACTGCGCGTCAAGAAGATGTCAAGATCCCAGAGCACTCGTGGAGTTGCGCGATTGACTGGTCAGGCATGGACGTTCTGAGCCAACAATGGCCGGATCGGCGCGAGCATGTTCGATCCGCTTCGGACGGGTCACACTAGTACGCATGACGACCGTACGTGGCTTCGCGAGGGCGGTCGACTGGCGCCGCCGGCTCCTCGGGGCGACGCTGGCCGCGCTGCTGCTGCCCTGCTTGACTTGGCTCCTGACCGGCCCGCTGCCTCTCGATCTGACCGACGACCTGCTCCTCTATCTGCTCTCCGTCATTGCGGTCACCGTCGTGGGCGGCTTCTGGCCCGCGGTTGCGTCAGCGGTCGCCGCGAGCATGTTACTGAACTGGTTCTTCACCGAGCCATATCACACGTTTACCATCGCCGAGCCGAACAACCTGTTGGCCTTGCTGCTGTTCGTCGTCGTCTCCCTCTCGCTGTCGAGTGTCGTTCACCTCTCGGCCCGCCGCGCCCAGCAGGCCGCGACCAACCGTACTGAGGCGAGGGCCCTGCTTACGTTGGCTCGCGCCGTGCTCGCCGACGAGGACACGCCGGCAAGCGTTCTTCAGCACTTGAGCTCGACCCTCGGCATCGGCCTCGAACTGCGAGAGCGGTCGGGCAGCCACTGGATCCGAGTGGCCGCGTGTGGCGACGTCGGGATGCCCGCGGAGGCATCTATACGCGTCCGGGGCGGCCTTACCCTCGTTGCGCACGGGGCGGTGTCAGCCGGGGACCGCCGGCTTCTCGAGGCGGGTGCCGGTCAGGCGGCGGCCGCCCTCGACCGGGACCGGTTGCGGACCCAGGCCGCCCAGGCCGAGGCGCTCGCCGCGGGTAACCGCATGCGCACCGCCTTGCTGGCAGCGGTGAGCCATGACCTGCGCACCCCACTTGCATCGATAAAGGCAAGTGCAGCCAGCCTGCGCCAGACCGACGTGGAGTACTCACCCGAGCAGCGGGCAGCGCTGCTGGAGACGGTGGAGGACTCAACCGACCGCCTCGACTCCCTCATCGCCAACCTGCTCGACATGAGTCGAGTCAACACCGGCGCACTGCAACCGTATCTGCACCCGACCGGCGTCGATGAGGTAGCGCCGCTGGCGCTTCGCACGGTCCCCGGCGGAGCGCGGGTAGCGCTCGACGTCCCCGACGGCCTGCCTCTTGTGCATACCGACTCCGGGCTGCTGGAGCGCGCCCTCGCCAATCTCATCGCCAACGCGATTCGATACTCGCCGGCCGACCGACCGCCGGGACTGACGGCATCCTCCGATGGTGACCGCGTTCAGGTCGCGGTGGTCGACCACGGTCCTGGTGTCGCGCCGGCCCAGCGGGAGCGGATGTTCGAGCCGTTCCAGCGCCTCGGCGACCAGGACATGACGACTGGCGTAGGGCTCGGCCTGGCCGTCGCCCGGGGGTTTGTCGAGTGTGTAGGCGGCCAGCTCACCGTCGGCGACACTCCAGGCGGCGGGCTCACGATGACCATCTCACTGCCGGTCGCGGCCACCGGTGCTGGCCATATCGCAAGGGTCGGCCCGTGACCAAGGTCGTCGTCATCGACGACGAAGACGCCATCTGCCGAGCCCTGCGCATCAACCTCACGGCCCGGGACTACGAGGTCGCTACCGCCCCGAACGGAACCGCCGGGCTCGCAGCGGTTGCCCGGGAGCGTCCCGACGTCGTGATCTTGGACCTGGGGCTGCCCGACATGGAAGGTGTCGACGTCATCACGGGTGTGCGCGGCTGGACTCCCACCCCGATCATCGTGTTGTCCGCGCGCGAGCGGGAAGCGGTCAAGGTGGCAGCGCTAGACGCCGGCGCCGATGACTACGTCACCAAGCCCTTCGGCATGGACGAACTGCTCGCCCGACTACGCGCCGCCGTCCGCCGCGGCACCTCCGCCGACGATGCCCCGACCATCTGCACCGAGGACTTCTCCATCGATCTGGCCGCCAAGCGGGTGATCCGAACAGACGGCAGCGACGTCCGCCTCACTCCGACCGAGTGGCAGTTGCTCGAAGTCCTGGCTCGAAACAGTGGCCGGCTCATTACCCAGCGGCAGCTGCTCCATGACGTGTGGGGGCCGGGGTACGACACGGAGACCAACTACCTGCGCGTCTACGTCGCCCAGGTCCGGCGCAAGCTCGAGCCGGACCCGACCAGGCCGCGCTACTTGCTCACCGAGCCCGGGATGGGGTACCGGTTCGACCGGTAGTCACCTACCGACCGACTCGGCCGGGCCGCCGCCTCAGGGATCCGCGGGCGCCGGACCTCGCAGGAAGCGGAGCACGGCGAGGACCCGCCGGTTGCCGGTCGGGGTGTCGCGAAGGTCGAGCTTGGTCAGGATGGCGGTCACGTGCGCCTCGATCGTCTTGGGGGAGAGGAACATCCGGTCCGCGATCCCCTGGTTCGACCAGCCTTCCGCCATCAGGGAGAGCACCACCCGCTCGCGGTCGGTCAACGGGCCGAGCGGATCGTCGGCTCGCGGTCGTGCGACCAGCATCCGGACCACGTCGGGGTCGACCACACAACCACCGGCAGCCACCCGCTCAGCTGCCAGCACCAGCATGGCCGCGTCGCTGACCCGGTCCTTGAGCAGGTAGCCGACGTGACTGGCGTCCGAGCGCAGCAACCGCTCGGCGTACGCGGCCTCGAGGTACTGCGAGAGCACCAGTACGCCGACGGTCGGATGCGCCGCCCTGATGTCGACCGCGGCCTGCAGGCCCTCGTCGCCGTACGTGGGTGGCATCCGGATGTCGGTGATCACCACGTCCGGCGGTGTCGCGGCCACTGCCGCGCGAAGGGACATGGCGTCGGAGACGGCGTCGAGCACGTCCAGCCCGGACTCCTCGAGCAGCCGGACCAGTCCCGCGCGCAGCAGCGGCGAGTCCTCGGCCAGGATCACGCGCATGGCAGCCTGACCGCGATCCGGGTGCCCTGGCCGGGCGGGCTCACCACACTCATCACGCCGCCGAGGGCCGTCACCCGGTCTCGCATCCCGGCCAGCCCGGTCCCCAGCCTCGCCGACTCACTGGCGGATCCGATCCCGTCGTCGGACACTTCGACGACCAGGTTTCCGGCATCGCGTCGCACCAGTACGCGGACCAGCCCGGCCCGGCTGTGCCTGGCTGCGTTGGTGATCGCTTCCGACACGACGAAGTACGCCGTTGACTCGACCCCCTCGCCGAACCGCTCTGCCGGTGCAGCCACCTGGACGGGCAGCGGAGAGCGTTCGGCCAGGGCCCGCAGCGCCGAGGCCAAGCCTTCTTGGCTGAGGAGCACGGGGTGGATGCCGCGAGCCAGCTCGCGCAGCTCGGCGATCGCCTGGTGGAGGTCGGCGTGCGCCCGGTCGAGAGAGTCTCGCATGCGCGGGTCCCCCTTGGGGCCCAGCAGGTCCCGCGCCCGGCCTAGCGTCATGGACAGGGCCAGGAGCCGCTGTTGGGCACCATCGTGGAGGTCTCGCTCGATCTTGCGGCGCGCCTCCTGGCCGGCCTGGACCAGCCGAGCGGAGGCGGAGCGAAGCTGAACCAGCTGGCTGCGCACCTCCGCCTGCAGTCGCTCGTTTTCCAGCGCGAGCTGGGCGATGGCGCCCGCGGCACGGACCAGGCCTGGCTCCGCGAGGACCGCTGGGTCGACGACGAGGAGAGCCAGCGGGCCGGCGTCGGAGTCGATGGCTGTGGTCGCCCGGTCGGCCACCCGGTCTGGTTTCACCGGGTTGCCGTGCAGGTCGACGTACGCGGCGCTGGACGATGACCAGTAGAAGAGCTCGAGGTCGGGGTCGTGCAGCATGGTGGCCAGCACTTCCCGCACGCGTCCCGGTGGGGCCGGACCGGCGAGGTCGGCGGCGAAGCGGCCCACTCGGGCGTACGTGAGGCGGATCCGCAGCAGTCCGACCAGAAACCCCACCGGCAGCACCAGGAGCGTCAGCGGGAGGTAGTCCCGGATAACTCGCTCCATGGCGCTCGGGAGGGAGACCAGGTCCGCTACCTGGAGCAGCACGATGTACGTCGCGGCGGGGCCTAGCACCCACATGACCGGTGCCATCGCGTACTGCCCGGCGCTGGTCGCCCGCCAGAGATGCCGTCCGATCACCGCTGCGGTGGCGACGACCGTGACCAGCGACACCAGCGTGGTAACTTCGCTCGCCCGCTGCTCGGCCAGCGGACTGGAGTGGATGAGGAACAGGTTGCGCTGACAGTCCGAACATCCATCCGCTCGGGGGTCGGTGAAGGCCGCCACCGCCAGGTTGCTCAGCAGGGTGAAGGCGTATAGGTAGCCGAGCAACCAGCGCTCGGCTCGCTCGGTCACCCGCCCGGAGGGAAACCCGAGGGCTAGATGGGCGAGCACCGGTTGGTAGAGCTGGGGGTAGGTGACCGCCAGCGTGGCGCTCAGCGGCGCCCGGATCCAGCCCAGGTCGGGGATCAGCCACAGGAAGCCGATCGCGGCCATAAGCGCGCCGACCGCGTTGCCAGGTCGACGGACCAGGGCCACCGCGCCCGCGCCGACGTACGCCGCTGTTACAGCCGCATGCACGGCCTGTGCGCCAGGATGCATCGGGAGGCCGTGCAAGATCGGGGCAAGCAGGGAGAGCGTGCATCCGATGAGCCCTGCGCCGGCTACCGCCCAGGCCGGCCAACCGGCCCGGTTTCGAGTCGTACCGCTTGGCGCCGGGGTCCAGAAAGCCGCGGCGGACAGGCTCATAGACCAATGGTGGGGCCTTTTCGGCCCGACGAGAACAGGGTTAGCCCTCGGGAAATCCGCGGGCTGGCCCCGATGTCACGGCGGCGGCGGTTCCCTAGCGTCTCCGGAGTCAGTACGAACGCACTACTAGAGGAGTAGTCATGCCCGTCGTCATCACCACCGTGCTCCCGCCTGAGGCGACCCTAGAGGTGGTCCTCGAGATCGAGAGCAGGATTCCGACCAGCTACCCAGACTCCTTCATCGCGCACGCGGTGACCTTCGACGAGGGCCGGCAACGGGTCAGGCTGACTGACATCTGGACGAGCGCGCAGGCTCACGAGCAGTTCTTCCGGGAGAACGTCCTCCCCGTCATCGAGAAGGCCGCCGCGGAGTCGGGGCGTCAGGCTCCTCGCCCGGAGAGCCAGGAGGTGGCCGAGACGGTCGTCTTCTTCACCGGGCCTGGGGCGGCGGGCGGACGGTGAGCGTCCGGGCGCTCGGCGTCCTGTGCGCGCTTGTGATCTCGGCGCTGCTGGCCGGCTGCGCAGGCAGTCCCGGGGCCCAGGCCCCGCCGTCGACGTCCGCTGCCCAGCAGGCCTTCGTAGCCCGGGTCGACGCGGTCTGTCAGCAGGCCCTCGACTCGCACCGCGGTCACGCCTTCCCCGTGCCAGGCTTCGACCCCAACAACCCCGGGCGGCAACAGCTTCCCGCCGTCGGGAGGTACCTCTCCCGGTACGGGCACTTGGCGCAGACGGTCACGGCGCTTCGGTCGCTGCGCCCGCCCGCCGACGAAGCCAGCGGATGGCACCACTTCCTGGCCCTGGCGAACCTGGCGCTGGCCAACTCCCGGCGTCAGATCGCCGCGGCCGACTCCCGAGACGTGCCCGGGTTCGTCGCGACGGTTCGGGTCGTCGATCACCTCGCGCCCAGGCTCAATGCTGCTGGGGCCGCCTTCGGCTTCCGGTCGGGGTCGTCCTGTGAGCAGGTCTTCGGCTGAGGTTCCTGCGCCCTACAGGGCACCGAGTTGTCGTAGCATCCCCAAGTCGTCTCGAATGGCCCAGCGCTCGGCGATCTTGCCCTCGACGAAGCGGTAGGCAGCCAGGTGAGGCTGAGGTTCCACGGTAGGGCGAGCCAGCTGGTGATCAGCGAGTCGCGGCCGAACAGGGCCATGAACCGCGGGGCGCCGGCGGCGATGATGTCGAGGTCGGGGTGGCCGGGGTCGGTGATGCGCAGTGAGCCGAGGTCCCCGACGCTGCGTTCGAGCGCGGTTTGCAGGGGCGGGTAATCAGCGTGCACGGTGGGGGCGGAGGCTCGCCAGTCACGCAGTCCCCGCGCCGGGGGTGCGGTATCGACCGGGGTGTCGGTGGGGAACACGGCCGGAGTTTCCGTCCCGCCGACGGAGGGGAGCACTTCGATGGTGGTGCGCCACTGGCCGTTGGGGGCGATGGCCAGTTGCCAGCGGATCGCGTCGCGGGAGGCATGACCGCCCTGGCCGCGGACGCGTACTCCACGGCGAGCGCCGTTGCGGCTGACGGCCAGTTCCAGGTCTTCGCCGGAGGCGTGGCGACGGATGGGGCCGGGGGAGGCGGGGCGGCCGTCCTTGACGGCGAATAGGTCGGCGAAGTCGGCGCCGACGGCCAGTTCCAGGGTGGCGCCGAGGGTCTCTTGACCGTAGTTGCGCACGGTGAGGTCTTCGCGTAGCCCGTCGGCGACGAGCCGGCGTCGTTCGACGACGACGGTGGGTTCGGGGTTGCCGGGCCGCGCCGGGCCGCGGGTGAGGAAGGTGGCGGCGAACGGGTCGGGCGTGAGCACGCCGAGGCCGACCAGCGGTTGGTCGTCCAGGGTCAGCTCCCACCGGGAGATGATGCGGGTGTCGTGGACGAATAGCCCGTGCGCGGCGTGGGGGTCGATGTCGCCGGTGCGCGAGCTGCGGCAGAACGAGGAGCCTTCGACGACGGTGACGTCCATGGTGCCGGGTAGCCGGATCGGCGGTGTCGGCCCGCCCACGGGCGCGCTCACGCGACCGGGTGTGCGGCGGGGCTGCCCGGGGCGGGGTGGTGTCGGTCGGTCACCTCGCGGTAGAGGCGCTCGTAGCCGGCAGCCATGACGGGCAGGTCGAACCGGGCGCAGGCCTCGGCCCGGCAGCGGTGCGGGTCGAGCGTCTCGGCGACCAGCAGCGCCTGGGCCAGCTGCTGCGGATGATCGACGATCAGCCCGGTGCGGCCGTGGCTGATCACTTCCGGGACGCTGCCCCGGCGCAGCGCGACCACCGGGGTGCCGCAGGCGAGGGCTTCGATCATCACCATCCCGAGCGGCTCCTCCCACTGGATCGGGAAGATCAGGGCCCGGGCAGCGGCGAACAGTTCCCGCTTGCGCCGCGCGTCGGCCTCCCCGACATAGGTGACGCCGGGTCCAAGCCGGCCGGCGATCTCACGGGTGAAGTAGGCGTGTTCACCAGGCTCGTTGCGCTTGCCGGCCAGCACGATCGGCAGCCCGGCGGCGCGGGCTGCGTCGATGGCCAGGTGAGCGCCCTAGTCGGGGTGGAACCGGCCCAGCCACAGCACGAAGTCCTCTTTGCGGGAGCGGAACGGGAACGAGGCGACGTCGATCGCGTTGTGGACCGTGCCGATCCAGTTCAGCTCCGGCCGCAGCCGGCGTTGCGCGTCGGAGATCGCGACCATACCGACCGAGTCACCCAGGGCCGCGTAGTAGTCGCCGAGTTCGCTGTCGACCGGCCCGTGCATGGTCACCAGAGTCGGCCGCGGGCGGCCCACCGCGAGCAGCGGGCCGGCCAGGCTGTGGTCGTGCACCACGTCCACCCGCAGGTGCGGCAGCGCGGCCGCGGCGCGGGCGGCGTGCAGCACCTCCGGCACGGGGGCGCCGAGCCGCTCGGACGGGGGCTGCTCGAAGACCGCGACGAACCGGGCCGCCCGGGTGCGGTGTCGCCCGGCTCCGATCAGCACCACCTCGTGCCCGGCAACGGTGAGCGTGTCGACCAGGTCGGCGACCACCGACTCGATCCCCCCGTACCCCGTCGGCGGCAGTTCGAACCACGGTGGGGCGATCATCGCGACCCGCAACGGCGCGGACCCGTCAGCCAGCGGTCGGGCCGGCCCGGGATGCGCGTCCGCGGTGACTGTGCGCCCTACCAGCTGCCCCAGCGGGCGTCTTCGTCCTTCCTCACGATCCTTCTACTCGGTGGCGGCCAGACCGTCGGCGGTGGTGTCGACGCGCTCGGACAGCCGGACCCGGGCGAGGCGTTCAACCAGTTCCGGGATGCAGTCCTCCGGGGCGCCGGTGTCGATCTGGGCCCGGCAATGGCGAGTCAGGTCGATCAGCTCGCCGAGCGGTACGGCCGGGAATTCGTGGTGCAGGCGCCGGGTGACCTCGGACAGCGGCTCAGGCATCGGGCCACACCTCCCACGACCGGTCCTGGGAGGTGGTGGGGTAGTCCTCCTCGTCCTCGCCACCGGGCAGCCCGCTGGCCTGCTCGACGACGTCAGCCTCGTTGGCGTCCAGCGCGCCAGCGGGGTCCTCGGTTGCGTCTACCGATTCCGGGACGGCGGGGGTGTGCTGGTCGAGGAGGTCGGCTTCCGGGATCGGGGTGTCCGAGTCGGTGTGGGGGCGAGCCATTGCTGTTCCTCCTTCTCCAGTCGCAGCTGCGAGTTCTCGTGTTCCAGGTCGAGGTTTTGTTGTTCCAGGTCGAGGACCATGCCGATGCCGGCGAGGTTGAGGCCGGCGTCGAGCAGATCGCCGATGCGGCGCAGTCGGTCGAGGTCGTTGGCGCTGTAGCGGCGGGTACCACCCGCGGTGCGGTCCGGTTCGAGCAGCCCCCGCGTCTCATACAGGCGCAGGTTCTGCACGCCCAGGCCGGTCAGTTCGGCGGCGACCGAGATTCCGTACACGCCCAGGTCCGGATCGACCGGTCTCACGCTGCTCCCTTGTCGGACAGCAGCGGCGCGGCGGCCCGCTCGGTGCTCTTGTCCGCGTTGGGGCGGGTGCCGCGGTCGTCGGGCCGGGTGTGGCTCACCGCGCGGTTCGCTCGCTGCGCGGTGATTGTGGCCAGGACGCGGCCGTGCCCGCAGTCCGGGCACAGGGTGACGCCGGGGGCGGTCGGGTCGGGACAGGGCAGCCCGTCGGAGAAGTAGTAGTCCCGGTCGTGGCCGTAGCCGTCCTCGACGTGCTGCACGTCGTAGTCAGCCGTCCAGCTCTTTCCGCACCCGGTGCAACTGAAGCGCAACCGCTCCACCGAGAACTCGGTCAGGATCATCGCCATCACCGCCTCGCTTCCGCCCAACTCCTCATCTGAAACCTCATCGAGCCACTTGCATGTACACAGTCAAATGCTATTATAAACCTGTAGCGATTGTCATAGATTCCCGCCGGGACTCTGTGGCAGCGACAGCATCGACAACAGCAGACAGTGGAGGTGGTAACGATGGCGATGCTGATGCGTACCGACCCGTTCCGCGAACTGGACCGGCTGTCCCAACAGTTCTTCGGCACCGACGGCACCCTGGCCCGCCCGTCGGTGATGCCAATGGACGCCTGGCGCGACGGCGACAGCTTCGTCGTCGAGTTCGACCTACCCGGCGTGAACGCCGACTCCATCGACCTGGACGTCGAACGCAACGTGGTCACCGTCAAGGCCGAACGGCCCGGCCGGGACGAGACGACCGAGATGATCGCCGCCGAACGCCCCCGCGGCGTGTTCAGCCGGCAACTCGTTCTCGGCGACAACCTGGACACCGAACAGATCACCGCGAACTACGAAGCCGGCGTGCTGCGGTTACGTATCCCGGTCGCCGAACAGGCCAAACCTCGCAAGATCACGATCAGCGCGGGGGCGGACCGGCAGGCGATCAACGCCTGACCGCAGTGCCACGGTGACCACCCATGAACGCGCTGACGACGACCGCCGCGTCGGACGCTCTGCAGCTCACCGAACGCTTCGCCGAACTGATCTGCGCCGACGAGCAGCTGCTGCACGCCGAGTTCGACGCCATCGTGACCGCCGAGTGGACACAGCCACCGTCCCGGTCGGGCGGACACCACGACGCTGCGGCGCCGCGCCGACCCGGCCCTGACGTGCTGCCGCCAAATCGGCTCCCCCGGAGACGCCGCGATCTGTCCCGGTGCCGTTAGGGCGTGGGGTCGGCCTCGTTCACCGCCCCGCAACCCGGCCACCCCAACCAGCGGAAAAGGAACATGAGGAAGGCAGGTGAGGCCGTCCTATCAGCACCGCAGCGAGGCGATCACCGCCCCCGCGCCGCAGCCGATCTCATCACCAGCGCCCCGACGCGCCCACCGGTCGCGCGGCGCTCCCGCCCGATGGCGGACCACCACAGCGGCCCGGACCGGTGATCCCACCACCGGTGGCCCCGGGCCCAAGCGCGTCCGGGGCCACCCGGTCATTTGCGCTGGCGACGGCCGACGACCATGAGCAACACCCCGTCCACGGACCCGTACCACGTCCTCGGCGTGCCCCGCACCGCGAGCCCCGCCGAGATCGCCCACGCCTATCACCTGCGGCTGCGCGCGTACCACCCCGACACGCGCCAACTCAACTCGACGACGAACCCGATCACCGACCTCGACCCGGACGCGGCACTGCGGCGCACCATCGCCGCGTACGCCGTCCTGCGCGATCCGGACCGCCGCGCCGCCTACGACGAGCACCACCCTGCGCCGCGGCGGGCCAGCCGAGCCGACGCCCGCATCGGCGCGCCACCGCCGATCCGGGCCGGACCCGTGTGTTGGCGGCCGTCGTAGCAGCCCCATACCGACCGCCAGCATGCAGCGCCGCGGTGGCTATCACCTCTGCGTCGGACTCGTCGTTGCGGCGTCTCGTTGTGTACCCAACGTGTACCGAGGCCGAAGCTGTGGATCTCGACATTCTCCGGAAAGTGAAGAGAGGCCAACAAAACACTGGCCTTCGTACGAGTGCCCCCGGCAGTGTCAGGTTTCACGACATAGTTGGCAGCTGTCTCGCGACATGGTTGGCACCTACCCCGGAGGTGCGGCATGTCGCTGGCGGAGCTCGTCATCACATCGGTGCAGGTCGAGGGTCGCTCCAAGAGCGAGGTCGCCCGCGCTTACAAGATCTCCCGGTACTGGGTTCAGCAGCTCGTCAAACGCTACGAGGCCGAGGGCGAGACCGCGTTCTCGCCCCGGTCGCGCAGACCGCACAGCAACCCCCGCGCGGTCAGTCTGGAGATCGAAGACCAGATCATCGGGCTGCGCAAGGACCTGTCGAGGAAGGGCCTGGACGCCGGCGCGGAGACCATCCGCACCCACCTGGGCGCCGCGGGCGTGGACCGGCCGCCCGCTGTCCGCACGATCTGGCGGGCGCCGACCCGCCGCGGCTTCGTCACCCCGCAGCCACGCAAAAGACCCAAGGGAGCCGGCAAGCGCCTCTGCGCCGACCTGCCCAACGAACGCTGGCAAGCCGACATCACCCACTGGCACCTGGCCGACGGCGCCGGCGTGGAGATCCACAACATCCTCGACGACCACTCCCGACTCGCCCTGCGCAGCAAGGCCAGGACCACCACCGCCGGCCCCGACGTCCGCACCGACTTCCGGGCCGCCCTCGCCCGCTACGGCATCCCCCGCTCGGTGCTCACCGACAACGGCGCGGTCTACACCGGCAGACCCCGCCGCGGCGGCCGCGTCGCAGTAGAGATCGAGCTCGACCTGCTCGGCGTCTCGCTGCACCACTCCCGGCCCTACCACCCCCAGACCCAAGGCAGGGTCGAGCGGTCCCACCAGACCATGAAGAAGTGGCTCACGGCCCAGCCCCCGGCCACCGGCATCGACGCGCTCCAGCACCAACTGGACCGGTTCCTGCGCTACTACAACACGACCCGACCCCACCGGGCCATCAACCGCCGCACCCCGGCCCAGGCCTACGCCGCCAGGACCAGGGCAACACCGGCCAAGGCCCCCATCGCCGCCCACTGCCGAGTCCGCCGCGACAAGGTCGACACCGGTGGCGTCATCACCATCCGCTACAACAGCCAGCTGCGCCACATCGGGCTCGGCCGAGAGCACGCCGGCACCCACGTCCTGGCCCTCATCGCCGACCGCTACATCCGCGTCGTCGACGCCGACACCGGACAACTCCTACGCGAAC